>NZ_CP009291.1:0-625000 GCF_000767465.1 Novosphingobium pentaromativorans US6-1
ATGCACCAATACCGATCAACCCAATTCCAAGGTCTGCAACTGGAAAACCGCGCGCGCAAGATAGTCGAGCAGTTGGGCGGTGCCTGGTCGCGTTCGCGCGGAATGTGCTGCTGCCCGGCCCACGACGATCGCACTCCTTCGCTAAGCATCACACTCGGAAAGCGCGCAATTCTTGTTCATTGCTTTGCCGGCTGCACGAACGAGGCGGTGATAGAAGCCATGGCCGGGCTCGGAATACGAATTGCGGACCTGTTCGATGGCACGAGTGGTCCGATCGTGGCCGAGCCGCGCGAGGAAGTCGCCAATCGCAATGCGCTGAGGCTCTGGCGTGAGGCGTCGACCATCGCGGGCAGCCCCGCCGAGAAGTACCTCGTGTCCAGAGGCATCACGATTTCTTCGCCGGAGCTGCGTTTCCACCCGCATATGCCGCTGGGGCCAAAGGGTGCTGTCCGGTTTCTACCCGCGATGGTGGCGGCCGTGCGCAATGATGCCGGAATTCTGGCGCTGCACCGCTCCTTCCTTGACCTCGACAAAACCAGCTTGGCTTCTTTCGATCAGCCCAGGCGTGCGTTAGGCAGCCCCGGTTCCGGGGCGGTGCGTTTCGCGTACCCGAATGGGGGACGCCTTGGCCTCGCAGAGGGAAACGAAACGGCCCTCTCAGCGATGCAAATGTTCAAGGTTCCCTGCTGGGCGACGCTAGGAAACGAACGCTTCGGCTTGGCCACTATCCCGGAATCGGTGCACCAGCTGTATCTCTTTGTCGACAATGATGCGGGCGGGCACCTTGCTGAAGAGCGTGCGCGAGAGGCCTACGCTTGCGAAGGGCGGCTGATTGTCACCAGGCGTCCGGAGCTAACCGGCGACGACTGGAATGATGTGCTCATGCGCTCAGTCCGAGCTACGGTCTGAATGCCGGTGAGAGGAAAGCGGGCTTGGGGCCTTGTGAGGCCCCAGGGCGGATCCATCCGAACGGACACCCGGACAAACCCAGGGCCTCTTCAGGAGGTCTCTCATGTCACACGCAAATAACGCTTTCGCATTCTCCGATCCCGCCGAGCCGCAAGTGCTGGCAGCGGCGAGGGCGCTGGCCGCACGGCTCGCTGCAGATCAAGCAATTTCACGGCTCACTGTGAATGCAACAATGGCCGATCACTTCGGCGGTAGCGACGCCGAAGGACGCTGGTCCGTACGCGATGCCCATGCCGCACTTGAATTGGCGCAGGTGCTGTTCCTGGCGCAGGCAACTGAATTCTCACCTGCAATGTCATCCAGCTTTGCCGATGAGGCTTTCACGCGCCTTGAAGGTCTGGTCCCGACCCAGTCCAACCGGAGCGACGAGCAGATCGAGTGGCAACAATTCGCGACGCCGCCCCGTCTGGCCTGGATGGCTGCAAAGGCATGCGCGATTTCTGCCGCTGAACTGGTTCTCGAACCGTCGGCCGGGACCGGGATGCTGGGCGTATGGGCAGCAAAGGCAACTGCGCGTCTTGCTCTCAACGAGATATCGCCGCTGCGCCGCGAATGCCTGGGCGTCGTGTTTCCGGAGGCGACAGTCACGGGATTTGACGGGGAACTGATCGACGAACTTCTGACGCCCGACGTGGGTCCGAGCGTGGTGCTGATGAACCCGCCATATTCACACGGTATCGAGAGGGGCCACGATAGCCGCACTGGCGACCGGCACTTACGTTCTGCCTGGAAGCGCCTTCTGCCCGGTGGCCGTCTGGTCGCAGTGATGCCCGAATGGTTCGAGCTTCCGAAATTCCTCGCCGGGATCGCAGGTCCCCTCTCGTTGCGCCTCAACGCGACGATCGAGCGCGGTTTCATCAAGCAGGGCACCTCAATCTCAACCCGGCTCCTGATTCTCGACAAGGCTGAGGATGGTACCAGCCCGATCATCGCCCAGCCGGCAAACTTTGCCGAGCTTCATCTGCTGATCGATATGCTCCCTGACCGGGTAAGCCTGCCCGCGGGACCCAGCATCGGCATCAAGCCAGCATTGCCGCTTCGGCTGGTTGCGAACAAGACGAAACCAGTTCCACTTAAGGTCCATCCAACCAATGCGGCGCCGTCGATCCTGCCGCTTGATTTTACTCCGCTCGAAGCACCTGCGCCGATCGAAAGCCAGGTTGGGCATTATTTGCCCTACCGGCCGAGCCGGATCTCAATTGCAGATGCTGTCCCGCATCCGACCCCCCTGGTCGAATCCGTTGCGATGGGTTCGATAACCGCACCCGTGCCCGAAGTGGTGCCTCAGCTTCCGTCGAGCCTCATTGCTGGAGGCGCCTTATCCGCAGCGCAGGCCGAGACCCTGATCTATGCCGCAAGCGCGCATGCCCGCGATCTGCCGGGACGGTTTGAGCCCGACGACAAGGGCTGCGCCTTGAAGGCGAGCGCCGAGGGGCACGCCTACCGCATGGGCTACTTTCTTGGTGACGGAACTGGCGCAGGTAAAGGCAGACAAGTCGCATCTGTCATCCTCGACCGGTGGGTGAGGGGTGAACGGCGCCACATCTGGATTTCCAAGAACGAAGCTTTGCTCGAAGATGCCCGCCGCGACTGGAGCGCGCTCGGCGGCCTTCCCATCGACGTCCAGCCCCTTGGCCAATGGAAGCTCGGTGTCCCGATCGGGATGCGCGAGGGCATACTCTTCGTGACTTATCCGACACTGCGTTCGGGTCGAAGCGACGCGACCCGGCTCGATCAGATTCTCGAATGGGCAGGGGAGGACTTCGACGGGCTCATCGTCTTTGACGAAGCCCATGCGATGGCCAACGCCGCTGGCGGGGAGGGCTCACGTGGGAAGGTCAAAGGATCGGAGCAGGGCATTGCCGGTGTTCGCATCCAGAATCTGCTGCCGCGCGCCCGCGTGCTCTACGCTTCGGCGACCGGGGCATCCGACGTCAATAATCTCGCCTATGCCACCCGTCTTGGCCTGTGGGGTCCCGAGACGGCTTTTGCCAATCGCGAAGCCTTCGTCGCAGATATCCGCGATGGCGGTATCGCTGCAATGGAACTGGTCGCGCGCGATCTGAAGTCACTGGGGCTGTATGCGGCGAGGGCCCTTTCATTCGCCGGAGTTGAGTACGAGATTCTGGAGCATTGCCTGACCCCCGACCAAGTAGCGGTTTATGACGCCTATGCAGACGCCTGGACGATCTTATGGCGAGCTGCGCATAAGATCGTTTATCGCGAGGAAGCGGTAATGCGGAGGAGCGCGGCGTAACCGGCGAATTCCCATGATAGTGTGCGCAGTTGCTGCGCATTATATTGGTTGCGAACCTCGGCGGTCCCTGGACCAGCTGAGGAGGCAATCATGTTGAAGTTGCATGACGAGTTGATCACCGAACTCTCGAATTCGCTCACCACACAGAATTACAATCCCGTGGTCGTGGCGAACCACCGTCTCTACGCCCGCGCGTTTCTCGATTATCTGGCCGAGTGCGATATACAGGTCGAGACTGTGACGCCGCAGCAGGTCGATCAGTATTTTGGCTATGCGGTTCAGGATTTTGAGATCCAGTACGGTCGGCCTCCCAGTGCGCGTTGGCACATGTTGCCCCGCACCGCGATCGCCAAGCTCCTCCGGCTTGCTCAAGGCAATTGGCCCCCGGACGCAGAAATGATCGGTCCCGATGACGAGCATCGACATGAAATTTGCCGCGAATACGAGGCATGGCTGCGCGAGGAGCGCGGTTTGGCAAGCGCGTCCATTGCGGCGCTGATGTGGGAGGCGCGAAACTTCCTGCGATGGCAGTTCGACCGGGCCGGTGCCGCCAGCCTCGAAACGTTGAGCATCGTGGACATCGATCTCTACATGGACATGCGCGCGCCTGGTTTACGGCGCAAATCATTGGCCGATGTCGCTGAGCGTCTCCGTTCGGTGGTTCGCCATCTGCATCGGACGGGTCGCATCCCGACCGATCTGACGCCACACATCATCGGCCCCATGCTCTATGCCTACGAAGATGTGCCGTCGACGCTGGAAAGGAGCCAAATCGCCGCGGTTCTGGCGACAACGCAGGAGGACAGATCGCCACGCGGACTACGCGATTATGCGATACTTCAGCTGCTTGCCACGTATGGGCTGCGCGAAGGTGAGATATGCCGCCTTCGGCTCGATGACGTGGACTGGCGCGCAGAATCCCTCCGGATCTGCCACACCAAGACCAACGCGTACTCGTACATGCCGCTAATGGTGACTGTTGGTGAAGCGCTGCTGGATTATCTGCGCCTTGGGCGGCCCCAGGTTGAAGTGCGGGAAATCTTCGTCCGATCCTGCGCACCCTATATCGCAATGACGAACCTGTACGGCATGATCCGCGGTCGGTTGGCCGCCGCAGGCGTAGTGCCAGCAGGAAAGCGGGGGCCGCATGTCTTCCGCCACGCACGTGCGGTCGAAATGCTGCGGGCATCGGTCCCGCAAAAGATCATCGGCGACGTGCTCGGGCATCGATCCACCGAATCCACCAATACTTATCTCAAACTGGCAACAGATGATCTCCGAGCCGTGGCACTCGAGGTGCCTGGAATGGAGGTGCTGTCATGAGCGCCTGGCACGATCCCGATCGCACCGTCGTCGACGCCTTCCTGGTAAAATCGCAGTTCCGGCCGGGAAGCGTACCGACATATCGCTGGTTCCTTTGCACCTTCGAAGATGTTGCCCGCCGGCATCCGGCGGTGGACCGGCAGATGCTCGACGCCTGGCTGAAGGAGATGCAAAAACGTTGGCGATTGTCGACTCTGCTCAATCAGGTCTGCATTGTCGACCGCTTCCTCGACCACCTCGTCGAAATCGGGCTGATCGCCGACAACCCTGTTGCTGCACTTCGCCGTCGGTACAACGTCAAGCAAAGCAAGCCGATCTGGCGGGCCTTGGCTTCCCCGAATTCCGACGAAGCCTTGGCCGCGTTACGACGGCCTGCGCCCTTCGGCAGCGTGCTGGGTGACTTCATGCAAGACCATGTCATGCTGATGCGCAGCCGGGGATATCAATATGAAGCGCAGGCTCACTGGCTGCTGCGGTTCGATCGGTTCCTTCAGGCCCGTCCCGACCTCGCGGAGCAACCACTTGAGGCAATGATTGCGAGCTGGGCGGCTGCCAAGCCGACCCGCAACCACGCGGCTGAATGCCAGAAGCTGGCGCGCATCCTGACCAAGGCGCGGTTCCGCCTCGATCCGACTATCCCGCCAAAGCGCTTCAATCCCCGGCCAGAGCGGGAAGTAGCGCGGGAGCATCGGCGACCGCATATCTTCAGCCCGGCTGACGTTCGGCGTATGCTCGATACCGCCCGGACTTATCCGTCGCCGGACGCTCCGCTGCGGCCGTTGACCCTCTACACCATGATCATGCTGGCCTATTGTGCCGGGCTACGGCGAAGCGAGCTGGCATGGCTCGATCTTGGTGACGTGGACCTGCAATCGGGCACGATCACGATCCGGGAAACGAAGTTCTACAAGACCAGGATCTTGCCGCTATCCGACAGTGTCGCGGTCGAACTGCGCGCGTACATCGATGCGAGGCGGCGCGCTGGCGGCCCACAGAACCCGAAATCAGGGCTGTTCTGGCATGCCCACTTAAATGACCGCTACAGGCCCGAGGCGGTTACGACAATGATTACCAACGTCATGCGCCGTGCTGGGCTCAAGCCCGCTTCGGGCCGGACCGGGCCGCGGGTCCATGACCTTCGTCACTCGATGGTGGTGAACCGCATCCTCCAGTGGTACCGGTCCGGCATTAACCCTCAGGAAAAACTGCACTTCCTCTCGACCTACATGGGGCACCGGGATCTCCACTCCACGCTGGTCTACATCACCGTCACGCAGGATCTGTTGCAGGAAGCCAGTGAACGGTTCCGCGCGCTCGGCGCCCCGTGCCTTGTCACGGAGGCGCGGCCATGAGGAAAGGCAATCCATTGCCCGCGTTGTTGCGGGCGTTCTTCCAGGAGTGGCTGGCCGAGCAGCGCAGCGCGTCAATCCACACGATCCGCTCTTATCGCGACACCTGGCGGCTGCTGCTTCGGTTCGTCGCGGAGCGAAAAGGCTGCGGGGTCGCGCGGCTGACGCTCACCGACGTCTCGGCCGGCGAGGTGCGCGCGTTCCTTCATCATACCGAGCATGGCCGCAAGACCACGATCGGCACGCGGAACTGCCGACTGGCCGCCATCCGCAGCTTCTTCAGCTTCGTGGCGGACAAGAATCCGGAATACATCGCGCAGTGCTCAGAGGTCCTGGCTGTTCCGTTGAAGCGGGAGCCCACCTCCGCGCCGTGCTACCTCGAGCCCGAGGAGGTCGAGGCCATCCTCGCCCAGCCCAACCGATCGACACTCGAAGGGCTGCGCGACCATGTACTGCTCTCGTTCCTCTATAACAGTGGCGCGCGAATCCAAGAGGCGCTTGACCTCTGTCCCGAAGCAATCCGGTTCGATGCACCGAACTTCGTGCGTCTTTACGGCAAGGGGCGCAAGGAACGCATCTGCCCGCTCTGGCCAGAAACCGTGGCATTGCTCAGGAAGCTACTGGAGCGACAGCCGCGTGCGCCCGATGAGCGGATCTTCGTCAATCGATACGGTGAACCGCTAGGGGCGTCAGGGGTGCGGTTCAAGCTCAACGCCTACGTGGAACAAGCCGCGAAATCGACGCTGACCCTCCAGTCAAAACACGTTACGCCTCACAGCTTCCGGCACGCGACAGCCGTCCACCTCGTTGCCGCCGGGGTCGATATCACCGTCATCCGCAGTTGGCTCGGGCACGTCAGTCTCGATACGACCAATCACTATGCTCAGGCCAATCTGGAGACCAAACGAAAGGCGCTGGAACAGGTTGGCGCCCCGGCGGCGAGCAACGTGCCACCTTCGTGGAAGCGAGATGCCAATCTGATGGGATGGCTCGACACCCTATAGAATAATGTGAAGGACGTGGCGAAATGTTCCGCAGCTTTGCAGGACTACGCCGCGTTCCTCCGCATTACCGCTTCCTCGCGATAAGCAATCATTCATGCCAACCTGCGTGAGGCACTTGAGGCAACCCGGATCGTCGACACTGACAGTGGCGATACCCTGAATTCAGGTGCCAAATCGGCTGCGCTTTCGGTGTTTGAAGGCACCAAGCAGCGCTTCTTCGCGCAGCTCCTTCTATCGATGAAGCTGCCGAGCTTGCTGCCTGCGATTGATACGGCACTTGCCGACGGCAACGCTGTTGTAGTGCAACTCGTCTCGACCGCCGAAGCCATGCTCAACCGCCGCCTCGCCGATCTCTCCGATGCGGAACGTGAAGCACTCGAAATCGATCTCTCCCCCCGCGAATACGTGTAATGCTGAGCTCAACATTACACGTATTCTTTGCAGTCGCAGTTTATGTCGAGCGTCGCAGCCGGAGGCGCGGGATTGCGTCGGTTCGTCATGATTTTACTCCAGATAATTACCGGTCCTTCGACCTCAACATGTCGAAGGAACCACCATGCCAACAAGATCATTTGTGTCGTTTCAGCCTGCACCAAGCAGGGTTGGAGAGCCGCCCAGTACTAACGCCCTATTCAGTGCATTCCTCTCCTCTCTGTCGGTTGAAGAGGGAACAGCCTGTGCGGTCCTGTACAGCGCAGCGATCCGCCATTTTCTGTGTTGGCTGGGACTACGCGGGATTGCGCTCGGGACGGTTGATGATCGCATCGTGCGCCGTTTTGAGCAGCATCGATGCCGGTGCCCAAGGTATTCAGCGCAAGCGACAGCCTACAAGGCCGATCTTGCGGCGCGTGTCAGGCGCTTTGTCCGGTTTCTCGAAGACCAGGGTTACATCGACGTAGCCGATGGGATTTACGATCTCGGGCGTCATCTTGCTGACTATTCGCATATGATCGATGGCCTCCAACTCGCGAAGGGGGTGGCGCAAGCCTACCGTTCAGAGGCGGAGCACTTCGCGGCCTGGCTGCGGGTATCGCGATGTCCATGGACCGATGTCGATGACACGGTCACCAAACAGTATGCCGATCACGATTGTCGGTGCCCGGTTTTCCGCAAGCGCGGCAAGCTGACCACTTCCGGCAGGAAGCGACGGCGGCGTTGCACACGGCACTTCGTTGAGTTTCTTCGTGATCGGCGCGCCATCGCTCCGGTCGCGGTGAAGGTGGTCGAAGATCCGCAGGTCGCGGCATATGTCGGTTGGCTCAGGCAGGATCGAGGCGTGACCGACGAGACGATCCGGCGATACCGGGCAGAGATTGAGCGGCTGATGCCCATGCTCGGCGCGCCGGCACAATGGGATGCTGCCACTCTGCGAGATGCGTTCGAGCGTCGCAGCAAGGAGATCCCGGGATCGGCTTCGCTGCTCGCCACGATCATGAGGAGCTATCTTCGGTTTCTTATTGGCCGAGGCCAATGCCGCCCAGCGCTGCTGCACGCAATGCCTTCCGTACGGAGATACCGGCTTTCGGCATTGCCGCGCTACATCGACCCGGCAACGATCGAGAGGATCATTGCAGCCTGCCCGACAGGTCGGCCGGTGGAAGTTCGGGATAAGGCGATCATTCTCCTGCTTGCCAGACTTGGCCTGCGAGCAGGAGATATTCGGGATATGCGTCTCGACGATATCGATTGGCGATCCGGCCATCTGAAGGTCAAGGGCAAGACGCGTCGACCGGATCGTTTGCCATTGCCACAGGGTGTTGGCGACGCGATCTTGGCATATCTTGCTGCGGCCCGCCCGACGGCCATCGAAGCGCACCTGTTCTTGCGTTCGCAAGCCCCGTTCCGGCCATTCAGTTCGTCAGCCGAGATCGCCGGCATCGTTGCACGCACACTCGAGCGCGGCGGGATCGAAGGTCTGCCGACCGGATCGCACATATTCCGGCATTCGCTTGCAACCAACATGCTGCGCTCTGGTGCAGGCCTGGAGTCCATCGGGACCATCCTGCGCCACAGCTCGCCCGAGACCACCGCCATTTACGCCAAGACCGATCTGCCGATGCTCTTGAAGATCGCACAACCCTGGCCCGGAGACCTGTCATGATAAACGCACAGATTTCGCGGTACGTCGCTTTGCATCGCAGCCTCGGTCGCAAATTTTTCGAGCAGGAGCGCCTGCTTCGCAAGTTCGGCACCTACGCGACTGGCTTCGGAGACAGCCACACCCGTATCGACCGCATCTACGACTGGTGCCGAGCGACGACTTCGCAGAACACCGCGCGGACCGGCTTCACTTTCGTGCGCAACTTCTGCTTGTTTGCCCATGCCGAGGATCCAGCCAACCAGGTTCCGCCCGCCGGTGTGTTTGGCCGGGGGAAGCGTCCGCGACCAACGCCGCACATCATCCAACCGGAACAGGTCCGGGCGATCATGAAGGCGGCGCTCGATCTTCCGCCCAAGGGCATGATCAGTCCCTTCACCTATCATTACCTGTTCGGTCTGCTGGCGGCGACCGGTCTGAGGATTTCCGAAGCTCTAGCACTACAGTGCGACGATCTGGTCGAAGACGGTCTGATCGTCCGCGACGGCAAGTTCGGCAAGCAGCGCCTAATCGCCTTGCAGCCATCAATCCGTCAGGCTCTCGAGGCCTATCTCGCAACCCGGGCAAGGCTCGGTGCCACGGGCAACGATCTGTTCGTGACGATCCGGGGAAGAGCACCCCATAAGGTCCGCGCCCACGTCGTGTTCGTCAGGCTGGCGCGACAGCTCGGATATCGTGGACCAACCGGGACTGCAGGTATGCGGCTTCACGATTTGCGGCATACCTTCGCCGTACGCTCGCTCGAGTCCTGCTCGCCGGACCGGGACGCCGTGACGCATCACATGGCCGCGCTCAGTGTCTATCTCGGTCACACCTCGGTCGCCAACACCTACTGGTATCTCGAAGCCACGCCAGTGCTGCTGCGCGACATCGCTGCCGCGAGCGAGGATCTGTATCTGGGAGAAGCGGCATGACGGCGCTTGCTCCCCATCTCACAGCCTTCCTGCGCGAACATCTGCCGCGGGAACGCGCCGTAAGCCCGCATACGGTGAAGACCTATGCCAACTGCTTCGTCCTGCTGGTCCGGTTCGCATCCGATCGGCTGAAGCGTCGACCGACCGATCTCGAGATCGAGGATTTCGGCACCGACATGATCATGGCCTTTCTCGGCCATGTCGAGGTCGAGCGCGGCAGCTGTGTGCGGACCCGCAATGGCAGGCTCGCTGCGATCAGATCCTTCTTCCGGTACATCGAGTATCGGGTTCCGGCGTGTCTTGACCAGGCGCTTCGGGTTCGATCGATCCCCAGCAAGAAGGCAGACAAGACGCTGATCGATTATCTCGACCGGGCCGAGATCAAGGCATTACTCGACGCGCCCGATCCTCGGACACGGCTCGGTACGCGCGATCGCGCTATGCTGCACTTGACCTATGCAGCGGGGCTTCGGGTATCGGAACTCGTGTCGCTGCAACTGCGCGATTTCCCGGATCGATCGCTCTCGACGGTCCACATCATGGGTAAAGGCCGTCGCGAGCGGGTCTTGCCGCTATGGAAAGAGACCCAGTCCGCACTCCGCGCATGGCTTGTCATCCGTCCTGAGACTGAGGTCGCCGAGGTATTTCTCAACGCGAACGGGCAGCCCATCACCCGCGATGGCTTCGCATTCCGTCTCGCCAAACATGTCAACGCGGCAGCAAAGAAGCAGCCGTCGTTGCTGCGCAAACGAGTCACGCCGCATGTATTGCGTCATTCCTGCGCGATGCACACGCTCGCAGCGACAGGCGATATTCGCAAGGTCGCACTATGGCTTGGACATGCCAGCATCCAGAGCACCGAAACATATCTGCGCGCCGATTCAGAGGAGAAGCTGCGGATTTTGGCTGCGCATGGCGGGCCGGAAATCAGCCCTGGACGCTTCAAGCCGCCGTCAGACACTCTGATCGCCATGCTCAACGACGTCCGCAAGCGGGCATAGCCTTCGGCCACGCTGCCCCAACCGCACAATTATCTGGAGTAAAATCATGACGAACCGACGCAATCCCGCGCCTCCGGCTGCGACGCTCGACATAAACTGCGACTGCAAAGAATACGTGGTCGATTACCTCACCAAAAGCTTTCCGGTGCGGTTGATGTCCGTGTTTACGGACGAGAACGGCAATGCCCGGTCCGAACCGATGAGCGATGAGAACGGTGCCCCTGTTCTCTGTCGTTCGGCGCTTGCCGCGCGCGATCGCATGATCGAGCAGCTCTGTGCCTTGCCGCCGATCGCGACGGCGCTCGATGCGATCATCGGACGGTTCGGTGTCGATCAGGTCGCCGAAGTCACCGGCCGTACCCGCCGCCTGATCGTCGGGCGCGATGGACGCCAGGTGCTCCAGTCGCGCTCTCCGCGGGCCAATGTCGCCGAGACGCGAGATTTTATGGACGGGACCAAGCGAATTCTGGTTTTCTCCGATGCCGGTGGCACCGGCCGCAGTTATCATGCCGACCTCGCGGCAAAGAACCAGATGCGCCGGGTCCACTTTCTGCTTGAGCCGGGCTGGCGGGCAGATGCCGCAATTCAAGGGCTTGGCCGTACCAACCGCACCAATCAGGCATCTGCCCCGCTGTTCCGCCCCGTGACCACCGATGTGCGTGGCGAACGTCGGTTTATATCGACCATCGCACGGCGGCTCGACAGCCTCGGGGCACTGACCCGAGGGCAGCGCCAGACAGGTGGGCAGAACCTCTTCGATCCTGCCGACAATCTCGAGAGCACCTACGCCAAGGAGGCGCTTCATCGCTGGTTCGGCCTGTTGTTCACAGGCAAGCTGGAAGCCGTTACGCTTTCTCGGTTTGAGGAATTGAGCGGGCTCAGGGTCGAAGGGCCCGACGGCGGGATGGTCGATGACCTGCCGACAATCCAGCGCTGGCTCAATCGCATTCTCGCGCTACCGATTGCTCTGCAAAACGGGATATTTGACGAGTTTCTCGGCCTCGTCGAAGCGCGGATCGATGCCGCACGCCAGGCCGGCAGGCTCGACATTGGGGTCGAGACCATTGCGGTGGAGCATTACGAGGTGCTGACCGACACTCTACTGCGCACCGATGCGCTGTCGGGCGCGACTACGCATCTCCTGGAACTCGAGATTGCCCGCGCGCTCAAGCCTTTGCGTCTCGAACGGCTCGAGGAGCTCTACGGCTTTTCAGGTTCGCGTCAGCAACTTCTGCGTAATGCGCGCTCAGGCCGGATCGGGCTGCTTGTCCCGGCGCGTAGTCTGCTCACTGACGAAGGTATGCGTGTGGCCCGCTTCGAGCTTGTCCGTCCCTTGAAGCATGGGCACATCACCGCCGATCAACTCGAGGAGAGCAACTGGGAAACGGTGGATCCAACCGAATTTCGCCGCCTGTGGCAGGCGGAGGTCGATGACGCCGCCTCAAATCTCAAGCGCGAGCGACTGCACATTGCAACCGGCCTGCTGCTTCCGGTGTGGGACAAACTCCCTTCCGACTATGTTCGCGTCAGCCGGATTTCGGCGCGAGACGGACGCTCGCTGTTAGGCCGAGAGGTTCCGCTCCATTGCGTGCCCGAACTATGCCAAGCGCTTGGGCTCGAAGACGAACATGCCTTTTCAGTAGAGCAAATCGTCGATGCGGTGCTCGGGACGGGGCGACCGATGCAAATCAAAAGCCGCGAAGCGCTTACGCTCAAGCGCAGCCTCGTCAATGGCGCGCAGCGGCTCGAACTGGCTGGTTGGTCGGCGTCGCGCCTCGACTGGTACAAGGCACATGGGTGCTTCACCGAGATCATACGCTATCAGACGCGACTTTTCGTCCCGACGACGAGCGCAGTAGCGGTCTTGGCGCGACTTGTGGGATGAGAATCGTTATCTTGCCAAATGGCATTCAATGTGCTATATACTGCCATATGGAGAATACTCATGTTGGCACTGCAACCCGTTGATACCGTCCCCCATGCCTTCCGGCCCGATCCTGTAACCCAGGAGGAAGCAGCGGCGATGTTCCGCGCCGTGCTGAACCTGTTTGGGAAATGGGAACTAACTGACGAACAGGCAGCGACTTTGCTCGACATGCCGGTTCGCTCCTATCGGCGGTGGAAGGCTGAGGGTGCGGGCCGTGTCTCGCGCGATGGCGCGGCGCGCCTTTCCAACCTGATGGGTATCCACAAGGCGCTGAGGATCATCTTTTCAGAAGCCCAGCGTGGCTACGCCTGGATCAAGGCAGGTAACGCCGCTTTTGCCGGAGCGAGTGCGCTCGACGTCATGCTTGGCGGTGAGCTGACTGATATCATGCGGGTGCGTCGCTATCTTGATGCCGAACGTGGTGCCTGGTGATTGATCCCAAGGCAATTCCGGTTGCCCAGGTCGAGTGGAAAGGTGCTGTGCGGATTATCCGCAGTGCCTTTCCACCGATCGACCTATTCGAAGATATCGCAGACCCCGCAGATTGGCCGCTGCTGATCTCTGCCGAGCAAAAAACCAATCCCCGCATCATGGCGACGATCGGCAATCTCGATCTGGTACCTGCTGACCGCCGGGTAGGGGGCAACGGCGCATCCTATCTGATGGCCCCGTTCACGCATGTCAGCACTGACCGACCAAGTCGCTTCACCGATGGGACTTACGGCGTCCTATACGCGGGGGATTCATTCGAAACTGCGCTGTTCGAGACAATCCATCATCATGCCCGCTTCATGGCTCGCACCGTAGAAGCGCCAGGCTGGACCTCACAGTTCCGTGAGATCATCCTTTCGGTAAGCGCCGATCTTCACGACCTCAGGAGCCTTGTCGCAGGCAATCCCGCGCTAGATCCCGACAACTATGCTGCATCGCAAGCCCTCGCTGTTGAACTCAAAGGGGGCGGGGGCGAAGGTCTTGTCTATCCGAGCATCCGGCATCCGGGTGGTGAATGTGTCGGCTTGTTCTACCCGGATTGTGCATCCGACCCCACTCAGGGACGTCACCTCGATTACCACTGGGACGGAATGGGTGTCGATCTTGTTCGAGACGCTGGTACAGGGGCGGTGTTTCGGGTGGTGGGTTCTGCTTGAGCGAAAGATCCACGGCGAGCAGGCCAAAAGGCAATCTAGTTATGAAACGACATCCGCCCAACTTAATTTCAACGAATTGCCCTTCACCTTAGGCAGGGTTTTGCGGTCGATCAGCTTGCCCTGCACCTCAAAGTCAGAATCAATCTTCACGATCAGGACCTTGCTAAAGTTGCGCTTGAGATTGAGCGTAATTGTATCGTTGCTCTTGAAAGGCGTAATTGTCTTCACTTCAACGAAGTGATTGCCAATTTTGCCGTCCGAGCCTTGTGCATAATTCCGGTGCAGTTTGAGCCCGTGAGTGATGGCCCCATAGAGTTCACCGAGATCGCCATACACCTGAAGGTGGCTGCCCGTGAGCTCGTAATAGTTCTGCGCAACAGCGAGCAAGTCTTGAAATATCGGAACCAGATCGACGTCGAGGTTCGGGAACCGGGCTTCGAACTCCAAACGCGCCAGATGTGAGTTGATCTCGGTCCAGGTAATCCATTCACCATCGTCGTAAATGGCGTTGTCTTCGTTCCACATGTCTGTTGGGCCGTGCATCATATTAGCGTGACATGCCATCTTACCAGTAAATGACTGGTTTCCCTATCAACGACTGCGCCCATAGAAGAGGAAAGGAAGCTTGCTTCTGACTGAGCCGAAGGAGCGTCGATGGTCGATGCTTGAGCTCGCAAAGAGGTGGCCTGGAGAATCTGCACACTGAGATAATTGGATTTTCTGCCTGAAGGCAGCCAGGAAGGCTGCGAGACAGGAGCAGAGAATGAGCAGACGACCCCGGCGCAACCACAGCCCGGCATTTAAGGCGAAGGTGGCGCTTGCCGCGATCAAGGGCGAGAAGACGTTGGCGGAACTGGCGCACGACTATGATCTACATCCTAACCAGATCACGACGTGGCGCACGCAGTTGCTTGAAGGGGCAGCCGGAGTGTTCGGCTCGGAGAAGTCTTCCGACGAACCGGCTGTCGACGTGAAGACGCTGCATGCCAAGATTGGCGAACTGACGTTGGCCAACGATTTTTTGGAAGGCGCGCTCGGCAAGGCAGGACTGTTGCCGAGCGCAAAGCGATGATCGATCGAACGCACACCTTGCCGGTGAAGCGGCAGGCGAAGGAACTGGGGATCAGCCGGGGCAGTGTCTATTATCTGCCCCGGCCGGTTTCGTCCGAAGATCTCGCGATCATGCGTCGCATCGACGCGCTGCATCTGGAGTTTCCGTTCGCAGGCAGCCGGATGATGCGCGACTTTCTTCGTCAGGAGGGCATCACGATCGGCCGCTGCCATGTCGCGAGCCTGATGAAGAAGATGGCCATCGAGGCGGTCTATCGCCGCCCCAGCACCTCCAAGCCGGCGCCAGGGCACAAGATCTACCCCTATCTCCTGCGCAAGCTTGCGATCGTGAAGCCTAATCAGGTCTGGGCGACAGACATCAGCTACATCCCCATGGCCAAGGGCTTCGTCTATCTCGTCGCCATCGTCGACTGGTTCAGCCGCAAGGTCCTCAGCCACCGGATCTCGATCACGCTGGAGGCCGACTTTTGCGTTGAAGCGCTCGAGGAAGCCCTGGCGCGCTATGGCAAACCGGAGATTTTCAATACGGATCAAGGCAGCCAATTCACCAGCCAGGCCTTCACCAGCGTGCTGATGCGAGAAAAGATTGCCATCAGCATGGACGGCCGCGGCGCCTGGCGCGACAATGTCGTGGTCGAGCGGCTGTGGCGCTCGGTGAAGTACGAGGAAGTCTACCTGCACGCCTACGCTTGCGTCAGCGAAGCGCGCAGTTCGATCGGCCGATATCTGGGCTTCTACAATGCCCGGAGACCGCATTCGAGCCTCGGCGGACGTACGCCCGATCAAACCTACTTTGACAATCTGCCTCAGGCCGTGGCAGCGTGAATTGGCCGCGACTTGCGGGGCGTCACTCCGGCCGGGCTACGTCCGACCTCCATGACCCCCCGCAGGCGCCAGCTTGAACAACCAAACCGCAGACGATCCACTTATCAAACATCAAAGGCTGTTCAGACAAACCGAGCCACCTCTCAATCAGGAGTAAGTCCCATGATCAAGTCGATCCCGCTGACCAAATTGGTCCAGTCCCCTCGCAATGTGCGCCGTCACGGTGACCCAGCCGCAGATTCCGAACTGAAGGCGAGCATTGCAGCCCACGTGTCAACGGCGGAGCAAAAGTCGGCCATGCGGCGGCGTAAAACCAGGCCACGGTGTTACATGCCGGGGGGAGTGGCGTGAGGGCGTAGCCCGAAGGCCACTCCCCCCGGCATTGGCTTGATTTTCAGGGTCTGGTTTTGGCCTTTCGGGCCCGGCTGTGAGCGAGGCGATAGCTTTCGCCGTTCATCTCGAGGATGCTGACGTGATGGGTCAGACGATCGAGGAGCGCGCCTGTGAGGCGCTCGGATCCGAAGGTTTCGGTCCATTCGTCGAAGGGCAGGTTGCTGGTGATCAAGGTGGAGCCGCGCTCATAGCGCTGGGAGATCAGCTCGAACAACAGTTCGGCACCGGTCTTGGAGAGCGGTACGAAGCCCAGTTCGTCAATGATGAGCAGCTTGTATCCGGCCATCTGCTTCTGGAAGCGCAGGAGACGCCGCTCGTCGCGCGCCTCCATCATCTCGCTGACCAGCGCCGCCGCAGTGGTGAAGCCCACCGACAGTCCTTTCTGGCATGCTGCCAGTCCGAGCCCCAAAGCTACGTGCGTCTTCCCGGTGCCCGATGGCCCCAGAGCGATGGCGTTCTCACGCCGCTCGATCCACTCGCAGCGCGCCATCTCGAGCACCTGCATCTTGTTGAGCCTGGGGATGACGGCGAAGTCGAAGCTATCGAGGCTTTTGACGGCGGGGAAGCGCGCGGCCTTGATGCGCCGCTCGACCATACGACGCTCCCTGTCGATCATCTCCATCTCGACGAGACGGGCGAGGAAGCGGATATGATCGACGCCTTCAGCGGCACATTGCCGGGCGAGCTTGTGATGCTCTCGCAGGCACGTAGGCAGCTTGAGGGCCTTGAGATGGTGAGCGAGAAGAATCTCCGGTGCCTGATCGCTCATGCGGCCTCCTGCCTGTCGCAGAGCAGGCTCAGATAGGCTCTGGCAACGGTCTTCTCGACCGTGGTGCGAGGCAGGAAGGGATAGATGTCCAGGTCCAGTCTGGGCGGTACGCGTTCGACCCGGCACAGGACGAGGTGCTTGACGGCATCGAAGCCGATGGCGCCAAGGGCGATGGCCTGTTCCACCGCCGCCTGGAGATCGGCGAGGGTGAACGTTTCCAGCAGGCGCAGCACCTGCACATATTCGCGCCTGCCATGTTTGTGCATGCGCCCTTCCATCAACCGCTGCAGCGTCCCGAACGCTTCGGGCAAATCCCAGCCCTGCAAAGGGGCGGCCTGGTCGAATGCGTTGATCTTCTGCTCGACCAGCGGGAGATAGTGGAGCGGGGCGAAGATAACCTCCTCGCGGGCATAGCAACGAGGATGACGGGCGATAACTTCGCTGCGGCATCCGATCACCACTTCATCGACATAGGCCCTGATCCAGACCTCCTGATGGCCCCAGACTACCGGAACCGAATAATCGTTGGTCTTGTAGCGCACCAGAGATTGCGAGGAGACCCGCCCGCTCGTCTGATCGCAGGCCTCGAAGGGTGTAGCGGGCAGAGGCTGCATGGCCGCCAGATCGCGCTGCAAGCGCTCACCGATCGTCTCGCTCTCCCCGCGCACCTTGTCCTGCTGGCGCTTGCGGCATTGCTCCTCCAGCCACAGGTTGAAGGCCTCCCAGGTCGGGAACTTCGGGATCGGCACCATGAAATTGCGGCGGCAGTAACCTACCAGCCCTTCCACATTGCCTTTCTCGTTCCCCTTGCCCGGGCGGGCATAGCGGTCGCGGATCACGTAATGCGACAGGAAAGCGCTGAACAGCGTGGCACGCTTGCGCGTGCCGTCTGGCAGGATTTTCGCCACAAGGCAGCGATCGTTGTCATAGACGATCGAGCGCGGCACCGCGCCGAAGAACGCGAAGGCATGGACATGTCCGTCCACCCAGGCCTCCGCCACCGCCGCCGGATAGGCTCGCACATAGCAGGCATCACTGTGCGGCAGATCGAGCGCGAAGAAGTAGGCTTTTTGCTCCACCCCGCCGATCTCCACCAGAGCTTCCCCGAAATCGGCCTGTGCATCTCCCGCCGGGTGCGCCAGCGGCACGAACATCTCCCGGCTGCGCTGCTCGCGCTCCCGGATGTAATCCTTGATGATCGTATAGCCGCCGGTGAAACCATGCTCGGTGCGCAAACGGTCGAATACCCGCTTCGCCGTATGGCGCTGCTTGCGCGGGACACCGCGATCCCCCTCAAGCCATCCATCGATGATCCCCACAAACCCGTCCAGCTTCGGGCGCTGCGGTGCAGACTGACGCCGGTAACCCGGCGGCGATGAAAACGACAGCATCTTGCGCACCGTATCGCGCGACACATTGAAACGCTTCGCCGCCGCCCGCTGGCTCATGCCATCCGCGCAAGCCAAACGGACCTGAAGATAAAGTTCCACGCTGTAGATCCCCACACCTCCCTGACTTGGCAGAAAGGCTTCAAGGTGGACGACTTTTACGCCGCCCGCAGCAGGACTATCCCGCCGCTAGCGTGGCCGAATATTGCTCCGCCGTTCTCAGCCGGGCGTCGAACAATGAGGGTGCGCCCGACATCGACGAGGACTGAGTTCCTTCCGCATATGACAAGGCTCCGATGGTTCGCGCCGTCGGGGCCTTTTTTTGTGCTCGCTGGCGTGAACGGCGGGGCGGGGCATCGAGCCCACACCCCGCCGCGGTTGAAGTGTCAGGCGGGGGAGAGCCGCTTGAGAGCATCGTCGATTCCGATGGTGACCGATGCGCGGATGAGCTGCTTCAGTTGCGCAGGTTCGATCGTCTCGGCTCCGCATTCGAGAAGAACCTTGCCCAGTTCGGCGGCAGCTTCATCACGGAGCTTGGCCTCCTGTGCATCGAGTTCTTCGCGCTGTTCACGCAGTTTCTTGAGCGCATTGCGCGCCCTCGGTTTGGACCTGGCCATGAGATTGTCCTTTCGCTGGCCGTTGGTCCCCTCCACGCGTGACAGTGCCAGCATGGGGCCATGTAGGAAAACGGTTTTTGCCGCGATGCCAGTGCTTTTCATGCTGACGTTGGAGAGGTCTCTCTCGCAGAAAGTCCAAGTGTGATGCGGGCTTTGGGGCCGCGTCAAGGACGACGGGGCCCCACCATTTTTACCGGGCAAGCCCGGCAAAAATCGTTTCCCCCATCGCCGCTTCGCGGCCGCGCTATGCGCGGTCCCTGACCCGGCCCGTCACCCACATCCTCGCAGCTCCTGATGCGACGCATCGAACATCAGGAGGAAAGATCATGTACGCTTCACTGAATATCGCGCAGGGTTCATTCCAGGCAGATCAGGCAGCTTTCGTTGCTGCACTCGACAAGGCTCATGCCCGGTCCCTTCACAGCTACTTCACCCAATATGTCCTGACCGATGGTGAGACAGGTTACATCGCGGTCGATGAGGGCGATTACGGCGCACTGCCCAAGTCCATGCTGGACCGGGTCATCGACACTGTGCCCGGAAAGCTGAGCGATGAATTCTGAGGCTACACACAAGGAGGAAGTCCGTCAGGGCTTCCTCCTTTCTTTTTGCTCGGGTCCCGTATTGTCGCTCCCGTAGGTTTCGCGCGAGCATTCCCTGCAGCATCAGCCCTCGGCGTCCGACGCATCGAATATCTCGAGCCGATCGGGCATGTCGAGTACCTTCATGGCCGCTGCTGAAATGGCTTCTGCCTTCGTCGGAAAGGCTTCTGCCGAACTGATCGACACGCCGCTCGAATAGGTCACGGTTGCCTGGAAACCATTGCCTTTGGGTGTCGCGCTCAGTGTTACGTCCGCCATATCCATGCTCCCGGTGGGATGCCCGCGACACCATTCTTCCTGCCGGCGGACTCGATCGATCTTTAACACAATCGGCAATCGAGCGGCATCGTCTTCATCCCTTGGTCTTGGGACTTCAAAACCGCCGATCCCGTGCTGGTCATAACACTGGAACCTACCCTCTAAGCTGGGGACGGAAGAGCACACCGTACGCGACAAATCGCAGGCGGTAGGCAGTAAAAAAGATAGTAAAGACAGTGTGTTGATGGATTTTTGCAAAAATGGCTGCTTCTCAACCAGAAATGAATGGTCGCCAATTCGCCAATCGGATTTGATTGAAGGCAGCCAGAAATGGCGTATTCCTGCGCATCTCGCATGTTCTTGACATGTTCTCGTTTCTGATTTAGACAATAACCGCCTTTCGCAGTGCGTTCCGGGCTCCTGACCACAAGGAGTCCGTGCATGACACGGCCAAAATCTCTCCAGGTACATGTCACCGTCGAGCTCGCTGAGCGGGTTCGTGCTGCAGCCAAGCGGCGCGATATCAGCGTCAGCGAATGGATCCGGTCGCTGCTTTCGCAGGCATGCGAAAACGACGATCTTGCATCGAAGCTCGAGACATCGGTCGACCGTGTCAGCCGCCAATCGGTGTTCACGATGGTCGGCGTCGATGCCCTTCTCGCAGGGCATGCCGATCACGGTCTGCGTGAGCGAGCCCATCAAGCCTACGCGCGCAAATGCAAGGAACTGGGGCTCACCGCAAATGCCGGCGAGGGAGGTTCCGATGAAGCGTAACCTCGTCAACTTCACGCGCGGAAGTCAGCTGCTCGGACACTTCAGCTTCATGTTTGCAGCAGGTCTCAAGGGGCCGCTGATCATCGCCGCCATCGGCATTTCCTGGACTAGCTGGTGGACCATTTCGGCAGGGCTGAGCGATCACGAAGCCTACCTCGTCTGGATGCGAATTTATGCTGCCATCTACGGCTTCATGGAGTTCGATCCGGCCAAACAGGTCGCACTCGAAACGGGGTTCGGAGGAACCGTCCAGATCCCCATCATTATGCTCGATGCCTATCCGCCGGTGATCCGTGCGTGGGATCATCTGCTCGACTTGCTGGGCGATGCTCTGGTGCGTTCGGCCTTGCTTCTCGTGCCGGCGTTCGTGCTGTTCTACTGGTTCGCAGCGCGCTTCGGCAGCCGTTCAAAAGAGCGCAAGCATGAGCGCGGGGCCATGCTCGTGACACTACCGGAACTGGTCGATGAGCTGCGCGGGCACAACCAGCGCGAGCGCGCCCGAGAGCTTTCGAGCGCCATGGGTTGGAAATGGCATCTGTGTTCGCCCAAGGAACTGTCTGCGGCATTTCCATACCGGCCCTCGCATCTTGCGACGGTTGTCTATCCCTGGCGGCTTGAACAGAGTCACGCCATGCTCATCGGGACCACCGGCATGGGCAAGACAGTCGCCATGTCGGACATGATTGCCGAAGCCCGCGCCAAGGGACAGCGCTGCGTCGTATTCGACCTAACCGGCGCTTTCATCGAACACTTCTACCAGGCCGACCGGGACATCATTCTGAACCCGCTCGACGCGCGCTGTCCGCAATGGTGCCTCTTCGACGAATGCCGCACCGAAGGTGAATTCTGGGCGGCAGCGGAAGCCCTCGTACCCCATGATGGGGGCGGGGAGGCGCAGTTCTGGGTTATCGCGGCGCGTGCCCTATTCGTCGAGTTCTGCCTCAAGCTGGTGGCCGAAGGGCGGGGCACCAATGCTGCGCTTGCCCGCGAACTGATGACCGCTGATCTCTCGCGGGTCCACGCAATGATGCGAGGCACGATCGCTGATCCCCTGACTGCTCCTGAAGCCGCGCGCATGGCGGAATCGATCCGGGCAGTGTTCAACGTGAACGCCAAGGCGCTGAAGCTCCTGCCCACTTCCGGGCGCCGCTTTTCGGTCCGCGACTGGATCGAGGAGGGCGCCCATGACGACGAAGGCACTAACGCCAAAAGAAGTGGCTCGATGGTCTTCATCTCCGCGCGCTACGTCGACATGAGCGTGTGCGCGCAGTTGCTCACGCTGTGGCTCGATACGGCGATGAACACGCTGATGACGATGCCGCGCACCAAGGACCTCAAATGCTGGTTCTTCATCGACGAGCTTGGCGCGCTTCACCGGCTCCCCGCTCTCGAGAAAGGCCTGCAGACAGCGCGCAATTTCGGCGGCGCAATCGTCACCGGCATCCATGCCTACGCCAAGCTCAAGGAGGTCTACGGTGAGAACATGGCGATGACGCTTGCATCGCTTGCCCGGACCAAATTGATCCTCGGTACGGCAGACCGCGAGACAGCTACCTGGTGTTCCGACTTCATCGGTCATCGCCAGGTTCGCGACATGGAAGAGGGCTACACCTATGGCTACAACAACGCTCGCGACGCCGTCAGCCTGACGCCGCGCAAGCATGTCGAGCCTTTGCTGCTGCCCGACCAGTTGATGAACCTGCCGCGCCTGTCAGGCTTCATCAAATTCCCGGACGGCTTTCCTGCAGCGCCGGTCCGTCTGAAGCCCATAGACCGGGAAAGAATCGCACATCTCTTCGTCGGCCGGGCCAAGGACCGACAGCCGATCCGACAAGTCGAAGGCAAGAGTGATGGCGGCGAGACAGCTGCCAATCCCCCAGCAAACCAGAGCGAACATCCTTCGTCGAACGATGACGGGGCAGGCAAGCCTGTCGTCCCAAAGCAAGGTAATCTTCCGCTAGAGCCGGTAGTCGAGGCGGATGCCGAGCAATTGCGCCAGCAGGCGGCGAAACAGGATGAGAAGGACATTCCCGACGGCCCCAGGAAGCCGTCAGGCAAGTCCGGTCAGCCACGAAAATCGTCGCCCAAAGCGCACGAGACAACGCCGCGTACTTCCCGTTCGCTGCTGCCGACGAATGCGGCGCTCCGCAAAGGCGATCATGCCGATGAGAAGCAGCCATCGAATAGCGTGAAGGAGGGACGCCGAAGCGACTTGCCGCGGGCCAATCCGCCCTCGGATAAGCCGCAAGCCGTCGATCGGACAGCCCAGCGCCAGCGAGAGGCAGAAGCCCGCAAGCTCATGCTCGAAGACGGCGTTCCCGAGCAGGATCAGCCTTCGCACGAGGGTCCCGATCTCGGCGATTTCGAACTGTGACGCACGAGGCAGACGCCGCCGGGCGGAGTGACGCCTGATGCTCTCTGTAGCCAATGTCCGCACTGCTGGCGGCGCTGCCAACTATTTTGCCGCTGACAATTACTATACCCGCGCCGATGCCGAGAGATCTGGTCAATGGCTTGGTAGAGGCGCGGAGACGCTTGGATTGCGAGGCGTTATCGAAGCCTCGCAGTTCGAGGCCGTGCTCAAGGGCATGCTGCCCGATGGCAGCCGTGTCGGGAGCGACAACAGGGCGCATCGCGCCGGCACCGACCTCACATTCTCGATGCCCAAGAGCTGGTCCATCCTTGCCCTTGTCGGCGGCGACAGGCGTATCCTCGATGCCTATGGCGCTGCCGTCCGCGAGACTCTGGCCTGGGCTGAGAAGAATCTCGCCGAAACCCGCATGGAGGTCCGAGGCAAGGAACGGGTGGTCGCGACGCGTAATCTCGTGATCGGGCTTTTCCAGCACGATACGAACCGCAATCAGGAGCCCAACGCGCACTTTCACGCCGTGGTTGCCAATGTAACCCAGGGGCCCGATGGCAAATGGCGAGCGCTGAGAAATGACAAGATTTGGGAGCACAACACGCTGCTCAATGCCATGACCATGGCGCGCTTCCGCTTGGCCGTAGAAAAGCTCGGCTACCAGGTTGGGGAATACGGCAAGCATGGCAATTTCGAAGCGGTGGGCGTTCCCAAACCCGTGCGTGATGCCTTCAGTTCGCGCCGCGCCGAGATCCTCGACAAGCTTTCGACGATGGAAGGCAAGGGCCTCGCGGCGCGCAATGCGGCCAATCTGATGACCCGGGCGGACAAAGGGCCGGTGGCAGACCGCCAGGCTCTCGTGGACCAATGGCGCGAGGCAGCAGCACAGTTGGGCGTTGATCCGAGGCTTGTCATTTCAAAGGCCAATGCACGGGCCACCACCGACATTGGCTCCGTCTCCGGAATTGGAAATTCGGTCCGATCGATCGGTCAGCGGGCGCGCCTTTTGGCTGCGACCTTCGCGGAGCATCTGGGGCTACGTCAGGGCGACCCGCTTGTGCCTCGCGACATGGAGCGCCGGACGCCCGAACAGATCGCCGCCGTTCATGCGGTCGCATCGGCAATCCGGCATTTGGGCGAGCGCGAGGCGGCGTTCTCGCGGACTGAGATATATCGCTCAGCGCTAGGCTTTGCCTTGCCCACCACGCTCCCCGACATCGAACACCGCGTCGACCAGTTGCTGCGCCAGGGCCACCTGCAAAAAGGCAAGGGTGCAGATCGCAATCTTGTCACGACCCGCGATGCGATCGGGCTCGAACAGCGCATCATCGCCGCCGTCGAAACCGGACGTGGCCATGGGTCTGCCGTGGTCGAAGCTGATGTGGCCGGAGAGCGGCTACAGGCGCTCTCTCAGCTCAAATATGGCCTGACCTTGAACCCTGGCCAGGAAGGGGCAGGGCGCCTGCTTCTCGCCTCGCACAACCGGATTGTCGCCATTCAGGGTGTGGCGGGCGCCGGCAAGAGTACCGTCCTCAAACCTGTGGCGGACATCTTGCGCGAGGAAGGCAGGTCCGTGCTCGGGCTCGCAGTCCAAAACACGCTCGTGCAGATGCTTGAACGTGACACCGGCATTCCCTCGATGACGGTCGCGCGCTTTCTACGCCAACATCAGGGCCTTCTGGAAGGAGCAGACCAGGCGAGGCTTGCCGAAGCTCGCGCGTCTCTCCGCGGTACCACGGTGCTACTCGACGAAGCCTCGATGGTCGGCAATGCCGACAAGGAAAAGCTGGTGCGCCTCGCCAACCTGCTTCAGCTCGACCGCTTCGCCAGCATAGGGGACAGGAAGCAATTGGGCGCTGTCGATGCGGGCAAACCCTTCGACGTCATGCAGAAGGCAGGCGTCGAAACCGCCACCATGAACACCAATCTCCGGGCCCGCGATAAGGCGTTGCGCGACGCTCAATATGCAGCGCAGGGCGGAAATATCGACGAGGCCTTGCGACATCTTGGCCCGCATGTTGTCGCGTCGGGCAATACAGCTGCCGTTGACGCCGCGGCGGCCTGGCTATCGCTTTCGCCTGCAGAGCGGGAGGTGACCGCGATTTATGCTTCGGGTCGCAACTTGCGCGGACAGGTGAATGAAGCAGTCCAAATCGGGCTCAAGGCCAATGGCGAATTGGGACCGGGTTCGTTGGGTCTCACTGTGCTGTCGCGCGTCAACCTTACGCGTGAGGAAATGCGCTATTCGCGCAGCTATGCAGCCGGCATGGTGCTCGAAGTCGACCGCCGGCAAAGGGGGCAGGGGCTACAGAAAGGCCGCTATGAAGTGGTCGAAACCGATCCAACCCGCGAACACGTGATGCTACAGAACGAGCGGGGCAAGCGCTTTGAATTCCGGCCGGGCCAGATGCGACCGCAAGGTGAGCAGGATCCGCTACGTCTGTTTGAGGTTCGCCCACTAGAAATCCACGATGGTGACCGCATTCGCTGGACGGCGACGGATCACAAGCGCGGACTGCTCAACGCCGATCAGGCGCGCATCGTGGCGGTTGATGCCAAGGGCGTCACGGTGAAGACCTCGCTTGGCGCCGAACACCGGCTGGGGCTGAGCGACCCCATGCTCGAGCGTCTTGATCTCGCTTACGCGCTCAACGCGCACATGGCGCAGGGCCTGACCTCCAACCGCGGGATTGCCGTCATGGACAGCCGCGAACGCAATCTTGCCAACCAGCAGACATTTCTCGTGACGATAACCCGCCTGCGCGATGGTCTGACCCTGTTTGTCGACAATGCGGGCAAGCTCGAAGCAGCTGTTGAGCGCAATCCGGGAATGAAACGCTCGGCTCTCGAGACAGTCAATCAGCTGCGCGATGCGGCAGCAATGGGCCAGGCGAAGGGCAAGGCGTCTGATCGTTCGCAAGAACCGGCTCGCGAGCCGCCCGAACTCGATCGCTCGATCACCAAGCCCTTCGAAATCGGGATCTGACACAGCGCCTATCCGCATGGGTGCATATGGCACCGGTTGACTGTTAGTTCTGTTTTTGTTCTCATGGTGACCATGTCCCGAATCGCCGATGAAATCCTGTTCACGCATATCGAAGTCGCGCTTGCGGTTGCGTCTGAAGCAACGCTTGTCGGGCTCGGCGCTGACGATCCGCGAACCCAGCGCAATGCTCGTCTCGATCTCGCGCGCCATCTGGTCGAACGCATGCAGGGCTTGGAGATTGAAGGTGGGACGAATGCAGGCAGGAGCTCTCAGCGCACTCTCTTTCCGGGCGATCTATCGCCGATAGGCTAACCGTTGTTGAAACTTGGCTGAGGCCGTTCTGGTTTATTGAAGCTGGTTCGGGCCATCCTTGCCCATCAGCTCCGCTACGCGTTGGGCGATGGCTTTCCAAGTGGCGATGCCCGCCTCGTCCCGTGCCAGTGCGAGCACGCCGATCTGCTCGGCAACATGAAGCGGTGCATTTTCACCGTGGGTCTTCAGGACCTGGTCGGCACAAGCCCAGAGTTCCCAATCGCTCAGCATCAGCCGAGACGTCCAACAAGGCCGAGGAAAAACGCGATCAAACCATAGCCCACGACACTACTGGCGAGGAGCAGTTCAATATTGAAATTGGAGCGAGGAGGGCGGAGTTGTCCTGCTGGCCAGATCTGATCGCAGATGAGCTCGTTGAACCCGGCGCGGCGTCCGCAGACTTCCACTTCGCATCCGAGCAACCGGCGTGCTCCACGCCCGGTGTCGAGCTCCCACACTCCGCCGCCCGAATGCAGTTCAAGTCCGAAGGGGCCTTCGGCAAGAAGGCCTGTCAGACAGAGTTCCGGGCCTAGCGGCATGCGGGCCCTTTCCAGTAGCGATCCCAACGCAGCACTGTGCGTGTCTGGATCATCGAGCAGGAGAGATCGGCTCCGTTCGGCAGTCGGCACCAGGCAGCCGTCCGGTTGCCTCCTGCCGAACCTTCCGACCGGCATGTCAATCTCGCTCCACGAACCACGACGTGCCCTGTCGAGATTGTCCCTCGAGGGCCGCCAAGAAGATCGACGAGCGCGTCGCGCGTTTCGATAGCCGACGCGTCGGGGCAGGGCTGGTTGGTCCGGCATGTTCCGTCCATTTCGCGCGCGGCGATCCCGGCGATGCGGACATGGGGGCCTTCGGCGCACCATATGGGCCCGTCGCCATCCCAGACATGCGTGGGTGTGCAGGTAAAGGTCTGGCCGGCAGCGACGATCGAGGCAGCGAGGATGGCAAGCATTGGCGAGCTACCTAGCGAAGCGCGCGGCCGAACCAAAGCACGCGGCCGACAATATTGATCGTCCGCTTCTCCAGTCCGCGCCAACTGGGATAGGCCGGATTGTCGCTGAGCACCGAGACCCGCTTGCCTTGCGGCTCGATTGCGACCCGCTTGACGCTGAGCATGTCATCCATGCGCAGCACATAGATCCCGTCGCGCAGCCGCGACTGTCCATCATTGAGATCGACCATGACTTCATCGCCGTCATGTAAGGTCGGCTCCATCGAATCCCCGTGCACGGCGATGATCGAAAGGCTCGTCGCCTTGCTTGCGGTCAGACGGCGCAGCCACTTCTCGTCGAACCCGAACTGGGCGCATTTGGATTCCATTTCGGCCAAAGCGCCGTGCCCCGCCGAGGCTTCGACATCGAGAACCGGTACATGGACCAGTTCGACGACCGGGCCGGATCGCCGCTCGGGCGCACCGAGGATCTTCTCGTCCACGCCGAAGAAACGGGCGAGCACGGAGCGGTCCTGCTCGTCCAGTTGGCGGGGACTGCCGCGGCGGATGTATTGCTGGATGTAGGCCGCGTTGCGCCCAAGAAGGCGGGAGATCGAGGAGTAATTACAGCCTCGTTGCTGGATCAGATCGTCCAGGGCTTTGCGTGCATCTTCCATCGCGGCAGGTCCTATCGCATCCGTCTAGGAAATTCGATCCTAGACTCTAGGAAGCCTTCCTAATAAGAACATACCAAGAACACAAGCGGAAAGCGAGTCGAAGGCGATGGAGCTCCTGGACCAGATCGAGGGTTATTTGGCGCGAACCGGTACGAAGGCCAGCATGTTTGGTAGGCTGGCCGTCGGGGACCCCCGGTTTGTTCAGGATCTTCGCGAAGGTCGCCGGCCGAGACGTAAGACGCAGGAGCGGGTGAGGCAATTTCTGGCGGAAAGGGGCTGAGCTCCTACTGTCTGCTCTCGCCAACAAAACGGTCGTTGATCTGCCCAGATTGCACTGTTCGGAACCGTCAATCATTCAGGAGTTACGGACAATGGCAACGGAGCCGATTGCCATCCGGCTGCCCTGGGGCGTCACGACAGCATCGTCAGACTGAGTAACGATTGAGGCGCACACGTACTTCGGCTGCCGGCAATCGGCAGCGCGGATGCGTCGAGATCGTCGTCAGCCCTGCATGCAACTGCGTATAGCCAAGCACTTCATGTTCCTCGAAGCGGTCGCATAGCCAGAGCAGGCCATGCGTTTCAACTCCGCTATCGGCCGCAAGGCGCCTCAGAGCACCATCGCCGGTCAGCAGCGCCCAACGCCGCTGCTCGGCAATCGCAAAGGCAAAGGTGTCGGGCGCGGATAGAACTGTGCGCTCCCGGCGTACGGCAATGGCACGCGTTAGTTCGGCAGGGTCAAGTTCTTGGATAATCAGACCGAGTGCAACCAATCGATCGCCTAGCTCCCCTCGCAGTTCTCGGTGAAACAGCAGATCGGGAACCGCGAATGCATAGGGCAGGCGAAAGAGGTCTTCGAGAAACCCGCCTCGTTCCAGATCGATAATCACAGAAGTATCCGAAACGAGGACGGGCAAAGGCTACACCATGTTCTGATCCAGTCGCGCATCGAGCTCGCGCACGGAAATGCCGAGCAGTTCCGCTGCCCGAGCCTCTCCAATTACTTGCTCTGCCAATGCTCTATAGCACAGCCGTTCGAACCGGCGAGGCTCCTCTTCTTCAGGTTCCATCCGCGCTGGTTCCTCATAAGGCGGCGAGCGCCAGCCCCGTTCGGCGAATATGCGGAACAGTTTTCCCAGTGACGCCTGGCTCAAGATGCCCACGTCCTTGCAGCGATAAGCCAGCGCCTGGATGCTCACGCCAAATCGTTCCTTGAGCGCAACCAATTCGCCAATGCTGATTGACGATCGATGAACGCCGACCTCTGAACGCAGCACATCGGCCGGCATCAGAAAGGCACCGGCAAAGCGATGCGCTGCCTTCTCTTCGTCGACACCGCCTTCGGGTGCCAGAACCATATGGCCAAGTTCATGTGCAAGATTGAATCTCTTGCGCTCGGACCACGAACTCTTTTTGATGACGATCACTCGTGAGGCAGCCCGGTCTTTGCGTCTAACCTTGGCGGCCAGCCCGTCGATCTCGTCGAGATCGAGCGACATCACCTTTATCCCGCGCTCTTCCAGCAGTTCCGACAGCTTGGGAATGGGATCATTGCCCAGCCCCCAGTCCTCGCGCACCGAGCGCGCCGCGTCTTCCGCATCCCGCAAATCTGCAACCGGATGCGGCGCGCTGCGCGGCTGCTCCCAATCGACGCTGCGCAGGTTGAGCATGTCCTCAACTGCCAGATAGCGTTCGAGCATATGGATCGTGCGCGCTTCGAGCTGGGCTTCCTCGCGCGCCGAAGCGATCGCCTTCTTGCGAAAGTCGACCCCTTCGAGCTCGAGTTCCTCTGCGCTCAGCAGATAATCGACCGACACGCCCAATGCATCGGCAAGCGCAATCAGCACACCCGAACCCGGCATGGCCTCGTCGCGCTCATATTTGCCGATGGCCTGGGCGGACACGCGGTTGTCGATCGCCTCAGCGAGCCCGCGCAGCGACAGGCCGGCGGCCGAGCGCGCCACCTTGAGCTTGCGTCCTATCATATCGACCTCCTGCGATGCAGTTTACAAAATGCCATATAGAAATATTTTTGTAAACCGAAACCCCTTGAAATGGGTTAATGCTATCCTACATGCGCAATTATGAGGCCCGAAAATATCGGGTTTGTAAACCGAAGCGCGATGAAACGCCCCGCAGCCGGGACCCGATACCGGCGCAACCGGCGAGCCAGCGCGCGAATGTTCAGGGAGTGCCCACAATGGCATTGAGCAATACCGCGCTGCGCTATTACGACAGCAATGTGCTTCGCCTGCCGGCGGACAAGCGCAAGGAATATCACGAGCAAGTCGACCGTCTGGTCACGGAATTGTGCAAGTCGCTGCGCAACCGGACCGAGGTCAAGATCACCAAGGTCGTCAAGGCCGGTTCCTTCGCCAAATACACCATCCTGCGCAAGACTTCGGTCGACCCGGTTGATGTCGATGTAGTGGTTTATATCGCCGACAGGGATGCGGACCACGAAACTCTGCAAAGCCTCAACGACACGATCTACGAACTGCTGATCAAGCAATATCCGACCAAGTCGGTTGAAGACTTCGAAATCCAGCGCAAGGCCGCAACCGTCACCTTCGCTGGCACCGGCCTCAGCGTCGACATCGTGCCGGTGATCGAAGATCCCGACCGGCCCGGCTATGGCTGGCAGTTCGACCTTCAAACCGGCGATCCGGTCGAGACCTGCGCACCTGGCCAGATCAAGTTCGTGCGCGACCGCAAGGATGTGGACGGCGACTTTCGCACGCTCGTGCGCATGGCCAAGAAATGGCGCAACCACCATAGCATTACCAAGCTCAAATCCTTCACCATCGAACTGATCATGGCCCATGTGCTCGATACGCAGGGCACTGGCGGCAGCATCGAACAGCGCTTCCGCAATTTCCTGCTCTATATCGCCCAGTCGGGTCTCCTGGACGAGATCAGCTTTCCTGAAAACACCCTCCCGCTCGGCGAGTTCAACGACGCGGTGGTGATCCTCGATCCAGTGTCCAGCCAGAACAATGTGGCCAGCCGCCTGTCCGAGCAGGAACGGCGCGACATCGTCGCGGCCGCGAACGAGGCTTGGGAAACTGCCAGCTTCGCCTCTGCGGAAAACGACAATGAGGTCTGGAAAGAGATTTTCGGCCCGCGCTTCAAGACGGAGGACTGAGCAATGAGCCAGACCGCAACCAGGACCAGCACTTACACCACGGCCGATATCGAGAAGGTCGTCACCCGTGTGCGTGCCGACCTGATGATGATCGGTGACAGTACGGGCGCATGGACCCCCGAAAAGGCGCGCCAATATGCGCACGACATCGAACTGCTCGCCAAGGAAGGCTATCTCAAATCCGTCGATGTCACCCTCTTCAGCGGCGACACCGAAATCTGCGCCACGCGCTTCGAGGTCAATACAGACGCATCAAGCTGGACGTCGAGCCGCCCCGGCGGGGTTTTGTGGCCCCGTATCGCCAATTCCTACCTTCGCATCATCCTCTCCTATACGAGTGACTACGACGACGAAGCGCGGGCCAGAATGAAATCCAAGCTCGACATCAACTGGGTTAAGTCGACAGACGATACCAGCCACTGGATGCTGACCAACAAGGGTGGGCGAGACTATGCCAGCAACAGCTATGGCGTGCAGCGCAAGGACTGGGCAGCATGAGCGAACCAAGCCCCTTCGAGAAAGAGACGGCGCTCCCCGACGAACTGCTGTTCGCGCGGGAGAAGACCCTGCTGGGCTTCAAGCCCCGCTTCGATAAAATTCATGACCAGCTGCGCCTGTTGCTCAATAGCGGCGAACTGCAGGCGTGGAACAATAAGCACCACAAGGGCAAGCTTGCGGTGACCGAGCTTGTCGCCGAACAATATCCGCTCGTGATATTTCATGGCGATATCGGGACCGGCAAGACCGCTATGGCTGAATGTATCGCCAATCGCCTTGTTGCCGAATCCCGCAGCGAGGATTCGATCCTCTTCAAGCTCAGCAACCGCGTTCGTGGCGGCGGCCTCGTCGGTGAAATGGGCACGCTCTTGGCCGATGCCTTCCATAAGGTAGCGCAATCGGCTGGCAAGCATCGCCGCGCCATTCTGATCATCGACGAGGGCGACAGTCTCGGTGCCTCCCGCGTGCAGGAGCACAGCCACCATGAAGACAAGGTAGCGGTTAATACGCTCATCCAAGGCGTTGATCGACTGCGTGACTATGGCGGCCGCGTCGTTGTTTTCCTCTGCACCAACCGCCTCTCGGTCCTCGACCCGGCCCTGCGGCGCCGCGCAGCGATCATCGAGGAATTCCGTCGACCGGACGCAGAGCAGCGCAAGGCGCTGTTCGAAATGGACCTCGGCGCGCTCGAACTCGACGCGATACAACTTGAGGCACTTGTCAAGGCGACGGGCGAGCAGAACGATAACCCCGCCTGGACCTATTCGGACATTCGCACCCGCCTCTATCCCCGCGCCTTGTCCATGGCCTTTCCGGCGCAGGCGTTGAACTACGATCACCTGATCGAGGCAGCGCAGACCCTCAAGGCCTCGCCGGTTATGGAGGATCGGTGATGGCTCGCTTGCCGCTCGCCGGACGTCGCATCCACATTGCAGGCAGCATCAGCCCCGATCCGAAGATCGCAACCAAGGTCGATGTCGAAGCCGCGCGGCAGCTGGTCGAAGGCCTTGTCAGGACGCTGATCAAGCGCGGTGCCAACTTTGTCATTCCAATAGACGTCGACAAGCGCCGCGATGCCGACGCCATGCCGATCTGTTTCGACTGGCTTGTCTGGCAGACGCTACATGCCAATCTCGTTCGGCGCCCCGGCGACATTGCCGGCCCGCTCGCCATCGCGGTCCAGCACTACAAGACCGAAGACCAGATCCCCGAGGATCAGGCGCAGCTATGGGATCGGTTGCGCGATAGCCCGCTGGTCGAGGTCGAAAACGCCGCGCAATGGAACATGAACAGCAAGCGGATGGAAATCCAGGCGCGATCAGGCGATATCTTGATCACGCTCGGTGGCGGTGAAGGAGTGCTCTATCTCGCCAATCTCTATCATGCCGCGGGCAAGCCAGTGATACCGCTCGATCTGCCTCTCACCACAGACCATGAAGGGGCACGCCAGCTCTATCGGTTCGGGCTGCAGCCCGCTCAAGCCGAACGTCTGTTCCGCACAAATGACGACCAAAATTCGCATGCCTGGCTCAATCGCATCCGCTTCCCGGCAAGGCAGAAAGTCGACGAGCGAGTTAATCAATTCATCGAACTGCTCGAAGCATTGGAGCCGCCGCGGGCCTTCGCTGTCCGGCTGCTCAATAACAAGCACCCGGACTATCGCCCGGTCGAAGACCATTTTGAGACCGTCGTTCGCCCGATCATCGAGGGCGAATTGGGCTATCGTCTTGTCGTGATCGATGGCGAACAGGCCTTCGACTATCCTCGCGTCGACCAGGAGATTTTCGAAAAGCTTCATCGTAGCAGAGTGGTACTGGCCGACATCACCGGCGGGCGCCCCAATTGCTTTCTTGAACTCGGCTATGCTTTCGGGCGCGCGCTACCGACGATGGTAATGGGACGTGCTGGCACGGACTTGCCTTTCGACATTACGACCTTTTCTGGCCTCCTTTGGGATGACAGTTTATCGCTGAAGGAGCGTCGGGATGCGTTTCGAACCCACTGGCAGGCGATCCGCAATCGTCCGCCCCTGGTCTCCCCGGAGCCTTTGATCTGATGACTGTGTCCGAGGAGATATTCATATCGGTCGATGTTGAGACATCGGGGCCGATCCCCGGTGAATTCAGTCTGCTCTCGATTGGCGCCTGCGCCGTCGATAGGCCCGAACAACGTTTCGAATGCCTACTGAAGCCGATCACAGACCAAGCCGATCCCAAGGCGCTTGAGGTCAGCGGCTTATCGCTCGAGATCCTGCAACACACCGGGCTAGAGCCCGTCCAAGCCATGGAGCGCTTCGAGAGCTGGGTTGGCCAGATGGCCGGAGAGACTGGCACCCCCGTATTTGTCGGCTTCAACGCGCCTTTCGACTGGTCCTTCGTGAACTACTATTTTCACCGTTTTCTTCGCCACAATCCGTTCGGCTTCACCGCCCTCGACATCAAGGCCTACTACATGGGATCTGCCGGAACGAGCTGGGAGGCGACCCGCTCAAGCAAGATGCGCGAGCAGTTGGGTGCAGCCCTGGAAGGCGATCACGATCCGCTCAACGATGCGCTCGCGCAGGCGGAACTCTTTCGTCTGGCACGCGCGAAGAGGTGACACAACGAGATGTCATTGCGGGTGATACCAACGTGCGTGGTCAGAAGTAGCTCTGAGAACAGAAAATCAGCGTGACCTCTCATTCGCAAAATGGCAGGCAGTGCATATGTCGATTGTCTGGAAAATCATCCGCATTATCGGGCTTTACGCCGTCTCTTTCTTTGTTTGCATAATAATCGCGGCAATCGCATTGGACAGTCTGCCCGATGCGATCGAAGCGCTGTTCGCTCTTCTCGCGCCGATTGCTTTTGTCTGGTGGTACGAAAAGCGTCGCGCGACCAAGATCTCAGAGCGGGAGAATCTCGCAAATAGCCCTGTCCCGCTGGGGAAAGAAGACAAACAACCGAGCGAACCTGGAGCATACCAACCACGACAGAATAATGCCGAGCTTATTCGAGCTGGTCGTACCCATCCGGTGAGCCCCGCCTTGTCCGGCGGGTGAACGACCGGTCTTAAGAGCGCTCGTATGAGCGAGCTTAGGAGCGGAGCATGGGTCAGATCACGGTGATGACGGGGCCGGAGCGTCGGCGGCGTTGGAGCGAGGAAGAGCGGCTTGAGATCCTCGCCGAGGCCTTTGCGCCGGGTGCCTGCGTTGCTGACGTATCCCGGCGGCGCGACGTTTCGACCAGCCTGATCTATACATGGCGTCGCAAATTGCGGGAACAGTCGGCAGCTGCGTCATTGCCGGTACCGGAGATGACCTTCGCCCAGGCCGTGCTCGCCGATGATGAGCAGCCTGCCGATCATGATCCGTGCGCCGCGATCACGGTCGAACTGGGCGAAGGTTGCTGCGTGCGTATTTCGTCGTCTGCATCGGCTACGCTGGTTTCGGCGACATTGAAGGCGCTGCGATGATCCCATCGGGCGCGAGAGTCTGGATCGCGATGGGCCACACGGACATGCGCAAGGGCATGCAGGGGCTGGCCTTGCAGGTTCAGCAGGGCCTGAAGCGCGATCCGCATGGCGGCGACCTGTTCGTGTTTCGCGGACGGACCGGATCGCTGATCAAGATCATCTGGCACGACGGCATCGGCATGTCGCTCTATGCCAAACGGCTCGAGAAGGGGCGCTTCGTCTGGCCCTCGGCTCGGGAAGGCATGGTCTCGCTGACCAATGCGCAATTGTCCTGCCTGCTGGAGGGGATCGACTGGCGTAATCCCCAGTATTCGTGGCGTCCGCAGAGCGCCGGATAGGTGCGGCATTTTCTTCGTTGGCTAGCGCATTTTTGGCTTTGACCGGAGGCCGATCTGTGATTCCATGCCCCTCATGGACAAGGCCGTATCGCCCCTTCCGGACGACGTCGAAGCGCTCAAGGCGCTACTGGCCGCCGCGGTCTTGCGCGCCGATGATGCCGAGGCCCGCCTTGCCAAGGCCAAGGCCCGCGAGAGTGCGATCGAGGCGCTGATCGCCCACCTCAAACTGCAGATCGCCAGGCTGCGACGCGAGCAATATGGCGCCAGCGCCGAACGCAGCCGCCATCTGCTCGATCAGCTGGAATTGCAGCTTGAAGATCTCGAGGCCGATGCCTGCGAGAATGATTGCGCTGCCGAAGCCGCTGCGGCGAAGACGAGCGAGGTCGCCGCCTTCGACCGCAAGCGCCCGAGCCGCAAGCCGTTCCCCGAACATCTGCCGCGCGAACGCGTCGTCATCCCCGCGCCCTGTTTGTGCCCGTCCTGCGGCGGCGCGCGCCTGTCGAAGCTGGGCGAGGATATCACCGAGACTCTGGAAGTGATCCCGCGCCAGTGGAAGGTGATCCAGACGGTGCGCGAGAAGTTCTCCTGCCGGGACTGCGAGATGATTATGCAGCCCCCGGCGCCGTTCCATGTCGTGCCACGCGGATGGGCGGGCCCCAGCTTTCTCGCCATGCTATTGTTCGAGAAGTACGGCCAGCACCAGCCCCTCAACCGGCAGGCCGAGCGCTTTGCCCGCGAAGGCGTTGCGCTCAGCACCTCGACATTGGCCGACCAGGTCGGTGCCGCCGCCTTCGCACTCATGCCGCTCTACCGGCGGATCGAGACCCATGTGCTGGATGCAACCCGGATCCACGGCGACGATACCACCGTGCCGGTCATGGCGAAGGGCAAGACCGATACGGCGCGCCTGTGGGTCTATGTGCGCGATGACCGACCCTTCGCCGGCTGCGATCCGCCAGCGGCCCTGTTCCACTATTCGCGCGACCGGCGCGGCGAGCATCCTCGGGCGCATCTGGCATCCTGGGCAGGGATTCTGCAGGCCGATGCCTATGGCGGCTACAACGAGCTTTACGCGCCCGGTCGTCAGCCAGCACCCGTGATCGAGGCGGGCTGCTTCGCGCATGCACGCCGCAAATTCTTCGAGCTGGCCGATGTCGAGGGAGCCGCGCGCAGGAGAAGCCGCGGCGAGCACACCGGCATGATCTACCCGATTGCGCTGGAGGCCGTGCAGCGCCTCGATGCCCTGTTCGAGATCGAGCGCGGCATCAATGGCAAGACGGCAGCCGAGCGCGTTGCACTCCGGCAGGAACGCAGCGCGCCGCTGATGGCGGATTTGCACGCCTGGCTCACCGCGCAGCTCGCGAAGCTGTCGCGCAGCCATGATCTGGCGAAGGCGATAGGCTACATGCTCCGGCGCTGGGATGCCTTTACCCGGTTCCTCGTCGATGGCCGTATCTGCATCACGAACAACGCCGCCGAACGGGCGCTGCGCTGTGTACCACTCGGACGCAAGGCATGGCTGTTCTGCGGTTCGGATCGCGGCGGCCAGCGCGCGGCTGTGCTCTACACGCTGATCCAGACGGCCCGGCTTAACGACGTGGATCCGCAGGCGTGGCTGGCCGATGTCCTCGCGCGCATCGCCGGACATCCCGCGCACCGGATCGATGAACTGCTGCCCTGGAACTGGCGTGCGAACGCAGGAGTGCTATCGCAGGCGGCATGACCGCTCGATCCATGCAGAGGCCCACGGCCATCGACAGCTTCACGCAAATCGCAACGCTGCGCATCGACCTCAAGGACAGCGATCCGCCGATCTGGCGGCAGGTCGAAGTGCCGACCTCGATCACCCTCAAGGTCCTGCATGACATCGTCCAGGCCGCGATGGGCTGGTTCGACTATCATCTCTGGGAGATGGTCATCGACGGCCAGGCATACGGCATCCCGATGGATGACGGCTGGGGCACTCCGCTGCCCAAAAATGCCTCGAGGGTTCGTCTGCGTGATATCCTGACCCCGGGCACCATCAGGATCGCCTATTCCTACGACTTTGGTGACAATTGGCAGCACACGCTGACCCTGAGTGATGTTCGCCAGGGCGACCCGGCCATAGCCTACCCGCGCTTCATCGCCGGCGAGCGTAATTGCCCGCCCGAAGATTGCGGAGGGATTAGCGGCTTCTACGAAATGCTCGATGCGAGGTCCGATCCCGCGCACGAGGAACATGCTGACATCTGCCGCTGGCTCGACGACTATGACCCAGAGGAACTGGATATCTTCCCCATCCAGGTCGCGCTCGGCCGTATCGCCGCCAAACGCAACGCCGCCGCAAAGCGCATCATCACAAAATAGGGCGTGTAGCTATCGCGCCGCGGTCCTCACCGGATGGATACAGCTGGTCGGCAAGCACGAGCCGAACTTGCAGCGGCGGCGGAACGAAGAGCTGCTGAAAAGCAGGTGCGGCGAAGCCCGCCAGACCAATTTCTGAATCAGCATTCGCAGCCAAAAAAGCCGAAGGAAAAGCCGTCGGCAAGGTCGCAAGGTTGGGTGCGCAAAGGGCAATCCGTCACCATTGCAGATCGCACGATCGATGGGATGGTCTACGTCGGCACCCCTCCGCGAATTGGCTCTTCCTACTATGGTGAGAGTTGTCGAGCGTATATCGACCCTTCGCTTTCCGTTGCCCGCTTTGGGTCGGACAAGAATGGCGATAGCATGTCATATTGGCCAGGGTATTCGAGCATTCCTGCCGTTTGCAGGGCCACCTATCTCGACTGGCTGGCCGATGGTCGCCAAGATGGGACGATCAACCCCGGCTACATGTTCCTGTTCTTCTATGGTCTGGAGCGCAGGTTTCTGGTCGACCAACCACCCGACGATGAGAAGCAAGAAATAGTTGCTGAGGTGGAACGCCTGAAGGTTCTTTTCGCAGATAACTACTCCGCCCAACGGTATCTCGGCGAGTTCCTCGACATCGCGCGTATCATGGCGATGGGCGGCATCTCCTTGGACGATGCGACACTTAAGCAGACGATCCTTGAGAACCGTAGCTGGGATTTGCCATTTTCGCTGAAGTTCGCACTCGGCGGCATGATCGCCGAAGGCAAAGCCTTTGATGCCGAGTGGCTGCATCTCTGGCTGCATTGCCACCCAGAGCGACGCCTTCGCACTCCAGCTGAGCGTTGCGGTGACGAATTCAAGGCACTTTTCAAATTGAAGTTCGACGCGCTGTACCCTGATGGCTTAAAGGTTCGAACACCTCGTAAACTGTTGAAAATGGACTATCGTGCGGCATCCAGCGAGTTCAATTGCTCCGTTAATCTCACGGCGGGAGATGGCGGAGATGTAGCAATCCCTGATGTGTCCGATTTGCGATCCCCAGTGCAGAAAGCACAAAAGATCGCAGATGAGGCAATGGATGAACTGGATAAATTCAGCCGATACCTTGGGCGAAATCCTAATGGCCGGGGGACTATCGAAGCGCAGGCGCTGCTACCTGCTGAGCTTTGGAGCCTTTTCCCTTCAGGTGAATTGGAAGAACTAAAAACCTGGGCTCACGAGCAAGTTACAGCGGGTGGGTTGATTCCGGCGGTTGATGTGATCTCGCGGCTGGAAGGAGTAACACCAGAGAAGCTCGGCAAACGGAACTTGACTGGCGCAGCGGACGCACTCGCACGGATCGGTTTCGGCATGGCTCCTGACCCGAGATTTTCGCTGCGTGGGCCGAAGATTGACGAACCGGTCGTGATCTTCGAGCTGGGCGTGACGGTCGAGCAACTGGAGGATGTCTCCCCGGCATATCGATCAGAGTTGTTCGAATTGGCACTAGCGACCTTCGTGGCACATGCCGATAGTAAGATCGTGGGAGCAGAGCGCCGAGCCCTCCGCAACAAGGTCGAGGCAACTAAAGGGCTGACAGAGCTAGAACGAAAGCGACTTCACGCCAACCTCGAATGGTATCTCGATGTTCCACCGGACATGTCATGGCTGCGCAGTAAGCTGAAAGATGCAGATGCAGAGCATCATCTCGCTTTGCGCGCGGCAGTTGTCGCGATTGCCCATGCTGATGGCGTTATTCAGTCCGATGAAGTCGCCAGTATTGAGAAAATTTACAAGGCATTAGGAATCGATGCTGGTCTCGTCTACGCTGACCTTCATGCCGGAGACGTTGCCGATGGCCCTGTCCGGGTCAAGGCCGCCGAAGCGGAGGTCCCCGGCGAACAAATCCCTGATGAACCAAAGGCAAAGGCGGCCTCCCTCGATGCGGCGCGTATTGCCGCCATCCGAAATGACACCGAGCGCGTTTCAAGCGTTCTGGGCGAGATTTTCTCGACCGATGAAGACGTGAGCGACGAGGCCACCGCAGCACATGCACTTCCATCGTCAATGACTGGCCTCGATGCAAAGCACGCATTGCTTGTGGGGCAGATAATCCAGCGCGAACATTGGACCGACGAAGAGTTTGACGAGCTTGCTGGAAAGCAGGGTCTGATGCCTTCTGGCGCGCTGGAAGCAATCAACGAATGGGCTTTCGAAAAATTCGATGAAGCATTGCTCGATGAATATGACGGATATGACGTATCGCCGGACATAGCCGATACGTTGAGGGCCGAGATGGCAAAGGGGGATTAATTCATGTCGAGACTGAAGCCGCGCGAACGCGACGCGATTGTGCAAGCGCTACGCGCAGGGGTTGTTCCCAAACTGGGGCTTCGGCACATCCAGGTCGGACGCGCGAGAGAGATCGAGGAACTCGTCAAGGACATGGACCGGATCGCCGAGGGCGGCTCTGCAATTCGCTTTATCATCGGCGAGTATGGCTCCGGCAAGACCTTCTTCATGAACCTCATCCGGCTTGTCGCGCTCGAAAAGGGATTGGTCGTCATGTTTGCCGACCTTGCCCCGGATCGACGCATCCACGCGACCGGCGGGCAAGCACGAGGCCTCTACGCGGAGATGGCGCGAAATCTTGCCACCCGTACCAAGCCAGATGGCGGTGCATTGTCGAATGTTGTTGAGCGATTTGTCAGCCAGGCCCACCACGACGCCGAAGCGCAAGAACAATCGACAGACGAGGTCATTCGCCAGCGCCTTACTCATTTCGAGGAGCTGACAGGTGGCTTCGACTTCGCGCAGGTGATCCGCCGGTATTGGGAGGGACACGAAACCGGCGATGAAGAGCTCAAATCGGCAGCGATCCGATGGCTACGCGGCGAATTTGCGACCAAAACCGATGCCCGTAAGGCCCTTGGTGTTCGCACCATCGTCAATGACGCCAGCGTCTACGACCACCTCAAACTGATGTCCGCATTCGTCTGTGTGGCGGGCTACAAGGGCTTGCTCGTTGGCCTCGACGAGATGGTAAACCTCTACAAGCTGACTTCATCGCAAGCCCGCAATGCCAACTATGAGCAAATCCTGCGCATCCTGAACGACGTTCTACAAGGGAGCGCGGAGAACCTTGGGTTCCTCATGGGAGGAACGCCGGAATTCCTCATGAATACGCGGCGCGGCCTCTACAGCTATGAGGCCCTCCAATCTCGCCTCGCAGAGAACACCTTTGTGCGCGACGGACTGGTCGACTTCTCCGGACCGGTCATTCGACTAGCCAGCCTTACGCCCGAAGACCTGTTCGTGCTCCTGGCCAACATTCGCGCCGTCATGCAGGGCGATGAAGCAATCCTGCCAGACAACGCCTTGGAAGCGTTCATGGCACACTGCTCGGACAGGATCGGGGAGGCCTATTTCAGAACCCCCCGGAACACAGTCACGGCTTTCGTGAATCTCTTGGCGGTGCTCGAACAAAACCCAGGCGTCGAATGGTCGGACCTCATCGAAGAGCTAGAAGTGGCGGAGGATTCCGGTGACGACATGAGCGACGTGGATGAGAGCGCTGGCGCTGTTCCCGAGAGTGACGAGCTAGCCAGCTTCCGACTGTGAGCACGGCGTTCGACAAGCTAGCTCGACCGATCCAGAAATGGATTCGTCAGCAAGGCTGGAAGGAACTGCGCGATATTCAGGCGCGCGCAACGCACGTGCTTGTGGACGGCAATCGCGACCTGATTGTCGCTGCCAGCACCGCCGGAGGCAAGACTGAAGCCGCATTTCTCCCGCTACTGTCCCAGGTGCTCGATGAACCCAGTGAGAACTCCGGATTTGATGTTCTGTATGTCGCACCGCTGAAGGCGCTTATCACCGACCAAGCGCGGCGACTTGAAGACATCTGTCGCGATACAGACTTGCCTATTACGCCGTGGCATGGCGACGTTTCGTCATCGGTGAAGGCTAAGGCAACCAAACGACCGAAGGGCGTGCTGCTAATCACCCCGGAGTCACTTGAAGCGCTATTCATTCGACGCGGATTGGAGATTCCGAGGCTATTTGGCGCGACGCGCGCAGTCATTCTCGATGAATTGCATTCGGTCCTCGACAGTGAGCGCGGTATCCAGATGCGTTCGCTTCTCACGCGTCTCGAAATTGCTCTCAAGAGACCTATTCGCCGGGTCGGTTTGTCGGCCACACTCGGAGATATGGAGCTGGCAAAGGCCTATCTTCGTCCTGACAGCCCTGGCGAAGTCGAGCAGGTCATTGCCGAAGGCGGATCAGCCGAATTGCAGCTTCAGCTCCGTGGATACGTTGCTGGCGACAAGTACGACGATGGCCCTTCAGCGACGGATGCCATTGCTCAGCATCTATTCGAACACCTGAGAGGCAGCGACAATCTTGTCTTTGGCGGAGCGCGTCAGGCAGTTGAAATCTACTCAGATCGATTACGCGCACTTTGCGAAAAGGAACACCTGCCGCAGGAGTTTTACCCTCACCACGCCAGTCTATCGCGCGAGCATCGAGACTTCGTCGAACGCCGTCTGAAAGATGGTACTGCGCCGACGACTGCCATCTGCACTTCCACGCTGGAATTAGGAATTGATATTGGCGATGTAACTTGTGTCGGCCAGATTGGCGCACCGTTCAGCGTCGCATCGCTCAGGCAAAGGCTTGGCCGATCAGGGCGGCGACCGGGCAGGCCAGCCATCCTTCGGCAATACGCAGTCGAGGCGAAGCTCACGCCAACCAGCAATTTTTCGGACCGTCTTCGCCTTGGGATGGTGCGGGCCATTGCGATGATCGAATTGCTTTTGGAAGGCTGGTGTGAACCGCCGCAACGCGAGGCCCTTCACCTTTCGACCCTCGTTCACCAAATCCTCTCGGTGATCGCCGAGCGAGGCGGAATACGTGCGCAGCAACTCTACGGGATTCTCTGCCAGATCGGGCCATTCCGTCAGGTCGATACACAGCTGTTCCTGGGTGTTTTGCGAGCACTCGGGCAAGCTGAGGTCGCGCTTATTGAGCAAACCAGTGATGGACTTTTGCTGCTCGGTGCCAATGGCGAAAAGCTGGTTGAGCACTATAGCTTCTATGCCGTGTTCCAGACACCTGAGGAATACCGGCTGATTTCCGGCGGTAAGGAGCTTGGAACGCTTCCCATCGACAACATGATTGCGCCCGGAATGCTTCTCATTTTTTCGGGCAGGCGCTGGCTGGTGCAGGAAGTGCTCGACCGGGATCGTGTCATCCTGGTTGCACCGGCGAAAGCCGGAGTGCCGCCCATCTTTGGGGGCGACCCTGGCAACATCCATGACCGGGTGATCCAGCGTATGTTCGATGTTCTGGAGGGACAAAAGCGCCCGATCTACCTTGATGCGACTGCGCTGGAGCTACTCGACGAGGCACGCAGCAATTACGGCCAACTGCTATTTGACCCCGGAACGATTGCCCAGCTCAGCGACAACGCTGCTGTCATAGCGACGAAAACGGGTTCCGTTCGGACAACGACCTTGGCACTCGCTCTTCGGGCGAGCGGCTTTACAGTGCAGACACACGATGGGTTTCTCGAAGTGTTCGGGAAGGATGAAAGCCCGCAGTTGATCGACGCACTTTCGACCCTGGCAGATGGCAAAGAGGTGGACCTATTTGCGCATTCGCCGAACCTGTTGTTTGAGAAATTCCATCCCTACTTGACCGAGGATTTGCTGCAAAAAGATGCGCTATCAGCACGCTTGGACGCGAATGGCTTAACCGACCTTTGTCGTTCGATCAAAGGGAACGGATAGCTACAGTATTGCCTTATACCTTTTCCCTTTTGTCTAAGCGGGATCCCGGACATCGTAGCAAATGACGTTGAAGGGAGTGGAGGCTGCGAAAATGGTCATCGCAAGACGGTACGACGATTTTTCTGTCTTTGATCACTTGTTTCCGATATGTTCTGAGGAGAAGTGAGATGAATGCGATCATGGCCAAATTCGATATCGACGCAACCAAGCAACAGCGCTCCCAAAGTTGGGAGGGCTTCTCGGAACTCGATCAGGCGATCCGCGATAATCGGCTGATGGAGTATCGGATCAAGAAGTCCTGGGCCGATCCTTGGGGCCGGAAGCTCACGATCACAGTCCTGCTCGTGATTGCCGCAGGTTTTGCGTACTTGGCTGGAGCATCAGCCGGGCTCTGGTGAGCCCATCCGTCACCATTCCTTCACCTCATCGGCCGACTCCGCGCTCGCACCCTGTGCGCCCTTGGTAACTGCATCGAGACGCCCTCTGGATCCGCGGATCCGTTGGCGACCGGCATCCTGAGCGCGCAGCACTTCGTCGTGAACAGTGCCTGGGTCCACCTTCGGCACGTTTCCTGCGCGCCCTCCGCCGATTTGGGCACGACCGCGGACAGATCCCGGTCCTGTGACCGAGGGGTGCGAGATTGGCTGTCCTGGCGTCAGTACGAGCCTGTCCTCGATTCCGTCGCGCAACTGTTCCGCGTAGCTTTCGATGAATTTGCCCTGCAGCGCCTGGCCTTCCGGGCTGAGCTGGAATGTCACGTCGTCAAAGCGGACATTGCCGTAGAAGTCGCGATTGCGCTCGATCTCGACCAATCCCCACTCGCGGTAGGCCTGTGACAGGTTTAGGCTGCCTGCGGCACTGTTGCCTTCGAAGAACGATGCTTGGCTTTCAAGGCGATTTGCCAGTTCCTCAGCCCGCCGCGCTTCGCGGCTGTAACTCTGTGCCTCGGTTAGGGAAGCATTCATGCCGCTCGCGGTCGACGAAATCGAGGAACTCGACGACGTGCTGACGCTACGAACAAATCCATCGCGTGTGGTCGACCAGTTCCGACTGTCCGACATCTGCGCGAGGCTGCCGAAGATTCGAGAGCGATCCTCAGATGCGATGCCGATGTCGCTATCGGTCCAAGTGCGGGTACCGCCTCCTTTCAATCCGACATTGGCAGACGCCACGCCGTTCGTGACACCAGCGTTGGCGCCGGCTTCGCCCCCAAGGAACCAAGCGGTCGAAATGTCGTCAGCAGCCCTTCGTGAGAGGCCGAACTGGCGCTGTAGGTTGGTGGATGCCTGGTCGACCTCGTTAAAGGCGGTCTGGACGCTATCGGAGTTGGATGTGCCGGTCGCGCTCTCGAAAGCCAATCCGCGGCTGAATTGGCTGCGCAGCTCGCGGAACTTCGTGACCGCGCTGGTGGTCGATTCCGTCGCAATGTTCGCATAGCTCTCGCTGTTCGAGCGGGCCTGCGATGCCATCGTCGACAGGCGTGAAGTGAACTCCTGTCCGAGACTGGGCGTGAAGGGATAGCTCGAGTTGGGAAGCTGATCGTAGCTGGCTTCAGGGAAACTCGTCGTCATCGAGCCCGTATCGCTGAACGTCCGCGTCTGCGCCGCGCCATAGGTGAAGCTTGGCGCGATCGTCCCTTGTGCGAACTGGCGCGTCAGAACGCTCGAATTCTCGAAGCTGGTATTGCCCAGCGAGACGTTGCCCGTACTCGCCTCGCGCGCCGCTTCCTCGGCCGCGTTCTGGCTTGGATTGAGATAGCTTGTCGCATGGTGCGAAATCGCCATGGCACCCTTGGCGACGCCGCCGGCCAGAAACGGCACCGACGCGATGAGATAGCCTGCAAGCAGCCCGATATCGCTGTTCACATCGGCCATGCCGGTGAAGCTTGCAAGACTGAGACCATTGCCACCGGCAACCGCGCTCATGTCCGCGGCGCCTTTGTACATCAGCATCATGTGCAGGATCACGAACAGCGGTCCCCATGCTGCCAGGTAGAAGAAGCCCGTCACATAGCCTTTGAGTGCCAGCGGTCCGGTCTTGGGCAGCAGGAACAGGGGGAAGAGGACAGGAAACAGGGCGTAGAAAAGCACGGTCAGCACGACATTGAGGAGCGGCACCCATTTCATCGCGTTGCTGGCTATCGAGCCATAGGTTCGCTCGGTCTGAATATCGGCGCGCGTCTGGGCGTAAACGTCGACATTGCCCGCGCCGCTCGTTGCCGCCATCGAATGCATGGCCTGGCTCATGGCGTTGATCGTCAGCGTCTGCTTGAAGATCTCGGTCGCATTGGCCGAGACCCCGGTGAGGTACTGGTAAGCCACCGGCAGGTCAGCAAAAAGCTTGGCCTTGGCGAGGGCGGCGGTCTGGTTGGGATAAAGCTGGCGTCCGAAGACCGTCCCCATGCCGTCGATCAGTCCGGCCCACTGCGCGTTCAGCGCATCATAGGCTTCGCGGCAGGTGATGATATTCGAAGTCACCTGACCGGTTCCGGTGTCGCGGGTGAGGAAGCGCTGGGCCCGCGCCTGACTGCCGGGCGCGATGGTCATCCAGATGTCGCTGGTCTCGGCGAGCTCCTTCATCGAATATCGGCCAAGCAGCACGTCGTAGAACACGCATTGCCGGAAATGCTCGTCGAGATTGGCGGCAAATTCCGGGTCGGAAATACGCAAGGAGCGCGTAGCATCGTAGAGCCGCGCGCCGTAGATCATGCCGTTCTTCGAGTAGTTGAGATCGCCCGGCAGCCCGAACACCACCTCGGCCGAGCCAGTCAGATAGTCGCCGACCTGGCTCGTAAAGCTCGCCATCAGTGCAAGCCCCAGCGGCACATTGCTGACATTGGCCGGAGCAAGACTAGGGTTGAGCCGGTCGGTCACATGGACGTCGAGCCGCGGCACCATCAGGCACGAATAGATCAGCGTCGCGCCGAGGAACCAGTTGATCCAGGCCCGCCAGTCCTGATTGAACGCCAGCGTGATGGCGGAGAGGCCAAGCCCCATGACCATGACGACTTGCAGGAGGCTCTTGTAGCCCCCATTGCCTGTCCAGGCGGCGACCGCCTGAAAGACATTGACCAGGTAGTCGCCGCCGCCAACCGTGAAAATCTCGACCATGATGCTGGGCTCCCGCCGCTTTCGGCGCGCTGAAAGGGATCAGTGGGTAAGGGCGCGCGACTGCACGCCGCGCGACCAGTCGAGCGAGGCGGCCATGCCGGGCGACATCGAGGCAGCGAGCACGTTCTCGATGAACGCCGTCTTATCGATGATCTGCATGATGGCGTTGACCTTCAGATGCGTGTTCGCCTGCCTGTCGGCGAGTGCCTGCCGGACGACATTCACCTGGCCCTGCCACATCGCGATCTTGGCTTCGTCCGCGCCGATGAAGCTCGACATCGAGCGGCCCGCTTCGCTGACGATCCGGTCGAGGACCGCGAAGAGCAGGTCGACGCTGGCGATCTCCGCCAGCGTTTCGCGATCATCGGTTGGCATCCCGCGGCCATAGGCCGCCTGGACAGTCAGGATCTTGTAGAGCGGGATCGAGGCAACCTGGAGCAGCTCCTTCTGCGCGTCGGTAATCGCGGTGTCGTCATGGATTGCCTGAATCATACCGGCAATCAGGGCCGCAACGCGCGGGCGCAGTGCCTTGGATGCGGGAAGGCTGAGCGACTTGAAACCGGGATCAAGGCACTTGTCCGGCTCGTCACAGTCGAAAATCAGGACGTTCCCGTTGCTCGTCCCATCGAGCAATGAGGTGACCAGCGTCGAGGACGCTTCCCCGACAATCGGCACGAACTTGCCCGGCTCATCATCCTTGGGCGGGACATAGATGATCGTGCCCAGGAGCGTCATTGCATATTCGGCGAGTTCTTCGTCGAAGGTACCATTCGGCGAGAAGAACGCGGACTTCTTGAGGATCGTCCAGGTGTAGTTCCTTGCCACGGCGGGATTGACGTCATCATATTTTCCCGAGCCCTGCGCCGTCGTGCTCGACCGCTGGCCCTTGGTGCCGCACCCGTGCTTGGCGGCTGCATAGTCGGTGAAGATGCCTTCCGAATTGCCGATCGCCTCGCAGATCGCCTTGTCGGCCAGATCGCCCTTGGGCCAGATGCCGCCCACCAGCCCCTGCGCCATTTCGCAGGAGTTGATGTTGAGGTTGTTCATGAGCTGAGCCTTCTGGCTGAACTCCTGCATGATCTTCGAGCATTCCGGGCAAACCGTGTCGATCGCCAGGCTGAAAGCGAAGCCGACCGCATTGTTGGCGACAGCCTTCAGCATTGCGACGATCTCGCTCGCATTGATGAAGCTGAAGGATCCGGCAAAGATGTCGATGCCGCCGCAGCCCGCACGGGCGCGCGGCAGTTGCAGATTGGCGATGTTGGTCGTCTTCTGAGGGAAGCGCGTCCAGACGTTGCCGAGGCTGTAATAGCCTGCCGACTGGCCCTCGAACGCGGTCGGCCCGTTAACGTTGGCGGCGCCGCCAACATCGTTGAGGAACGAGTCCATTGAACTGCCGACATCGGCCGATGCGCTGGTAAGGGGGAGGGCAGCCGCGAGGATCGCGGCGACGGCACGTTTCATCCTAGTAGTCACGTCCGGCTTCCTTCGATGTGAGGAGGTAAATGCGATCCTGAAGCTCGTCGGCACTCATCACGCCGTAACCGATCGGGATGGGCTGGCCCTTGGCGGCATCCCAGAGCACCACCGCCGGCGTGACCTTGGGCTCGAGCCCCATGCGGCTGCGCTGGTTCGTCTCGACGGTGTAGTTCGGGAATTGGCGCGAGGGACCGCCGTCGGTCGAAATCGCGCGCACCGTGATGTGCCAGGTCGAAGCAACGCTCTGGACGATCGGCGACATGACTTCGCAGGCGCCGCAGCTCTGGGCAAAGAAGTAGAACAGCCCGTAGCGTTCAGAGAGCTGCGCCATCACCGCATTGCGCTCGGCGTTGCGCGAGTCCTGCCACTGGCGCTTGCCAAGCGTCGAGACCGGACGCTGGAGCGTATAGTCGAGGTCAGGATCCTGCCAGATTGCCCGCTGCCATACATCGCTGAACAGCGATGCCCGGTCGAGCTGGGCGCGCTGGAAGCGGATATAGGCCGTCACATTGGCCGGCGTCGGCTCGAGAATCGCCTTGGCTTTCAGTTCGCGCAGATTTGCCGTGATGGCATCGAGCTGGCTCGTCGCACTCGGAGCGGGCTCAGATGCCTCCTCCCGCACTTCGGGCGGCTTGGGCCTGGCGCAATAGAACCAGTACCCAAGGCGGCGCTCCTCGCAGTAGAAGCTGTCCTGGCTGTCGCTGGTCGTGACCAGCGGCGGTTCCTGGCTGTGGGCCGGAGCACTGAGCGCAGGCGCAACGGCGGTGAGCGAGAGGCAGGCGGCAAGCAGCCGCCGGGCGGCCTTATTGGCTGGCGCGGGCATAATAGTCCTCGATTTTCTGCTGGATTTCGGTGGCGGCCTGGAGCTCGTCGGGCAGGCGCGCGGCGTCGGTGAATTCGGCGTAGACCTCGCTAAAATCCATCTTCGAGAGATCGAGCCGCGAAAACTCGTCGATGGTAAAGCCAAGGCACTGCTCGGTCTTGGGCTTGCCCCAGGGCTTGTTCAGCTGCTGGCGGCCCTGTTCCTGCAGGATCCGCGAAAGCTTGGATTCAAAGCAGCAATAAACCTTCTTCTTGGTGAGGCAGACGCCCAGGAAACTGTCCGAGCAATAGGTCCCGACATAGGCGCACAGGCCTTGCGCATCGCGCTGGTGAAGCAGCATTTCCTCGCGGCTGCAGCCAAGCGCGACAAGCAGCTGGATACCCGGAATGAGCGGGAAACCCTTGCCCTTGCAGCAATTGAGCACGCCGAAAACCTTGGACGAGCAGGTGTTGCGCGTGCCCTTGAACAGGGTGAGCGTGTCGGGATCGAACTCGCGCCGCGCCTGGTCCATCGCGTTGAGCGCGACAACCGCGTCCTTGAACTCGTCATTGGCCTCGCGCTCGATCGTTTCGCACGAGCCATCGATGCAATAGACGTCGCCGTCGCAGATGAACTGGCTGGTATCGGCAGGCTGGTCCGGGACCGGGCAGTCGTAAACCCGCTCCCAGGTCCGACAGGGCTCACCCGAAAGGCAGTCTTCGCGCACCAGCGAGCAGCCGGGCGTGCTTTCCAGCGTCTGGCAGTCCTGGGCTTGCGTAAATTGGGCGCAGGTATAGCTGCGTGACCATGCCCAGCAGGGCTGGGTGACCGCGATGCCATCGACGATCCGGGTGACAGGATCGCTGTCGGTGCAGGTCTCGGTGTCCTGCTGGCATGAATTGTCTGCGGCAAGGCCCGCGCACTGGCTTTCATCGCGGCTTGTCGTGACGACATTCTCGCCGGTCACGCTGTAGGGTGTCGCGCCATCGACCGGCGCGGTGCAGCTCACGAGATCGACGCGCAGGTCGCCCGAGTTGCAGCCCCAGTAGATACCGAGATAGGGATCGCACAGATTGATCGGATAGGACTGCGTAACCGTGCACTGCGGTGCCGGGTAGCGATTGCAATTATAGATCGATGCCGGATCGACGCCGCTCCCGCCGACGCAGTAGTAGCCATAGACCTGCCGCTGCTCGATCGTGGCATTCAGTGTCACCGGGCAGGTGCTGGTCTCCTGGGTCGCGGTATAGCCGACGTTGCAGGTCGCCATGTAGCGCGCTGCAGTGCCAGTTCCCGGAGGCAGGGGGACGCAGCGCCCCTGGCTCCCGCTGATGCTCATGCCGCTCGTGTAGGAGAGCGGATCGTCGTTGATGACATTGCTGCGCGCGACAACAGCGTCGAGGTCCTGGGGCGCGAACTGCGCACGGCGATCCATGGAATCGCGCATGGTCCGGTATCCGGTGTTTGCCGTTGCCTGGCTTGCGGCCTCACGCGCCATCCGGTCAGGATCATCGAAATAGCCCGACTGGTTCGGTACACCCCCGAAATTGGGAATGCGGTTTGCATCCGGGTCGGTTGTCGCCGCGCCCTGCGCTGCGGCCGCCTGGTCGCGCCCGAACGCCTTGCCATCCGCCTTGGCGGCATCGGTCGTGGTCTGGGCCGAGACGCTTGTCGGCAAACAGGCGCAGGCGAGGCAGAAAAGGGGGAGGAGAAGCCGCTTCATGGGTCACTCCGTTGCAGGCGGGCAAGATGCTGGGATGCAAGCAGGGCGCCGGGACCACCGCCTTGCGCGAAGGTTTCGAGCGCGTAGGACACGCTGACATTACCGCTCATCCGGTCGTGGGGCGGAACCTGGGTCCGGCAATTGAAGCCATCGCAGAGATCAAAGTCGCTGCTGGTCACCACATAGGTGGGGACCGCCTCGATCCCGAAGGCGCGAAACAGGCGCGGATCGATGCCGACCGCGTCGAGCTTGCCGCCGTCCGCTGCGACTTTCGCGAGCGCCGCAGTCAGGGTCTTGGCGCTGCCTCCTGGCAGCCCGCGAAGCACGACCACACCGCCTGCGCGGGCGACGTCGTCCGCCATGGCGCGCAAGGCTGCCGGCGGCATCGAGAGCGAAGCGAAGGCGATGAAGCGGGGTGCTTCACCCAAGCCCTCGCTGGCCATGGTGCCCGCGTCGGCCACCATCTTGTCGAAGTCGAAGACGTCCTCACTTTCTGGCCGCGCAGATATTGTCGCCTGCTCGGTGTAGCGCTTGCCGTGCGCCTGGGCTTCGGCGGCGCTGGCATTGGCTTGGCTAAGGACCGCTTCGGCGCGCGCGCGGGCACTGGCGGCAAGCGCATCGGCTTCGCTCGCCTCGACCTTGGCGCGGGCGCGTATCGCTTCGAGATCGAGCTCCGGCTCGCTCGTCTGCGCTGCGGCTCCCGCCATGGCGGCGGCGCCAGTGATCGACGCGATTACAAGGAGATGAGGGAGTATTTTCATAGTAGAGTAAGACGTGGGCGCTGCGGCGTGTCTCCACGCCCAGTTTCCCACGCCTTCTCTCCGAACCGGACGTGCACCTTTCGTTGTGCATCCGGCTCTCCAGAAGCCTTGGCGTACTCGGGTTTCTTCATCCATTTGAGATCGAACCTCCGAACTGGCACGTAGCTCATCAAGAATTGCTCCGTGCTGCCTTCAGCCCAGACCTTGCTGCCCGGATGGGCGATGCCCGGCCTGCGCCACGATGCGATTTTCCTCCCGGGGACACGTTTGTGCTTGGCCCGCAGCCACAGCCAGAGACGTTGCCGCACATGCCAGTCGAGACTGGCGAAGATCGACTTCGCCCCCACGCAGTAGCGGTAGTAGGCAGACCACCCGCGAAGGTATGGATTGAGTTCCTGAAGCATGGCCTTGAGCGAACGCCGAAGCGTCTGCCGTCGGGCCAGTTGATTTACCCGTATCCTGAATCCGTTGATCGGCTCGCGCGGGATTTCGATGCGGGCGTGCAGCCCGAACCGCTTGTCCCATTTGAGCCTCACGCGGCATCCAAGGAATCGACAGCCCTCGGTCAGCGCGGTGATGCGCGTCTTCTCGGGCGAGAGCGTCAGACCCATCGCTTCGTGCAGGTAGGTTGCCAGCGCCTGCTTTTCGGCAAGAGCGTCAGCTTCCGTTCCCGACACGAAGATCAGGAAGTCATCGGCATAGCGGACGGGATAGAAGACCGGTCGCCCGGCCTTGCGATCCTTGTCGCGCCTGATTGCCGCCAGCCTTATCCCATCGGATTTCAGCTGTGGGTCCTCGGGGCGTTTTACCCAGTCCCGATACCGTTCCTCGATCACGCCAAGCGCGATGTTGGCCAGCAGCGGTGAGAGCACTCCACCTTGCGGCGTGCCGGTGTCTGTCGGGCTGTACGAAACATCCTCGAGAACCCCGGCCTTGAGGAACTGCACGAGCAACCGGTTCACCTTGCGGTCCGCGACGCCGTGGCGCACGCGTTCCATCAGCGGGTGATGTCCGATATTGTCGAAGCAGCCCTCAATGTCGCCTTCGATTACCCATTGGTACGGCGCTTTGTGTCGGCGACCGTCAGCCGCAGGTCTGCCCCGCGACTGGATGGTCACACGGATATGTTCAAGGCAGGCCTGACTGCCCCGTCCGGGCCGGAACCCGTAAGAGACTGGCCAGAACCGGGCCTCGAAGATCGGCTCCAGTACTTGCTTGACCGCGCACTGCACCACGCGATCCTTGACTGTAGGGATACCGAGGGGTCGGAACTTCCCCGGTTTGCCCGGCTTGGCGATCCATTTCCTGCGTGCAGGGGACGGGCGGTAGCCGCCCGACCGAAGCTCCTCGCGAAGCTTCCGCAGAAATTCCATGGCACCAATACCGGATGCAATTCTCGCTACGGTCTCCCCGTCGACTCCCGGAGTGCGCTTGCCGCGATTACCGGCAATCGTTTTCCAGGCCATCTGCAGATTGCGGGGATCGGTTACCCAATTCCACAAGTCGCAGTATGGTTCTTCGGGGTGTTCCCGACTCCACTGGTAGAGCTTTCGCTGAACGCCGAGGAGCCAGACCTGTGCGGCCTGATTACCAGAGTCCACTGGTAGTTCCTCCGTCATGACAGCCCACCGGCTTCCTGCCTGCCTTCGCCATGTGGACGGCTTTCCCGCCCTCGGACTACTACGCAGGCTCCGCCCCACCAGCGCCCATCCCCGGTCTCCGCGGATAGCCTGCTCCGAAGCAGGCGGGCGATGATGGTTCCCGTGTTCCGACGATCAACCTTGGACCCGTAGGTGCGACGCTTAACCCCTTGCGGCTCGGGCGTGCGGACAAGAAAGGACGACCCGCACACGAGTGCTCTGCGAGCACCCACCAGAAGGCAGCGCAACACGCCAACCGGTTCACACCGCGATTTCCCCACCCCGTCAGGTGATCGGGAGTTCAACTGTAAATAAAGAGGCTTCAGACACGTCATTCGCTTGTATCTCACCATAGATCCTGTGGTAGCCCGGCCTGCGGCTGACGGGCCGCATCCGGTACAGTTCAGGTCTCCTGCTCTGAGGCCGACCGCCGGAACGCGGCAAACCTTGGAGACCCCCTTCCGCCCCGACTCCTTCCGCCGGGTGGGGTGGCATCGCAGCCACCGGTCATTCGTCAGCAAGACGATGAAAGGATATGTTGTTGTATTACATACATATTTCCTTTCTGCGCCGTCACGGCGCTCACGCGCAGCAGTTCCGTTTGCGCCAGACCAGATAGCCCATGTCCTCGCCGATGGCGGGATAGACCTGGCCTGCCGACATGAAGGTGGTGGATGCGCCAATGGGCGCGCAGGCGTAGCGGCCCTTGGTCTGCGGATTGGGATTGGTGGCCTGGAAGCGGTATTGCTGCTTCCTCATCACTGGCATCAGATACTTGCCGCAGAGCCCCTTGCTGCCCATCGTGCCCCAGGCGACGAGTTCGCGGTGGAGCTTATAGGAGAAGCGGGCGAGGGCGAGCCGCGATGCCTGGACGTGCCCAATCGTCGCCGAGACATTGCCATTCAAGGGATACATGCTGCCCTGGCATCCCGCACACCAGAAGAGCTCGTCGGTCGGGAGCTTGGCCGTCGCAGCAACGCAGTCAGCCGCACAGGCCGCAAGCGCGAGCGGATTGGCGAAGAGAACCGCCTCGGGATTGATGATCGCGGTGAGCTCGCTGTCCTGCCAGAGCGGATCGATCTCGGTGATGTAGAGAATGTCGACCGAGCCCTGTTCGAGGCACAGGAAATCGGCAACGATCTCCATCCAGTAGATCAGCGGATAGGCATACCAGTGGACATGCCACTGCGAATTGTATTGCGTCGCGCCGCCCACGGCCGAAGGACCCGCCATCGACTTGAACCCGATGTCGAAACCGGGATCGAGTTTCATCCCGCCGAGATTGACGAAACACCAGGGCTTCATGCTGACGTCGGCAAGCCGGACCGGCTCCCAGAAGCCCATGGCGATGCCCGGCCGCAAACCGCAGAGGCAAACGGGAAGCGCCGGGTTGCTCGTATCGGGACGGCTCGACGGCCAGATCTTCAGACCGCCAACCGAAATCGGAAACAGGCACGACCAGCAGATGTCGGTGATCGGATTGACGAACTTGCCCGTGCAGCGGCCCGGACCGGCAGATGCCTGCGCTGGCGAAGCCGCAGCAAGGCTGAGACTGAAGGCAAGGAGCGCGCAGCATACCCATGTGAGAAGACGATTTTTTCTGCTCATGACGATGCGCGCTCCTTGGGTCGAACCGGCTGCTCGGTGATGATGAGCACGCGGCCCTGCTGCTCGACGGTTGCGGGCACGGCTCGGATGCCGAAATGCTTCACGAGGCTGCCGCCCTGGTCGAAATAGAAACGGCGCTGGCGGGCCTTCATCAGTTCAAGCGGCGCGCCGCGTACGAGGATGAGTTTGGCCTTGGTGCTGGCATAGCGCCGGGTTGCCCAGGCAAGCTGCTCGGGATCATCGCCGTCGAGGAACACCAGCGGCACACGCAGCGGTACGGTGTCGAGCGGATTGACTTGTGTTCCGGCCGCCACGATCACCCGGCCCTTGTCGTCGGCAATGTCGCGCTCGACGCTGATCGTCGGATCGAAACGCCAGCTGCGCGCCGCCGCCGCGGCATTGATCCCCGCGACCGGCTCAGGGCGGTTGACGCGCGCTATCGTTCGCCGCTTCAGCTCCTCGTTGAGCTTGGCCGTCTCGCCGGTCTTCTCGAGATGGGTGAGACGCGCATGGATTTGCTCGAGCAGGTCAGGCTCGATCACGGACCAGACCGTGCCTTGCTGGCCGTAGTCGCGGGCGCTTGCCGGCGCGGCCATCAGAAGACCGGCTACGAGGAAAGGGGCGGCGCGAAGCGGTGTCACAGGATCGGCCTCCCGACCCCGAGAATGCGCCTGGCGCAGATCCACCCGATCGCCGCATAGCGGCTGTCGAAACCGTCCTTGTGCGCGGTGGTGACGAAATAGCAGCCTTGAGGCACCACGCCTGTCGGACCGAGCGCCAGCGGCTCGCCGAAACGGCTTGCCCGCTTGGCTACCGCAACCTTGCGGCCATTGACGAAGAAGCTGCGCTCCTTCTCGGTCACGATGTCGCCGGGCATTCCGCTCACCTTCTTGCCGAACGGCTTGGGCTTCTTGCCGAAGTGCCTTTCGAGCAGCGGCGAGGCGGGCGGATCGAACAGGATGATCTCGCCGCGCTGTGGCAGCGCGCCGCGATCGAGCCAGATCGCCCAGTAAGGCAGGCTCGGACTGGCGTTGATCATCAGCGCGTGGTCCTTCGAGAAGGCGGCGAGCGAGGTGAGCGCAAGCGCTGCCGCGCCAAGCCCTGCCCACAGCGCGAGGCGCCGCCCGGTTGGCGAGTGGAGGACAAGATCAGCGGCGCGCATCGGGAATGGCCCCCACGCGGCGCGCGACATCGGCGCGCACGGCTTCGGTGAGATCGGGCGTGCTGCCGGCCACCACCGCTTCGGCGACAAGGACCGTGCGGCCCTCGCGGCCCAGATGTTCGACCGAGGCTTCGACCGCCTGGAGATAGGCCTGGACGCGCATCTTGGTTTCTTCAGGCGGTCTTCCCGCGCGCGCCTCGGCTTCGATGAAGTCGCCCATGATGCGGCTCAGCTGCACCGTCACCACTTCGCGCTTGTCGAGCGCGAGCAGCTTGTCGGTAGCCCAGACGCCCCAGAGCGCTGAGCCGACCATGCTCAAACCGAGCGCGACGGCGGTCCAGTTCACCGCACCCATGCGGCCGCGCAGGGAATGTGTTGCCAATATGTTCTTCACAGCTTTTCTCCCGAAAGCTCGCGCTCGAGATCGTTGATGAAGCGCGGCAGGCGCCAGACCACGACGAGCGTTGCGACACCGATGAGGACGAACTTGAACTCGTCGAGGAAGCCGATCTGGCGGCCTTGCTCGGCGCCGAGAAAACGGTCCGAAATATTGGCGAGATGGGCGAAGAAGACCCCGGCATCTCCGCCGGAAATCAGAAGGAAGAAGAGAAGCGGAAGTCCGAGCGCCATGAGGTAGCTCGAGGCGAGGAAGGTGCTGCCGCGAAGCACGATGTAGCAAAGGTCGGCGGCATGGGAGCGCCAGCACTTGGCCGGCAGATCGAGGCTTTCGCCGTCGGCACGGGCATCCTGGGCCCGGTCGATCGGCGTGACGAGATGGAGTGGCATCGGTTTTGGGTGTCCTTGGATGGAGGGAGAAGTCAGGTTCGATTGGCAAAGGCGATCCGTTCGATCGCGTCGGCAAGCTGGTGGCCGCGCGCGATTTCGGCATCGATCGCGGCAAAGGTCTGGGGCGAGCTTGAGAACAGCGTCGCCGAATAGTCGTCGAGGACGAGCCGGCCGATGGCTTCGGTCTCCGGGCCCTTGATGAAGACTTCCGAATAATCGCTGCCCGAACGCTTAAGGCTGCGGATCAGGGTCTCGGTGCGGTCGTCCATGTCGAGGCGCTTCGACGCCTTGAAATCGGCGATCGTCTCGGGCTTCTGCTGGAGGATCAGCATCCAGTCGCTGTTTTCCAGCGCAGCGGTCGCCCCATCGGACTTGTAATAGTCGTTGAGTGACTGCGTCGCGGTTGCCAGCGCCCCGCCATATTTGCGGCAGGTGCGGGCATAGGTTTCGACGAACTCGCCCATCGAGCCGCCCTTGAGCATCGACCACGCCTCATCGATCAGCAGCAGCTTCCTCACCGAGCGCGGGCTGCGGGTCATGGCCTGGCTGGTCATGAACATGATCGCCGAGAGAACGACGCTGCGCAGTTCCTCGCGGGTGGCAAGGTCCGACATCTCGAAGACGGTGAAATCGGTGTCGAGATCGAGGCTCGCCTGGCCTTCGAAGAAGGCGCCATAGGTGCCGCCGGACATGTATGGCGCAAGCGCGGTGGCGAGATCGCTTGCGGCTTCATTGCCGAGCCCTGTCAGTGCTTCGCCGACGCCGGTGATCGAGGCATCGACGCCCCGTTCGCTCCAGACCATGTTGACCGCCCGATCGATCAGGCCGCGCTCGGTGTCGTTGAGCTTTGCGCTGTGCCGCGCCATCTGGCCGACAATGGCCTTAACCATGCCGAAGCAGTCGAGCCGGTAATCCTCGTCTTCGGCCGCGCGCTCGCCATCGATCATCGAGAACGGATTGAGGCAGAAGCCCGCCTTCATCGTGAACTCGACGAACCGGCCGCCTTGCAGCTTCACCGAATGCTCGAAGCTGCGCCCGTCGTCGATGACCACGACCTGAGCGCCAGCGCCGCGCAGCGCCGCGCACATTTCCTGCAGCAGCACAGACTTCCCCGAGCCGGATTTGCCGCAGATCGCGACATTGTGGTTGCCAGCATCGTTCTCGAATGGCGACCAGAAGAAGGGCTGGCCGCGCCGGCCCACGAACAGCAGGTGCGGATGGACGCTGCCGAGATACTCGCCCTGCATGGGAGCGATATTGGCCGCTGTCGTCGAGAGCACGGTCTTGAAGCGCTTGAGGCGCTCCATGTCCGCGCCAAGCCCATCGGCCAGCGTCATCGGCATGGCCGCGAGCAGCCCCTGGATCTGCAGGTATCGCTCATCGGCAAGATCCCAGCCCGCCGCCTTGTAGATCGACTTGATCGCGCGTTCGTCGCGGTCCCCGCGGCCGAGCGGGGAGTAGGTCGTCAGACCATAGAAGACCCGCACCAAACGTCGGCCTTCCTGCAGCTCGGATTGCACATGCTGCCACTCGGCCGCCTGCTCGCCGATGCGGGGCAGGAAGCGCGCACTGCGCGTTCCGGCAAGGCTCGTCGTGCGCATGAACTTGAAGCCGGCCTTGGCCGAAGCAGCTTCCTGGTCGGGATAGACGAGGCACAGCATCGTCGCGGCAGGGCAGGGGAAGCGCAGCTTGTCGGTGAACATGTCGCCGATAAGCCGCGCGCATTCCCACGGCGCCCAGCGCTGGGGCATGTTGCGCGAGGAAAAATGCCGCACGTCGAAGGCATCGGGGTAGACCGTGCCGATCTCGGGAACGCCGTCCTCGATCTTGCCCGTCGCACGAAACCGCTCGGTGACGAGCCGCATACGGTCTTCGTGGATGACGAGCTCGATATCGTGCCGGATCGCCTGGGCCGCGATCGCGTCGTTCGGATTATAGGGCACGGCATCGTCTTGCGGCGCGGTGGTCGGCGAGGTCAGGTCGTCGATGATCGCGATCAGTTGCTGGGGCTCGACTTCGGCAACGCCCAGATTGAGCGATTTCAGCATGGCAATAAGGCCGTCGCGGGTCTGCTTGAGATCTTCGTTGCTGACCGCCTTGGCCGCAGGCACGCCGACCGAAACGATGACCTGATGGTGCCGGGCGTGGAAGGGCGCATCCTGCGAGCCCGATTCCCAGACAAGGCTGTAGAGCCGCCGTGCGCGGTGACGGGCAATCGCCTCGTAGACGCCGCCCTGGACATAGCGCGGCGCAAACCAGGGTGCGACGATCCGGCTGATGCGCGGGGATGCGAGATGCAGGACCTGGAGACAGGCGCCTGCCGGAAGCCCTTCGGAGAAGAATGACCCGAGGATCTCGCCAGTGCGTTCGTCCGCCCCGATCAGAGGAGTGACCGAGAGCACGAAGCCTTTGGAGCGCGCGTTGAAATAGAGCCGGCTCGTCGGATCATAGACCCGGTAGGGGAGCCAGTCCGACAGCAGATCGAGCATCAGGGCAGGCCGGTCATGTTCAGCGTGCTCGGCATCGCCCAGAAGGCCGGTGAGGAGCCTGTCAACGATCGTCTTGAGTTTCTCGGCCATCACTTGGGCTCCTTTTGTGCCTTGGCGGCGTTCTTGGCGGCTTCGATCGCCTCGATGGTCGGGAAGATCAGCGGGGCCTTGTCGGCAGAGGGCCGAGGGGTTCGATCATGCGGGGGCTGCGTCATGTCGAACCCCTCGACCGCCGGTGCGCTCGCACCGGCAACCGCCTCGCGCGCCGTGGAGGGGAGGACCAGCGGCGAGGCAGAGGGGATGTCCTCGATCGAGGACGAAGGCTGAAAGGGCTGTCCGAGATCGAACGTCTCGGCTTCGGGCCGTTCGGCCGCGGGAAGGGTGGCGGTTTCCTTCAGGAGATCGCTCTTGGCCTGTGCGGCCTTCAACTGGCGCCTGAGCTGCCGCATCAGCAGCGGGGCGGTATCCTCGCCTGCCTTGCGGCGCAGTTCTGCGGCCCAGCGCGGATTTTCGACCACCGCCCAGGCGACCGCATCGTCGTGCAGAGTCCCGGTCTCATCGATATGGGCCGGAAAGACGATCCTGAGCGTACGCTCGGATGTACGGGCCTGATCGCCGGATGCGACGGAAACAGGGGGACGCAGACCGTCATGGACCGGTCCGCTCGCGGACAAATCCTTGGTGGCGCGGGCATCGATCACTTGGCTGGGTGCGCAGTCGCCCTTGGGGGCACGGCAGGTGAAATCGCCTTCGATATTGGTGCCGAAGGTGGCGCAGCCGCTGGTCAGCACGGCAAGGCAGGCAGAGGCGAGAATACGGTGGGAAAATCCCATGACGGTTATCCTTTCTTGGCCGGAGCGAGGGCGGCCGCTTTTGCGGGCTTGAGGAATTCACGGAGCACGGAAGCCGGGCGATACCCTTCAAGGATCGCGCCGTCGGACGGGCGTACGATCACCGGCGTTCCGTTGAAGCCATGGGCCTTGGCAAAGGCCTCGTTGGCATCGAGCCCGCTCGTGTCACACGGCTTCGGGTTGGCGAGGGCGAGACCCGAATAGGCCATATGCAGGGACACCTCAGGGCGCGGCGAGCACAGCACCCGTTCGGCATCGCGGCGGCTGTCGGCCCCGAAGATCGAAATAGGCCGCTCCTCGACGCGCGCGCCGATCGCCTTCAGTTCGGCTTCGAGCTTCTTGCAGTAGCCGCAGTGGAAATCGGAGAAGACGACGACCTTGGGGCCGTTCACTGGTCCCCAGGTGATCGCGCCGTTCGCGGGCAGGCCGGCGAGCGATACCTTCTGCGGGGTGGCGCGCGGGGCGGGCTGACTTTCTTCGTTGGCATTGCTCCGCCGTGCAGCACCAGCAGCCAGCAAGTCTGGGTTGAGTGCGAGGAGACGGGCTGCCGTCAGGTCTTGCCGCGCCTCCATGTCGTAGATGCGCCCGATCACCAGATATTTGGCCGCGCGATCGACGTAGAACAGCGTCGATTTCGAGGCGACTTCGCACAGGCCGCCAAGGCCATCGCAGGTGATGGCGTCTATCGGCGTCTTCGGGAGGCGCAGCTTGAGCGCGGCGCGCACCTTTGCCGTGTCGGGAGCCTGAGCCGGGGAGGCGAGGCTGGCCACGCCCCAACCCGTTGCGGCTGACAGGGCGACGACGGCAGCAACGGTCGCCACCGGTCGCAGCCAGCGCCGCGGCTTGGTGGGGGTTGGATCGTTTGCGGCAGGGGTCATTGAGAGTTCCTCACGTAGACGCCGTCGAGGAAGACGATCTCGACATCGATGCCGGTCGGCATCTCGACGACGGGTTGGTATTGTTCGGCGCGCTCGATCAGATATTTGCTGACCGTATCGGCGGCATCGGCAGCGCCCTGGCCGAGCCCACCGCCGAGGATGTCGCCGGCAGAGAGCTTCGAGCGGGTGCCATCGGCATTGGTCGTGACGCCGGAGAAGACGCTGTTGGCGTTCGCCGAAAAGCCGCGCCCGAACCCGCCGACAATTCCGGCGAGCAGGGCCTGACTGACAAGGCTGCCCTCGCGACTGACGACACGGCCACGCACGCCCGATTTTCCGGCAAAGCTGATGAAGCCCTTGACCTCGCTCACCGCGACGCGCCCGCCGGGCTGGTCGCAGGTCATCCGCGCCAGCTTCACGTAAACCTTCTCGGACGAGAGATCGCCGCGCGCTGCGCCATTGACGATGCAGCCCTGAAGCCGCGTGGTCAGAACCTTGCCGTTCTGCATGACCGATCGCGCCGGACCGGTAATGCGCAGCACCACGGGAAGCGGATCGGTCTGGCTCGCGACCCCCGCCGACGCATCGACGCCGACGATGACCTTGGCAGGAGCATAGGAATTGGGCGGGAGATAGTCCGGCGAGTCCTCGACCACCACCGGCGGCGCTTCCGGGCGAGCCGCCCGCAGTCCGCTGGTTCCTGCCTTGTCGGCGGTGAAGCTCATGAGTTTGACTTCACCGGGACCGGGAAGGCCTGTTTCGCTCGCGCCAAGCGCGGCACCCGCAGGGGCAGACTGAAGCGGTCGACCGCGCGCATCGTAGCCACCCGCCTGCGGGCCATAGGCCGGTGGCGGCAGGCTTGCGGCTGCCGGGGCGGCCTGGCTGGCGAGGCGCGACTTGAGATCCGCATTCTCAGCCGATATCGCATCGATCGCGGCTTGGCCGTCGACCCGCATGGCCTGGTTCTCGGCCTTGAGCGCGGCAAGCTGGGATTCGATTTCCTCGCGCGGGAGGCTCGCGTCCTTCATGGCCTTCTGCTCGCGGGTCACGGCATCGAGACGGTTGCCGTAAGTCGCGACGAACTCGCGCTGTGAAAGGTCGCGATTGATGAGCCCTGCGGTGTCGATAGTCTGCGCGGCGGTGGGATCATCGCTCTTCGCGCTGTCGCCGCCGCCCAGGATGAACCAGCTGCCGCCGACAAGCGCGAGTGCGCCCAGGGACCCAAGCAGAAGCTTCTGCCGCCGTGCGGTCTTCGCGTTGAGGCTGGTTACTGGCGACGGCGATGCCGGATCGGCCTGTACCGGGGATGAGATCGAGGGAGCATCAGTCATGGCCCAACCCTCCGTTCGAACCGACAATGAAGGCGACCGTGCTTTCTCCCGATTTGAGAGTGGGCTGGGCGATGGAGATTGCGAGTGTCTGGGAGGACGCGAGATCAGCTTCGGCAAGCGTCAGCGGCTTGCGGCCACGGTTCGCCAGGCGGATGACCTTTCCGGCAAGCGCGCTGCCGCGGTAATCGGCGATGAGCTGGATTTCGAGATCGCCGACCCGTGCCGGAAGGGCGGAGGACTGCCTGACTTCGAAGCCATCGACCGTCCGGTCATTGGCCATGGCCTGGATGAGCCGCACTGCGCTCGTCTCCAGCGGCGTTTCGCTTTCCCAGGCAGATGCCTTGTTTGTCGCGATCGCCGGGTTGGTGATGAAGACCTGCACTGCCGGGACAGGCTCGACCTGGCAGGAAACCTTGTAGACGAAGCCCTTCTTGGTCGTGGCGAAGAAGCTGATCGACCGCGCCGCATAGGTCTCGGGCACCGACACGTAGATGTCGCCGCGCAGCGGTTCGTTGGTGACCGCAAAATCGTTGTAGGGCGTGCCGGTCGAGATCTTCGAGACGCTGGCAAACTGGTCGTCGATAAGCGCGAAGCGCGTCAGCTCGCGGGCCGACACGGCGCATTCGATGCTTGCTCCATCTGCAGCCTGTTTGAACTGATCGGCGGCCTGAGCGCCGCTTCCTGAAAATGCGAGCATGATGCTGGCGCAAAGAGCCAGGCTCCACGCGCGCGTCTTGCGTCGGTAAGCCATCACTGGGCCTCCTTCGTTGGGTCTTTGGGTGGCAACTGGCTGAAGCCTGACAGCGCGAGACGCAGGCCCCGGTAGGTCCAGTTGAAGCGGAAACGGCGTTCGTCGCTCGCGATGACCTGGGCGCCGACAAATGTCTTGAGCGTGCCCGTCACATCGGAAGTCAGCCCCTTGGGGTCGACGGTCATCGACCGGATGACGAAGGCCTGGGTGACATCCGAACCCCGCTGCTCTTCGACAATCCGGACGAGATCGGCCTTGAGGCGCCCGTAGCTTGCCGGATCGGCGAGCTTCAGGATCTCGTCCATCCAGTAGTCGAGGCCTTCGGGGCTGCGATTGAGGAGAACAAGCGCGGCATCGCGGGTCACGAGTTCGAGATAGTCGGCCTCGACCCCCGCGCTGCTGACGGTGAGCTGCTTGGGGAGCGTTGGCAGGAGCACGACTTCGCGGTCGCGGGTGGCAGCAAGGCTGACGGCGACGACAAGCGCAATGCCGAGCCCGGCGCTGGTGAGCGCAAAGAGGTTGCGCTGGCGCAGCAGCGACTGCTGACGCTCGTGTGAAATGTCGGCAAACATGGATATCTCCCCTCAACCGGCAAGCAGGCGGCAGTGGGAAGGCGGCGTCGATTTCAGGCCCAACAATCCGGCCGGCAGATACCAATAGGCGGCATGGGCTACCCAGGAGCTGGCGCGTCCTGCTTTTGCCTTTCGCAGCGCGAACCAGGCGCCGAAGGCAACGATGATGCCGACAAAGATATGCTGGCTGAGGATTCCCCAGGTGAAGGGGATGAGCATCCCGGCGAACTCGTCGATGGTCCAGAAGCCGATGAGCTCCGGATCGTCGAGCCGACGCGGGATGATGTATGGGTCTGCCATGGCGACGCGCCTTCCCGTCCGACGCGTCAGATGACCGCGGTGACGACCGAGGTGACGATCGGAACACCCGTGCCGACGCCGATGCCGACACCGACCGGAACAGCGACCTGTCCGAGCGAGAACCGGCCCGAGGCGAGACCGATGAGGCCGCCTGCAAGGCTGAGGACCGTGATGATCTTGCCGCCCGAGCCTTCGAGGAAATCGGTGAATTTCGTGAGGGCAGGGGTGAAGGTCGTGTCGGCGCCCGCGTAGGCGGCGCTTGCGGCCAGTGCTGCGACCGCAAGCGGTACCGCAAAGGTCATGGCCCGCCCGAACTTCGAGGGGTTGTGATCAACGGCGCCGGAACGCCGGGAGAGGGTGAGAGACTGCATATGGAGCTCCATCTGGAGGGGTGAACCCAGCGTTCTTTCGTTCGCTGTGTGTTCCACATGCATCTAGGAAATCGATGTAGGAAAGTTGGATCGCCGCTGGGGCTGAAGTGGCGGACGGATATGGACGCATCAATTGGCCGGCGTCGGCGATAATACGCAGAAACAGCGGCTTATCTGGTAATGAACGTCGACGAATCCCGACAAGCGTCGCGGTGATTGTCGGCGACTCGGGCCTAGGGGATGATTCGCCTAGAAACGAGATGTTCCGTAAATGTTCTTTTCATTTTCCTACATCGATCGCGCGCGATATGGCTACGACTCAGTTCCTCATCGTTGGAGTTTTTGTCGATGCATCAGCCCGCGCCATTCCGAGGCGAAGCCAACACCAGCCTCGCGCACATTCTTGCCCATGCAATCGAGTCGTCTGACAAGCCCAAGCACCAGATCGCTCGAGAAGTCGGGATCCACCGCGAGACGTTGCTTCGTGTCATGCGCGGCGATCGGCCGATCGGCCTTGATGAAGCCGCGCGCGTTCTCGATGTCTGCGGCGCCTTTCCCCGCGCCAGCATGATCCTCGCCTTGGCAGGTCAGGAGGATCTCGCCTGCGAATGGATGCGCAGCGAAATGGGAGAGTTTCTCGAGGACTTCTTTACGGCCTTGCCAGGCCAGCTCGAACGAACGCTTGGGCGACGCGTCGAAGATTTGCGACCGCGGTGGGCGAATGGCACTTCGCAGCTCGTCGCCCGCATGCTTGCCAAGCACATCGATGATTTTGTGGGCCGCGACATTTCGATGGCGCTGCCGCGCTGATCCAATTCACCTCGGAGGGGACCGAGCTTCACCAAGACAGGAAAGACGAATGACTGCTGTCTCCTCCAACGATGCCGTCTCTCTGCACGCTGGCGAGCCGGCGCCTCTGCCCACCCGACTTCTGCGCTTGCCAGATGTCATGGCTCGAGTGGGAATGAAGCGTTCCGCGATCTATCAGCGGATGAGCGAAGGCAGGTTTCCGAAATCGCGATCGCTGGGCCCGAAATGCGCTGTGTGGGTCGAAGCGGAAATCGACGATTGGATCGCAGCTGTTGCCCGTTCTCCAGATTAAGAGCGGAGCGAAGCGCAGCCCACGACAGGTCAGCGGGCCGCACAGCCGCCGCGAGGGAGCAAAGCGCCACGTGCCGAATTGCTCACTTGCAGTAAAGCAACCTGCTGGGTAGTCGCAGCCGGGCAGCTGCGAGTTGTGGGCGGCAGATCAGAAAATTGCCAGGACAACGTGGTTGGGCCCTCAGATGCGGACGACAACTCGCAGGCGCTCATTGTTCCGAACGCTGTTGTCACTCGTGCCTGCGATCGGGACGAACTTCGTGTTCGGTTTGCGTGGAGGAGGTGCGGATCGCTCGGCGCGTGCGGCCATTCTTGTCAGGTCCCTGAAGAGCTTTGCGGAATTCGTCCCTTTTTCCGTGGATGGAGGCAATCACCCGCCCCATAGGAATGCCGATATTGACCAGGATAGCTTCTGACAGCTGGAGGCTTGCCTCGATCGCCTCAGGCACGGCATCAGTGACGTCCAGATCATAGAGCCGGACCGCGGGCTCGGCATCTCGGGCGCGTGCAACTATGACGAGATCGGGCTGTTCGGCGCGCGCGGCCGTGACCACCGACTCCACCACGGGTGGGCTGGCCATGGTCACGACCAGAGCTTTGGCCGAAGCGATACCGAGGCGCCCCAACACCTCCGGACTGGCAGCGTCACCGTAGAGGATTGGTGTGCCCTTCCGCCGCTCACGCGCGACCAGAGTCGAATCGTTATCCAAGGCGATGTAGGGCACCTCATGCCGGGTGAGCATGTCACTCACGAGGCTGCCGACACGGCCATATCCCGCGATGATCACCTGGGGCTGACTTTCAGAAGCAGCGGTGGCGAGTGCTCCCGGCTCCAACTTTGTCGCAGCCTCCTGCGTTATGCAATCTTCGTCGAGGTCGGTAATTTGTCTGGCTGCAGATGTTGCCGCATCGTCGAAGGGGTTGAGGACTAGGTCCACACCGCCGGCTTCCCGAAGGTGCCTGCCTTCCTGGTCGCTGCGCGCGGCCATGGCAACGCGTCCGCCAAACTTGTGGCTTCGGATGGCGGCGAGCAGGCCGCTGCGCGGATCCGTTTCCGTCAGCAGGATCGTGTCGTAAGGGACCGAGAGGACAACCCACCGTGCCTGCCTGAGCGGAAGTTCGGCCCAGAACTCCTGCTCGGTCACGTCGCCGAAGCGCACCTGATAGCCTTTGTCCGAGTAGCGCTTGACCGTTTGCGGGTCTAGGTCGACGCCAAGGACGCTGTAGCCGGCGTCCTCAAGGCGCCTCAGGAGCTCGCTGCCGAAGCGGCCAAGGCCGAACACGATGACATCAACGGTGGGACCGTCTTCATCGTTTTCGGCCGCTTTTTCCCTCCAGAACCCGAAGTCAAGCGGGCGCAGCAGGGGACGACACCTGACGTAGAGCTGCTGGGAGTAGGTGATCATGTAGACCGAGAGGGCTATCGTGACGAGCCCGACAAGCGTGACGAGTCCGACTGCGGACTGGTCGACATGTCCGAGGTTCAGTCCCATGGCCATGAAGACCAGCGAAAATTCCGAAATCTGCGCGACCGTGAGACCAGCCAGGAAGCCTGTGCGCGCGCGATATCCCATCCATGCCATGATGAGGATGACGATGAGCGGATTACCGATGAGCACGAACAGCGAAAAGACAAAAGCGCGCGGGATGTCCTGCCCCAGCGTCGACAGGTCCAGCGTCGCACCGATCGACAGGAAGAAAAACAGCAGGAGGAAGTCCCGCAGCGCGCTCAACCGCGCCGCGACCATGTCGCGATAGGCCGTCGAGCCGATCGAGATTCCCGCCGCAAGCCCGCCGAGCTCCTTGCCGAGCCCAACCATATCGCCGATGGCGGCCGCAGTCGCAGCCCAACCGATGGAGGCGATGACCAGCAGCTCAGGGGTACGGGCGAGCCGCGCCATCAGCGGATCGGCTAAATAGCGAACGAATAGCACTAGAGCCGCCACTACCCCGAGCAGCGATCCGCCGATAGTAAAGATTTCGACGGGACCGCTGCCGACCTGCGTGGATCCAACCCCAATCGTCGACAGCACGACCATGGCGATCACGACCACAATGTCCTGGACGATCAGGAAGCCAAGGGCGATGCGCCCGTGCAGCGTCTCCAGCTCACGCTTGTCGCTCAGCAGCTTTACAATGATAATTGTCGAGGAAAAAGTCAGCGCGACGGCGACATAGAGGCTGGTCAACCAGTCGAGCCCAAGCGCAAGCCCTATCGGGAAGCCGATACCCGCCGTGAAGGCTACCTGTCCGAGCCCAGTAGCAAGCGCCACAGGACCGAGAGTTTTGATCAGGCGCACATCGAGCTTCAGGCCGACCAAGAAAAGCAAGAGTGCGATCCCTAGTTCGGCGAGAAAGCGTATCTGGGTCGCAGTCTCTGGACTGCTGTCAATAAAGGCAGCAGCTCCAATCCCTACCGCGATAAAGCTCACGATCACAGGTTGACGCAGGACAGTGCCCAACAACCCGACGGCAGCAGCGCCGAGCAGCAGCCATGCGATCTCATGAAAGACGACGTCGGTCATGCACCTCCTATAAGCCCGCTGAGCCGAAGGCTGGGATGCCAAGGCTAACCCGAACCGTGCTTTTCAGCATCGACTTCGTTCTCCACTGTACAGAAAAATCGCGGGCATTTGTGCTATACTTGCAACCCTGCCACCCGCGGTTGCGTAGCGTCCAGCGCGAAGGCTATGTGTGTACAGGACAATCGAACCGCCGCGCACACTTGAATGAGGAGCGAGAGGGTGCAACGGATAGCTTTGGCCACCGACTTTTCGACCCGCTCAGATCGCGCTCTGCGCCGGTCGATCCTTTTGGCACGGCAATTCTCTGCGGAGATCGTTCTGGTCCACGCCGTGGATGACGATCAACCCCCGCGGCTTGTCGCGGCTGAGCAGGGGGCCGCGGACGTCCTGCTCAGCGAGCTCGCCGCTACCCTGCGCTCAGTTGACGGCGTGGATTGCGAGACGCGCGTGGTTCTTGGAGAGCCGTTTCAGGCGATTGCCGAAGCGGCGGAGCGCGTCAACTCGGATATTCTTGTCATGGGACCCCACCGGCGACAAGCTCTGCGGGATGTGTTCATCGGCACCACGGTCGAGCGGACAATAAGGGAAAGCCGGCGGCCCGTAATCATGGCCAATGCTCTTCCAGCAGGGCGCTACGATCGGGTGCTCATCGCGACCGACCTATCGGAATGCTCTGAACGCGCACTAATGGAGGCCGGCAGGTTGGGCCTTCTCGATTGCGTCGAGACTCTCGTTTTCCATGCCTACGATGCCCCGGCCCGGAGCATGATGGGCCGCGCGGCTATGACAGCCGATGAGTTGAACGACTACATCGCAGATGAAGAGGATCGCGCCGGCAACGAACTGTCCGAGTTCCTGCAGAGGGTCGACCTGCTGCCTAGCCAGAGGTTCATCGAACTCATCGAAGCACCTGTCTACGAGATGGTCCGCGAGTGCGTCCGAAAGCAGAAGGTGGATCTCATCGTGATGGGAACCCACGGCAGGACAGGGGCCAGCAAGTTCTTTCTGGGAAGCGTGGCAGAAGAAGTACTTCGCTACTCGGACGTCGATGTGTTGATTGTCCCGTCGGACAGTGGCGCGATACCCGAGTAGGCCAATGATGCTGTTGGACAAACGCTGCTCGGTTTCCGCCTTTTTTACCCCATCCAAGTAGACCGGAATTGTGATCGTTCCATATAGTGCGGCATTCCTGCTAGAAATGTTAGCGCTTAACACGATTGCTTCCCACGCGCTTAGACGTTCTTTGACTTTTGATGGTCCTAGGTGTCGGATGCAGATCCCTATGGAATAGAAGTCCGGTTAACGTGTCAAAGCGATTTGGTCGCGAGTAGTCCGAAATCGGTTAGCCTCATCCTTCTTGCTTCCGCTGAAATCGATGATCGCTGTACGATCTCAGGATCGAATTCATTTTGGCAAGAGCTTCTCGTCGGGCCGAGGCGCTATCGATGCTGTTCAGTGCGCTCTTGAGGCGTGTCGCAAACTCAGCATAGTCATTCTGCCAATCCCGGCTGACTGCGTCGTGGAGTTCAGGCTTGCCTGTTTTCAAGCGACGGGCCGCAGAGGCGCTGGGCAGAGCGTAGCATTCCCCTATCTGCGGCAGGACAATCGTGTGATTGGTGCAAACTGGTTGGGCCATACGCCGCAAAGTCTCGGTCGCTCCAGTCTCTCCGTGCGAAAGGAACAGGCTGCCCGCGATCGGTTGGCGCGCTTCAATCCAGCGTAGCAGATCGTCCTGGTCGGCATGAGCCGAATAGCCTTCCAGCCGGCGGATTTGTGCTCGTACGGATACATCATGACCTGAAATGCGGACCCGGTCGGCCCCGTCGAGTATCGTCCGGCCAAGCGAACCGGCTGCTTGAAAGCCTACGAACAGGACGGTTGACTGACGCCGGCTGAGATTGTGCCTGAGATGGTGGCGAATCCGCCCCGCCTCGCACATCCCGGAAGCGGCCATGATAATCGCCCCCGACATCTGATTAAGACGCATCGATTCAGTCGCGCTGGCGACATAATGGAATGATGGATGCTGGAAGACCTCGCCATCGCCCATGTCTTCCAAATCATTGGCGTGTCTTGCGAATACCTCGGTGGCGCGGCTCGCCAGTGGAGAGTCTATGAAGACGCGAGGGTGAGGCAATCGACCGCTGTTGATCAAGCTGGCGATGTCCAGCAATAGCTCCTGGGTCCGCTCCAGAGCAAACACCGGAATGACCAGGTTGCCTCCTCGCGTCAGCGCAGCTTTGATTTCCGCTTCAAGTAGGGTCCGACGCTGCTCGATAGTTACCTCTTCCCTCACGCGGTCGCCGTACGTACTTTCGCAGATGACGTGGTCGAAGCCCGCAGGCGCTTCCGGATCAGGGTGAAATGCCTTGTGGTTCGGGCCCAGATCGCCCGAGAAGAGCAGGCGTGAGCCGCCGACTTCCAGTTCTACCGAAGCCGATCCGAGAATATGTCCGGCATTCCAGAAGCGGGCCTTAAATCCTGGGGCCGGCTCAAACCATTGCTTGAAGCCCAGCGGGTGCGCCTGATTGAAAGCTGCAAGCGCGTCAGCCTCGGTGTAAACTGGCTCGATTTCCCCTGCGTCAGCGCGATCGGCGCGGCGGTTGCGTCTCTCCGCTTCATATTCCTGTATCCGACCGGCATCAGGGAGCATGTGGTAAAGCAAGTCCCGTGTCGCGGCAGTGCAGAAAATCGGTCCGGAGTATCCCGCGGCAACGAGCTTGGGCAGCAAGCCACTATGATCGATATGGGCATGGGTTAAAATCACCGCGGAGATGCCGTCGACTTCGAACGAGAACGGCTCGTAGTTCAGCTTCTCGAGAGTACGTGTTCCCTGGAACAATCCGCAATCCACCAACACCCTGCTGGTACCATGCCGGACTTCCATGCAAGACCCCGTAACAGTCCCTGCCGCCCCGTGAAAGGTGATGCTTGGGTTTTTCATTCTATTCTTTCTGCAGCGGCGTGTGATTACTCGTAGCCTCGCTTGTCAACACCATCCCGGGATGGGAAGCTAGCGGAGCTGACAGGAGCGTTTCATGACCCGCATCGCGACCCTTACCCTCAACCCGACAATCGATGGCTCCAGCGACGCCGAGACAGTGCAGCATACCCGTAAAATCCGGACGGCCAATGAGAGATTTGATCCTGGCGGAGGCGGGATCAATGTAGCGCGCGTGTTGGCGCGGCTCGGGGGCGATACGGAAGCTGTTTACCTGGCTGGGGGTGTTACGGGGCCAGTCCTCAGTGGGCTGCTCGAACGGTTAGGGCTATCTCACCGGGCCATTCCGATCGAGGGGGATACCCGGATCAGCTTGGCCGTGCATGAGCGGCAAAGCGGCAAGGAATTTCGCTTTGTGCCACAGGGGCCAACCGTCAGCGAGGAGGAATGCCAGCAATGCCTCGGCATGATCAGAAGTCTGGAATGTTCATGGCTGGTGCTGAGCGGTTCGTTGCCGCCCGGCGTGCCCGATGATTTCTACTGCCGGATTGTCGAGATCGCGCGCGCTCAGAACGTGCCGGTCGTGCTGGATACGTCGGGAGGAGCGCTGAAAGCCACGTTGGCAAGTGGCGGCGTGCGATTGGTCAAGCCCAGTCTTGGCGAGATGGAGCAGATTGCCGGCCGCCCCTTGCGAGATGGCGAGCAGATCATCGAAGCCGCAAAAAGCCTGGTGGCATCAAGTGGAGCCGAGACAGTTGCTGTCAGCATGGGGCACGGGGGGGCGCTGCTGGTCGAAGCTGCGCAGGTTGTCGCATCGCCTGCCATTCCGGTGGATGCGCGAAGCGCCGTAGGAGCCGGGGACAGCTTTGTTGCCGCAATGACCTTTGGGCTGGCTCATGGATGGGAGAGCCGCCGTGCTTTCCACCTGGGCATAGCGGCCGGAACGGCAGCCGTGCTGACGCCTGGAACGGACCTGTGTCATCGTGCTGATGTCGAGCGCCTCGCGGCGCCCCTTGGCATCGGCAATCTAAGTGAAGGAGGGCAGACAAAGTGAAAGTCGCCGTGTTCAGCACCAAGCCCTACGATCGCGAGTTCCTTACGCAGGCAAACCAGATCAAGCGTGCGGATCATGAACTCCGGTTTCTTGAGCCGCGGCTGAGCATCGAAACCGCTGCACTCGTGCATGACGCTACGGCGGTCTGCGGGTTCGTCAACGACGTGTTGGACAGGCCAGTGCTGAGGATGCTTGCCGCCGGAGGCATCAGGCTGGTGGCTTTGCGCTGTGCTGGCTTCAACAATGTGGACCTTGTTGCCGCACGGGAACTGGGCATCACCGTGGCGCGGGTACCGGCCTATTCGCCAGAGGCGGTGGCAGAGCATACCGTTGCCCTGATGCTTTCCCTCAATCGCAACATCCACCGCGCCTATGCGCGCGTCCGGGAGGGCAATTTCGCGCTCGATGGCCTGCTCGGCTTCGATCTCAAAGGCCGCACGATCGGCATCGTCGGCACAGGCAGGATCGGCATCTGTGTGGCGCGAATCATGACTGGCTTCGGTTGCAAGGTACTTGGGCCGATCCGCGGCACGCCGCCGAATTCACGGGCCTTGGTGGGCGCTACACGCATATGGACGAACTGTTGTCGCGATCCGACATCATCACGTTGCACTGTCCGCTGACGCCTGAAACCCGCCACCTCATCGATGCAGAAGCGATTGGGGCGATGAAGCAGGGTGTGATGATCATCAATACCGGTCGCGGCGCGCTCGTCGAGACACGGGCGCTGATCAGGGGTCTGAAGAGCGGAAAGATCGGCCATGTCGGTCTCGACGTCTACGAAGAGGAAAGCGATCTGTTCTTCGAAAACCTATCCGAACAGATCATCCAGGACGATATCTTCGCGCGCCTGCTAACCTTTCCCAATGTCTTGATAACCGGGCATCAGGCATTCTTCACCCGCGAGGCGCTGACGGCGATCGCCGAGACAACGATCGGGAACATCACGCAGTTCGAGCGCGCAGGCCAGCCCACCCATCCAGTCTCGGTAGAAATGCTGGCCTGACGTATGGCGCCCTGGCTCGCACTTCTTCCGATCCTCCTGCTGTTGCTCAGCATGGTGGTCATCGGCTGGTCTGCTGCCAGATCTGGTGTGGTCGGGGCGGCGGCTGCCACCACGCTGGCCATCTTTGCCTTCGATTACGGAACTGACGGCGTCAGTCTTATCGGCCCCGTGCTTGAGGCGGGCTTCACGACCGCGACGATCCTGTGGATCGTGTTTCCGGCCCTCGCGCTGCACGAGGTGCAGACCCGATCAGGCGCATCGAAACGCATAGGCACCTGGCTAACCTCGGTTTCAGACAAGCCCGCAATCCTCGTTCTGATCCTCGCCTGGTTTTTCGCCTTATTGCTGGAGGGTGCCGCCGGGTTCGGCACACCGGTCGCTTTGGTTGCGCCCATGCTGGTGGCGCTCGGCTTCTCGCCCCGCCGTTCGTTGGTGCTTGCGTTGATCGGACATGCTGCCGGTGTATCGTTCGGAGCGGTGGGCACCCCGATTCTACCACTTGTGGAGGTGCTGCCTGTCGATACCAGGGATCTCTCGTTCACCATCATGCTACTGCATGCAATGCTGGGTTGGACGCTTGCATCAATGGTGTTTCGGCTTGCCGTGAGCGAGTGGCGTACTGGGAACTGGGTGCTGGTACCCCTGGCAGCCTTCCTGTTCCTGCTCCCCGCGCTGGGGCTGGCCTGGCTGAGCGGACCAGAACTGCCCACGCTGGGCGGTGCCCTGATCGGCGGAGCGGTTTTCATTGCTATCGTCAAATGGAGGCACCCCGCATCACAGCCTGAAATAAACCGTACCGGCGAGGGCGTGATCCTTGCAGTGCTGCCCTATGCGCTGGTTCTCGTGGCGATCCTCGCCACGCGCATGGCTCCGCCGCTGACTTCGGCGATGAAGGCATTCGTGCTGGAATGGGATGTGGCAGGCCGTTTCGGCGGTTCAGCCATGCCGCTCTACCATCCGGGGACGCTGCTGCTCCTGGCTCTTGCGGGCTCGGTCATCGTTCGGCCAGACAGCCGGACCGTCGTTAGCCCGTCAGTCGCCGCTGCCGCTCGCCGTCTGCCTTCGGTGGCTATCGCGCTCGTCTCGGTCCTGGCGCTTTCCCGGATCATGGTTCACAGCGGCATGATCGACACTCTGGCCAGCGCTGCGGCAGCACTTCTCGGGCCGGCCTGGCCGGTGGCCGTTCCGATGGTTGGAGCCCTGGGGTCCTTCATCACCGGATCCGCCACGGCTTCCAACATCCTTTTCGGAAAGTTTCAGGTTGCCGCAGCGGAGGCATCGGGGCTGGCACCCCTGCTTGGCCTGGCGGGGCAGGGCTTCGGCGCGGCAATCGGCAATGTCATCGCGCCTCACAACATCGTTGCCGGAGCGGCGACGGTCGGGCTGGTAGGCAGGGAAGGCGCCATACTGAAAACGACGCTGCCGGTTTGCATGGCTTATGCGGCGGTTGGGGGCCTGTTGCTGATGGCCATGGCGGTGGTTCCGTGATTTCTCACGCGGCAGAAGCTTCCGCGGCCGCTATGACGGAACAGGTTTTCACGAAACTGTCGGGATTGAGCGAGATGGAGTCGATTCCCTCGCGCACCAGAAATTCGGCAAAATCGGGATAGTTGCTGGGCGCCTGACCGCAAATGCCGATCTTGATGCCGGCGCCGTGCGCCTTGCGGATAGCTTCGGCAATCGCCTGCGTCACCGCCGGATCGCGTTCGTCGAACATGGCAGCAAGCAGTTCGGAATCGCGATCGACCCCGAGCAGCAGCTGCGTGAGGTCGTTCGACCCGATCGAGAAACCATCGAAGCGCCGGGCGAACTCCTCCGCCAGGATGACGTTCGACGGGATCTCGCACATCATGTAGACTTGCAGGCCGTTTTCGCCCCGGCGCAGGCCGTTCTCGGCCATCGCGGCAAGTACGCGATCGGCCTCCGCCGGTGTCCGGCAGAAAGGTACCATCACGACGACGTTGGCAAAACCCATGTCCTCACGTACCGAGCGAAGCGCCCGGCATTCCAGCGCGAAGCCATCGCGATAGCGTTCGTCGTAATACCGCGAGGCCCCCCGGAAGCCGAGCATCGGATTCTCTTCGCTTGGCTCGAAGGCATCGCCGCCAACCAGATGGGCATACTCGTTGGTCTTGAAATCGCTGAGCCGCACGATGGCGGGGTGGGGGAAAAACGGTGCCGCCAGACGCCCGACGCCGCGCGCCAGCGTCTCGACGAAATAGTCCGCCGGGCTGGCGTGCCCCTTGACGAGTTGACGGATATGGCGGTTGTCGGACGCGGAGACGCGGTCCAGGTGCAACAGCGCCATGGGATGGACCTTGATCAGGTTGTTGATGATGAATTCCATCCGCGCGAGGCCCACGCCCTTCGCGGGCAGCCGCCACCACTGGAACGCCGCGGCCGGATCGGCGATGTTCAGCATCACTTCTGTGCGGGTTTCGGGAATAGCGGAAAGATCGATGTCCTCGACGACATAATCGAGCAGGCCTTTGAAGATCAGCCCCTTGTCACCGCTGGCGCAGGACAGCGTAATGTCCTGGCCATCGTGCAGGGTTGATGTCGCCATGCTGGTCCCGACCACAGCCGGAACCCCCAGCTCCCGGCTGACGATGGCAGCGTGGCTGGTGCTGCCACCGCGGTCCGTGACGATGCCGGCGGCGCGCTTCATGATCGGCACCCAGTCAGGATCGGTGTTGCCGGTAACCAGGATCGCGCCGTCCTGAAAATGGGCAATGTCGGCAGCGTCGCGGATCAGGCAGACCTTGCCGCTGGCTATGGCGCTGCCGATGGCAACGCCGGACAGGACAGGATCGGCTTTGGTCCTGATGCTGTAATGTCGGAAGCCGGAGTGGCTGGCATCGCCATGAATGGTCTCGGGACGGGCCTGCACCAGATAGAGCAGTCCGTTGCTGCCGTCCTTCGCCCATTCCAGGTCCATGGGCCGCCCGTAATGCCGCTCCACCGCAACCGCCCAGCGTCCGAGTTCGAGGATCTCGTCATCGTTGAGGACGAATGACTGGCGTTCGGTCGGTTTCGCCGGGATGATCCGGGTCTGTCTGCCGCCTTCTTCGGCGTAGATCATGCGTATCGCCTTGTCGCCCAGCGCCTTTTCGATAATCGGTCGCGCACCCGGAGTGCCGAGCAGAGGCTTGAAGACCACATACCGGTCGGGGTTCACCGTACCTTGCACGATCGTCTCGCCCAGGCCCCATGCCGCGCTGATGGTGGCAATGCCGGGAAAGCCGGATTCCGTGTCGATCGTGAACATCACGCCCGAGCCAGCAAGGTCCGAGCGAACCATCTGCTGGACGCCAACGGAAAGCGCGACGGCGAAATGATCGAAACCCTTTGCTTCCCGGTAACTGATGGCACGGTCTGTAAAGAGCGAGGCGAAACAGCGCAGGCAAGCATCGAGGAGGGCCTGTTCGCCGCGGACGTTCAGGTAAGTCTCGTGCTGTCCGGCAAAGCTTGCGTCAGGCAGGTCTTCAGCGGTCGCACTGCTTCGAACTGCTACCGGTGGATCTACGGTCTCCGTCGTCTCCGCAAGCTTGCGATAGGCGGCGCGGATCTGATCGGCGAAAGCGGTAGGAAGCTGGCTGGCAAGCACAAGCTCCCGGATCGTATGGCCAGCATCCTGAAGCGTCTCGTCTCCCGCCCGGTAACGCCTGATGTGTTCGCGCATCTTGGGCTCGATAGCGCTGACATCTATGAAATCGCGAAAGGCCCTCGCGGTCGTGGCAAAGCCGTTCGGCACGCGAACGCCGGCTTTGCCGAGCTCGCGGAGCAACTCGCCCAACGAGGCATTCTTGCCGCCAACGGAGGGAATATCGCCGATCGCGATCTCGTCGTACCACAGGATCTGCTGATCAGTTGATTTTGTTGCCATGACGAACTGCTTTCTGATGCTGATTGCTCAATAGATCGGCCGACGACTCATCAATCGCGTCGCGCGGGAAATTGCCGCTCCGCTGGTCTGTACGGAAATGGATGTCCATGATCGCGAGCTTGTCGAGTATTTCGCGCTGGCGCTTCATGGGCCGCCAATCGTAGAGAAAGATTTCTGCCGGACGCCAGTTAGCCACCCAGCCAATGATCAACAGGCCCTCGCTCAGGAACTCGCCGAAGGGGGGAGGCACCGACTCGGTGGCCAGAAACCCGAGCCCCCAGCACAGCGCAAGGAAGCCCAGACCCATGGCCAGCGCCTGTCGCCCCTCGCGCAGCAACAATCTGAGTCTCCGGGCCTGGACTTCGCTTCGGTACGCAAAATAGGAGCGTACGGCTGCGGCAATGGTTTCCTTGCTGTCCCTCTCAATGTTCGGCTCAGCGACATGAATCACCAGCCGGTAGGCCCGTTCGGGAAGTTCAAGCGCACTTTCCACGATGTAGGCTTCCACGTCATTATCAAGGTCCCGGCCGACCATCGGCGACGGGTCGAAGGCATGGAACATGTCGCCAGGCGTCCTGACCCGGAGATCAATGATGCCGCGGTGCCTCTCGGGGACTGGCATCTGCTCAAACCCGCGGCTTTGAGCTCTTCACGAGGTCCATGAGATCAAGCGGGAAGGGAAAGACGATGGTGGAGCTACGCTCGTTGGCAATGACGTTGAGAGTCGAAAGGTAACGCAACTGCATGGCTTCCGGCCGCTGACCGAGGATCTCGGCAGCTTCCAGCAGCTTCTGCGCCGCCTGCTGCTCACCTTCGGCGTTGATGACTTTGGCACGACGCTCGCGCTCTGCCTCTGCCTGCTTGGCGATGGCCCGGACCATCGATTCATCGATGTCGACATGCTTGATCTCGACGTTGGCAACCTTGATGCCCCAGGCATCGGTCTGGGCATCAAGGATTTCCTGAATGTCGGAATTGAGCTTGTCACGCTCCGACAGCATTTCATCGAGTTCATGTTTGCCGAGCACCGAACGCAGCGTCGTTTGGGCAAGTTCGCTGGTGGCCTGCATGAAATTCTCGACCTGGATGGTGGCGAGGTCCGGCGCGATTACCCGGAAATAGAGCACGGCGTTGACTTTGACCGATACGTTGTCGCGCGAGATTACGTCTTGGGTCGGCACGTCGAGGACGATAGTGCGCAGATCGATCCGAACCATCTGCTGGACGAAGGGGATCAGGATGATCAGCCCCGGACCCTTGACTCCGGTGAAGCGGCCCAGCGTGAAGACAACGCCCCGCTCGTATTCACGCAGAATCTTGATAGCCGCCATCAAAAAGATGAGAGCGATGAGTACCAGAGGTATGTAGAAGCCGAAGTCGCCGAGAAGTTCCATGGCTTGTCTCTCCTGTTACGGCTTCATGCCGCTGGTTCTAATGTCAACGTAAGGCCGTCGATTGCGACCACGCGGACAAGCTGGCCAATGTGAAACGCTGCCCCGCCAGTCGCACGCCAGCGTTCGCCGTGAATGTGGACGTGACCGCTTGATCCATTCCAGTCGACGATCCTGCCCGTGGCTCCGACCATCTGCTCGCGTCCGCTGACGACCTTGGCCTGACGCGATTTCAGTGCCAGCCGCATGGTCAGCAATGTCGCTCCGAGGCTGGCAACTGCGACCGCCCCCAGCACCGGGACGGCTATGCGAAATTCCGGAATGTCGGTGTCGAACATGATCGTGGCGCCCAGGCCAAAGGCAACCACCCCGCCAATCCCCAAAATTCCGAATGACGGTGAAAAGGCTTCGGCCGCCATAAGAGCCATGCCGAGCACGATGAGGGCGATCCCGGCATAGTTCACGGGCAGGGCGGACAGCGCGTAGAGGCCGATGAGAAGGCAGATGGCGCCGATGGTTCCTGGATACAGGTCGCCGGGATTCATGAATTCGAACAAGAGCCCATAAGCTCCGATCATCATCAGGATCAGCGCAATGTTGGGGTCGGTGATGGCAGCGAGGAGCCGGGTGCGCCAATCGGGCTCGACCTCCGCTAGCACCATGCCTGTCGTGTCGAGCCGGATCTCGGCCGCGCCAACCTGGATGGTTCGTCCGTTAAGCTGCGCCAGCAGATCCGCGCTGTCGCGGGCAACGATATCGATTACGTCTTGCGCCAGCGCCGCCTGCGCCGAAAGACTGTCCGCATCGCGCACCGCCGCTTCCGCCCAGTCCGCGTTGCGTCCCCGCATCTCCGCCAGCGACCGGATGTAGGCGATAGCGTCGTTGAGCGCCTTACGTTCACTTGCGCTTCCCGATTTCGATCCGTTGGCCTTGTCAGACCCAGGCTCGTCTTTAGCCTCGCCTTCTGGCTCGGCCCCCGGAGCAGCAGGCGCACCCATTTGCACCGGGGTGGCGGCACCGACGTTGGTGCCCGGCGCCATGGCCGCGACATGGCTGGCCAGCAGGATGAATGCGCCGGCACTGGCCGCCCGCCCGCCGCTGGGGCTGACGTAGGTGGCGACCGGTATCGGTGAATTGACAATCGCACGGATGATCTCGCGCATCGAGGTGTCCAGGCCTCCGGGGGTATCCATGCGGATCAACACCAACGGCGCGCCCGCTTCTCCAGCTGATGTAATTCCCTTGGTGATGTAGTCGGCCGTGGCAGGCCCGACGGCCCCGTTTATCAAGAGCACTGGGACTTCGCGCGCCGGGAGCTGCGGTTCAGCAAGAGCGGCCTGCCACAGTCCGAACAGCAGGCAAAGCAGGAGCAGCCATCGCAAAGGTGCAATGCAGTGTGATCTGTCCATGGGAAACGTCCTTTCCCTATGGCCGCGCATCGTCGAGCGAACCAGCTTTGCCGTCGTTCACGGTTCGTCATATCATCAATGACGATGCGAGAGACGAATCATTAGATAATGATCTACCCGTTCAGCTCTCGTGCGCATTGACTCCAGTCAAAGACAGATTCGGTCGATCCTGCATTTTCGCAGATGATGCCCGTCTACTGGCTGAGACATTGTGCATGCTGCTCAGTATGTCACTTTCAGCGGGTATCATTGTCAACGGCAGGATCGGCCTCCCACTGCTGGCTAACGTCGTGCCAATCCAAAAAGGCTTGAAGTCGTGAAATGCGCAATTAACATGAATTGTTGCGGGCCGGGCCCCTCTGGCGATCCAATATGGTCGCGATGCCGGACCGCATCGGGTATGCCCGATGCCGGTGCTGCTGATTTCTCACAATACCGAGCGGGCTATTCGATTCCTTCAGTTGGAACGAGGTACATAGCCGATGACACGTGAAGCCTTGGCAAAGACTGTCATGCTCTACGCTACGGTCGATACTTTCGATATCGAGCGCGGACCCGCTGCTTTTTCCATGCGGTTCTGCGAGACGGCGAATGCCGGCCTGACAGCATTCTTACTGAATCTGGACGCCAATGCCCCACCCAGTCGGGAAAGCCGCAGTCTAGAGCAGCTCCGCGCGGAATCCGACCTTCGCGAGGTGCGTAACGCAACCAATGTCGAAGTGCTACTCGGCCGGGCCGCTCAATCCGGTATTGATGCCGTTGCCATGACCGCGATTGACCATTCGCGTGGCATGATAGGTTGCGTTGCCGACCATGCGCGTTTGCATGACCTAGTGATCATCGGCACTGACAGCCGTGGCATGTTGAGCGACCGGATTATCGCGGAAAACCTGCTGTTTGAGATAGGGCGCCCCTTGATTGTCGTTCCGCCCAACTACTTGGCCGAATTCGCTTGCCACCGGATCGCGGCCGCATGGGACAATAGCAGGGTGGCAGCACGCGCACTGGGTGATGCCCTTGCGCTGCTCCCGGGTATTGAGGAGATCGTTCTGCTGACGGTCGGCGGCGAAAAGGCGATCCTGTCGAGCATTGATCACGATGCCATGGTGCGCATGCTTGAACGCCGCGGGGTCTCTGCTCGGGTCGAGCGGCGTGATCTGAATGGAAGGTCGATTGGCGAGGCGATCCAGGACGATGCGCTCGATGTCGGCGCGAACCTGCTGGTGATGGGCGGGTACGGACATTCGCGGCTCCGCGAGTTCATACTTGGCGGAGCAACGCTGTCCGTCTTCGCGAATCCACAGTTGCCAATACTAATGTCGCATTGAGCAAGTAACGTGCTGATGGGCACAGGCGCTGCCCGTGGGAGCCAAGTCCCAAGGAGGAAAAGCAAAACGGCCATGAGCGAACATCAAACTCATGACTTTCACGCCCGTTCGGTTGCTGACGTCGTGAATGCGCTGCATGCAGAGCCGCAGGGGCTGGATCCCGCCGAGGCGGCTGCGCGGCTGACGACGTACGGGGCGAACCGGTTGCCAGAGCCGCGACGGCGCGGACCCGTCAGCCGCTTCCTTCGACATTTTCACAACATATTGATCTATGTACTGCTGGCGTCGGCGGCGGTCACGGCCGCGCTCGGCCACATGATCGACACCGGGGTGATCTTGGCGGTCGTGGTGGCGAACGCGATCATCGGGTTTATCCAGGAAGGCCGCGCGGAAAACGCGATGGCCGCGATCCGCGGCATGCTCGCTCCCCATTCGGCGGTGCTTCGCGGGGGACAGCGCCAGACCATCGACGCCGTCGAGCTTGTACCGGGGGACATCGTTCTGCTCGAAGCGGGCGATCGCGTACCCGCAGACGTGCGGCTGATCGAAGCCCGCGGCGTTAAGGTCGAGGAAGCAGTCCTGACCGGAGAGTCGGTTCCGGTGGACAAGGACCCTGCGCCGGTGCGACCGGATGCATCGCTTGGCGATCGAGCATCGATGGCTTTCAGCGGCACCCTGCTGGTGTCCGGCACTGCGCGCGGCCTTGTCGTTGCGACAGGAGGCGAGACAGAAATCGGCCGGATCAGCGGGATGCTGTCCCGTGTCGAAACGCTGACGACGCCGCTTGTGAGGCAGATGGACCTGTTCGCTCGCTGGCTCACGCTTTTCATTCTGCTCGTCAGTGCGGGTCTGCTCGTCTTCGGCATCTTCGTCCGTCACCTGCCGTTCGATGAGATGTTCATGATCGTCGTCGGCCTGGCGGTAGCGGCGATACCAGAGGGCCTCCCGGCGGTTCTCACCATAACGCTTGCCGTGGGCGTACAGGCCATGGCCAGGCGCAATGCCATCGTGCGTCGTCTGCCGGCTATCGAGACCCTGGGCTCCGTTTCGGTGATCTGTACTGACAAGACCGGAACCCTGACTCGCAACGAGATGATGGTGACTTCCCTGGTCTCCGCCGATGATACGTTCACCGTCGAAGGCAGCGGCTATGCTCCGCTGGGCTTGCTCAGAAGCGGCGTCGGAACAGCCGATCTTGCCAGCCATGCTGTACTTACCGAGTTCGCTCGCGCAGCGGCCGTGTGCAATGATGCCGCGCTCATCGAATCCGGAGGGTGCTGGCGCGTGGAGGGCGACCCCATGGAAGGGGCGCTGCTGACCCTCGCCGGCAAGATCATGGACGGCGCATCAGCGCCTTTCGCGCATCTCACACGTACCGATGCAATCCCGTTCGACGCGGAATGGCGCTACATGGCCGTGCTGAGCCATGACCACGAGGGGCACGGCTTCGTGCACGTCAAGGGAGCCCCCGAAGCCGTGCTAGCCATGTGCCGCGATGTGCGCAAGAGCGACGGCGGCACGATGCCGCTCGATCATTCATATTGGCTTGGCCGGATCGAGGAACTGGCAGGTCAAGGCCAACGAGTCATCGCTCTCGCGGGACGTACAATGCGGCAGGATGACACAGTCCTCAACACCGTCGACCTTCACGACAAACTCACGCTGGTTGGTCTCGTCGGGTTGATCGATCCTCCTCGGCCTGAAGCGGTCGAGGCCGTTGCCGAGTGCCATGATGCGGGGATCAGAGTGAAGATGATCACCGGCGATCATGGCGCCACCGCACGGGCGATTGCCGAACAGATCGGCCTGCGCAATTGCTCGCGTGTCCTGACCGGGGCGGACATCGGTATGATGTCCGACAGCGAGCTGGCCGATGCCGCGTCCGAGACGGATGTCTTCGCCCGGACGTCTCCCGCCGACAAGCTGCGGCTGGTTACCGCCCTGCAATCGCGGGGACTGATCGTGGCGATGACGGGTGACGGCGTTAACGATGCACCGGCGCTCAAGCGAGCCGACGCGGGCACGGCGATGGGGATCAAGGGCAGCGAAGCCGCCAAGGAAGCCTCGGAGCTGGTTCTTGCCGACGACAACTTCGCGTCGATCGCCGCTGCCGTCCGGGAGGGTCGAACTGTCTACGACAACATCAAGAAAGTAATCAGCTGGACCCTGCCAACGAATGCGGGCGAAGCCCTGACGATCATGGTCGCGTTGTTCGCCGGGATGGCGCTGCCCGTCACGGCCGTTCAGATCCTGTGGATCAATCTAATTACTGCCACGACGCTTGGCATTGCGCTAGCTTTCGAGCCCAGCGAGAAAGGCACGATGAAGCGGCCGCCGCGCCCGCGTGACGCCCCGTTGCTGTCCGGCGAACTCCTCTGGCACATCCTGCTCGTATCGACCTTGTTCGTCATCGCCGTGTTCGGTGTCTTCGCCTATGGCGTCGATAAGGGATACCCGGTTGCGCTCGCCCAGACCATGGCGGTCAACACACTGGTCGTGCTGGAAATCTTCCATCTCTTCTTCATCCGCAACATCTACGGAACCTCGTTGACCTGGAGCGCGGTGCGAGGAACGCCGATGGTCTGGTTTGCGGTCGTTACCGTCACGGTCGCACAGTTCGCGATAACCTATGCATCGCCGCTTCAGGCCGTGTTCGGCACGCAGGCAGTGCCGTTCCTAGACGGCGTCATGATCGTCGGGGTGGGGGCGACATTCTTTGCCCTGATCGAGGTGGAAAAGCAGATGCGCCTTGCATTCCATCGCCCCGCGCGTCCGAAGGGGAACAGGCAGTCAGCGCACGCTGTTGGCTAGCTCGTCCCGGAAGCGCGGGTGGGCAAGGCCTATCAACGCGTCGGCCCGCTGGTGCATCGATTTGCCCCTGAGGTCTGCCCAGCCATATTCGGTGACGACGATGTGCGTATCGTTGCGCGGTGTCGTTACCGGACCGTCGAGAACTGGAACGATGCGGGACACGGCGCCGTCACGTGCGGTCGACTGGCAGGCAATGATCGATTTACCCCCTTTCGATGCGGTTGCACCCCTGACAAAGTCCAATTGCCCGCCCGAACCGCTGTACTGCCGGCCCAGGCGGTGTTCCGAATTGCAGGCCCCGCCAAGATCGATCTGCAGTGTGCCGTTGACCGAAACGACATTGTCGTTCTTCGAGATATGCCGGGGATCGTTGACGAGGTTCACCGGCAGCGAATGGAACGCGGGATTGTCGTCAAGGAAATCGTAGAACGCCGCATCGCCCATCGCGAAGGTGAACACGCTGCGTCCGCGGTAGGTCGCCTTCGCCATGTTGGTGACCGCGCCGCACTCGATGAGCCGCGCTAGCGCCGGAGTCATCAGTTCGGTATGGATGCCGAGGTCCTTGCGGTCCTCGAGCAGGCCGCATACAGCAGCGGGAAGCGTCCCGATGCCCATCTGCAAGCAGGCGCGATCATCGATCATGCCGGCAATGATGCTGGCGATCACCTGTTCCTCAGCGCTCGGCGTACAGCAGACGATTTCGGGCAGGGGACAATGATTTTCGACGATTGCATCGATTTCGGACACGTGAAGCAGGGAGTCCCCGAAGACCCTCGGCATGGCCGGGTTGACTTCAACTATGAGCCGGCGGGCGCTGCGTGCGGCCGCGGAGGTGTAGTCGTTGCTCGTGCCGAAGGTAAACCAGCCGTGGCGGTCCATCGCCGAGACCGTGGTGATGCAGGCGTCAAGTTGCAACCGCTCTGAAAGCAGTTGGGGTGAACCGCTGAAAGCCACCGGCACGAACTCGATCGGACCATAGGCGGATCCGGATGGATCGCCCTTGATCAATGTCCTTTCGATGTGGCTCAGGAACATGCAGTGGGGGCGCACCCGATCAAGCAGATCTTCACGCAATACCGTCTTCCCGGCGGCTTCCAGAGAATGGAAGTACCACAAGCACAGATCGCTGAAGTCGGAGTTCTCTATCCGGCGACCAAGCGCTTCCAGCAGGGCAGGCGGCTCTGCGGTTGCCATCCCCATCGAAACGTTCATTCCCGACCCGATCTGCGCTACCGCGTCATCCGCGGTGGTCAGTTTGGCGCGATAGAGGTCTTGTGGGCTCATCGAAGGGCCTCGGCGCGTCGGGACAGGCGGTACTGTAACCAGTAAACCTTGGCAGCATGCAGCCCTGCACCGGGTCCGCAGTTCACGACGGTTCCCGAACCATCAGGGTATCGCATGGAACGCACCGGAGGAGTGACTCAGCCATGCTGCCGATTACAGCAGGTACGAAGCCGGTGCGACCGTGAGTGCCTAATACGACGAGGTCTGCTCCAACTTTCTCGACCTCGTTCCAGACCACGGTATGGGTTTCACCATAGCCGATGCTGGAAGAAAGGCGGACCCGCAAACTTTCAGGGATGGCGGCGTCTTGGACGAAGGCATCGAGTTCCGCCTGCGCTTCGCGTGTCACCTCGTCCTTCACTTCCTGTGATCGCAGCCAGCCTTCATAAGGGACGTGATAGGCGTTCACCAAATGGATAGCGGCATCCGGGAATAGCCTCGCAGCGGTGAGGAGCGCGTGTCGCGAACAACTCGAATGATCCGTGGCGACCAGAATGGTTGTGTAAGGCCCGTGCGGACGTTGCTTGACGACCAGTACGGGTGCAGTGGCGTGGCGCACAACGTGATCGACTGCCGTGCCGATGAAGTGATCGCCCAAGTGATTGAAACGCGCTACGCCCATTACGATCAACCCGCAATCAAGTGACGCTGCCGTCTGGACGATCGTGCTCGGCGCTGATCCATTCCCGGGGACTATGTCTACGTCCGCCAGTGGGTTGGGTAGAACAGTCCGGATTACTTGCTCGGCAGCCTTTGAATCACTCTCAAGCTTGGATCCATGTTCGAGCACATGAATGACTATCAGCCGTGTATCCCATTGCTTGGCGAGCATTGTCGCTCGGTCTACCGCACGATCCGAGCGGGCGCTGAGATCGGTGGCGACGAGGATTGACTTTGCCATGCTTGCCATCAATCGAGTTCCTTCTCTTGGCCAATGTTCAGTGTGATAAGAGCACGGGCATGCGGAGATTTTCTATGATCCCGCGCGTGGCTCCTCCGAGTACGAAGTCCCGCATCCGTGAATGACCGAAGCCACCCATCACGAGTAATCCTCCCCCGATCTTGAGGGATTCATTCTGTAGGGTTTCTGCAATAGGTTGTTGGCCGCTGCTGAATTCGACGAGCCCGACATTCGCTCCTTGAGTCGTAAGAAACTCTGCCAACTTCGACCCGCTAGCATTTTCCGGCAACGCCTTTTCATCCGTAACGACTGCGATTGTCACTCTTTCAGCGCGTTCAATAAACAGACGCGCATCGCTGACTGCTCGCGCTGCGACGCGGCTGCCATCCCAGGCGATTACTACCTGGTCCAGCTGGTCGATTGTGTGTGCTTCGGGAAGCAAGACAACGGGCCTGCCTGACCCGAAGATGAGGGATTCCGCCAATGACTGCATAAGCGCATCACCGGGCAAGAGCCCGACCAGTACGAGATCGGAAAACCGGGCCGCCACGGCCGCTTCGTCGCCAAATGCCGATGGGAAGCACTCGAGTTCGCTTGAGTGGACTTCTACGCCAACCGCCTTGGCCTCACGGTCCAGCGCCTCCAGCAACCGCGCACCCTTCTTGCGACAGTTTTCTCTTGCACCTGCCATGAGGGAAGGGACGTCGAGCACGAGATTGCCCAGCGCGCTTGAAACCTTGGGGAATTTGGCTGCCAGCACAAGCGCATGGATACGGCCATGCACGTGGTTCGTTACAGCCACCGCCTGAGACAGGAGCGCTTCGCTGTTGCCATCCGGATAGGTTTGTAGGGGCAGGAAAACTTGAACGGACATGTCGCTTCGCCTCGCTTTGACACCTTATCGGTTGCCACTAGGGATCCGAAGGTTTCTCACCTTATGGGTTGGGTGCCCTCAAGCACACTTGATGCGGTCCGGCATCACGGTTGCCTCTGCGGTAAGGTCTCACGGTGTGATTGCTACCTTGAGGACGCCGTCTCGCTGGTTGGCGAAGAGATCATATGCCTCCTCAATCTGGTCGAGGTTGAAGCGGTGTGTCACCAGCGGGCGCGTGTCGAGACGACCGGACGCGATCACCTCCATCAGTCGCCGCATGCGCTCCTTACCGCCGGGGCAGAGTGTCGTGACGATCGTGTGATCGCCTAGTCCCGCAAGGAAGGGGGCGAACGGAATTTTCAGGTCGCCGGAATAAACACCCAGCGAGGATAGCGTTCCGCCGGGGCGCAGGACACGCAGCGCCGCCTCGAACGTCTCCTGCCGCCCCAACGCCTCGATCGCAACATCACCGCCGCGACCATCAGTGAGACGCATGATCTCGTCGACTGGATCGACTTTAGTGAAGTCAACAACCTGGTCAGCGCCCATGCCGCGTGCAATGTCGACACGTGCGGGAACCGCCTCGACGCCTATGATCGTCGTCGCGCCCATCAGGCGTGCGCCCGCCGTGGCGCACAAGCCGATCGGCCCTTGCGCGAAGACGGCCACGGTGTCGCCGATCGTCACTCTGCCGCGCTCGGCTCCCGAAAATCCCGTCGACATGATGTCGGGACACATCAGGACCTGCTCGTCACTTAGACTGTCCGGAATAGGCGCGAGATTGGTCATGGCGTCGGGCACGAGCAGATACTCAGCCTGCGCGCCATCGATCGTGTTCCCGAAACGCCAGCCACCCATTGGCTTGAAACCGTGCCTGCTGCCCGCGCCGTCCTGCGAGTGGCAGCCGCACAGACATGCGGCACTATGTCCGCTCGGCGTGATAGCCCCGGCGATGACACGCTGCCCTTCATGATAGCCTTGAACAGCTGATCCGAGCTTCTCGATGACTCCGACCGGTTCGTGACCGATCGTAAGGCCCGGCGTGACTGGATACTCGCCCTTCAGGATATGGATGTCGGTTCCGCAGATCGTCGTCGTCGTGATGCGAATCAAGGCATCCAGCGGACCTACGTCCGGAATGGTTTTTTCGTCGAGGACGATCCGACCAGGTTCGACGAAGATCGCCGCTTTCATCTTCTGCGCCATGGTTCACTCCTAATCTTGGCCGGCCTGGGAAGCCACTTCGTAGGGAGGACGGTTGGCATGCCGCAGCAGAAACTGCTCGAGATCGGCAGGTGCGATCCGCCATTCGCGCCGCAAATCGACGGCGCGCAGATCGCCCGACTTGATCCAGGAGCGCACGGCAATTTCCCCGACCTTCAAGAGGTCGGCGATATCCTTCACGGACAAAAACTGGCGGCTCAGCATTTGACTGCCTCTGAGTTGCGATCAACGCATTTCATCATAGCTGATGCTGCTTTTGGGATATTTGACCGAGATCAACGCTTCTGATGATCTGAATGTTCATAATGTTCGTTAGGGAGCATGGTCGACCAAGCATCTGGTCGGCACAAGCAACCGATAGTATCGTTTTTTGGCAAAGTTTCGGTTCGACTCGGAAGGGTTCTTGTGCGGAACCGATGGGCAACCGAAGCTCAGGTGCCCCTGAACCCGCTCGAGCAGAAAGCTGTTGCTCAGCGCAGGCCACACCGCCGAAAGCCCACTTCGGTGATGTTGCGTATATTCGATAGTGGCGTGATCGCCGATCCTGATTTGGTTGGCGTCATGTGGAACCGGTCGAAGGAGGCGATTATGAACTGCCAGTCCAACGAAATGGACGAACCTGCCACCAGGTCAGCCTTCTTCAACGATGATCGAACGTGCGCCGTCCTGGACCGATCCGTCGAAAAAGCCCGGAGCGGCATTCGAATTCTCGTGTGTGTCGATGACAGTCCAGCAAGCAGTTCGGTTGTTCTTCACGCGATCGCGGCGGGTGAAGGACTGAGTCTACCCTTGACGCTCGCCCGAGTGGTCGAGACCGTGCCGGGATCCGGTCGACCGCCCGATCCCATCGAGTGGCAGATCCGGCGCGACGAGCATCGTCTGCAATTGCGAAAGATAGCCGCATTTCCGTCGGACAATCCTGCACAGATAGACACTGTCCTGTTGACCGGGTCTGCAGCCGACCGGCTGAATGATTGGGCAATCGAACATCGAGCGCCACTCCTCGCGCTCGCAACTCACGGGCGTGTGTCGAAGCATGTCGGGCTTGGCGCGACCGTCCAGAATATCCTTGCGCGGGGTTCGACTTCCTTGTTGCTGGTTCCGCCGGAGCCCATTCCAGCGCGCGAGAAGATCATCTATCGCAAACTGCTTGTGCCGCTCGACGGATCGTGTCGGGCAGAAAGCGTTCTACCGTTGGCTTCGCGCATTGCCCGCAAGCACGGCGCGGAGATTGTGCTTGCCCATGTGGTGCCGAAGGCAACGCTCGTCGCCGGCCGAGCAGAACTGGAATCCGAGCTTTGCGGCAAACTTGAGGCCTACAACCAGCGCCGCGCGCGCGAATATCTAGATGACCTGCGCGCCAAGTTGCGCGCCGACGGCGTTCGCGCGAGTACGATCGTAGCGCCGAACGGGGATGCCCGGACGGAACTGCGGCTCTTGGCGAAGCGGCAGCAGATCGATCTCATTGTCCTTTCGTCACACGGTCAGAGCGGATTGATGGACATGCCCTGCGGTAGCGTCACCGAATATCTGGCGGCTCATGCGCCCGCGCCGATGCTGATCGTGCGCCCGGGCTTCATACATGGGTTCAGCGCTCTGGAAGCTCGGCCGATGCCCGTGCTCCAGGTTCAGCCGCTCGCAAACTAGTGGCCGAACACGATCCAAATTTGGGCTGGTTTCTGGAACAGTCCGCGCGAGAATTAGGTTCCCGTCATCGCCTCTCGGATCAGGCGGCCCTGCCGATCCCGGCGTGGGCCGGTCTCGGCGCGGGGTTTGATTGGCTGCACGATGTTCGCTGCGCCTGTTCCGCAGCCCCGCCCGAGGCAAGCAAGGCCGCCGAATGGCTTCTCGACAACGACTATCAGATTCACCGGGCATTGCGCCAGATACGTGAGGACCTGCCCAAGAGCTTCTATGCGCGCCTGCCTGCGCTCGCTTCCGAACCGGGAGAACGCCTGCCTCGCGTCTTCGTGCTGGCTCACGCAATGCTGCATACCACCAAGCTGCAGGTGTCGCTCGCCAATGCGGTACGGTTCGTTGCGGCCTATCAAGACGAATCCGCCCTGACGATCGCCGAACTCTGGGCGTTTCCTACCATGCTGCGGATCGCCAGTTTCGAAATCCTCGTCTCCGCCTTGTCACCATTGGTTTGCGGCGAGCGCAAGCTGCCCTTCCGGATCACCGATTGGGCGCTCGATCCGGAATCGCTCGACCCGACAGAGCGTGTGGCGCGCTCGGTCTCGAACCTCGCCGCGATCACCGCAATTCCCTGGGAGCAGTTCTTCGACCGGACAAATCGTGTCGAGGAGATACTCACCAAAGACCCTTCCGGTTTCTACAGCCAGATGGATTTCGAGAGCCGCGATCGATACCGACGCCGCGTCGAAGATCTGGCTCGCTACAGTTCGACCAGCGAGTCCGACGTCGCTGCCGAAGCTGTCGAATGCGCGGCTGCTCACCAGTCTGACCGGGCCCCGGGGCATGTCGGCCATTGGCTCGTGGGACCCGGTGCGCCTGAGCTCGAGACCCGCACCGGCGCGCGCTTTCCTTTCAAGCAAAAGCTGAAGCGGCTGGTTCTCCGAAATCCGGGAAAGTTCTATGCAGCTGCGCTTCTGCTGGCGGGCCTCGGCGCGTTCATCATTCCGGGAGCCTATCTCGCCTCGGTCGGGGCGGACCTGTCCGGCTGGATCGCCGGACTGCTGCTGTCCTTCATCCCCGCATCGATCCTCGCAATCGCGGTGGTTCACTGGATGATCACACGCTGGCTGCCGCCGCGTGCGCTCTACAAGCTGGATTTCAGCAATGGCCTGGGCGAAGGCTGCCGCACGATCGTCGCCGTCCCCGTGATCGTGGCGAAGGCTTCCGATGCAGCGCGGCTTGCCGAGCAGATGGAGTCGCACTGGCTGGCCAATGCCGATCCGCTGCTTCAGGTGGCGTTGCTGGCCGATCTGCCGGATGCGGTAGAAGAACGTCTTCCGGGCGACGAGGAAGTCGTGGCCGAGCTGGTCAGCCAGGTCCGCAGACTGAACGAGCGTCACCAGATGGATGGCCGGGGGCCGTTCCATCTGTTGGTCCGGCCAAGGCTCTACAATCCTGTCCAGGGCTGCTGGCTTGGCTGGGAGAGAAAGCGCGGAAAGCTCGAGCAATTCAACCGCCTCCTGATCGAGGGGGAACGCTCCGCCTTCAGCATGCATGTCGGAGATGGTGCGGCACTTGAAGGCGCCCGGTTTGTCGTGACCGTCGATGCGGACACGATGCTCCCGCCGGAAGCCGTCGCCAGGCTGGCCGGCGTGCTGGCCCACCCGCTCAACCGGCCGGTGGTGGACCATGCCACGGGCAGGATCGTCTCGGGCTATTCAATCATCCAGCCGCGGGTCGAGATCTCTCCCCAATGCGGCGTTCGGACATTGTTCACCCGGCTTTTCACCGGCGATACGGCGATCGATATATACAGCCGCGCGGTATCGGACGTCTATCAGGACCTGTTCGGTGCGGGCATCTTCGTCGGCAAGGGAATCTACGATCTCGCGGCGTTCCATGAAAGCGTCGACGGCCGGGTGCCCGAAAACAGAATTCTCAGCCATGACCTTTTCGAAGGGATTCACGGGCGGGCAGCGCTCGCGACAGACATCGTCCTGTATGAAGGATTTCCGGCGAGCTATCCGGAGTATGCCTCGCGGATGCACCGCTGGATCCGGGGGGACTGGCAACTCCTGCCCTGGCTGGGACGGAAGGTGCCCGCGGCCGACGGGTCGCGTTTCGCCAACAGGCTCAGCGGGGTCGACCGCTGGAAAATGATCGACAACCTCCGCCGTAGCCTGGCGGCACCAGCGCTCCTGCTGCTCGCGCTTGGTGACTGGTTCTTCCTGCCCGGCTCCCCGTGGTTCTGGACCCTGCTGGTCGTGTTCGCGCCCGGTTTCCAGCTGTTTACCGAGATTGTCAGCGGTCTCGCTCGCGGCCGCCGGCGGGGGCGGCGCTGGGTCTGCTGCCCCGCCTGTCCGATCAGACCGGCCGCTGGCTGCTCGCCATCGTCTATCTTCTCTACGAAGCAGTGCTCTCGCTCCATGCGATCGGCATCACCCTCTGGCGCCTACTCGTGAGCCGCCGCCGGATGCTGCAGTGGACGACTGCCGCCCAGGTGGCCGCAAAAATGAGAGGGCGAGACACCCGTACTGCTGCCTGGCGGGAGATGTGGTGGGTTCCTGTCATTTCGCTCGCGATTGCGGTTGGTCTGGCTTTCGTCCGGCCTCATGCGATGCCGGCCGCACTGCCATTACTCCTGCTGTGGATCGCATCGCCTGAGATCACCTTCCGGATCGGAAGACCCCGCAGGTCGGAGAGCGAGCCTTTGACTGCGGACCAGCGTCATTTTCTGCGACTGCTCGCGCGCAAGACGTGGTTCTTCTTCGAAACCTTTGCCGGTCCCGACGACAACTGGCTCCCGCCCGACAACTACCAGGGCGAACCCCATGAGGAGACTGCGCACCGCACCTCTCCCACTAATATCGGAATGTTGCTGCTTTCGACCGCCGCGGCCTGGGATCTCGGTTATATCGGACGCAAGGAGCTGGCGACCCGCACGCGTAATATCCTCGACAGTCTCAACCAGTTGGAACGGTACCGCGGTCACTTCTACAACTGGTACGACACGATGAGCCTGAGGCCACTCGAGCCGCGGTATGTATCGACGGTTGACAGCGGCAATCTCGCCCTGAGCCTGATCGGCTATGCCGAAGCGCTGCGCCAGGCGGCTGACGTCAAGCAGTTGGAGCCGCAAAGATGGGACGGTCTGAACGACGTGCTCGCACTGCTCGACTCTGCACTGGCGGTCGTGGATGCAACCGAGGCTCGCGAGGACATCGCCGAAATCTGCGACCGATTGATGATTCTGAGGAGCAATCCGGATTCGCGCCGTGCGCAGCTTGAGTCGATGCTACAGTCCGACGTTCCCCGACTGGAGGCGCATGTAGCCGCTGCGGTGGCGCCGCCGAATGCCGTGCCCGTCGAAACCCTTCGCGAACTGCACGCCTGGATCGATCGCTTTCGGCAGCAAGTCAGAACCATGATGCGGGACCTCGATGCACCGGGGCAGGGGGAAGAGGATTTCGAAGCCATGGCCGCAGAAACGGCAGCTCTGGCATACGGGATGGATTTCGCGCCGCTTTACTGTGCCGAGCGCGGCCTGTTCCACATCGGCTACAATGCCAGTTCCGGCAAAATCGACCAGCACTACTACGACCTGCTCGCCTCCGAGGCGCGGATCGCCAGCTTCTTCGCGATCGCCAAGGGAGATGTGCCGGTCGAACACTGGTTTCATCTCGGCCGACCGATCACGCGCAGCGGTCGCCGCATCGGGCTGATCTCCTGGAACGGCTCGATGTTCGAATATTTGATGCCGCGCCTGTTCCTGCGCGGCGAGCCGGAAACGCTTCTTTTTGAGAGCGAGCGCACGGCCGTCCGCATCCAGCGAACCTATGGCGACCGGCATGGCGTTCCCTGGGGCATATCGGAATCCGCCTACGCTTCCCGCGATCCCGATCATCGCTATCGTTACCAGGCATTCGGTGTTCCCGGACTCGGCCTGAGACGTGGTCTGGCCCGCGATATGGTCGTGGCACCCTACGCATCGGCTCTGGCGCTTGCGGTGTCACCGGCCGAGGCCGCAGGCAACCTGGCCGAGTTGTCGCGGCACGGGGCCGGGGGACGGTTCGGGTTGTTCGAAGCGGCGGACTTTACCCCGGCACGGCGAGCATCCGGCGAGCGCTTCGCGCCTGTCGCCGCCTATATGGCGCACCACCAGGGAATGATCCTTTGCGCGATTGCCAATGTACTGGGCGACGATGTCCTGGTGCATCGCCTTTTGCGGGACTCTCGCCTGAACCTCGTTTCATTGTTGCTGAGCGAGCGTCTTCCGACCGAACTGCCCGCCGAGATCGAGCGGCTGGAAGAACTTGAACGGCCAAGCGAGGAAGAGAGGAGCGCTCAGCCGATCGGTTCGTGGGAGCCGCCCACGTCTGCGCTGTTCCCGCAAGTCCTGCTGCTTGGCAACGGGCGGCTTTCGAGCTGGATATCGGAAGGCGGTGGAGGAGGACTGCGCTGGCACGGCCAGGCGCTGACACGGTTCGCGCCAGATGTGACGCGCGACGCGGATGGCTTCTGGATATATGTCGCCGATGACGAGACCGGCGCCCTGTGGTCGGCGACGCGGCAACCGACCCGGGCAAAGCCGGATGAATACCGAGCGGTCTTCCATCCTCACATGGCCGAGTTTCATCGCCGTGACAACGGAGTGGAATTGCGCATGGAGACCGGCGTGGCCGCCGGCGACGATATTGAAATACGCCGTATCGTCATTGCCGACGAGAGCGGCAGGCCGCGTTCGCTGCGTCTCACGAGTTATGCAGAAGTCGTGCTTGCGCCGCCGCTCGAGGATGAGCGGCACCCAGCCTTCAGCAAGCTCTTTGTGACGAGCGATCGCATCCCGCATCTGGGCGGGCTCATGCTTTCCCGGCGGCCGCGCAGTCCGCGCGAAGCCCCGCCCGTGTTGTTGCACTTTGCGCTCGGGCCTGACGGGCCGATCCAGGGCGCGGGGTTCGAGTCCGACCGGCGCATATTTGTCGGACGTGGAAACGATCCGCAACGGCCGGCGGGGGCTACGGCCGATCTCGGCGGCGGCAGCGGTTGCACGCTCGACCCGGTCGCCGCGCTGCAGGTCAAACTGGATCTCGCCCCTTACGAGCGCCGTGAAATATACTTTCTCACGGTCGCGGCGGCGAGCCCGGAATCCGCGACGGAGATCGCGGAGCGCCATCTAACCCCGGTGTCAGTCGATTGGGCCTTGCGGGACGCCGCACTGGAGACGGGACGGGCGGTTCGGCATCTGCGCCTGGGACCGCGCAGCCTGCGCCGTGCCCAGACGCTCGGATCGCTGCTGATCCACTCCAACGGCGCGCTTCGGGCAAATTCGCCAGGCGCTCGCGCCAATCGGCTGGGTCAACCATCCCTGTGGGGAATGGCGCTATCCGGCGATCTTCCGATCGTTCTGCTGCAAACCGTGCAAAGCAGCGGCGAGATGCTCGAGGAGCTTGTGGGCGCCCACCAGTTTTGGTGCCGCATGGGCCTCGAAACCGACCTCGTCGTCCTGCAGTCCGGCGGGTCGGCCTACATCGAACCCCTGCGCGACGAAGTGCTCGAGTCACTGCGCAATATCGGCGCGATCGAAATGCTCGGACGCAAGGGCGGCATCCACCTGTTGTTCTCCGACCAGATCGGCTCCGATCAGGTCCACTTGCTCGAGGCCGTCGCGGCCGTCGCGCTCGACGAGGCGCAAGGCAGCCTGGCGGAGCAACTGGATCTGGCCAGTGTGAGGCCCAGTCCATTGCCGCTCTTTATTCCCTCCATGCCGGAATATGACACGGCGGACCGGGCCGGAGAGAGACCGGTCGATCTGCTGTTCGACAACGGCATCGGCGGATTTTCCGCAGATGGCAGGAACTATGTGATTCATCTCGAAGCGGGGGAATCCACGCCTGCGCCGTGGTCCAACATTCTTGCCAATGACGATTTCGGCTGTCTGGTCACCGAAGCCGGCGGCGGTTTTTCCTGGGCGATAAACAGCGGCGAAAACAGGCTCACACCGTGGACGAACGACCCGGTTACGGACAGACCGACCGAGATAGTCTATCTCCGCGACGAGGAAACTGCGGCAGTCTGGAGCGTGACACCCGCACCTGCGGGTCATGACACGGCAACCCGGATCCGCCATGGCGCGGGCTACAGCGAATGGCGCAAATGCTCGCACGGGCTGGATCAGGAACTGCTCGTCTTCGTGCCCACCGACGCTCCGGTGAAGATCATGCGCCTGCGCATACGCAATCAATTATACCATCATCGGCGCCTGACCGCGACCAGCTATGTCGAATGGTTGCTCGGATCACTGCCCAGCATGGCCCGTCCCCATGTGCGGTGCGGTTATGACGCCGGCACCGAGGCGCTCCTGGCTTACAATCGGTGGAATCCGGACTTCGCCGATCGGGTCGCCTTCCTCACCGCAAGCAGGAAATCTCACGGCTTCACGACGGACCGGCAGGAATTTCTGGGCTTCGAGGCCGATCTGGCCCGCCCTGCCGGTCTCGGTCGCTGGGGCCTGAGCGGCGACATCTCGGGCGGGCTTGATCCCTGCGCCGCCTATCAGGTCCACCTAGACCTCGCTCCGGGCGAGACCGAGGATGTCGTCTTCGTTCTTGGGCAGGGCAGGGACGAGTCCGAGGCCCTGGCGCTGGCCGGACGCTGGCGCGATCCCGAACAGGTGGAACGGGCGCTGCACCAGCTTCACGAGCATTGGGACATCTTGCTCGGCGCAGTCGAGGTGCGCACACCCGATCCGGCGTTCGATCTCATGGTCAATCGCTGGCTTCCCTATCAGAGCCTCTCGTCGCGAATTCTTGCCCGCACCGGCTTCTACCAGGCGAGCGGTGCAATTGGTTTTCGCGACCAGCTGCAGGATGTCCTCGCCTTCTTGCACAGCGATCCGCGGCGCGTTCGCGACCATATCCTGCTTTGCGCGGCCCACCAGTTCGAAGAAGGCGACGTGCTCCACTGGTGGCATCCTCCCTCCGATCGCGGCGTTCGAACTCGTTGCAGCGACGACATGCTATGGCTTCCCTATGCCGTCGGGACCTATGTCTCGGCGACCGGCGACCTATCCATTCTTCACGAACGGTTGCCCTTCCTTGACGCACCGCCTCTCGCCGCAGGAGAAGAGGATAGATACGCATCTTTCGAACGCACCGTTACCCGCGAGCCGCTCATCGATCATTGCGAGCGGGCTCTGGAACGCGCTCTGGTCGAAGGGGTCCATGGACTGCCTCTGATCGGCGGGGGCGACTGGAACGACGGCATGAACAGGATCGGACAGGCCGGCCGAGGCGAGAGTGTCTGGCTGGCTTGGTTCGCCTCGGTCACGGCCGAAGCCATGGCGGACCTCAATTCGCGCGTCGGCCGCGGAGGCGAGGCCGAACGGTGGCGCAAGCGTTCGCGGGAACTCTGCCGGAGCGCGGAAGAAGCCGGATGGGACGGTTCTTGGTATCGCCGCGCCTACGATGACAGCGGTCACCCGTGGGGTTCGGCGCAGAGCGAGGAATGCAGGATCGATTCGATCTCGCAGTCATGGGCCGCTTTCGCCGGCGCCGATCCGGCGCGAGTGGACATGGCCCTTGCTTCGGCATTCACTGAACTCGTCGATGAGAAGCATCGAATTGCGAGACTGCTGTGGCCTCCATTCGATCGCGCGCTGCACGATCCGGGCTATATCAAGGCCTATCCGCCCGGAATTCGGGAGAATGGTGGGCAATACACGCATGCGGCCGCATGGCTCGGTCTTGCCCTTGCCAGAACCGGCAAGCCGGATGCGGCGATGGACATATTCCAGATGCTCAGCCCGATTGGGCGCACCGCCAGCCGCGCCAGCGCCGAGCATTACCGCGGGGAGCCCTATGTCGTGGCCGGTGACATTTCGGCCGGAGAACAGCACGGCGGGCGCAGCGGCTGGACCTGGTATACCGGTTCCGCCGCGTGGACATGGCGTTTCGCCGTCGAAGGCATGCTCGGCCTGAGCCTGGTCGATGGGCGGATTCGCTTCGACCCCTGCATTCCATCGGGCTGGCCCGGTTACGAGGCGAGGATCAGGCGCCCGCACGGAACATTGAAGGTGCGCGTCGAGAGGGTGGATGGTGGCTTGGACGAGCGGCTGGACTTGAATGTCGGCGGCGAAAGCCATCCCCGGTCCGAGATCGATTTCCCCGATGACGGTAGCGAAAGAAACGTGACAGTGCGGGTGAGAGGCGGCACGACGGGGACGGAAAAGTATTCCAGCCCGTTCGCCGGAGTAGTCGAATGAGGGAAGGGCACTCGAGTGATTCCGGCCAGCCCGCCAGCGCCTTGATCGCAAAGAATCCCGCAAGTCTGACCCCGCCTCCTCATCTGCTCGACTATGATCGCGAGTGCGCGGAATTCTCATGGGAAAAGGCCCGCGCCCTGCTCGATGGTCTGCCCCAGGGCAGGGGGCTCAACATCGCCCATGAAGCCGTCGATCGGCATGCCGCTGGCCCCAAAGCAGACAGAGTGGCCTTGCGCTGGATCGGAAAGGCGGGCGCTCGACGGAACCTCACCTATCGCGAACTTCACGAGGCGACGAATCGCTTCGCCAATGCCCTGAAGGCAATGGACGTGGAGCGGGGAGAGCGTGTATTCGTGCTGATGGGCCGGCTGCCCGAACTCTATGTGGCGGTGCTGGGCGCGCTCAAGGCGGGTTGCGTGGCATCTCCCCTGTTCTCGGCGTTCGGGCCCGAGCCGATTGCCCTTCGCCTGGAAATTGGCGATGGGCGCGTACTGGTCACAACTCCTGGTCTCTTTAACCGCAAGGTGGCCGCCATCCGCGACCAGCTCCCCGGTCTCAGGCATGTCATTCTGGTCGGCGAGGAGCAGGCCAAAGGCGACGGCTTGCACGACTGGGCGGAGGTGGTCGAAACCGCAGACAACGACTTTGTCATCGCCCCCACGGACCCCGAGGACATGGCGCTGCTGCATTTCACCAGCGGCACCACCGGCCGGCCGAAGGGGGCCATTCACGTCCATGAGGCAATCGTCGCCCATCACGTGACCGGACGCTATGCCCTGGACCTGCACGACGACGATGTCTTCTGGTGCACCGCAGATCCGGGCTGGGTCACCGGAACGAGCTATGGCATCCTTGCTCCACTGACCAACGGCGTGACTAGCATCGTCCTCGAGGCGGAATTCGATGCGGCGATGTGGCTCGACATCCTGGAGCAGGAGCGCGTCAGCATCTGGTATACTGCGCCCACCGCAATCCGGATGATGATGCGACAGGGAACGGAACTGGCCCGGGGGCGCGACCTTTCTGCGTTGCGTTTCATGGCCAGCGTCGGTGAGCCGCTCAACCCCGAGGCGGTCATCTGGGGCCAGCAGGCCTTCGGTATCCCCTTTCACGACAACTGGTGGCAGACGGAAACCGGCGGCATCATGATCTCCAACTTCGCTGCGCTGGACATCAAGCCCGGCTCGATGGGGCGGCCGATGCCCGGGATCGAGGCAGCGATCGTCCGGCGGCTTGAGGATGGCGACGTTTCGATGATCGAAGAAGCGATGGTTGACGGTGAGCTGGCGTTGCGGAAAGGCTGGCCGTCGATGATGCGCGGCTATCTCCATGAGGAGGAGCGCTACCGCAAATGCTTCGCCGGCGACTGGTACCTCACCGGCGATCTCGTCCGGCGCGACAGCGATGACTATTTCTGGTTCGTCGGCCGGGCGGACGACGTGATCAAGTCGGCCGGCCACCTGATCGGTCCGTTCGAAGTCGAAAGCGCACTCATGGAGCATCCCGCCGTGGCCGAGGCCGCGGTAATCGGAAAGCCCGACCCCACCATCGGCGAAATGGTCAAGGCTTTCGTGAGCCTGCGTCCCGGACACCTGCCGGACGAAGCCATGCGGCGCGAACTGCTGGGCCATGCCCGCAAGTGCCTGGGCGCCGCCGTCGCGCCCAAGGAGATCGACTTCCGCGAGAACCTGCCCAAGACCCGTTCGGGCAAGATCATGCGCCGACTGCTCAGGGCTCGCGAACTGGGCCTGCCCGAAGGCGACCTCTCGACGCTCGAAAGCGACGAGAGATGAGCGCGAAGCTGATGATCGACCGCAGTCACGGTCAGCATCTCTTTCGCGAGATGCTGCGCATCCGCCGCTTCGAGGCGAAATGCATGGAACTCTACCAGGCGCAAACGATCAGGGGCTTCCTTCACCTTTACGACGGGCAGGAGGCCGTCGCGGTCGGGATCATGCAGGCGCTGGACGAGCGGGACGCCGTGGTCGCCACCTACCGCGATCACGGCCATGCGATCGCCCGCGGGCTGGGGATGGGGCCGATCATGGCCGAAATGTACGGCAAGCTTGAGGGGTGCAGCCGGGGCCGGGGCGGATCCATGCACCTGTTCGACCGCGCTTCGCGCTTCCTCGGCGGCAACGCCATCGTCGGCGGCGGGCTCCCGCTGGCGGTCGGCACCGCCATGGCCGACCAGCAGTTGCACCCCGGCGCCGCGACGGTGTGTTTCTTCGGAGAGGGCGCTGCCGGAGAGGGCGAATTCCACGAAAGCATGAACCTGGCTGCCCTGTGGAAGCTGCCTGTCCTGTTCGTGTGCGAGAACAATCTCTATGCCATGGGCGTGCCGCTGGAAGTGGCCGAGGCCGACACCGAGATCATCCACAAGGCCAAGGGTTACAACATGCCTGGCGAGCAGGTCGACGGCATGAACCCTGTGGCGGTCGAGGTCGCGGCGCGCCGAGCCGTGGAATCGATCCGGGCGGGCAACGGTCCCTGGTTCCTCGAATGCCGCACCTACCGTTTCCGCGCCCATTCCATGTTCGATGCCCAGCAGTATCGCACCAAGGAGGAAGTGGCGCACTGGAAGGAGCGCGATCCGATCGTGCGGATGCAGGCCTGGCTGCTGGAGGCGCACCTGATGACACCGGCGGAATTGGATGAGATCGAGGCGGCGGTCGATACCGAAGTCGCGGCCGCCGTCGCCTTTGCCGAAGCCGGGACCTGGGAGAGCGTGGACGAACTTGAGCGCTTCGTAACTATGGACGAGGTTCCATCGTGAACGAACAGGCACCTGATCGCATGACCTATCGGGAGGCTTGCCGACAGGCGATCCGCGACGCGCTCATCCGCGATCCTCGTTGCTTCGTCATGGGCGAGGATGTCGGTCTCTACGGCGGCTGCTATGCCGTGACCAAAGGTTTGCTCGAGGAATTCGGGCCGGAACGCATTCGTGACACACCCCTTGCCGAAAGCGTTATCACGGGAGCCGGGATTGGCGCCGCCATCGGCGGATTGCGTCCTGTCGTCGAGATCATGACCTGCAATTTCAGCCTGCTGGCGCTCGACCAGATCGTGAACAATGCCGCCACTATTGCGCACATGTCTGGCGGGCAGTTCGCGGTGCCGCTGGTCATCCGGATGGCAACCGGCGGCGGCAGGCAACTCGCTGCGCAGCATTCGCACAGCCTGGAAGGCTGGTATGCGCATATTCCGGGCATCACGGTGCTGGCTCCCGGCACGATCGAGGATGCGCGCCTTATGCTTGCCGCAGCACTCGCTGACCCTAACCCTGTTTTGATCTTCGAGCACGTCGTGCTCTACAATGCCGAAGGCGAACTCGATCCCGCCATCACGTCAGTCGATATCCGCAAGGCCAGGATACGCCGGGAAGGCAGGGACCTGACGATCCTGACCTACGGCGGCAGTCTGCCCAAGGCGCTGGCCGCCGCAGGAGAACTGGCGGCAGCGGGCATAGAGGCGGAGATCGTCGATCTGCGCGTCCTGCGTCCTCTCGACAATGAGACCATCTATGCTTCGGTCGGCCGCACCCGGCGCTGCGTGATCGTCGACGAGGGCTGGCGCAGCGGCTCGCTGTCTGCCGAACTTGCCGCCCGTCTTGCAGAAGACCTGTTCTTCGAGCTCGACGCGCCGATCCGCCGGGTCTGCACCCGCGAAGTGCCGATTCCCTACGCAGCGCACATGGAGGACGCGGCCCTGCCGCAGGTGGCGGACATCGTCGAGGCCGCGCGGGGCTTGGTAAGGCCGGAATGAGCGATTTCGTGATGCCCTCGCTCGGCGCCGACATGGAAAGCGGCAAGCTGGTCGAATGGCTCGTGAAGCCGGGGGATGCCGTCCACAGTGGCGATGTCGTGGCGGTGGTCGAGACCCACAAGGGTGCGATCGACGTGGAGATATTTGAGAACGGTACCATCGCCGAACTCGTTGCGAGGGAAGGGGAAACCGTCCCGGTCGGTGGCGTGTTGGCGCAACTGCGGTCTTCGGCGGAAGCCGCAGTCACGGCCCCGGGGCGGCCTGCTCCGCCGCCTGCGCTAGGACCTGCGCAGAAAGCAGGCGTGCCGCCCGTTCCGGACCGGTCTGCGCCGGCCGGACGCATCAAGGTCTCACCCGCGGCAAGGCGCCTGGCGGCCGAATTGGGGATCGACCCGGAAGCGCTCTCTGGCACCGGGGTCGATGGTTCGGTTTCCCTCGCCGACGTCGAACTCGCGCGGGCCCGAGGCGCGACGGCGCCGGCGCCCTTGCCGTCTGCCCGCAAGCGTGGTTTTGATCCCGCCGAGATGCGCCGCGCCATCGCCGCGGCTGTGAGCCGTTCCAAGCGGGAAATACCCCATTATTATCTGTCGAGTACGATCGACATGGCAGCCTCGCTCGCTTGGCTAGCCGGCTACAACGAAGCCCGTCCTCCCGGCGAGCGCATGCTGGCCGGCGCACTTCTCCTGAAGGCCACGGCGCTCGCCTTGAGCAAACATCCTCAGCTCAACGGATTCTGGCGGGATGACGCATTCGTGCAGGCCGAGGACATTAATATCGGCTGGGCAATCTCTCTGCGTGGAGGTGGCCTAGTCGCGCCGGCGATCCATGCGGTGGACCGGATACCCCTGCCGGAATTGATGGCCAGGCTGCGCGATCTCGTTGCTCGCGCCCGCTCCGGAGGTCTGCGTAGCTCGGAACTGATGGACTCGACCGTAACCGTCACCAGCCTCGGCGAACGGGGCGCCGACAGCGTGACCGGAGTGATCTATCCGCCGCAGGTCGCCATATTGGGATTTGGCAGGATTTCCGAGCGTCCATGGATATCCGATGGTCAGATCGTGTCGCGCCCCTTGGTCGAGGTGTCGATTGCCGCGGATCATCGCGCCAGCGACGGCCACGTTGGCGGCCTGCTGCTGTTCGCCATCGAACAATTGTTGCAGGAGCCCGAGAAGCTGTGACCCAGGCTGAAATCCGCAAGCTCATACTGACCGAGCTTTCAGGCATCGCGCCCGAGGCCGATCTTTCCTCCCTTGCCGACGATGAGGAACTGCGCGAAGTTCTTGATCTCGATTCCATGGATTTCCTCAATTTCTTAACCGCGCTGCATGAGGCGACGGGCGTGGATATTCCGGAAGCCGACTACGGAAAGCTTGCCACTCTGGGCGATGCGATCGACTATCTGGGCAAATGAGGCCCCTGATCGCGCTCCTGTCCGAAAGGGCGCCGCCAGATAAAGGCTCGAAGGCAGCAGGCTTCGCCGAGACAAGCTCCGCTCCCCGGCCCACAGGTAGTAGGTCACGAAATCTCACGAACCATGAGGGTGTCTTACGACATGCAGCAAGGAATCTGCCAACACGCACGCGGATTGGGCGACGTTCGATTTCCCGCCAAGTTTAAAGCCACAGGATCCGGTAGGGAATAGCAGATCAGGTTCTATCGCACTACGAGGACTGGGACGTGGCCATGTGCCACGACTTCCCAGGTTTTGCTGCCGAGCATGAGACGACCTATTCCCCGACGTCCATGTGATCCCATTACAATGAGGTCGCAGTTGCGTGACTTCGCCGCTTCCAGAATAGCCTCCGCTGGTGGTGCATCAGGCACATGCACTGTGTCCGCATCAACCCCAGTGCTTTTTGCGGTCTGGCTAGCCGCTGCCAAGATGGCGTTCGCTGCATCTTGTTGGCCGGACCCATAACTGGACACCATTGTTTCACTCACCATCCCAAAACCATTGCCAGCATAAAGCGGAAGTGCTTCGGTGACGGTGATAATCGTGACTCGAGAACTCAGGTTTCGCGCGAGCGAGAGTCCGTGATCAACCCCCTTCTGCCCTACCTCGGATCCATCCGTCGCGATGAGGATATGCTTGTACATGGGCCTCTCCTGATCAATCGTACACAATCTGTAACCTTTAGGTACCGCAATCCATACAGCTACACACCTCGATTCTGAACGACAAAGTGCCTGTGGGTGGACCGCTCCCCCGCCGAGGTAATGTCGATGATGCAGTGGCGGGAAGCAATGTGCCTTGCGTTTTGTCGTCCAGCGGAACTGTCGATTGTCACTGTCTAGCATAGGCCCTTGTGCGAATTCGCCACGGACTGCGCTGGACCAAGGGCGTTCGACCAGAACGGTTCAACTGCTAACAAGTCGCCAGCGAGAGCTGCTGACCTCGGCTCTCCACGCCGCAACCGAATGGGAGGCGGTCCACGAACGGCGATCTTACAGTTCGAGGTTGACAGTCGGCGTGCCGCGTCTGGTTGCATTCGTATCAGCGGCGGCGAATGCCGGGATGAGAAGTTCGGCCGGCTTCACGGATGCAATGGCAACCGGCGCCTCCGAACTTGCACTTGGCACGGCGCGTCTGTCATCGCCGCCCACCGAACGCTCGTTAGCACTGAACTTTCGCCTGCCTAGGGTAGCTGATTCTTGTTTGACGCCGTTCCGAGCTGCCGAATAGAGCCTTGAGCGGAATATTTCTCAGCTACCTAGAGAGCTACCTAGCGGAGAATCCGGTAGATAACGGCACCTTTCAAATCTAGGCAACGCCCTGAATAATTAGGAAAATTTGGTGGACGCACTAGGGCTCGAACCTAGGACCCGCTGATTAAGAGGAGGATTTGCTCCCCTAGGAGGGGGCGTCTCTCTCGATCTCGTGCTGGAGGCAAACACTGTTCTAACGCAAACTGGATGCGCTTCGCGTCCGCGTGCGTGCGCATGGATATATTTGACGCATATTTGACGAAGAGGAGGATATTTCCTCCAAGTCATTGATTTTTATGGTGACCCCTACGGGAATCGAACCCGTGTTTCAGCCGTGAGAGGGCCGCGTCCTAGACCGCTAGACGAAGGGGCCATATAGCCATTTGAAAGCCTGCCTGGCGCAGCACCGGATGGTGACCCCTACGGGACTCGAACCCGTGTTTCAGCCGTGAAAGGGCCGCGTCCTAGACCGCTAGACGAAGGGGCCATTCCGAGCTGCGCCGGAGGCAGGACCGGCCCTCTAGCGGTGGCTTGCGGGGGGGTCAACCCCCTGATCGCAGATAAATTGCACTCTTTTTGGCACGCTATTGAGGCAGGCTGGTTTCAGTCCGCAAATGCGGCATCGTCGATATGCAATTCGGCCTGTGGGCGGCTGCCCCAGTCGTCGATCTTTGCCCGTCCGGCAAGCCAGAGGCGGCGCCCCTGCGAGGCATGGAGGAGGGCCTGGCCCATCTCGGTTTCGGCCGAACGGAAGGCCATGGCCTTGAAACGGCCCCCATCCGTTCCGCCGACGATCAGCCGGACGTGGTCTGCGCCCACGATGTCGGCCTTGACGATCCGCACCGGGCCGACTGCGACGCGCGGCCCCGGCCAGCCCATGCCGTAGGGACCAGCGCTTTCCAGCGTTTCGACCAGCGTAGGCGTCAATCCGCCCGGTGCGAGTGCGAGGTCGAGCAACATCGCCTGGTTCGCGCTGGCATGCGACACATCGGTGGCAAGACGCGAATCGAGCCATTCGGACAGGGCTTCGAGCTTGTCGGGAGCGATAGTCAGTCCTGCGGCCATGGCATGGCCTCCGCCCGCGACGAGCAGGCCAGCCTCGCGCGCGGCAATGATCGCGGCGCCAAGGTCGACCCCGGTAATCGAGCGTCCCGATCCCTTGCCGTTGCCTGCCTCGTCCGCGTCCAGCGCGATGACGAGCGTGGGCTTGCCGGTCTTTTCCTTGATCCGCCCGGCCACGATGCCGATGACCCCCGGGTGCCATCCGGCTCCGGCGAGCACGAGCACCGCGCGGTTGTGCTGGCGATCGATCTGCGCTTCGGCCGCTTCCTGAACCGCCTGCTCGATCGCGCGCCTCTCTTCGTTGAGGCGTGAGAGCTGGGCAGCGATGTCACGCGCTTCGTCGGGATCGGTGGTGGTCAGCAGGCGCACGCCCAGCGTCGATTCGCCCACGCGGCCTCCGGCATTGATGCGCGGGCCGAGGGCAAAGCCCAGGTCGCTGCACGTGGGTGCGCGGTTCAGGCGGCTTGCGTCGATGAGGGCCGACATGCCGATGTTGTCGCGCCGGGCCATGACCTTGAGGCCTTGGGCGACGAGGGCGCGGTTGAGGCCGTGGAGCGCGGCAACGTCGGCCACGGTGCCCAGCGCCACGAGGTCGAGAAGGGCGAAAAGATCTGGCTCGCGGCGCTCGGCGAAGAAGCCCTGACGGCGCAAGGTGCGCACAGTGGCGACGGCAAGCAGGAAGGCGACGCCGACAGCGGCCAGGTGGCCGTGATTGGCGCCGATGGTGCTTTCGTCGAGGCGGTTGGGATTGACCAGAGCCGCCGCGCGCGGCAGTTCCGGCGAGCACTTGTGATGATCGACGACGATCACGTCGACGCCCGCGCCGTGGGCCATTTCCAGCGCTTCATGCGCCATCGCGCCGCAGTCGACGGTGACGATCAGGCTGGAGCCTTCCCCGGCAATGCGCACGAGCGCCTCTCCCGAGGGCCCGTAGCCCTCGAGCAGGCGGTCGGGAATGTAGTAGCGGGCATCGTGACCCAGTGAGCGCATCAGCAGGATAAGCAGGGCTGCGCTCGTCGCGCCGTCGACGTCGTAGTCGCCATAAACCGTCACGGCCTCGCCGGTCATGATCGCCTGCGCCAGCCTTTCGGCGGCGGCGTCCATGTCGCGGAATTCGGACGGATCGGGCAGGAAAGCCCGCAGCGAGGGGGTGCGATGGCGGTCCAGCTCCTCACGCGGGACGCCTCGCGAAAGCAGGAGCTGGGTGACGATGTCGTTTTCCAGCCCGCCCGGGCCGTCCGAGAGGTCCATGTTGCCGCCGCGCCAGCGCCAGGCCTTGCCGGTGAGGGATTTGTCGATGCCGAAGAGCGAAGCAGATCGAGAAGCCATGCCTTCCCGATTATACGAGCGCGTCATCAGCGGGAAGGCTCCAGCCCACAGGTTCATGCCCTTTCAACAAGACAAGGCGTGACAGGTTGGCGCGATCGCGCCTAGTTTTGTCGGATGGATGCGTTCCAATTCTCGTCTGCAAGGCGCCCGGCGCGCCCGGAATGCCCGTGAGCGATCCCGTTCTCGCCGTCATCTGGCACAGCCGTACCGGCGCGTCGCAGGCCATGGCGATGCAGGTCGCCCAAGGGGCGGGCGACCGGGCGCGCCTGATTGCCGCCGCCAACGTCGTGCCGCAGGATCTTCTGGACGCCGCCGCCTACGTTTTCGTCTGCCCTGAAAATCTCGCGACGATGTCGGGGATGATGAAGGAGATGTTCGATCGCTGCTACTACCCGGTTCTCGGCCGGATCGAGGGAAGGGCCTATGCGACGGTCATTGCCGCGGGATCGGACGGGGCGGGCGCGCAGGCGCAGATCGATCGGATTGCCACGGGCTGGCGCCTCAAGCGCGTGGCCGAACCGATCATCGTCAATCTTCAGGCACAGACGCCGGAGGAGATCCTTGCCGAAAAGACGGTGCCGCGAGACCGATTGCAAGAATGCCGCGATCTGGGTGTCGCCATGGGCGAGGGACTGTCGCTCGGCATTTTCTGACAGGTGCGCATAGCCGCGGCGTGGGCGAACGGGTTCAGCCGATTAAGTTTCGGAAACCGTCTCGACGGTACCCGGGGGTAGCAGGCAAACCGACCATACTAGCCCCAAGTCCCTGAAAGTATGTCTCATGTCTCCTTCAGGCAGCCCTCGTGAAGACAACGGCCTCGGTGCGTCGCTGATTTTCGGCAAGGGAACACGGCCCTCGGCTTGCGCCGTCGTCTCCCTGCTCGAATCCCCGGCCATGTTCGGAATCGCCTCGATCATCGCCAATAGACCCGATCAAGCTGGCGATGCGATCGAGGTGCTTTCCGCCGGCCTGGCTTTCGAACTGCGCCTGCCTGATGTGCCAGCGCCCAGGGGGCATCCAGGCACTGGCGTCCCGGCGGAAGAGGTGATCCGGATCGTGCCGGGCGGACATGTGGCTGCCGGGCTCGGCTTGCTCCCGGTCGTGAAGGCACTGGCCGGCCTGACCGCAAACCTGGCGCTCCACTCGCCGGTCGCTGCGATTTCCTGGGACCTGGCAGGCACGAGGGTTCCCCCGCGCGAGTTTTCCAGCTCCGTACTCAACTGGCTGGCCGGCGGTCCATTCCCGGCACGGAGCCTGACGGCGCTATCGATCCGGCCGGACGGCAGTGTCGTCAGCGAAGGGCTGGTGCAATTTAGTGGGCAGGAAATGCACCTCGTCGGTTCGCAGGGCGAGGGCGAGGAAGCGACCATGCGCCTTGCGGTCGGCGTGGTCGACCAACTGGTGCGTCAAGGCCGCCTCCAGCTTCCGCAGGAACTGACCGTCGCCGGGACCGGGCTACTGGCCGAGCCTTCGCAGTTCGAGGATCGCGTCTGGATCTGGCGCAAGCGCTAGGGGGCGTCCGTCACGCCTCCCCCATGCGTGCGCGCAGGTCCGCCTTCGCCGCCTCATACTGTTCCTGAAGCCTGGCGACGCGTTCGGCAACCGGCTCGATGGCCTTGATTGCGCCAATCCCTTGTCCGGCGCCCCAGATATCCTTCCAGGCCTTGGCTTCCATCGCGCCGCCCGAGCCGAAATCCATCTGGCTCTTGTCTCCTTCGGGGAGATTGTCGGGGTCCATGCCTGCCGCTTCGATCGAGGGGCGAAGGTAATTGCCGTGAACGCCGGTAAACAGGCTGGAATTGACGATGTCGGCGGCGTGGCTATCGACGATCGCTTGTTTGTAACCGTCGGCGGCATTGGCTTCGGGGGTCGCGATCCACGGCGAGCCGATATAGGCAAAGTCCGCGCCGAGCGCCTGTGCGGAAAGGATCGAGCGGCCGTTGGCGATGGCGCCGGAGAGTGCGAGCGGGCCATCGAACCACTCGCGGATTTCCTGCACCAGCGCGAAGGGCGATTGCGCTCCGGCGTGGCCGCCGGCCCCTGCCGCCACGGCGATCAGGCCGTTGGCGCCCTTTTCCACGGCCTTGCGGGCAAAGCGATCATCGATGACGTCATGAAAGACGAGACCGCCCCAGTTGTGGACCGCGGCATTCACGTCCTCGCGTGCGCCGAGCGAGGTGATGATGAGCGGGACCTTCCACTTGGCACAAGTCGCCAGATCCTCATCGAGCCGGGTGTTTGAGCGGTGGACGATGAGATTCACCGCAAACGGCACGCCGCAATCGGCGGTTTCCTCATTGATCCGGTGCAGCCACTCGTCGAGCTGGCTCGCGGGGCGGGCATTGAGGGCCGGAAAGCTGCCGACAATTCCTGAGCGCACTTGCGCAATAACGAGTTCCGGGCTGGAAACGATGAACATCGGCGAGCCGATGACCGGGAGGCGCAAATTGTCGAAGATTGAAGGCAGGGCCATGTCTGTTCCGTTTAACCGTACGATTAAACGGCACGACTAATGCCGTCGGTCACCGCTGTCGAGAGGCTGCGTGAATCCCTCAGACGAAGGACTGACGGGATGCCTGAAGAAAGCGAATGGGGCCCGCCATTCCGGCAAGGCCCCATTTCCGTTTTCCATGCGATCAGGCGCCGTTGCTGGCGGCATTCGCCGCGCTGAGCACGGCCCTTACGCTCGCCGTTGCGACATCCTCGTCTATGCCGACGCCCCAAATCGTGCGCCCGTCGGTCGTCAGGCATTCCACGTAAGCGGCCGCGCGGGCGTCCGAACTCGAGCCCATCGAGTGCTCGGCGTAGTCGCGCACTTCGAGGGTTACGCCAAAGCTCTCGGCCAGAGTGGCGGTGACGGAGGATATCAGGCCATTGCCACGGCCCGAAACGGTCTGTTCCCTGCCGTCGACACCGATCTTGCCGGCGAAGATGCGGGTGCCGTCCGAGGCGCGCCTTTCGTCCCAGTCGATCAACTGGAAGTGCTGCGGTTCATCGATGCGATAGACCTTGCGGAACACTTCCCAGATATCGCCGGCCTGCAGTTCGCGGCCCAGCTCGTCGGCCAGGTCCTGCACGTGGCCGGAGAAGTGCGCCTGCATGCGCTTGGGCAGCTTGAGGCCCTGGTCCTGCTCGATCACCCAGGCAAAGCCGCCCTTGCCGGACTGCGAGTTGACGCGGATGACCGCCTCATAGTTGCGGCCCAGGTCCGCCGGGTCGATCGGCAGGTAGGGCACCGCCCAGGTCTCGTCGTTGCGCTTCTCGCGCGCGGCGAAGCCTTTCTTGATCGCGTCCTGGTGCGATCCGGAGAAGGCCGTGAAGACCAGTTCCCCGCCATAGGGATGGCGTTCGGGGACCTTGAGCTGGTTGCAGTACTCGACGGTCTGGATGACTTCGTCGATGTCCGAGAAATCCAGCCCGGGATCAACGCCTTGCGTGTACATGTTGAGAGCGACTGTCACCAGGCAGCAGTTGCCGGTGCGCTCACCGTTGCCGAACAGGCAGCCCTCGACGCGGTCGGCGCCGGCCATCAGCCCCAGCTCCGCTGCAGCCACGCCTGTGCCCCGGTCGTTGTGGGTATGCAGGCTGATCACCGCGCTTTCGCGGTTGGGCAGGTTGCGGCAGAAGTACTCGATCTGGTCGGCGTAGATGTTCGGCGTCGCTGCCTCGACGGTCGCCGGCAGGTTGAGGATGATCGGATGTTCCGGCGTGGGCTGGAGCACTTCCATTACCGCTTCGCAGCATTCGATCGAGAAATCGAGTTCGGCGGTCGAGAAGGTCTCGGGCGAATACTCGAAGTGCCACTTTGTCTGCGGATACTTCGCGGCCTGATCGCGCATGACCTTCGCGCCGTTAACTGCAATCTGGCGGACTTCGGACTGGTCCATGCCGAAGACGACCTGACGCCACAGCGGCGAGACGGCGTTGTAGAGGTGGACGATGGCGGCATGAACGCCTGCCAGGCTCTCGAACGACTTCTCGATCAGGTCCTGGCGCGACTGGGTCAGCACCTGAACCAGCACGTCCTCGGGGATGCGTCCACCATCGACCAGGCCGCGGATGAAATCATAGTCGGTTGCGCCCGAACTGGGGAATCCGACTTCAATCTCCTTCAGGCCGACCTTGACGAGCAGGTCGAAGAAACGGGTCTTCTTTTCCGAGCTCATCGGATCGATCAGCGCCTGGTTGCCGTCACGCAGGTCGGTGGAGAGCCAGCGCGGCGCCTTGGTGATGACCTGCGAGGGCCACTGGCGATCCTGCAGCTGGATCTGCGGGAAAGGGCGGTATTTGACCGAAGGGTCTTTCAGCATTGTCATGGGTAATGTCTCGCTCGGGAAAGTCTGCGCTTTTCGTGTCGTCTTGTCAGGTCCCTTGAGCGCCGAGCGCGCCGACCGGACGACGCGTCACCTCACGCCCAAGGGCGGGTAAGTCGCAGAAGAAGGCCAAGCCGGAGAGTCATGACTGTGCCTATGGGGACAGGCGGATGAGATGTAAAGGGTTAAACGCGGCCGATCCCGTGCGCCGCGGATCGCAGCGCAGCGGGATGGCCGCGGCGGTGCGGGCCTGCTGTCAGCGGGTCAATTGCACTCGAACTTCTCGATCATGCCCTTGTCGTCGAGGAACACGTTGAGACGGTTAGGGCGGTAATCCATCGTCATGGCCGAACCGGGCTTGAGCACGCGGATCGGATTGTCGCCGCGCCATTGCCGGATGAGGCCGAGCACTTCGTCGCTCGCAGGCTGGCCGACATAGGAACCGAGCTGCTCGGCTCCGCAGCTCTGGGCGACAGGCGCGGGCGGCGCGGTCTCCGGCGCGGCCTGGTCGGCGGTGCATGCGCTCAATGCGAGGAGGCTGCCGCCCAGGGCGGCGGCAAGCATGAGCGGACGGTTTGCAGGCATCTTTTCGTACTCCATTTCAGGAAGTTACCCATAATGACTTGGGGCGCTGCCGCAATGCGCATGTATCGCCGGTGGCCCGGCGCATCGGCCTGCATTCAGGGCGCCGCCTTGGCTGCGTCCTTCATGAAAGCGGCTGCGATCTTGAGTTCGACCTGGTCTGATACCATCGGAATCCCGAAATCGAGCCCGAAGTCGCTGCGCTTGAGCGTACCCGTCGCATCGAATCCAAGTCCTTCGCCGCCGCCCATCTGCGGCGGCACCGTCCCGGCGCCGTGGAAGAGAACCTGCAGGGTGACGGGCTTCGTGATGCCGTTGAGCGTGAGATTGCCGGTCATCTCCGCCTGCTGGTCCCCGGTGATCCTGACCAAGGTGGAGACGAAACGCGCGTCTTCCGGCTTGGGGCCGAAGAAGTCGGGCTTCCCGCCTTCACTGGCGGGCGGTTTCATCAGGTGTGCCTTCAGGTCTGCACTGGCGACCGTGATGCTTGTGACCGGAATGGTCATCGCGATGCGGGCCTGCTCGGGCCGTTTCGGGTCGAGGTCCAGCGTTCCCGAGATGTCGGAGAACAGTCCGAAATAGGGCGTGAAGCCAAGGTGATCGACGCTCCACTCAACGAGCGTATGGTGCGGATCAGCCTTGTAGTGGCCGCCTGTAACCAGCGAGGGATCGGGTTGGCCGAATGTGGACGCCGGGGCGGCCGGTGTGGCTTCTGCCTCCGCTTCCTGCGCCGGGAGCGGCGAGGACAGCGCGAATGCAGCGGCGAAGGCGAGGGCGGGCGGCAGGGCGCAGGCTGCGCCGAGCAGTCGGTTCATCAGGAAACTCTCCCGGTCGTGACGTTCTGTTGCGAACGGCCCGGCCGGGAGTTTGTTCCGAAAAGACGAACGACGCAAGCCGTTCGTCTTTCAGCAGGTTTTGACTTAGTTCTTGGTCTTGTCGACCAGGGCGTTGGCGCCGATCCAGGGCATCATCGCGCGCAGCTTGGCGCCAGTTTCCTCGATCGGGTGACGCAGGGCAGCCTTGCGCGAAGCCTTCAGCTCGGGCTGGCCGGCGCGGTTGTCCATCACGAAGTCCTTCACGAAACGGCCCGACTGGATGTCTTCCAGAACGCGCTTCATTTCCTTCTTGGTCTCATCGGTGATGATGCGCGGACCGGTCTTGATGTCGCCATATTCGGCGGTGTTCGAGATCGAGTAGCGCATGTTGGCGATGCCGCCTTCATACATCAGGTCGACGATCAGCTTCAGCTCGTGAAGGCACTCGAAGTAGGCCATCTCGGGAGCGTAACCGGCTTCGACGAGCGTTTCGAAACCAGCCTGGACAAGGGCGGTCGCGCCGCCGCACAGAACGGCCTGCTCACCGAAGAGGTCGGTTTCGCACTCTTCGCGGAAGTTGGTTTCGATGATGCCCGAGCGGCCGCCGCCGACGCCCGAAGCATAGGCAAGGGCGATGTCGTGGGCGTTGCCGGTGGTGTCCTGGTGAATGGCAACGAGGCAGGGCACGCCGCCGCCGCGCTGGAATTCGGAGCGCACGGTGTGGCCCGGACCCTTGGGGGCGACCATGATGACGTCGATGTCGGCGCGCGGCTCGATGAGGCCGAAGTGCACGTTGAGGCCGTGGGCGAAGGCGAGCGCAGCGCCGGGCTTCATGTTTTCATGAATGTCGGCAGCGTAGATCTCGGCCTGGTGTTCGTCGGGCGCGAGGATCATGAGGATGTCGGCCCATGCCGCGGCTTCCTTGTTCGTAAGGACCTTGAAGCCGGCTGCTTCGGCCTTCTTGGCAGTTGCCGAACCTTCGCGCAGCGCGATGGCCACGTCCTTGACGCCACTGTCGCGCAGGTTCTGCGCGTGGGCATGGCCCTGGCTGCCGTAGCCCAGCACGGCGATCTTCTTGCCGGTGATCAGGTTGATGTCGCAATCGGCGTCGTAATAGACTTTCATTGTATTCTTCCTTGCCTTGTCTCGTCATGCCGAACTTGTTTCAGCGACCATTTCGAGGCCCGGTGCAGTGCGATCCGGAAAAATGGACCCTGAAACAAGTCCAGGGTGACGAAGTTCATAGTTGCTCAATTCGAATTGTGATCAGGCTTCTTCCGCTCCGCGGATCATCGCCACGATGCCGGTACGTCCGACCTCGACGAGGCCGAGTTCACGCATCAAGGTGACGAAGGTATCGATCTTGTCCGGTGCGCCGGTCAGCTCGAAGATGAAGCTGCCGGTCGTGGTGTCGACAGGCTTGGCGCGGAAAACGTCGGCGATGCGCAGCGCTTCGACGCGCTTCTCTCCAACGCCTGCCACTTTCACCAGCGCCAGTTCGCGCTGCACGTAAGGGCCGACTTCGGTGAGGTCGACGACCTTGTGGACCGGCACCAGGCGCTCCAGCTGCGCGTGGATCTGGTCGATCTGGCTCGGCGGGCCGTGGGTGACGATCGTGATCCGGCTTACCGAGTGGTTCTCGGTGATGTCGGCCACGGTCAGGCTGTCGATGTTGTAGCCGCGCGCGGTGAACAGGCCGGCGATCTTGGCCAGGATACCGGCCTCGTTGTCGACCGTGACGGTCAGGACGTGCCGTTCTTCGGCCTCGTGCTTGATATGCATCATCATGTTTTCCTTCGGGGCCGGCTCAGACGAGCGCCTTGGCTTCGTCGTCCATGGTACCGGCCACGGTGTCTCCGTAGAGGATCATCTCGGTGTGCGAAGCGCCCGAGGGGATCATCGGAAAGCAGTTCGATTCCTTGGCGACCAGGCAATCGACGATGACCGGGCCATCATGCTCGATCATGGCCTTGATGCCCGCGTCGAGCTGGCTTTCGTTCTCGATGCGAATGCCCTTCCAGCCATAGGCCTCTGCCAGCTTCACGAAGTCTGGCAGGCTGTCCGAATAGGAGTTCGAATAGCGGCTCTCATACGTGAGTTCCTGCCACTGGCGGACCATGCCCATCCACTCGTTGTTGAGGATGAAGACCTTGACCGGCAGGCGATACTGCGTGGCGGTGCCCATCTCCTGGATGTTCATCTGGATCGAGGCGTCGCCAGCGATGTCGATGACCAGGCTGTCCGGATTTCCGCACTGGGCGCCGATCGCGGCGGGCAGGCCGTAGCCCATGGTGCCGAGGCCGCCCGAGGTCAGCCACTTGTTCGGACCGAAGAAGTGGAAGTGCTGCGCCGCCCACATCTGGTGCTGGCCGACTTCGGTGGAGATCACCGGATCCTTGTCCTTGGTCAGCTCGAACAGCCGCTGGATCGCCAGCTGAGGCATGATTGCCTCCTTGCTGAGCGGGAACGACAGGCTCTTCCTTTCGCGCCAGCTTTCGATGCGGCCCTTCCACGCGGTCAGGTCCTGCGGCTTGCGACTGCCCCAGCCATCGAGGATCTGCTCGATCACCGAAGCGCAGTCGCCGACGATGGGCAGGTCGACCTGGACCGTCTTGTTGATCGACGAACGGTCGATGTCGACGTGGATTTTCTTCGAGTTCGGCGCAAAGGCGTCGAGGCGGCCGGTCACGCGGTCGTCGAAGCGGGCGCCGAGGCAGACGATCAGGTCCGATTGGTTCATCGCCATGTTGGCTTCGTAGGTGCCGTGCATGCCCAGCATGCCCAGCCAGTCCGCGTGGTCGGCCGGGAAGGCGCCCAGGCCCATCAGCGTCGAGGTGACGGGAGCGCCGGTCTTCGCCTGCAGTTCGCGCAGGAGCTGCGTCGCGCGCGGACCCGAGTTGATGATGCCGCCGCCGGTGTAGAGGACAGGAGCCTTGGCCGCGGCAATCATGTCGATGGCCTGCGCGATCTCGTCAGCGCCGCCCTGCGTCGGGGGCGAGTAGCGGTTGCGGCGCTGCGCGGGGGCGTCGGTCCAGGGCGCGGTGGCGATCTGGACGTCCTTGGGAATGTCGATCAGGACCGGGCCGGGACGGCCGGTCGTCGCGATCTGGAATGCCTCGTCGATGGTCGCGGCCAGATCGGCCGGATCCTTCACCAGGTAGTTGTGCTTGGTGCAGTGCCGCGAGATTCCGACGGTATCGGCTTCCTGGAATGCATCCGAGCCGATCAGCGCGGTCGGAACCTGACCGGTGATGACGACGAGCGGAATCGAATCGAGGAAGGCATCGGCAATGCCGGTGACGGCATTGGTCGCGCCCGGGCCGGAGGTGACCAGCACGACGCCGGGCTTGCCGGTCGAACGGGCATAGCCTTCGGCGGCATGGGCCGCGCCGGCTTCGTGACGCACGAGGATGTGCCGAAGCCGTTCGTCACCGAAGAGAGCATCGTAGATCGGAAGCACGGCGCCACCGGGATAGCCGAATACGAATTCGACTCCCTGACGGACCAGGCTTTCGACCAAGATGTTCGCGCCGCTGCGCTCTTCACTCACAACACATTCCTCTTCGTATTCTGGTGTGCGACCCGCAAGAGTCCGCCTCAGAAAGCTCGCCTCCATAAGGGGATCGACCCCGGAAACAAGCATTTCCGAAGGTCACGCGCTCTCTAATGAAACCGACCCGACACGACAATCGTCGCGCCGGGTCATCCTCTCCTCCCTGCATAACTTCCACCAGCAGGTGATGGAGGCCTCTACGGGACGTTAAATGTTACGTCAAATGAAAAATGCGAAATAAAATGTCGTGTAGATAGGTGGAATCAAAATTTTCAAACGAGACGCGCTGCCAGTCTTCCGGCGGTTGGTGGCGCAACCACGTGAACTGGCGTTTGGCGTAGTTGCGGGTCGCCTGGCTGCCGCGGGCGATGGCTTCCTCGAGCGTCCACTCACCGCGCACGACTCCGGCGAGTTCAGGGACGCCGATAGCCCGCATGACGGGCAGGGCCGGATCGAGTTGCCGGGCGAGAAGCGCTTCGACTTCGCCCAGTGCGCCGCGTTCGATCATCCGTTCGAAGCGCAGGTCGCAGCGGCGGTAGAGCGCCTGGCGCTCAGGCAGGAGGATTGCCGGGTAAACCGTGACCGCATCGCCGATGCCGCCTGAAGTCTCAGCCTGCCATTGCGCCAGTGTCTTGCCGCTGGACCGGACGACTTCGAGTGCACGGGCGATGCGGGCGGTGTCCGCTGGGGCGAGGCGACTGGCACGCTCCGGGTCTTCCTGCCGGAGCGCGGCAAAGGCCTCATCGACGGGCAGCGCGCGAACCGCCTGCCGAATCCCGGGATCGATCGCCGGGACCGGAGCGATACCTTCGAGCAGAGTCCTTATATACAGGCCGGTACCGCCGACGAGGATGGGCAGGGCGCCTTCAGCGTGGATCGCCGAGATCGTGTGCCGCGCAGTTTGCGCCCAGTCGGCCGCGGAGCAGCTTTGCGACCCGTCCCAGTTTCCGAACAGGCGGTGCTCGATCCCGCCCATTTCCTCGTGCGTCGGCCGCGCGCTCAGGACCTGCAGGTCGGCATAGACCTGCGAGCTGTCGGCATTGACGACGACGCAGCGCCGCCCGCGCCTGTGCAGTTCCTGTGCCAGCATGACCGCACAATCGCTCTTGCCGCTGGCGGTCGGCCCTGCGATGAGCGCCAGCGGTGGCCGGTCTGCGGCCGCGATATTCAACGATGCATCAAGGATATTTGCAGTGCTCATTGCCCGGCTGATAGCAGAACCGGATCATCTCTCCGCAAGAATCGACGCGGCCCGTGCCGACATGGAGCAACGGGGCGTGCGCCTGGCCGAGGCATCGATGCTCGATTTCTGCGGACAGACGATGCAGATCGAGTCGCCCGACAGCGATGCGCTGGCCATGCGCGCTTCGCTCGATGCGCATTTCGAGGTGACCGACGGCCTCGTCTGCGAAAGCGAGCCGCAAGTGCCCGCGCTGTTCATTTCCGACATGGATTCGACCATGATCGGGCAGGAATGCATCGATGAACTGGCGGACTTCGCTGGCCTGAAGGATCGCATCGCCGACATTACCGAGCGGGCCATGCAGGGTGAGCTGGACTTCGAGCAGGCCCTTCGCGAACGCGTCGGATTGCTTGAGGGCCTGTCGGTCGAAGCGATCGACCAGTGCCTTGCCGGTCGTATCCAGCCCATGCCCGGATCGAAGGTTATGGTGCAGACGCTCAAGAAGCTGGGTTGCCGTACCGTGCTGGTAACGGGCGGCTTCCACCACTTCGCCGATCCGGTCGCCGAATGGCTGGGCTTCGAAGAGGTCGTGGGCAATCGCCTTGAAGTTGCGGATCGCAAGCTGACCGGCGGCCTTGTCGGCGGCATCGTCGACAGTTCGGTGAAGAAGGGCACGCTGCTTTCGATCATGGCCGAGCTGGCCGAAGGTGCGACGAGCCTTGCCACAGGCGATGGCGCCAATGACATCCCGATGCTTGAAGCGGCCACTTACGGCATTGCCTACCACGCCAAGCCCAAGGCGCGCGCTGCCGCAAATGGCTGGATCAACCGCGGAGACCTCACTTCGGTCCTGCGCCTGCTGGGCATTCCCGAGAAGGACTGGGTCCGCGATTGATGGCGGGGTTGTACCTTCGCTGAGTTCCTCCCCGTTGCGAAGCAATGGGGAGGGAAATCAGCCGCCGGACTGGCGGAAGGGTGTTACGCCTCCATCCAGTCCCGGAAGAACGCCTCGTTGGCTTCGCGAAGATCCGCGATTTTGACGCCAGCGACCTTGCTTCCGCCCACGCTGCCGATTCTGACCGCACCGGGCAGTTCGGTTCCGGCCGGGGCCGTCACGACGTAGCGGCCCTGATCTTCGCCGAAAGCTTCGGCAGTGGAAAGAGCGCTGTCGAGGGTGCAGCCCTTGCCGCTGGCGAGGGCCATTTCGGCAAGCGCGACCAGCAGGCCGCCGTCGCTGATGTCATGGACGGCGGTAACTTTGTCCTGACCGATCCATTCACGCACGGTTGCGCCGTTGGCACGTTCGGCATCGAGATCGACCTTCGGCGCTTCGCCCGCTTCCTGACCGGCAATCTCGCGCAGCCACAGCGACTGGCCCAGGTGCGTGCCCGAACCGCCCAGCACGAAGATGTCGTCGCCTTCGTTCTTGAAGGCGATGGTAGCCATCTTGTCGTGGTCGACGAGCAGGCCGACGCCGCCGATTGCCGGTGTCGGCAGGATAGCCGAGCCGCCGCCGGTGGCTTTCGATTCGTTGTAGAGCGAGACGTTGCCGGACACGATCGGATAGTCGAGCGCGCGGCAGGCATCGCCCATGCCGTTGAGGCAGCCGACGATCTGAGCCATGATCTGCGGGCGCTGTGGGTTCGCGAAGTTGAGGCAATTGGTGATTGCCAGCGGCAGGCCGCCGACCGCGCAGATGTTGCGGTAGGTCTCTGCGACCGCCTGCTTGCCGCCCTCGTAAGGGTCGGCATAGCAGTAGCGCGGGCTGCAGTCGGTGCTGATCGCCAGCGCCTTCTGCGTGCCGTGGACGCGCACGACCGCGGCATCGCCGCCCGACTTTTGCATGGTATCCGCGCCGACCTGGCTGTCGTACTGTTCCCAGATCCACTTGCGCGAGGCGAGGTCCGCCCCGCCCATCAGCTTGAGCAGATCCGCGCCCAGGTCTGTGCTTTCGGGCACGTCGCCCAGCGCGGGCACCTTGGCCCATGCCTTGTACTCTTCGGGGCTGACGTAGGGCCGCTCGTATTCCGGCGCATCGTCGGCGAGCGGGCCGAGCGGAATGTCGCAGACCACTTCGCCGTCGAACTCGAGGACCATGTGGCCGGTATCGGTGACTTCACCGATCACCGCGAAGTCGAGTTCCCACTTCCTGAAGATCGCTTCGGCCATGGCTTCCTTGCCCGGCTTGAGGACCATGAGCATGCGCTCCTGGCTCTCCGAAAGCATCATCTCGTAAGGCGTCATCGCCTCTTCACGGCAGGGCACCTTGTTCATGTCGAGCCGGATGCCCGCGCCGCCCTTGCTGGCCATTTCGACCGAGGAGGAAGTAAGGCCCGCCGCGCCCATGTCCTGGATCGCGACGATAGCATCGGTCGCCATCAGCTCGAGGCAGGCCTCGATCAGCAGCTTCTCGGTGAAGGGATCGCCGACCTGCACGGTCGGGCGCTTCTCGTCCGAGTTCTCGTCGAAGTCGGCAGAGGCCATGGTGGCGCCGTGAATGCCGTCGCGGCCGGTCTTCGAGCCGACGTAGACGATGGGGTTTCCCAGGCCGGTGGCGGCGCAGTAGAAGATCTTGTCGGTTTCGGCCACGCCCACGGTCATCGCGTTGACGAGGATGTTGCCGTCGTAGGCCTTGTGGAAGTTCGTCTCGCCGCCGACGGTGGGCACGCCCACGCAGTTGCCGTAACCGCCGATTCCCGCGACTACGCCCTGCACGAGGTGCTTCATCTTCGGGTGCTCGGGGCGGCCGAAGCGCAGCGCGTTCATGTTCGCGACCGGGCGCGCGCCCATCGTGAAGACGTCGCGCAGGATGCCGCCGACGCCCGTCGCCGCGCCCTGGTAGGGCTCGATGTAGCTGGGGTGGTTGTGGCTCTCCATCTTGAAGATGGCCGCCTGGCCGTCGCCGATGTCGATGACGCCGGCGTTTTCGCCGGGGCCCTGGATGACCCAGGGCGCCTCGGTCGGCAACTTCTTGAGGTGGAAGCGACTCGACTTGTACGAGCAATGCTCTGACCACATGACCGAAAAGATGCCGAGTTCCACAAGGTTCGGCTCTCGGCCGAGCGCATGAAGGACGCGCTCGTATTCCTCGGGGCTGAGGCCGTGGGCCTCGACGACTTCAGGGGTGATTCCGCTCATGCGACGCGCCTTAGCCATGTCATCGCGCGCGCGCTAGTCCGCTTTCACGCCCTGATTCAGGGTTCCTGACGCCAAGGGCATGGCAAAACGCGATTCTCCGGTTCCCACCTTGACCGTGTGACACGAGACGGCCATTGCTGCGGCATGAACGGAGAGACCCCGAACATCGACGCCTTGAGCTTTGAGGATGCGCTGCGCGCGCTGGAAGACGTAGTGCGCAAGCTCGAAAGCGGCGATGTGCCGCTCGAAGATTCGATCACGCTTTACGAACGTGGTGAAGAGCTGCGCAAGCATTGCCAGAAGCGCCTCGATGCGGCCCAGGCACGGATCGAGAAGATCGTCGCCGGACCTGACGGGGTGCCGTCCGGCACCCAGCCTTTCGATGCCGCGGATCGCTGAGTCGTGGCCCAGGGCGTAACCGACTCGCTGCTCGCAGAGGGTCTTGCGCGCATCGCGTCCGAGATCGACGGCGCTTTCGATGCACTGTTGCCGGTTCCGGAAGATGCGCGCGCGCGCCTGATCGAAGCCATGCGCTATGCCGCGATCGGCGGCGGCAAGCGGCTGCGTCCGCTCCTGCTGACCTCGGTGGCCGAAATGTACGGCGTCGACCGCGGGGCCGCGGTGCGGGCGGCCGTCGCGATCGAAGCGATCCACGTCTATTCGCTGATCCACGATGACCTGCCGTGCATGGACGATGATGCGCTGCGCCATGGCAAGCCGACCGTCCACATCGCTTTCGACGAGGCGACGGCGGTTCTGGCCGGGGATTCGCTGCACGTCTTCGCATTCGAGGTGCTGGCCGATCCGGCGACTTGCGCCGATCCCTTCACCCGCATCGAACTGGTCCAGGCGCTTGGCCATGCCAGCGGCGCGCACGGCATGGCGGGCGGCCAGATGATGGACCTCGTCGCCGAGACGAGCGAGTTCGATCTGCAGACCGTCACCCGCCTGCAACAGCTCAAGACAGGGGCCCTGCTGGGAGCAGCGGTCGAGATGGGCGCGATCCTGGGCCGGGTCTCGCCGGAAGGGCGCACGCACCTTCGCGGCTATGCGCGCGACATCGGGCTGGCCTTCCAGATCGCCGACGACCTGATCGATTATGAAGGCGATGCCGCCACCGCCGGCAAGGCGGTGGGCAAGGATGCCAGCGCCGGGAAGGAAACCTTCGTGTCGCTGCTCGGCCCCGAACGCGCACGCGAACAGGCGCGGCTGCTGGTTGATCAGGCGATCGCGTACCTTGCGCACTACGGCAAGGAAGCAGAACTGCTGCGCGCCGTGGCGCGCTACATCATCGAGAGGGATCATTGATGACGGCCTTGAAGACCGCTGGCGAACGCGTCGGCGTTTATCCCGGCACTTTCGATCCGATCACGCGCGGTCATGCCGACATCATCCGGCGCGGTGCCAAGCTGGTCGATCGGCTGATCATCGGCGTCACAACCAACATGTCGAAGAACCCGCTGTTCGCCCCCGACGAGCGCATCGCGATGGTGGAGCGTGAGGTGGAGAATCTGGGCATCGACAACGTCTCGGTGGTGGGCTTCAACGCACTGCTAATGAAGTTTGCCGAAAAGCAGGGAGCAACGGTCATCGTGCGCGGCCTGCGGGCCGTTGCCGACTTCGAGTACGAGTACCAGATGGCCGGCATGAACCAGCAGCTCAACGCGAACATCGAGACCGTCTTCCTCATGGCCGATGTCAGTCTCCAGCCGATCGCATCCAAGCTGGTGAAGGAGATCGCCATGTTCGGCGGCGATATCTCCAAGTTCGTCAGCCCTGCGGTTCGCGACGACGTGGTCGAACGCATCGCCGCGACCGGCCTCAAGGGCGACTACTGAACAGATCAGTCCGTTTCGTTCATTGTCACGTCATCGCCGGCGCTCTATCGCCCCCACGATGACTGGCTCCAGCTTGTGAGTAATCGATGAAATTTCGCCTTCCTCTCACCGCGACGATGATCGGGCTTGCGCTGGTGGCTGCACCGGCCCTGGCGAAGAAAAAGGAAGTACCCGCACCGGTCGCACCGGCGCTTTCCCCGGTAGTCGATACCGACATGTCGCACGATCCGCAGAACATCCTGGTGCTGGATCTTTCGGACGGCGGCCGCGTGGCGATCCGCCTGATGCCGGAATGGGCGCCCCACCATGTCGAGCGGATCAAGACGCTGGCCGAGCAGGGCTTCTACAACGGGGTGATCTTCCACCGCGTGATCGACGGCTTCATGGCGCAGACCGGCGACCCGACGGGCACCGGCCAGGGCGGTTCGCAGCTCCCCGACCTCGAGGCCGAATTCAATTCGCTGCCGCACCTGCGCGGCACCGTATCGATGGCGCGCACGAACGATCCGAACAGCGCGAACAGCCAGTTCTTCATCGTTTTCTATCCGCGCTTCTCGCTCGATCACAAGTACACGGTGTTCGGCCGCGTGATCTCGGGCATGCAGTACGTCGATGCGATTCATCGCGGCGAGCCGCCGCAGAACCCGACGCGCATCGTCCAGGCCTCGCTCGCCTCGGACCACAAGGCACCGCCTGCACCGGGCACTGTCGCGGCGTCGGCCACGGCGGCTCCGATCACCGCGGACCAGCTCAGCAATTCCAGTTCCGACTGAGCGCGGCGCAAGGCGGCGCTCAGTCGCGCGCAATCGCAACGCACGATCTTGTCGAAATCCGCGCGCTGCTCTAGCGCGCGGCCATGCGCGTTGACCTCTTCGATTTCGACCTTCCCACCGAACGCATAGCCCTTCGTCCGGCGAGGCCGCGCGATGCCGCGCGGATGCTGGTGGTCGATGGCGATGCGCCGTTCTCGGACCGCCATGTCCGCGACCTGCCACAGATGCTGCGCAAGGGAGACGTGCTGGTCTTCAACGACACCCGCGTCATTCCCGCCCAGCTCGAAGGCCGCCGGGGTGAAGCTCGGATCGGCGCGACCCTGCACAAGCGCATCGACCTGCGCCGCTGGCAGGCCTTCGTGCGCAATGCCAAGCGCCTCAGGCCCGGCGACCGGGTCGAGTTTCCGGCCGAAGTTACCGCGATTGCGGAAGCGCGGCACGAAGACGGCAGCTGGACGCTCGCCTTCGAGGGCGACGAACCGGTCGAAGTGCTGCTCGAGCGGGCAGGGCGCATGCCGCTGCCGCCCTACATCGCCGGCAAGCGCGATACCGACGAGGCCGACCGCTCGGACTACCAGACGATGTTCGCGCGCGAGAAGGGCGCGGTTGCCGCCCCGACTGCGGCGCTGCACTTCACCCCTGAACTCGTCGAGCGGCTCGATGAAGCCGGCATCGCCCGCGAGACGCTTACGCTCCATGTCGGGGCGGGTACCTTCCTGCCGGTGAAGGCCGACGATACCAGCGATCACAAGATGCATGCGGAATGGGGGCGGATCGACCAGGCCACGGCGGACCGTCTCAATGCCGCGCGCGCCGCTGGCGGTCGCCTGATCGCCGTAGGCACGACAAGCCTGCGCCTGCTGGAGAGTGCCGCAGGCGAGGACGACGTGATCCGGCCCTTCGAAGGCGACACCTCGATCTTCATTACCCCGGGCTATCGCTTCAAGGCGATCGACGGATTGATGACGAACTTCCACCTGCCCAAGTCGACCCTGTTCATGCTGGTCAGCGCACTGATGGGTCTGGACAAGATGCAGGCGGTCTATGCCCACGCCATCGGCGCGCAATACCGCTTCTATTCCTACGGCGATTCCAGCCTGTTGCTCCCCTGACTGGATACAGGCGGTCCAACTTGTGGGAATTGCGTCGCAATCTCACGGTCCAGGTCTTGGAACTGCCATCGTCATGCCCCATCAAGGCATGATGGAATCCATTCTTGAAATTCGCGGTCTCACCAAGACTTACGCGGGCGGCTTTACCGCGCTTCACGGCGTCGACCTCGACATCCGCAAGGGCGAGATCTTTGCCCTGCTGGGCCCGAACGGGGCAGGCAAGACGACCTTGATCGGAGCGGTGTGCGGACTGGTGCGGCCCAGTGCGGGCACGATCCGCGTTTTCGGCGAAGATCTGCGCTCGCACTGGCGCAGCTTGCGCGCCCGGATCGGACTGGTGCCGCAGGAACTGGCGACCGACATGTTCGAAACGGTCATGCACACGGTCAATTATTCGCGCGGGCTGTTCGGACTCGCGCCGGACGCGGACAAGATCGAGGAGATCCTCAAGGCGCTCAGCCTGTGGGACAAGCGCAATGAGCAGATCCGCGCCCTGTCCGGTGGCATGAAGCGCCGCGTGCTGATCGCCAAGGCGCTGGCACACGAACCGCAGCTGCTGTTTCTTGACGAGCCGACAGCGGGCGTCGACGTCGAACTGCGCCGCGACATGTGGCAGCAGATCGCCAAGCTGCGCGACCTGGGCACCACGATCATCCTGACGACGCACTACATCGAAGAGGCCGAGGAAATGGCCGACCGGGTCGGCATCATCCAGGCCGGACGGATCCGCATGGTCGAGCGGACGTCGGTCATGATGAAGCAGCTTGGCAGGACAGAAGCGCACATCGCGCTGGCCCAGCCGCTTTCGGACATTCCAGCGTCGCTGGAGCGCTTCGCGGTTACCCTTGGCGATGGCGGCAGCGAGCTGTGTTACCGTGGCGGCGACGGCGCGGGGGCGGCAAGGCCGAAGTGGCCGAACTGACCAAGGCGCTGGTCGCAGCCGGCATCGACTACACTTCCATCGATATTCGCGAATCGAGCCTCGAAGAGATCTTCGTCAATCTGCTTGAAGGAGAGGCGAAGTGATCGCATTCAACGCCCGCAGCGCCTGGACCATCTACAAGCGCGAAGTCTCGCGCGCGCTGCGCACCGCCATGCAGTCCATCCTTGGTCCGGTGCTGACTACCGTGCTTTATTTCGTCGTCTTCGGCGCGGCCATCGGTGGCCGTATGCAGACGATGGACGGGGTCAATTACGGGGCCTTCATCGTGCCCGGCCTGCTTTTGCTCACGCTGCTCAGCGAAAGTACGTCCAACGGCAGCTTCGGCATCTACATGCCGCGTTTCACCGGAGCGATCTACGAGTTGCTCTCCGCACCGGTCGGCACGGCCGAGACGCTGGTGGGCTTCGTTGGGGCGGCAGCGACCAAGTCACTGATCCTCGCCGCGATCATCCTGGGGACGGCGACCTTCTTCGTCGACTACACGATCCTGCACCCGCTCTACACGCTGGGCTTCATCCTGCTGGTATCGGCCAGTTTCTCGCTATTCGGCTTCATCCTCGGGATCTGGGCCGACAGCTTCGAGAAACTCGGCATCGTGCCGGTCCTGTTCATCGTTCCGCTGACCTTCCTCGGCGGTACGTTTTATTCGATCGATGTCCTGCCCGAGCCCTGGCGCTCGGTGGCCATGGCTAACCCGGTCGTCTATCTCGTCAACGGTCTGCGCTGGTGCTTCTACGGTAGCTCGGACTTCTCGATTGCCACTTCGCTGGGGATGACTCTGGCGTTCCTCGCGATTTGCGTGGCCTTCATCGCATGGATCTTCAAGACGGGCTGGCGGTTGCGTTCCTGATTTCATAGATTCGATTCGGTCATGCCCTTGAAGACGTTCCTCCCGGTCGCCCTCCCGTCCCTGCTGCTTGCCGTCCCCGTTCAGGCCCAGCCTCTCGAAGAGCCGAGGCTGTCGGTCGACGAAGGGCTGGTGGATTTCGCGCCCGAACCGCTGCGCCTGGACCTGCCGGACTATCCCTGGCCGACGCCGTTCATCGAAGTCCCGCCGCCCAGCCTGCCCAAGAACGTCAAGGCGATGATCGAGGCGGCAATCGATACGGACGATTCCGCAACGGTGGCCGCCGTCGTGAAGATGGCGATCGAGACGCAGCCTTACGACAAGGCCGAGATCAAGGCGATGCACCGCGCCTATCTCGACGACAAGGCCGCCCGCCTCGCAGCCAAGACCGAGGCCGAAACGCGCCGCATTCGCGAATCGGGCGTGCTGGAACTGTGGAAGGGACAGATCGAACTCGGCGCCTTCCACAGCACCGGCAACACCACGAACTTCGGTTTCACCGGCTCGCTCAAGCTCGATCGCAAGGGGATCGACTGGGAGCACCTGATCCTTGCTACAGCGGATTACCAGAAGGATTCGGGCACCGTCACGCGTGAGAAGTACGGGGCCAGCTACCAGCCACGCTACACCATCAACGACGGTGTCTTTACCTACGGCCGCTTTCAGTACGAGAAGGACGAAATTCAGGGCTATCGCGACCGTTTCTCGTTCTCGGGAGGTTTGGGTTACCGCCTCATCAAGCGTCGCAACATGACGCTATCGGTCGAGGCAGGTCCGGCCGTGCGCCGCACGAACTATATCGACGATCCCTCGGAGACCACCTGGTCAGCGCTGACATCGCTCGATTTCGACTGGAAGCTCAACGGTACGCTGGCACTGACCCAGGACGCTTCCAGCTACATCGGATCCGACAACAGTACCTTCACCTCGCTTACCGGGATCGAGGCGGGGATGGCCAGGGGCCTCAAGGCCAAGCTGTCCTATTCCATAGAGCATGAAACCGCGCCGCCGGCCGGTTCGCTCAAGACCGATACGATTTCGCGGTTCTCACTGGTCTACGGCTTCTGACCGGTCTAACGGACGCGGCCATGAACCCGCGTTTCGAATTCTCCATCCACGCCACCGACGGCAAGGCGCGCACCGGCGTCATCAAGATGCGCCGCGGCGAGATCCGCACGCCCGCCTTCATGCCGGTGGGAACTGCCGCCACGGTCAAGGCGATGAAGCCCGAGAGCGTGCGCGCGACCGGCGCCGACATCATTCTGGGCAATACCTATCACCTGATGCTGCGCCCGGGCGCCGAGCGCGTCGCGCGTCTTGGCGGCCTGCACAAGTTCATGAACTGGGACCGGCCTATCCTTACCGACAGCGGCGGCTATCAGGTCATGAGCCTGTCCGACCTTCGCAAGATCACCGAGGAGGGGGTGACGTTTGCCAGCCACCTCGACGGTTCGCGGCACATGCTCAGCCCCGAACGCTCGATGGAGATCCAGCGCCTGCTCGGCTCCGACATCGTCATGTGCTTCGATGAATGTCCGAAGATCGACCAGCCGCGCGACGTGATTGCCCGCTCGATGGAAATGTCGATGCGCTGGGCGAGGCGCAGCCGCGACGGTTTTGACAGCGGCGGCGAACATGCCGCCAATTCCGCGCTTTTCGGAATCCAGCAGGGCGCCCTCGACGAAGGCTTGCGCAAGGCCAGTGCCGATGCCCTCGTCGATATCGGCTTCGATGGCTACGCGATCGGCGGCCTCGCCGTGGGTGAGGGGCAGGAAGCGATGTTCGCCACGCTCGAGTTTGCCCCCGGGCAGTTGCCTGTCGATCGGCCACGCTATCTTATGGGCGTGGGCAAGCCTGACGATCTCGTCGGTGCGGTCGAGCGCGGGGTCGACATGTTCGACTGCGTGTTGCCCACGCGCTCAGGGCGCAATGGCCAGGCCTTCACCTGGAATGGCCCGCTCAACATGCGCAACGCGCGTCATGCCGAAGATAACGGCCCCATCGACGAGCGCTGCAAGTGCCCGACCTGCGGCACTTACAGCCGAGCCTATCTGCATCACCTGATCCGCTCCGGCGAGATCCTGGGCGCAATGCTGCTGACCGAGCACAACGTCTCGTTCTACCAGCAGCTTATGCAGGCCATGCGCGATGCTATAGCCGCGAGCCGTTTTGCCGCCTTCGCTGCCGATTTCCGCCGGGATTACCTGAGAAAGTAATCGGGCCCGGGCAGGCCCACGCGGACCCTGCGCCAAGTCTTTCGACCGTTCCCGTGCAGGTTTCGCGGGACAATGTCGCGCGGCTATGGACAAGAGCCGGTATCACCCGGACACTCCCCTGACCGGCATTTCCCACTCGAATCGGATCTTCCGGTGCCGGAGCAGCAGGACAGGGGGTGTTGTTCATGCCGACTATCGCGATCGTCAGCCAGAAGGGCGGCTCGGGCAAGACGACCATGGCGCTCCATCTGGCCACCAGCGCCGTCTATGCTGGCCGGGAAACCCGCGTCATCGACATCGATCCGCAAGCCACCTCCGCGACCTGGGGGGACTGGCGGGGCGATTTCAAGCCGGAAGTCATGACCTGCCCGCCGGTACGCCTGTTCAGCACGATCGAGAAAGCGCGGCGCGGCGGCGCCGAACTGATCGTCATCGATACCCCGCCGCACGGGGACACGGCATCGCGTGAGGCGGTGCGCGTGGCCGATCTCGTCCTGATCCCGACCCGTGCCCGCGCCTTCGACCTTCATGCCCTCGAAGCGACAGCCGGGCTGATGTCCTATGCGCGCAAGCCGGCCTTCGTCGTCTTCAACGCGGTTCCTGCGCGGGCCACCCGCATGATCGAGGAAGCGACGAAGGCGGCCGAGGCAATGGGCCTGCAGGTCTGTCCGATCCAGTTCGGTGAAAGGGCCGCCTTTCACCGCTCCTCAGGCACGGGCGAGGTCGCCGCAGAGATCGAGCCGGACGGCAAGGCCGCGGGCGAAGTCGACGCCCTGTGGAAATGGGCATCGGGCCACATCACGTTGAAGCAACTTCCCGCCCGGGGAGCATAAGGCCCGTTTTCAGGCCGGAGCCTTGTGCAGTTCGGCGGCGCTGCCCTGTCTGGCGCCGCGCGCCTTCATGACCTCAAGCCGGGTGCCGACGTAGGCCACGAATCGGCCGGTTCTGGAATCGAGAAAGCCTGCCCCGATCTCGCAGGCGAAGCGCTTTGCGGTATCGAGATCGGGGTACCATTTGCCGGTGCGGTGGGGAGTGATGAAACGGTATCGCTGCATGACGATGGTCAAATGCGCGAAGTCTGCTTCAGTTTCCTGACAAGGGCTTCGAATCGTGTATTTTTTGAGGGTGTCTGCCCATGCGAAAAGGGCGGCCCCGGAAGGACCGCCCTCTTGCTGAATTCCGTCTCCGGAAAACCGTGACTTAGCGCGAGTAGAACTCGACGACCAGGTTCGGTTCCATCTTCACCGGGTAGGGCACTTCGTCGAGCGAGGGCACGCGAACGAAGGTGACCTTGTCGTTGCCGTCGGGCGCGACATAGTCGGGAACTTCACGCTCGGGCAGGCTCTGCGCTTCGATGATCAGCGCCATTTCCTTGGCCTTGTTGCCGAGGCTGACGACGTCACCGACCTTCACGCGACGCGAAGCGATGTTGCACTTCACGCCGTTGACGCGGATGTGGCCGTGCGAAACGATCTGGCGAGCCGCGAAGATCGTCGGCGCGAACTTGGCGCGGTACACGATCATGTCGAGGCGCTGTTCGAGCAGGCCGATCAGGTTCTGACCGGTGTCGCCCTTCATCTTCGACGCTTCCTGGTAGGTGCGCTTGAACTGCTTCTCGGTCACGTCGCCGTAGTAGCCCTTGAGCTTCTGCTTGGCGCGCAGCTGGATGCCGTAGTCCGAAAGCTTGCCCTTGCGGCGCTGGCCGTGCTGGCCCGGGCCGTAGCTGCGGCGGTTGACCGAGCTCTTGGGGCGACCCCAGATGTTCTCGCCCATGCGGCGGTCGAGTTTGTACTTGGCGCTCTTGCGCTTCGACATGTGTCGTCTCCGTTCTGCTTGTCGCCAGGCCACCTTGGCCAGCGATCCGTGTTGTCCCGGGGCGCACCAACCAGCCGTACTTCGCTGGTTGCGGCCGCCGCTTCACCGGGGTGCGGGGCCGAATGGACGGATCTGCCGAAACAGGCAGGCGCCATGTGAAGGCGTGGCCCTTACGGGGTTGTCAGGGAATGTCAAGCGCGCCGAGGCATTCGCGCGCGAAACCGGCTCAATCGCGCTTGCGCCGGGCGTCCTCCAGCGTGCTGAGAATGCCGCGCAAGGTGCGTACTTCCAGGTGATTCCAGCCCGGCTTGGTCAGCAGGTTGCGCAAGGTCAGGCGATTGGCCGCCGCACGCGTTTCGGGCCAGAAGTAGTTCTTGGTCTCCAGGAAACGCTCGAAATGGCCGATCAACCCTTCCAGTTCATCCTGCGGGGCCGGGGGGAGCAGCTCTTCTGCCGTCGGCTGTGCCAGATCGGCGCCCTTCGACCATTCGTAGGCGCACAGGATCACCGCCTGCGCCAGGTTGAGCGAAGCGAATTCCGGATTGATCGGAACGGTCAGGATCGCGCGGGCCAGCGCCACGTCCTCGGTTTCCAGGCCCGAGCGTTCCGGTCCGAAGACATAGGCGGATCTGCCCGGCGCGGTATGGATTTCGCGCGCAGCCTGCTCGGGTGTGACCACCGGCTTGGTGACGCCGCGCTTGCGAACGGTCGTCGCATAGACATTGGCGCAGTCGGCAACGGCCTCGGCGAGCGTTTCGTAAACCTGCGCTCCATCGAGCACCTGGTCGGCGCCGGCGGCCGCGGGCCCGGCGGAGGGGTTCGGCCAGCCGTCACGCGGCGAGACGAGCCGCATTTCGGTAAGCCCGAAGTTCAGCATGGCCCGCGCGGCCTTGCCGATGTTCTCGCCCAGCTGCGGACGTACGAGGACGATGACGGGCTGGTTATCAGCCATTGGTGGTCGTTCCTTCATCCTCGGCGACGTCGCGCACGGTTCCGGCGAATTCCTCGAAGTCCCTTGCCTCGTTGAAGGCACGGTAGACCGAGGCAAAGCGGATGTAGGCGACCGAATCGAGCTGGCGCAGCCCGTCCATCACCATTTCGCCGATTTCGCGGGAGGCCACTTCGGCTTCGCCCGAGGTTTCGATCTGGCGCTGCACGCCGGAAACGAGCTGGTCGATCTTTTCGCGGTCGATACCGCGCTTGCGGCAAGCCAGCGTGACCGATTGCTCGATCTTGGAGCGGTCGAAAGGCTCGCGCCGCGGCTCCTCGTTCTCGCCGCCGGTCTTGACCACGGTGATCTCACGAAGCTGGACGCGTTCGAAAGTCGTGAAGCGCGCGCCGCAGCTGGAGCACTGGCGGCGACGGCGGATCGCGGTGTTGTCCTCGGTCGGGCGGCTGTCCTTGACCTGGGAATCGTCGTGGGCGCAGAACGGACAGCGCATTTACGAGGGAACTTCCTTGAAAAGAGGGCGCGGTCAGTCGGGCCGGACGCGCTTGTAGAACTTGTATCCGGCACCTGCGGCAAGGCCGAGGCCGATCGATACGAAGGGCAGCATCGCGCCTGCAACCGCACCCATCGCCCCCCAGACGAGCACCGGCCTGGTCGAAGGATGGTCGAGACCGTCCTGGAGCATTCCGGCAAGCTCATGGCGCGCATCGCTGACGAAGCTGCCATTGTCCTGGGGGCGACGGGGGGCGGTCATCGTATCAGTCCTCGTAGATCGGGAAGCGGTCACACAAGGCTTCTACGCGTACGCGCACGTTCTGTTCCACTTGCGCATCACCTTCTTCGCCGCACTTGGCCAGACCGTCGAGCACGTCGGCGACCATGTTGCCGATCTCGCGGAATTCCTCGACCCCGAAGCCGCGGGTGGTGCCCGCAGGGGAACCGACGCGGATGCCGCTGGTCTTCATCGGCGGCAGCGGGTCGAACGGAATGCCGTTCTTGTTGCAGGTGATGCCGGCACGCTCGAGCGCTTCGTCGGCGTCCTTGCCGGTCACGCCGAGCGGCGAGAGGTCGATCAGCGCAAGGTGCGTGTCGGTGCCGCCCGAGACGATCTCGGCGCCGCGTGCCTTGAGCGTTTCGGCAAGGGCCTTGGCGTTCTCGACGACCTTCTTGCTGTAGTCCTTGAAATCGGGACGCAGCGCTTCACCGAAAGCCACGGCCTTGGCGGCGATGACATGCATCAGCGGACCGCCCTGCAGGCCGGGGAACACGGCAGAGTTGATCTTCTTGGCCAGCGCCTCGTCATTGGTGAGGATCATGCCGCCGCGCGGACCGCGCAGGGTCTTGTGCGTGGTGGTGGTGGCGATGTGCGCGTGCGGGAACGGCGAGGGGTGCACGCCCGCGGCCACGAGGCCCGCGAAGTGCGCCATGTCGACCTGGAACAGCGCGCCCACGCTGTCGGCGATCTCGCGCATGCGCTTGAAATCGATCACGCGCGGATAGGCCGAACCGCCGGCGATGATCAGCTTGGGCTGGTGTTCCTTGGCGAGAGCCTCGACCTGGTCGTAGTCGATCAGGTGGGTGTCCTTGGTCACGCCGTACTGCACCGCGTTGAACCACTTGCCCGAAAGCGCGGCGCGCGCGCCGTGGGTGAGGTGGCCGCCGGCATCGAGGCTCATGCCCATGACCGTATCGCCGGGCTTGACCGTCGCGAGCAGGACCGCACCGTTGGCCTGTGCGCCCGAGTGGGGCTGGACGTTCGCGAAGCCGCAGTCGAAAAGCTGCTTGGCGCGTTCGATGGCCAGCGTCTCGACTTCGTCGGAAGGCTCGCAGCCCTGGTAGTAGCGCTTGCCCGGGTAGCCTTCGGCGTACTTGTTGGTGAGGACCGAGCCCTGCGCTTCAAGCACGGCCTTGGAGACGATGTTCTCCGAGGCGATCAGCTCGATCTGCTTGCGCTCGCGCTTGAGTTCCTTGCCGATGGCCTTGGCGACGGCAGGATCGCTGTCCGCGATCGTGTCGGTGAAGAAGCCGGGGGAACGGATGGCAGTTTCGACGGTCATGTTCGTTGGACCTCTTCGGATCAGCTTTTGGGGTTGGAGAGTTTCTCGACGCGCCCGGCGTGGCGACCACCGCCGAATTCGGTCGAGAGGAATGCGTCCAGGCAGGCCTTGGCCATGTCCTCGCCGGTCAGGCGTGCGCCCATGGCGATGACGTTGGCATCGTTGTGCTCCCGCGCGAGGATGGCCGACAGCGGCTCCGAGACGAGCGCGCAGCGGCACTTGGGATCGCGGTTGACGGCGATCGAGATGCCGATGCCCGAACCGCACAGCGCCACGCCAAATTCGGCGGTGCCGTCGGCAACGACCGAGGCGAGCTTGTAGCCGTAGTCGGGATAGTCGACGCGGTCTGCGGTTTCAGGGCCGAGGTCTGCGACTTCGTGGCCGAGGTCGATGAGGTATTCGCGCAGCGTCGCCTTGAGGTCGACGGCGGCGTGGTCGGATGCGATGGCGATGCGCATGTTCGTTCCGTGGCAGTTCCGGGAATCGGGTTCGCGACGCGCCTTAGTGCGATACGCCCCGGAAGGCCACCGCAATAAGACCTCGGCGGTGACATGGAGTGTCCGGCGGGATTTGGCAAGAACGGGCCGGGATGAGGACTTCTCCGGATCGGCCTCGGAACTACCGGCGCGTTCGGCGTGTTGGGTAGGGGTATCGCAAACCCAGTCCGGAGGACACGACCTTGGCCGACGAAACCATTCCCCCACGACCACCGATGCCGGCATTCGCGTCCAGAGCGACGAGCATTCCCTGACTGTGGGACGCGACGGACCGATCGTACTCAACGACCATTATCTGCTTGAGCAGATGGCGAATTTCAACCGGGAGCGCATTCCCGAGCGCCAGCCCCACGCCAAGGGCAGCGGGGCCTTCGGTCATTTCGAGGTGACCAATGACGTCTCGCGCTACACCAAGGCGAAAGTCTTCCAGCCCGGCGCCAGGGCCCAGACCTTGGCCCGCTTCTCTACCGTTGCAGGTGAGCGCGGCAGTCCGGACACCTGGCGCGATCCGCGCGGCTTTGCCGTGAAGTTCTACACCGAGGACGGCAATTTCGACATGGTCGGCAACAACACGCCGATTTTCTTCATACGCGATCCGATGAAGTTCCAGCACTTCATCCGCAGCCAGAAGCGCCGCGCCGACAACGGCCTTCGCGATCACGACATGCAGTGGGACTTCTGGACGCTTTCACCGGAAAGTGCGCATCAGGTTGCCTATCTCATGGGCGACCGCGGCGTACCGAAAACCTGGCGAGAGATGAACGGCTATTCCAGCCACACCTACTCGCTGGTCAATGCCTCGGGCGAGAAGTTCTGGGTGAAGTTCCACTTCAAGACCGATCTCGGCGACGGGAATGCCTACCTTTCCCAGGATGAGGCCGACGAGATGGCGGGAAAGGACGGCGACTTCCATCGGCGCGACCTGTTCGATGCCATTGCGCGCGGCGACCATCCGAGCTGGACGCTCTACTGGCAGGTCATGCCGTTCGAGGACGCGAAGACCTATCGCATCAATCCCTTCGATCTCACCAAGGTCTGGCCGCATTCGGACTATCCCCTCATCGAGGTCGGCAAGCTCACGCTTGACCGCAATCCGACCGATTTCCATACCGAGATCGAGCAGGCCGCGTTCGAGCCCAACAACATGGTGCCCGGCATCGGCCTGTCTCCCGACAAGATGCTGCTCGCACGCGGGTTTGCCTACTCCGATGCCCATCGCGCGCGACTGGGCGTGAACTACAAGCAGATTCCGGTGAACAAGCCGCAGTGCCCGGTCTTCAGTTATTCGAAGGATGGGGCAGGACGTACCGAGAACGTGTCCGATCCGGTCTATGCGCCCAACAGCTACGGCGGTCCGGCCGCGCAGCCCGACCTCTCCGGCGAAGCGGGCCTGTGGTACGCGGACGGGGAAATGGTGCGCTCGGCCTATACGCCGCGCAAGGATGACGACGATGTCAGCCAGCCCCGGGCGCTCATCCGCGACGTGATGGACGATGCCGCGCGCGCAAGGCTCGTGATGAATATCGTCGGCCACCTGTGCGACGGGGTGTCGGAGAAAGTTCTCACGCGCGCGTTCGATTACTGGAAGGCTATCGACGCGGAGACCGGTGAGAAAGTCGAAAAGGGCGTGCGCGAGAAACTGGGCGGCAAATCCAAGGCACCCGGAATGGCCTCGGCCGAAGCGATTGCGGAGCACGAGCCTGCCGAATAATCGGCCTTTCCCGCATGACGAAGAAAAGCCCTGCTTCGGCGGGGCTTTTTTGTGGATTGCGGACAAGAAAAACCCCGCCGAAGCGGGGCTTTTCCGTCATCACTGGTCCAGGAACGAGCGCATCTTGCGGCTGCGGCTCGGGTGTTTGAGCTTCCTCAGCGCCTTGGCCTCGATCTGGCGGATACGTTCGCGGGTCACCGAGAACTGCTGGCCGACTTCTTCCAGCGTGTGATCGGTGTTCATGCCGATGCCGAAGCGCATGCGCAGCACGCGTTCCTCACGCGGGGTGAGGCTGGCAAGCACGCGGGTGACCGTTTCCTTGAGGTTCGCCTGGATCGCCGCGTCCACCGGGATGATCGCGTTCTTGTCCTCGATGAAATCGCCCAGGTGCGAATCTTCCTCATCGCCGATCGGCGTTTCGAGGCTGATCGGTTCCTTGGCGATCTTCATCACCTTGCGGACCTTCTCGAGCGGCATCGAGAGACGCTCGGCCATTTCTTCCGGCGTCGGCTCGCGGCCCTGCTCGTGCAGGAACTGGCGGCTTGTGCGCACCAGCTTGTTGATCGTCTCGATCATGTGGACCGGGATACGGATGGTGCGGGCCTGGTCCGCGATCGAGCGGGTGATGGCCTGTCTGATCCACCAGGTCGCGTAAGTCGAAAACTTGTAGCCGCGGCGGTACTCGAACTTGTCGACCGCCTTCATTAGGCCGATGTTGCCTTCCTGGATGAGGTCCAGGAACTGCAGGCCGCGGTTGGTGTACTTCTTGGCGATCGAAATCACCAGGCGCAGGTTCGCCTCGACCATTTCCTTCTTGGCGATGCGCGCCTCGCGCTCACCCTTCTGGACCATGTTGACGATGCGGCGAAACTCGGGGAGCGCCATGCCGGTGGCAGCGGCGATGTCCGAGACTTCCGATCGGATACGTTCGACCGAATCGGCCTCGTTCTCGGCGAAAGCGGCCCACTTCTTGTCCTTCCTGGACATTTCCGGGAGCCAGGTGTCGTCGAGTTCACGGCCGACGTAAGTGGTCAGGAAGTCCGCACGCTTGACCTTGTGACGTTCGGCAAGGCGCAGCATCTGGCCGCCCAGCGTCGTCAGGCGGCGGTTGAAGGCGTAAAGGTTGTCGACCAGATATTCGATCTTGGTCGCGTGGAACTGAACCGATTCCACCTGCGCGGTCAGTTCCTCGCGCAGCTGCTGGTAGTGATCTTCCTTGGCGGTCGGGAAATCGATGCCGAGCGCGAGAGCGTCCAGACGCTCGGACTGCAGCCTTTCGAAAGCCTGGAATAGTTCGGTGATTCGCGCGAACTTCTCAAGCGCTTCGGGCTTGAGGGCCGCTTCCATCTGCGCGAGGCTGAGGGTGTTGTCTTCCTCGTCGTCGTCGCGCTGGCGTTCGCTGCGGCCTTCGCCGTTCTCGCCGTCCTCGCCGTCGGCCGATTCCTCTTCTTCCTCGTCGTCGTCTTCCTTGTACGAGGGGCCGGCGGTGGCTTCGCTGATCTCGCCGTCGTCGTCGCTCTCGCCGTCCTCGTTGAGGCTTTCGGGAGCCGGTTCCTTTGAAAGCATGGCGTCGAGATCGAGGATCTCGCGCAGCTGCATTTCACCGTTGTTGAGCGCCTCGGACCACTGGATGATGGCGTGGAAGGTGATCGGGCTTTCGCACAGGCCCAGGATCATCATGTCGCGGCCGGCTTCGATGCGCTTGGCGATGGCGATTTCGCCCTCGCGGCTGAGCAGCTCGACTGCGCCCATCTCGCGCAGGTACATGCGCACCGGGTCGTCGGTACGCTCGACCGTTTCCTTCTTCTTCGTCTCGGCGACCATCTTGGGCGCCGATTCGTCTGCATCGACTTCTTCGACGTCGTTGTCGTTATCGTCGTCGCTCTGGCCGTCCTCGTCGCTCTCGACGATGTTGACGCCCATCTCGGAGATGGCCGCCATGATGTCCTCGATCTGCTCGGAAGACATCTGGTCCTGCGGTAGGGCTTCGTTCAGTTCGTCATAAGTGATCACACCGCGGCGCTTCGCGCGCGCGATCAGCTTCTTGATCGAAGCTTCGTTGAGATCGATCAGCGGAGCGTCGGTGCCGTCGTTCTTGTCGCCGCTGTTGTCGTCGTTTCTGCTCATTCCACCGCCGTTAATTCGTGCCGAACACCACGATTATACAATCAGGAGCCCGCCTGTCTTGTCGCCATTTGCCTGAGGCGACTGTCAAATTCCAGCTTTCTCTTGAGCAGGCGCTGCTGCTCGGCAAAGGCCTCGTCGGACAACTCGCTTTCAAACCGCGTAGTCGCTTGGGCCAGAGCCGCTTCCAGAACCGGACGCTCTACCAAGAGATCAATGGCCTGCGCCAGATCGGATACCGCCTGTTGCTCGTTTGCTTCCGGATGGAGAAAGCTGAAACGAAGGCCTGAATATTCCGCGGTTCCGGGCGGCTGCAAACCATTTTCCGTCAATATGGTGCCCAGCGCGCCGCTTTCAAGCGCGTCTTCGGCATCGCAGCAATCGAGCAGGGCTTCGAATCGCGGATCTAGGCCGGGTGTGCGGGCCAGCGCCTCGGCATGGCGGGCCAGTTGCGAAGGCCAGCGGATCAGGCCGGCAAGCACTGCTGCCGACAGCGCATCGCGTGCCCCGCTGCCTGAGCCTGCGTCGAAACGGCGCTTGAGCCGGTCAATCGATTCGGGGCTGGAGGGGGCCGGGGCAGGGCGCCCGTTCCACTTGCCGCGCGGTCCGGAGCGGGTGAACCCGCCGCCCTTCTGTCCGCCGCCTTGCCAGCGATTCTCGCGGCGCGGGAATGCGAACTCGGAATAGCGGTCGAGCAATTCGCGGCGATAGAGGCTGGCGATGTCGGGGTGCTGGATCGCCTCGACATGCTCGATCAGGCGAGCCTTCAGGCCGGCCTTGTCCTCGGGGGTGACTAGGGGGTGCGAATCGCGTTCGAATTCCCAGAGTACTTCGACGAGGCTGCGCGCGCCCTCGAGGATCTCTTCCAGGGCCCTTACTCCGCGCGCCTTGATGAGGTCGTCCGGGTCGAGGCCCTCGGGCAGGCGCACGATGCGCAGCGAATGGGCGGGGCGGAGCAGGGGCAGGGCGCGCGAAATCGCCCGCATTGCCGCGCGCTGGCCCGCGGTGTCGCCGTCGAAGCACAGGATCGGCGTTTCGACCTGGCGCCAGAGCATTTCGATCTGGTGTTCGGTCAGCGCCGTGCCGAGCGGGGCGACGCATTCGCCGATGCCTGCCGCAGCCAGCGCGATGACGTCCATGTAGCCTTCGACGACGATCATCCTGCCGCTCTGGCGTGCCGCCGGCGCGGCGCGGTGCAGGTTGTAGAGCGTGCGGCCCTTGTCGAAGAGCGGGGTATCGGGTGAATTCAGGTACTTGGGGGCGTCCGACTTCTCCTTGGTGAGAATACGGCCGCCGAAAGCGATGACGCGGCCGCGCGCGTCCTCGATCGGAAGCATCAGGCGCCCGCGGAAGCGATCGTAGGGATCGCGGTTCTCCACGGCGATGCGCAGGCCCGCCTCGATCAGCATCGGTTCGGGGAACTTGCCGAGCGCTTCCTTCATCGCCTGCCGCCCTTCCGGGGCATAGCCGAAGCCGAAACGGGCGACGGTATGGGCATCGAACCCGCGTGTGGCGAGGTAGGCGCGGGCTTCCTCGCCCTGGGGCGAGGACAGGTTCTGCACGAACCAGTCCTGCGCCGCATACATCACGTCATGCAGTGTGTCGCGCTTTTCCGCGGCCTTGGCGGCGCGCGGGTCGGGGGCTGGCACGTCCATGCCGGCTTCGGCCGCGAGTTCCTTCACGGCATCCATGAAGTCGAGGCCCTGATGGTCGGTCATCCAGCGAATCGCGTCGCCATGAGCCCCGCAACCGAAGCAGTGATAGAAGCCCTTTTCGTCGTTGACGGTGAAGCTGGGCGACTTCTCGTTATGGAAGGGGCAGCACGCCTTGTGCTCGCGACCTGCCTTCTGCAGGCGCACGGAGCGGCCGATCAACGCCGAGAGCGTCGTTCGGGACCTGAGCTGGTCTAGCCATTGCGGTGTGAGCACGGATCGTGCCGCCGTTTCCTGTGAAGCCCGTCAGCTCAGCGCCGCCTTCACCCAGCCGCTGGCCTTGCCCATGTCGAGCTGGTTGCCGTGGCGCGCCTTCAGTTCGGCCATGACCTTGCCCATGTCCTTCATGCCTGCCGCGCCGGTTTCGGCCTTGATCGATTCGATCGCGGCCTTCGTTTCGTCTTCGGACATCTGCGCGGGCAGGAACTCCTCGATCACCACCAGTTCGGCGCGTTCGTCAGCGGCACGTTCGGGGCGTCCGCCGTCCTCGAAGAGTTGAATCGATTCGCGGCGCTGCTTCACCATCTTTTGCAGCACCTCGATGACGAGGTCGTCGTCTTCCGGTTTCTTGTCGACGGTGCGAAGCTCGATGTCGCGGTCCTTGAGCTTGGCAAGGATGAGTCGCACGGCGGCAAGGCGCGGCTTGTCGCCGGCTTTCATCGCGGAAATCTGCGCGGCCTTGATCGAATCACGAAGCATTGTTTTTCTTTTGTCCTGAGGTTGGCGATTAGATTAGCGTATAAAACTAGCAAGACGCGCGCCAATTTGCACCCGCTGCCTTGACGCGCTGCACAAGCGTCTCTAGCGCGTGGGCCTTAGCACTAAACGTTAGAAACGCCGTAAACGGAGCGACCCACCATGGCCGACGCCGCATTTTCGCTTGCGCCCAAACCGGAAGGGGCGACAGGCGTGCTTGTCTTGAGTGACGGGCACGTCATCTGGGGTCGTGGCTTCGGCGCTGTCGGCAATGCCGTCGGCGAAGTCTGCTTTAATACCTCGATGACCGGTTACCAGGAAGTGATGACCGATCCTTCCTATGCCGGACAGATCGTCACCTTCACTTTCCCCCACATCGGCAACGTCGGCGTCAACGACGAGGATCTTGAATCCAGGGTCGACAGCGCTGTCGGTTGCGTCGTCCGCGAGGACGTCACGCCTTCGTCTAACTTCCGCGCGGAAGGCGAGTTCGGCGATTGGCTCGCAGCCAAGGGCAAGATCGGCCTTGCCGGTGTCGATACCCGCGCCCTGACCCGCCGCATCCGCTTGTCGGGCGCGCCCAATGCAGTGATCGCGCACGATCCCAAGGGCGAGTTCGATATTCCGGCGCTGATCAAGAAGGCGCAGGAGTGGCCGGGCCTCGAAGGCATGGACCTTGCCAAGATCGTCAGCCGCGAACACCAGGAGGGCTGGGAAGGCTCTACCTGGACGCTCGGCCAGGGTTACGGCCGCTCGCCGCGCGACGAACGGCCGCATGTCGTCGCGATGGATTTCGGCGCCAAGGACAACATCTTCCGCAACCTGGTGAAGGCCGGCGCGCGCGTGACGGTGGTTCCCGCCGAGGCGACGCTGGACCAGGTGCTCGAGCTGAAGCCCCAAGGCGTGTTCCTTTCCAATGGCCCGGGCGACCCGGCGGCGACCGGCAAGTATGCCGTTCCCGTCATCCAGGGCCTGCTTGAGCGCGACGTGCCGATCTTCGGCATCTGCCTGGGGCACCAGATGCTGGCGCTCGCCGCCGGTGCCAGCACATCGAAGATGCACCAGGGCCACCGCGGCGCCAACCACCCGGTCAAGCGCCTTGCCGACGACGTCGTCGAGATTACCTCGATGAACCACGGCTTCGCGGTCGACAATGCAACGTTGCCCGATACCATCGAAGAGACTCACGTCTCGCTGTTCGACGGTTCGAACTGCGGCATCGCGATCAAGGGCAAGAAGGCGTTCGGCGTCCAGTATCACCCCGAGGCAAGCCCGGGGCCGCAGGACAGCTTCTACCTCTTCGAGAAGTTCGTGGGCGCGCTGGCTTGAAGGCTGGCCTCGCTCTTCTGGTCGGCGCGGCCGGCCTGCTTGCGGGATGCGAAGCGCCTCCCGTCAAGCCGGCATTGAGCGATGCCGATTTCAAGGCTGTTTCCGACAAGTGCGGTGTAACCGCAGCGTCGATCAGCCTGAAGGGCGATGAAGTCTCGTTCGAGCCGCACAGCCAGGCGGACCGAAGCCGGGCTGCCTGCGTGTTCAAGGCGATCCGCGAACGCTTCCCGGCGGCGCGGATCGGCATTCCGGATGCGGCCGATGGGAAATCGCAGGACACTTCGAACGGAGTGACCTCATGATTACCGGCGTTTCGCAACCCATCGTTTCCTGCGATGACGGACAGGCACATGGTCCGGCAGTTGCAGGAACAAGAACCAAGGTCGGAGCCGAAGACCTGCCCTGACAGGTCCCGGCATCCGGCAACCCGGTCGCCTCAGGGCGGCTTTAACTGTAAGCACACTTCCAAGGCAGGAAACCCATGCCCAAGCGCACAGATATCTCCTCGATCCTCGTCATTGGTGCCGGTCCCATCATCATCGGCCAGGCGTGCGAGTTCGACTACTCGGGCACGCAGGCGATCAAGGCGCTCAAGGAAGAGGGCTACCGAGTCATCCTCGTGAACTCGAACCCGGCCACGATCATGACCGACCCGGACATGGCCGATGCGACCTATGTCGAGCCGATCACGCCCGAGATCGTCGCCAAGATCATCGAGAAGGAACGCCCCGATGCGGTGCTGCCGACGATGGGCGGGCAGACCGCGCTCAACTGCGCGTTGGCCCTGTTCAACGACGGCACGCTCGAGAAGTACGGCGTCAAGATGATCGGCGCCGATGCCGATGCCATCGACAAGGCCGAGGATCGCCAGCGCTTCCGCGAGGCGATGGACAAGATCGGGCTCGAATCCGCACGCTCGGGCGTCGCCCATACGCTCGAAGAGGCCTACGCAGTGCTTGAGCGCACCGGGCTTCCCTCGATCATCCGCCCCAGCTTCACGCTTGGCGGTACCGGCGGCGGCGTTGCCTACAACAAGGCAGAGTTCGAAGCGATCGTCCGCTCGGGCCTCGATGCCTCGCCGACCACCGAAGTGCTCATCGAGGAAAGCCTGCTGGGCTGGAAGGAGTACGAGATGGAGGTCGTGCGCGACAGGCACGACAACTGCATCATCATCTGCTCCATCGAGAACGTCGATCCGATGGGCGTCCATACCGGCGACTCGATCACCGTCGCCCCGGCGCTGACGCTGACCGACAAGGAATACCAGATCATGCGTACCGCCTCGATCGAGGTTCTGCGCGAGATCGGCGTCGAAACCGGCGGTTCGAACGTGCAGTTCGCGGTGAACCCGAAGGACGGCCGCCTCATCGTCATCGAGATGAACCCGCGCGTCTCGCGCTCCTCGGCGCTGGCGTCGAAGGCCACCGGCTTCCCGATCGCGCGCGTCGCTGCAAAGCTGGCAGTGGGCTACACGCTCGACGAGATCATGAACGAGATCACCGGGGCCACGCCGGCCTCGTTCGAGCCGACCATCGACTACGTCGTGACCAAGATCCCGCGGTTCGCCTTCGAGAAGTTCAAGGGTTCCAAGCCCGAACTGACAACGGCGATGAAGTCGGTCGGCGAGGTCATGGCGATCGGCCGCAACATCAAGGAATCGATGCAGAAGGCCCTGCGCGGCCTCGAAACCGGCCTCGACGGCTTCAACCGCGTGCCGGAACTCGAAGGGGCAGGGCGCGACACGATCACTGCGGCGCTTTCCAAGGCAACGCCCGATCGTCTGCTCAACGTCGCCCAGGCGATGCGCGAAGGCTTCAGCGTGGATGAGATCCACGCGATCACTTTCTACGACAAGTGGTTCCTGCGCCACATCGAGGAAATCATCGCCGAAGAGGCGAAGGTCATGAAGGACGGCCTGCCGATCGATGCTGCCGGCATGCGCCGTCTCAAGTCCATGGGCTTCTCTGACAAGCGCCTTGCCACGCTGGCGGTGCGCTCGGTCCATGTCGCAGGCGGTCTCGGCGAGACCCAGGCGAAGCGCTCGGGCCTTCTCCATGACGCCCTGCGCGCCATGGCAGGCGCAACCAGCGAGGACGAAGTGCGCCAGCTGCGTACCAAGCTCGGCGTCCACCCGGTGTTCAAGCGGATCGACTCCTGCGCGGCCGAGTTCGAGGCGATCACGCCCTACATGTACTCGACCTACGAGGCGCCGTTCTTCGGTGAGCCCGAGGACGAGGCGATGCCGTCGGACCGCAGGAAGATCGTCATCCTCGGCGGCGGTCCCAACCGCATCGGCCAGGGCATCGAGTTCGACTACTGCTGCGTCCATGCCTGCTTCGCGCTCGACGATGCCGGCTATGAGACGATCATGATCAACTGCAATCCCGAGACCGTTTCGACCGACTACGACACCTCGGACCGTCTCTACTTCGAGCCGCTCACGGCTGAGGACGTGCTGGAAATCCTGCGCGTCGAGCAGCAGAAGGGCGAACTCGTCGGCGTCATCGTGCAGTTCGGCGGGCAGACTCCGCTCAAGCTCGCCGATGCGCTCGAGAAGGCGGGCATTCCGATCCTGGGCACGTCGCCCGACGCGATCGACCTTGCCGAAGACCGTGAGCGCTTCGCCGCGCTGGTCGAGAAGCTCGGCCTCAAGCAGCCGCTCAACGGCATTGCCCGCAGCCGCGACGAGGCCGTCGCGGTCGCCAACCGCATCGGTTATCCGGTCCTGACCCGTCCCAGCTACGTGCTGGGCGGCCGCGCGATGGAGATCGTCGACAGCGAACAGCAGCTCGACGACTACATCGCCACCGCCGTGCAGGTCTCGGGCGATAGCCCGGTGCTGATCGACCAGTACTTGCGCGATGCCATCGAGTGCGACGTCGATGCGCTGTGCGATGGCGATCAGGTCGTTGTCGCAGGCGTCATGCAGCACATCGAGGAAGCGGGCATCCACTCGGGCGACAGCGCCTGCACGCTCCCGCCCTACAGCCTGCCCGACGAAATCATCGAAGAGATGGAGCGTCAGGCAGAAGCCCTCGCCAGGGGGCTTGGCGTGCGCGGACTGATGAACGTCCAGTTCGCGGTCAAGGACGGTGAGGTCTACCTCATCGAAGTGAACCCGCGTGCCTCGCGTACCGTGCCTTTCGTTGCCAAGGCCATCGGCCAGCCGGTCGCCAAGATCGCCGCGCGCGTCATGGCGGGCGAAAAGCTGGCCGACTTCCCGCCGTTCAAGCGCAAGCTGGACTACTTCGCGGTCAAGGAAGCGGTGTTCCCCTTCGCGCGTTTCCCCGGCGTCGATCCCGTGCTCAGCCCGGAAATGAAGTCGACCGGCGAAGTCATGGGTATCGACACGGACTATCCCACTGCCTTCGCAAAGGCGCAGCTCGGCGCGGGCATGCGCCTGCCGACCGAGGGTACTGCGTTCGTTTCGGTGAAGAACAGCGACAAGCCGCACATCCTGCCTGCCGTGCGCAAGCTGGTGGACGAGGGCTTCCGCATCATCGCCACTTCGGGCACGCAGAAGTACCTCGCCGATGCGGGTATTCCGGTCGAAATGGTGAACAAGGTGGCCGAAGGGCGTCCGCACATCGTCGACAAGATCATCGACGGTGAGATCTCGCTGATCTTCAACACCACCGAGGGCTGGCAGAGCCTCAAGGACTCGCAGTCGATCCGCGCTTCGGCGCTGACGGCCAAGGTCTCGATCTTCACCACGGCTGCTGCGAGCGTGGCTGCAAGCGAGGCAATTGCGACGATTCGCGGGAGCCAGCTTGAAGTGCGCTCGTTGCAGGATTATTATAACTGAAATCGATCTTGCCTCCCCACATCGCTGCAGATCGGCCCCCGTGCCTCAAGGGACGGGACCGGCGAGTAGTCTGCAGCAAGGGAGGCAACAGGAGGAATTATTGATGGCCAGTATAGAAAAGCTGCCCATGCTCGCCGAAGGGTATGAGAGGCTGACCGCAGAGCTGAAGGCCCTGCGCGAGGAGCGTCCGCGGATCGTCGATGCCATCGAAGAAGCGCGCGCGCATGGCGATCTTTCCGAAAATGCAGAATATCACGCGGCCAAGGAACGTCAGGGCCAGGTCGAGGCGACCATTGCCGACCTGGAAGACAAGGTCAGCCGCGCGCAGATCGTCGATCCCAAGACCCTCTCGGGTTCGAAGGTGATCTTCGGTGCGACGGTGACTCTGCTCGACGATGACGACAAGCCGGTGAAATACCAGATCGTCGGTCCCTACGAAGCGGACGCGAAGATCGGCCGGATCAGCTACAACTCGCCGCTCGGCAAGGCGCTGATCGGTCGTCAGGTCGAGGACGAAGTGGAAGTGACCGTCCCGGCGGGCGACAAGTTCTACCTCGTGCAGAAGATCGAATTCATCTGAGTCAGCGGAGCCCCAGTGGCTCCGTCTTGCGCAGATACGAAAAAGGCCGGCGAGTTCGCCGGCCTTTCTTCGTTCTGGGCCTGTCGGTTCAGCCGTTCAGCCTTGGGGCAGTTCGGGCTCGAGCAGGCGATGAAGGTGAACGATCACGTACTTCATCTCGGCGTCGTCGACCGTGCGCTGGGCATTGGAGCGCCAGGCTTCCTCTGCCGAGGCGTAGTCGGGGAACACGCCGACGAGATCGATGTTCTTGAGATCTTCGAATTCGAGGCTGCGCGGGTCCGAGACCCGGCCGCCCATGACGAGGTGAAGCTTTTGCATGCGAGAGGACCGCTTTCCTGTTGGGAGGAGCGATCCCTATAATTTTTGACAGGCTCAAGGGCAAGGCTTCATCGCAATCGATATTCGCCCTATATGATATTGCGAACTATTATCAAATTAGGCGCTTTAGCGCTTTGCCCGCTTTTTGATTTCACCCGCCATATCGACGATTTCATGGCCCTTTTCCGCAGCCGCTTCGCCAACCTCTTCAGCCTTTTTCGCGGCGGCACGGCCGAAGGCGCTGACGGCTGCAACGGCGGCGAGCGCCAGCTTCTCTATCCCGGCGGCGGTCGCGCTGGTCGCCTTTTCGGCTGAACTGGCCAGCCTGCCTGCGGATTCCCGCGCATCGGCGCCCAGTTCCTGCGCCTTTTCCGAAGTCTCCCGGCCGAACATGGCCGTAGCCGCGCCGGCAGTCTCAGCCAGCTTGATGGCGCGACCGGCGAGCTTGCGACCGGCCTTGCGCGGCAACAGGGCGCTGGCAGCCGCGCCCAGAACCAGTCCGCTCGCAACGGTAATGACCGGGTGCTTCTTGACGAAACCGACGACCTTTTCACGCGGGGTCGGTTCGGCCTTCGCCGGGGTCAGCGGGACGACATTGTTCGCATCCATTGCACTGGTCGGGATCTGCGGGGTGTTGGGATCGCTGTCAGTCATTGTCCGCTTCCTTCTTCCATTTCGCATCCGGGCCGAGTGCAGTGTCGAACCAGGCCATGATCGGGTTCCTTAGAAACCAAAGCATGAGCGCGGCCAAGGTTCCCCCGACCACGCCCGGGTTGCTCTCGGCAATGTCGACGGCTTCATCGAGCATCTCCCTGGCCTGCTCGATGGATTCATCGATCACCCGCCCGGCAATGCCGCGCTTTTCCATGTCGGCCTTGATCGCGCCGTAACGTGCATCGAATGCCGTGCGCGCGGCATCGCGCATGGCCCTGTCCGCTTCGAGCTGGCGGGCTAGATTGCCCATCGGACTATCCCCTGTTGTCGGAAATGGCGTTCAGCATGGCTTTGAGTTTCGCCTTTGCGGCAAGCGCGCAGGCGGCGGCGACAAGAACAAGCGTTCCGGTAACCGCCAGCATTGCACCCCATGGCCCAAGGACCGGCCCGAGCGCGATAACGGCGCCCACGACAAGGGCCATCGCTGCAAAGAACAGTACGACGAGCGCAACCACCCCGAGCAGGGCAATGCCCTTGGCCTCGGCGCCGGCATAGGCTGCGCGCGACTTCTGGAAGGCGAATTCGGCTTCTGCCAGGACCCGGGCATCCTGCGCCAGCTGACGCAAGTCTTCGGTAAGCGTCACCGTCTCTGCCTCTTCGGGCGCAGGGACGAGTTCAGGTTTTGCTTCGGCCATGCTGATCAGTCAGTCTTGCCCGGCGCCATCACTTGCTCTTCTTGAACATGCGTCCGAACAGGAAACCGGCGGCGACGGCCATGCCTACGGCAAGTCCCGGGCTGGTGCGCACGAATTCCTTGGCGTCTTCGCCCAGGTCGTCGAGCGACTTTTCGTCGAGTTTGGTGGCGGCATCCTGCATGGACCGGGAAGCTGTCCGAACATAATCGCCATATTTGGGGCCGACCTTCTCGTCGATCAGGTGGACGTTCTCATCCATCACCTTGGACAGGCCGACCATGGCCTGACTGGTACGGGCCTTGCCTTCGTTGGCGAGATCGGTGGCCTTGACCTTGGCGTCGGCAGCGTAGGTGCTGGCCTTCTCGCGGGCTTCGGCCGCGAAGTCGTTGGCCTTGGTTCGCGCATCGTCCGACCGCGTCTTTACCTCGCTTGACCATTCATTCGTCGCCTGGGTCAGCTTTCCGCGATATTCTTCGGCGCGCGCCTGAGCTTCCTTGCCGAGTGCCTGTGCGCCGGCCTTGGCCTCTTCCATCGCCTTGGCAAAGTGGTTCTTGGCGGATTCGGCTTCGTTTCCGGTGGTAGCGGTAGGTTCGGCCATACGTCTATCCTTCCTTCGTTTCCCGTTCGCCGGGACTATCCCCATATAGGCGGTGCGCGTACAGAGTAACACATCTTGCCTATAGATCCCCAACGCAACTTGTCAGGCGGAGTTCCCCTGCTAAGACGCCGGCCAAAGGCGCAGTGAGGCGCCGCAATGAGGAGTTCAGCTCAAATGACCGCGATCATCGACATTCATGGCCGTGAAATCCTGGACAGCCGCGGCAATCCGACCGTGGAAGTCGACGTCCTGCTCGAAGACGGCAGTTTCGGCCGCGCGGCTGTGCCTTCGGGTGCTTCGACCGGCGCCCACGAGGCGGTCGAGCTGCGTGACGGCGACAAGGCACGCTACCTCGGCAAGGGTGTGCTCAAGGCTGTCGATGCCGTCAACGGCGAGATCGCCGAGGCGCTGGTCGGCCTCGATGCCGAGGATCAGCGCGATCTCGACCTGGCGATGATTGCCCTCGACGGCACCGAAAACAAGGCGCGTCTTGGCGCGAACGCCATCCTCGGTACCAGTCTTGCAGCCGCCAAGGCCGCGGCGAATGCCCGCGGCCTGCCGCTCTATTCCTATGTCGGCGGCGTTTCGGCCCATGTCCTGCCGGTGCCGATGATGAACATCATCAACGGCGGCGAACATGCCGACAACCCGATCGACTTTCAGGAATTCATGATCATGCCGGTCGGCGCGGGCTCGATTGCCGAGGCCGTTCGCTGGGGTGCAGAGGTTTTCCACACGCTCAAGAAGGGCCTGTCCGAGAAGGGCCTTGCGACCGCCGTCGGCGATGAAGGCGGTTTTGCGCCGAACCTTGCCAGCACCCGCGATGCGCTCGACTTCGTCATGGCCTCGATCGAGAAGGCCGGCTTCAAGCCCGGCACCGATATCCAGCTGGCACTCGACTGCGCTTCGACCGAGTTCTTCAAGAACGGCAAGTACGAGATCAGCGGCGAGGGCCTTTCGCTCGATCCGGTCGCCTTTGCCGATTATCTGGCCGATCTGTGCGACGCCTACCCGATCATTTCGGTCGAGGACGGCATGAGCGAGGACGATTTCGAGGGCTGGAAGGCTCTGACCGACAAGGTTGGCCACAAGGTTCAGCTCGTCGGTGACGACCTTTTCGTGACCAATCCCAAGCGCCTGACCATGGGCATCGAGCAGGGCCTCGCCAACTCGCTGCTGGTCAAGGTGAACCAGATCGGCTCGCTGACCGAGACGCTCGAAGCCGTCTCGATCGCCAACCGTGCAGGCTACACCGCGGTCATGTCGCACCGTTCGGGCGAGACCGAGGATTCGACGATCGCCGACCTCGCGGTTGCGACCAACTGCGGCCAGATCAAGACCGGGTCGCTGGCGCGTTCGGACCGGCTTGCCAAGTACAACCAGCTCATCCGCATCGAGGAAGAGCTGGGCGATGCCGCTCATTATGCCGGGGCCGGTGCCTTCGGCCGCCTGAGCGTCTGACGTCAGTAACAGCTCGAGCCTCTGACCATCAGATTAGGGTAAGAGTCGGGTCCGGGCGACTGCTCCACATGGGTTGGAGCAGTCGCCCGGCGCTGCCAGGCACGTACAGGTTCTCCCTTCCAAGGGGGGCGGAAAGGGTGGGGGCGCCTGATTCTATCGCGCGGCAGCGAAGCGGGGGCTCGGATCGTCCAGCGGCACGACCGAGCGAGACGAGGCTGCAAAGTATTCCAGCATGGCGGCATAGCCGCGGGCGCTGAGACGGACGTAAACCCTGCGCGCATCGCCGGGATCGGCTTCGCGTTGCAGGAGCTGGTGCTTTTCGAGAATGCTGATCCAGCGCAGCGCCGTGGTTGACGGCACGGCCGAGCCGATGCAGGCGCTCGTCACCGAAACGCGGCGCCTTTCCTTTGCGGCGATGAACAGGTCGAGCAGAATATCCCAGGCCGGCTCTCCGAAGAGGGCGTCGGCCTGAAAGATCTTCGACCTGCGGCGCCTGTCGCCATAGGCCTGACGGGCCAGCTCAACCCAGATGGGATGGTCCTTGCTGGCGAATTCCCTGAAGTGTCCGGGCGCATCGTGAAGGCTTGCGTCCGAAAAGGGATCGCCGGCCAGCGGCTGCCCGATTTCGAGTTCGCGGGCCATGGCGAGCAGTTCATTCGCTATGCCGATCAGGCGAATGGCCTTGGCGCGGTTGCGCATCAACTGGTCGGACATGTCCATCGACGGCGATCACCCAATTGCGTGCCGGGATCGCGCAAGGCACCGATGGTCCTTGCGATAGGGAGATCCGCAGCGATTGAACCCACGTTCGCGGAACCCAGGATGATCCGTGCCAAAAACTTGTTCCGGCATGGTTTTCATTCTCGGTGCCGCAACCCGGGGTGATCAATGTCACGCCGTGGCGAGATCGTCTCGCGCAGGTTCATCCGTTTCGGACGGACATCTTTCGAGATTGAAGGATTTGGCAAGCGCGGCGATGGCCGCATCGAGATGCGCTGCGGCGACAGGGACGTCGAGGCGGTCGAACTCCACCAGCATGCCCTCAAGCGCGGGAATGAGCCCCGCAGCGCAATTTTTCCTGTCCAACTCAGTGACCTCCGTGAGGCGAGGCGCTTGCCTTTCAGACCATGCAGATGCCGAAAGACAACTGGCGAAAGCGTTCGTTCGCGCTTCTCAAGCCTGCTGCCAATTGGCTCCGATCAGGATCTGACTTTGCCATCTATTGTTGGATGGGTACAATAAACCGTCCAAGTTGAAACAGTATAAATGACAATGTTCCATAAGTGAACATATTGTAAGGGTTAAGTTGGTTTCCCTATTGACCAGCTATCTGGCCGAATTTGTCTGCAAATAAGCACGGGCGAGGATTTTTAAGTTGATCCTTCTCGGTCCGTCACTGCAGTTGAGCCGTCATGCCGCTTGCGGGTGCGTCCGGGGGCGGCCGCGTCCGGGTTCGGGCGCTCGCTTCACGGCACCCGAACCCGGCCGATCGATCAGCCGCCGAAGCGTTCGCGCAGCTCGAGCAGGGCGATGGCCGCCTTGGCAGCTTCGCCGCCCTTGTCCTTCTGTGCCGGATCGGCGCGGACCAGTGCCTGCTGCTCGTTCTCGACGGTGAGGATGCCGTTGCCGATGGCAATGCCGTCCATCGTCAATGCCATGATGCCGCGTGCGCTTTCACCAGCGACGATTTCGAAGTGGTAGGTCTCGCCGCGGATTACGACGCCGATAGCGACATAGCCGTCGTAATCGCCCGAAGCATCGGCCAGCGAAATCGCGCCGGGAATTTCCAGGGCGCCGGGTACTGTAATAACGTCGACGCCATGACCGGCGGCCTTGAGCGCCTGGCTGGCGCCGGCCACGAGCATGTCGTTGAGGTGGTCGTAGAAGCGGGCCTCGATGATCAGGAAACGGGCCATGTCAATTCGCTCCTTCGGTTGGATGCGCGGGAATGGCGCGTTCGCTCACGATGTTGAGGCCATAGCCTTCCAGCGCGACGAGCGAATGGTGGGTGTTGGTCAGCAGGATCATGTCATGGATGCCCAGTTCGGCAAGGATCTGCGCCCCGACGCCGTAGTCGCGCAGTTCCTCGAGGTCGGGCGTGCGTCCGGCCCGCGCTTCCTGCTTGATTTCCATGATGCGCGACATCAACCTGTCCATCGGGCGGTTGATGATGACGATGACGCCGGCGCCTTCACCGGCAATCATTTCCATCGAGCGATGCAGGAGTTCGCCGCGTTCTTCGGAGTCTTCGCCGAGGACGTCGGAGAAGACCGAGAGGGTGTGCATGCGCACCAGCGTCGGCTTTGACGGATCGATACGGCCCTTGATCAGGGCAATGGTCTCGACGCCGGTGGCCTTGTTGCCGAAGCTGCGCGCGACCCACTGCCCGCCGTAACGGCTGTTGAACACCAGCTCGTTCTTGGTTTCCACGAGGCGGTCGTGCCTGCGGCGATAGGCGATGAGGTCGCGGATCGTGCCGATCTTGAGGTCATGCATGCGCGCGAAGGTCATCAGGTCGTCCATGCGCGCCATGGTGCCGTCGTCGCGCATGATCTCGCAGATCACGCCCGAGGGGTTGAGGCCGGCGAGGCGGGAGATGTCGACCGCGGCTTCGGTGTGGCCGGCCCGGACGAGTACGCCGCCGTCGCGCGCGCGCAGCGGAAAGATGTGGCCCGGGGTGACGATGTCGTCCTTGCCCTTGGTTCCGTCGATCGCGACGCTGACGGTGCGCGCGCGGTCGCCGGCGGAAATCCCGGTGGTGACGCCTTCGCGCGCCTCGATCGAGGTGGTGAATGCGGTCTCGTGGCGCGTGCCGTTGTTTTGGCTCATCAGGTCGAGGCCGAGCTGGCTGACACGCTCGCTGGTGAGCGAGAGGCAGATCAGACCGCGGCCATGGGTGGCCATGAAGTTGATCGCCGAGGGGGTCGCCATCTGCGCGGGAATGACGAGATCGCCCTCATTCTCGCGGTCCTCGTCGTCGACGAGGACGAACATGCGGCCGTTGCGGGCCTCCTCGATGATTTCCTCGATCGGCACGAGGACCTGCCGGTCGTCGTTGGAGAAGAGGACGCGTTCGAGCTTGCCCAGCGTATCGGCGGTGGGGTTCCAGTCCGGCTCGGTGCAATCGCGCAGGGTGTTGGCGTGGAGGCCGGCGGCGCGGGCGAGGCCCGCCTTGCTCATTCCGCCCTCGGTCACGAGCTTGCGGACTTGTTCGATTATGTTGCCAGACATGGGAATCACCGTTGTTCACATTATGATGTGAAGTTGATATGAACCTCTCACATCAAAATTCAAGTGACATTTTCGATGTGAAGGATGTCCTCGTCGCAATGCCGGCCGAGGAGGAAAGGCCACCCATTGCAGGCGTTCCGCGCTCCTGTCAGAAATAGTCCGAAAGGCAAAGGTTGGGGTACTCAAGGTGTCGATAACGGAAACGGAAGATGTCCCTGAGATCTATCGCGAACCCCGCCGCGCAGAGCGGATCGCGCTGCTTGCTTCCAGTTACCGGCGCTTGCTTGGCCGGGACCTGATTGCACCGTGCGACGATGTGGTGGCCGGTCTTTGGAATGCGCCGTTCGCACTGCTTGCCCATGGTACCGAGACCGATCCGGTCTTTTTCTTCGGCAATGCCTGTGCGTTGGCGGCATTCGAGAGCGACGTTTCGAGTTTTACGGCGATGCCCTCGCGCCTTTCCGCCGAGGCTCCCTTGCGCGAGGAGCGACAGGCGCTGCTCGACCGGGTCACGGCGCAAGGATTCATCGATGACTATGCCGGGGTGCGCATCACGGCAAAGGGGCGTCGGTTTCGGATCGGGCCGGCGGTCGTGTGGAACCTGATCGACGAGGAAGGGCGCGTTCAGGGGCAGGCAGCGACATTCGTTCCATGAGCAAGGCCGATCCGCGCGTCGTGGCGGCGGTGATGAGCCAGATCGATGCGGCTCTTGGCGAATCCGCTCGTCGGCCGGTGGTGATTGGGCTGTGCGGCGCGCAGGGGAGCGGCAAGACGACTCTGGCCAGGGCTGTTCTAGCCTCTTGCACGGGCAAGGGGCTGCGCGCCGCCGCGCTTTCCATCGACGACATCTACCTCACCCGTGCAGAGCGAGCGGAACTTGCCCGTTCGGTGCATCCGCTACTGGCCACGCGAGGCGTTCCCGGGACACATGACGTGGGCCTGGGCCTGCGGGTCATGGATGCGCTGGAAAGGGGCGAGGCGGCGCGCCTGCCCCGCTTCGACAAGGCAAGGGACGATCGCGCGGCAATGTCCGAATGGCCGAGTGCACCCGAGGCTTGCGAGGTCCTGATCTTCGAAGGCTGGTGCGTAGGCGCCGCTCCCCAGCGCGAAGAGGACCTCGCAGCACCAGTGAACGGCCTCGAAGAACGCGAGGATGCAGACGGACGCTGGCGGCGCTACGTCAATGCCGCAATGGCAGGAAGGTACGCGTCCTTGTTCGCAAGGCTCGACCGCCTCGTCCTGATCGCGGCGCCGGACTTCGCAGTCGTGTATGCCTGGCGACTGGAGCAGGAGCGGGATCTGGCCCGGTCCGCCCCTTCGGGAGGGGCTCTCATGGACGAGGCAGGTATCTCCCGCTTCATCAGTCATTACGAGCGCTTGACTCGGCATATCCTCCAGGAAATGCCCGCACGCGCGGATCTGGTCATTCTCCTGGACGAGCAGCGCCGTCCGGTCTGCATCGAAAGCGGTCAGTCCGCCTGATGGCGGGCAATGTCGCCGCGTCGACGCTTGCGCCCTTCCAGTTCGCTCACCGAAGGAATGGTACTGTCGATGACATCGGCGAGGATCGCCCCGCGCTCGCCCGGGGGACGTTCCGGTCCGATCGTCGTATCGCGGAAGGTCTGCCGTTCGATCTCGGCGTTGAGAAGCGCGCCGAGCAGCGCGCCGTAAGCGGAGAGGAACAGCCACATCAGGAAGACCACGATGGCCGAGAGCGAGCCGTACGTCGCATTGTAGTCGCTGATGTAGGCGACATAGAGGGAGAAGCCGAAGGACACCGCGATCCACAGCAACGTGGCAAGCAGGGCGCCAGGCGTCAGCCAGCGCCATTTGGCGGGGCGGCGGTCAGGCCCGTAGCGCATGATCAGCGCAAATCCTGCGCTGCCCAGCGCTACGGCGGCTGCCCAGGTCAGGGCCTTGAAGAGCATTTGTGTCGAGCCGCCGAGATAGACTTTGGTCTGCGTCTGCAGCCAGGCGAAGATGCCTCCGGCCAGCACGCCGGTCAGCGCAATCATCACGCCGGCGAGTGTCAGCCAGGCAGCCCGCATCATCGTCGACAAGATGCCGCGCGTTTCATGTTCCTCGTTGATGATGTTGAGCGCACTGATCATTCCGTTGGCCGCGCGCATGCCGCCGAAGATCGCGAAGAACAGCGCTATGAAAAGCGCCAGCCCGGTCACGCCGGAGCTGGTCGAGACGATCTGCATGAGCTGCTGTTCCAGGATATGCGCCGCTTCGGGCGGAACCACCTTGGCGATTCGTTCCATCTGGCTTCTGACGGTATCGACATCGCCGATCAGGCCGTAGATCATCACAGTGGCTGCGATCAGGGGCGTGAGGGCAAGGAAGCAATAGAAGGCCAGTCCGGCGGAGAGCAGGCCCAGTTCGTGAAAGCCGCTCATGATCCAGACGCGCTTCAATACACCCCCCCAGGCCGAAAGCGGCATGGACCAGGGGGAATTTGCGTTAGCGCCTGGCTGCGCCGAAGGAGGCGGCGTGCTAGTTTCCATGATCTTGTCGAATCTTACGGGGAACTTTCCCTGTTGCAAAGCGATAGGGAATTTCAGGAAAAGCCGTCCGGTCCGGCTTCAAAAGGGGAAGATTCGTCGTACAGTTCATGCCTTGGCTAATGGATCGCAATTCACCTTGTTCCCGGCGGGTGCGCAACCATCGTTTCCTTTCCGCGCCGAGCCTTGCAACTCTCTCGGTGGCGCTGGTCATGGCAACAGGCGTTGCGCATGCCCAGGTCTCGTCAGGCGCTGGACACTCTCCGGCGCAGCCTTCCGCGCAAGCTGGCGATGCAGCCGGATCCACTGGCGATATCGATCTGGAAGCCGGAAAGGTTCCCGTTCCCGCGCCTCCGGCTGACGTGACCTTGCCGGAACTCGATCCGGTCATCGGCGACGACGAGTTCAATTCCACGGTCCCCGTGCTCGATGAGGCCGACGATCCCGAACTGGACAAGCCACTGGAATCGATCGAGGCCTTCGAGCGCCGCTTGGCGGCGGATCAGGCCGATGCGAAGCCCGGCGAGGGGCAGGAGGCTCCGCTGGGCGATCCGGACCTTGCCGACCATGACCGGGCCGAGGAAATCGGCGATGCGCCCGTGCGCGATGCAGAACTGACTGCCCCTTTGCCACCGCTCGACCGGTTCGAGGTGACGCCGGTCGAATTCGATCGCAATGCCGACGAGGAGAAGCAGGACGTCGAGGTCGCCTACAAGGTGAGCATCGAGGGACTGGAAGCCGCGGACGACGAGACGGGGGTCAATCTCAAGAGCCAGTTCAACGGTCTTTCCGCGCTCAGGAAGGGCGATGGCAAGGCCGCCAATATCGCGATGATCTCGGCGCGCCTGACCGAGGACAGCGAGTTGCTGCAGAACATTCTCGCGGCCCAAGGCTGGTATTTGGCGCGCGTGCGCACCCGCATCGATCGCGGTACCCAGGGTGACGGCCAGCCGCTTCAGGCCGTACTGACGGTCCGCCCCGGCAAGCGCTATGTCTTCTCCGACATCGTCATCAAGGCCGATCCCACCGTGCCGCCCCACCTGATCGAGGACAATGTCGCGCTGAAGCCGGGCGAGCCGATCGTCGCCGATCGCGTGCAGGGTACGGAGGCGCAGATTGCCGTGGCCTTGCCTGAACACGGTTATCCCTTCGCAGCTGTGGGCGAGCGCGACATCCTGCTCGATCGGCAGACCGGCGAAGGGGTTTACACGCTGCCCGTCGACATCGGTCCGCGCGGCCGCTTCGGCGGGATCACCACCGACGGCGACCTCGCTTTCGATGCCCACCACATCGAGGTCCTCAGTCGGTTCAAGCGCGGGGATCTGTTCGACAGCCGGAAGGTCGACGACCTGCGCAAGGCGCTGATCGCGACGAGCCTGTTCTCCACGGTCTCGGTCGAACCGAAGAAGACCGGCGAAGCAGCCGGGGAGGGCACCGAATACGTCGATCTCCATGTGAAGCAGGATGCAGGCCCGCCGCGCACCATTGCCGGATCGCTGGGTTTTGCCGCTGGCGAGGGTATCACGGCCAAGGCGAGCTGGACCCACCGCAATTTCTTCCCGCCCGAAGGCGCGCTAATTGCCAATGCCGTAGCCGGTACGCGCCAGCAGGGTGTGGGCGTCACTTTCCGCCGCTCCAATGCAGGCAAGCGCGATCGCACGCTGGAAGTGGTCGCCGAGGCCTTCCACAACGATTATGATGCGTACAGCGCCTATACCGGACGCCTCGCGGCCAAGATCGGGCGCGATTCCACGCCGATCTGGCAGAAGAAATACACTTATGCCTTCGGCGTGGAACTGCTTGCCACTTCCGAGACCGATTTCGACGCGGCTACCGGAGACCGGTCGCGCCGCACGTTCTACATTGCCGGCGTGAACGGACAGGTCGGCTTCGACCGGACCGACAGCCTCCTCGACCCGACGAAGGGCTATCGCCTGACTGCGCTGGTCCAGCCTGAGACGACCGTGAACAAGGGATTCAACCCTTACGTGCGTGCGCGACTGGATGCCTCGGCCTATTACCCGATCTCCGATCAGTTGGTGGTTGCAGGGCGGATGAGACTGGGCACGATCCAGGGCGTAGGGCTTTTCGACATTGCGCCGTCCCGGCGTCTCTATGCCGGCGGCGGCGGTTCGGTTCGCGGCTTCGCCTACCAGAAGCTGGGCGAGCAGGCTCCCGACGGTGATCCGGTCGGCGGGCGCAGCCTCAACGAGGCATCTGCCGAGCTGCGCTATCGCTTCGGCAATTACGGTATTGTCGGCTTCATCGATGCCGGGCAGGCTTATCGCGAGACCATGCCCCAGTTCTCCGACTTGCGGTACGGCGTCGGCATCGGCGGCCGCTTCTATACGAACTTCGGTCCGATCCGGCTGGACGTTGCAACGCCGCTGGCGCGCCGTCCCGGGGAATCGCGGATCAATATCTACGTTTCGATCGGACAGGCGTTCTGATGGCGGAAAACGACGACATTCCCGCCGAAACGCCCCCTCCGGCCATGGAAGAAGCGGTCGTGATCGAACGGCCCTCGCTGTTGCAGCGCGCCAAGGTGCGCGCGCTCAAGACCGTTGTGCTGATCGGCATCGGCATCGTGGCGCTTGCGGTCCTGGTGATCTTCGGCATCGATACCGGACCGGGGCGGCGTTTCGTCGCCGACCAGATAGCCGCTCTCGAATTCGAGAACGGCATGAAGATCTTGGTCGGGCGGATCGAGGGCTCGCTCTATGGCAAGATGACCCTGCACGATCTGTCGGTGCGCGATCCCAAGGGCGAGTTCCTGTTCTCGCCCGAGATCCACGTCGACTGGAATCCCTTCGACTATTTCAGCAATCACGTGAACGTGCGCAGCGCCACGGCACAGCGCATGATCCTGCGCCGGGCGCCGCAGTTTCGCGAGACGCCGCCCAGTGATGCGCCCTTGCTGCCGGATCTCGATATCGACGTGGGCGCGATGCGCGTCGACAATTTCGTCTTCGAGCCGGCGGTATCGGGCGAGCGGCGGATCATGTCGTTCGCCGGTAAGGTGCACATCGCCGACGGCAGGGCACAAGTGGACACCAAGGGCGCGACGATCGCGATTGCCGGCAAGGAGGGGGGAGATCGCTTCGATCTCTCGCTGGATGCCGTGCCGAAGCAGAACCGTCTGGGCATCGGCCTGGATCTCGACGCGCCGACGGGAGGCGTGATCGCCTCACTGGCTGGGCTGACGCAGCCGCTGACGCTCGAAGTCAACGGCAAGGGCACATGGGCCGCCTGGAACGGCAAGCTCGCCGCGAACTATGGAACCGGGGATCTCGCGCGGCTGGATCTCACTGCGCGCGACGGAACTTTCGCGATCAAGGGACCGACCCGCTTTGCACGCATGTTCAGCGGGCCGACCGCGAACCTGCTCGGTCCAGTCACCAGTATCGACGTAAAGGCAGTGCTGGCGGACCGGCGCGCGAACGTGTCGGGCATGATTTCCAGCGACACGTTCAACCTCACCCCCAATGGCCTCGTTGACCTTTCGGACAACAGCTTCGAGGACTTCAAACTGGCTTTCGTGCTGCTCAAGCCTTCTGCCCTGGCGAAGAACCTGAGCGGAGCGGGCACTCGCGCTATCCTGACGCTGGACGGAGCCTTCACCGCGCCCAGGGTCGGCTATCGCATCAGCGCGAGCCGGCTGGTAATGAACGACATGGGCCTGCAGGGCTTTGTCGCAGAAGGCGCCGCGCGGGTTGACGCGGGCAAGATCATGATCCCTGTTTCGGCGCGGGTCGAGCGGATCACCGGCCTCGATACGGTGGCCGGCGGGACATTGCCCAATGTCCGCCTCAACGGCGATCTGGCGATAGACGGGGCGCGCATCCTGTCCGACAACATGCGGCTGCGCTCCGATCGTATCGATGCCGGGCTGATCCTTGTCGCCGATGTCGGCAAGGGGCTCTACACCGGCGCCATCGACGGCAAGATCGACAATTATCGCCTTGCCAGCGTGGGCATCTTCAACATCCGCACCGACATGGACCTCGAAAGCAAGGGGAACGGCTTTGCCCTGGACGGTACGGTGCGGGCACAATCGACGCGCCTGCTGAACGACAGCCTCAAGGGCTATCTCGGCGGCAATTTCGCAGCGGCCTCGCACGTGAATTACGGCACCGATGGCGTCGTGCGCTTCTCCAACCTGCAGATGACCGCGCCGGACCTCAAGGTGCGCGGCGGCCGTGGCTTCTGGTCGCCTGACGGGCGCATTTCCCTCGTCGCCGATGGGACCTCGGATCGCTACGGAGCGATCGGCGTTCGCGTGGCCGGGACGATTGCCGATCCTGACGCCCATATCACGGCGGACAAGCCCAACCTCGGCATCGGCCTCGCCAATCTCGATGCGCGGGTGACCGGTGCGCGGGGCGGCTATAACCTAGCCCTGACCGGCGATACCGACTACGGCCCGCTCAAGGCCGATGTCACGCTGGGCATGGGGCAGGCGATGTCCCTGCAGATCAACGAGGCCAATCTTTCCGGCGTCGCCTTCGCAGGCAAGCTCGGCCAGACCCGCAGTGGCCCCTTTGCCGGTGAGCTGACTGCCACAGGCAACGGTGTGAACGGGGTTCTGACCCTCTCGGCCGAGCGGAAATACCAGGCCATCGACTTCAACCTGCGCGCGCAGGATTCGACTTTCGCCGGCCCTGCGAACCTGACGATCCGTTCCGCCATCATCGACGGGCGCGCGGTCCTCTACGATCAGCCCAGTCTGGTGGCCGACGCCCAGATTTCCGGAACCCGTATGGGGGCGCTTCGCATCGCCGTGGCGCGCGCGCTGATCGATTACCGTAATGGCCGGGGCAAGGCGAAAGCGATGCTCGAAGGCTATAGCGGCGTACCCTTCAAGCTGGCGCTGAACGGTGACCTGCAGCCCGATGTCTGGCGCATCGCGCTTGACGGCAAGGTTCGCGGTCAGAGCGTCAAGACCACGTCGCCTGCCAGGATCCTGCCGAAGGAAGACGGATACGAACTCTTGCCGACCAAGCTGGCCTTCGGCGGTGGCTCGGCCAAGATCGCGGGCACCTATGGCGCCGGCATGAAGCTGCAGAGCCGTCTTGAGAACATCGACATGACCATGCTCAATGCTTTCCTGCCCGGGTATGGCTTCGGCGGTTCGGCGAGCGGCAGTCTCGACTTTGCGCAGGCCGATCCCGCCGCATTTCCTCGTGCCGATGCGCGCCTGACGCTCAACAACTTTACCCGCACCAGTTCGGACATCGTCAGCCAGCCTGTCGACATCAATTTCGTCGGCAAGCTCCTGGCTGACGGCGGTGAGGCGAGGGCGGTGTTCCGGCGCAGTGGTTCCGTCATCGGGCGCATGGTCGCAAGCCTGCGGCCCTTGCCGCCCGGCAGCGGCCCGTGGACCGAGCGCTTGCTCGATGCCCCGCTGGGCGGCGGTATCCGATACAACGGCCCGGCCGATACCCTGTTCTCGTTCGCGGGAATGTCGGGGCAGACCCTCAGCGGCCCGATGGGGCTGGCGGCCGACTTCTCCTGCAAGCTTTCCGATCCCTGCCTGAACGGCATCGTGCGCGGCAAGGATCTTGTCTACGAAAACCAGACATACGGCACGCGGCTGTCCAAGCTCAATTTTGCGGGCAAGTTCGACGGCAACCGGATGGAACTGGAATCGCTGAGCGCCAAGGCAGGCGATGGCACGTTGAGCGCAAACGGCTTTGTCAGCCTGGCCGCCGACCAGGGCTATCCGATGGACATCTCGGTTGAGCTGGAAAAAGCGCGGCTAGCGCGCAGCAGTTCCATTTCCGCCAGCGCGACCGGCAACCTGCGCCTGAGCAAGCAGGCCGGAGAGGATGCGCTTCTTTCCGGCGTCCTGCGACTTCCCGAAACGCGCTACCAGATCGTGCGAGAAGGCTCGGCCGAAGTGCCGCGGCTGACCGGAGTGCGCTTCAAGCCGCGGCGCGGCCCGGAACGCATTACCGGTGACGAGCCCGCTGAACCGATCTCGTCGATGTTCTCCAGGCTACGCCTCGACTTGCGCATGCGTGCGCCGGAAAAGCTCTATGTTTCGGGCATGGGGCTTGAGTCCGAGTGGAAGGCGAACTTCACCATCGGCGGTACCAGTGCGGCGCCGACGATGGCCGGCGACGTTGAACTGATCCGCGGTACGCTCGGGTTCGCTGGACGCTCGTTCGAACTGACCCAAGGCGTGATCTCGTTCAACGGCGGAAGGACCATCGATCCCGCGGTGGCGATCACCGCGCAGGAATCGATCGACGATGTCGACGTGACCGTGGAAGTGGGCGGCAGGGCCTACAGCCCGCAAATCACTTTCAGCTCGACGCCCAGCCTGCCGCAGGACGAGGTGCTCTCGCGCATTCTGTTCGGCAGCTCCATCGCCAACCTTTCGGCGATCCAGGCGGTACAGCTGGCATCCTCGCTCAACTCTCTCAACTCAACCGGGGGCGGGCTCAATCCGCTCGGGCAACTGCGCTCGGCCACGGGGATCGACCGCCTGCGCATCCTGGGTGCGGACGAGGCATCGGGCCGGGGTACGGCTCTGGCGGCAGGTCAGTATCTGACCGACGACGTCTATGTCGAACTGATCACCGATGCGCGCGGCTTTACCGCGACGCAGCTCGAGGTCAGCGTGACCAAGTGGCTATCGGTGCTGAGTCAGGCTGGCGGTTCGGGCGTCAACAGCGTGAACCTGCGCATCAAGAAGAACTATTGATGCGCAGGCTCGCCTTCCTGGCGTTTGCCGTCCTCACGCTAGCCGCCTGCCACAGCGAGCCGGACTTCGATGAGCGCTACGATGCGGCAAGCAAGAAGATCCGGGAAAAGGCGGCGGACATCGACGCGCGCATTGCCGGCACGGGATCCCCTGAGTCCGAGGCCGCATTGGTTGACGACGGAAAGACCTGATCCGAACCTGCTGCGCAACCGAAGTTTTACTTCTGGCTGTTAAGCCTCAGCGCCAGTTCCGAGCGCAAATAGGGGCTTCGATGAAAGAGATTGCCGACTGCGATCGCCTCAACCGGCGGTTGACCGTTCTGCTGCATGGCCGTTGCCGCCAGTCCAGCTGGCAGGTCTTCGATGTCGAGTTGGGCGACATTTCGGAAGGCGGCTGCTGCGTGATCGGCAATGCGGATCGCTTCGCGCAGGGCCAGCATGTTTCCTTGCGCTTCGCGACCCTTCGCAATGTCGAAGGTTCCGTGCGATGGCTGCGCGAAGACCGGATCGGCGTGGAGTTCCGCAAGCCGATCAAGGCCCGCGTGATCGAGGAACTGGCGGCGAGCTTCGGCCTGCCTGAAACGCGCTCGGCGCCTGCCGGCAATGCCCGGGCGGAATCGGGGCTTGGCAGCACACTGACCGTCAGCAAGCGATAGGCTGGCGAAGTCTTCTGGCGGGATCGCTGCGCGTGATTTCGAAGAAGGGGTGGTGGACGCACTAGGGCTCGAACCTAGGACCCGCTGATTAAGAGTTTGGTCTGCATGGTGTTGCCACATGATAGCGCATGTTAGCGTAAGCTAGTCAAGTATCAGAAATTAAACAATAAATGTGGACCTTATCTAGGGCTCATGTTAGCATTCGTTTGCGTGCGGTGCTTATGGCACGCTTATGAATAGGAGCGATCCGATGCCACAGATGAGGCTCACCAAGGCACAAATTGATCGGGTCGCTAAGCCAGGTGGGAAGTGCGACACGCTCTTTTGGGATGAACAGCCGAGAGGATTTGGCCTCCGAGTTACACCGACAGGCAAAGCGACATTTGTCGTCCAAGGCAGGGTAGATGGATCCAAGAAGGAAGCCCGTATCACGATTGGCCCATACGGTGTTTTTACGGTCGAACAGGCGCGGGATATTGCCCGTGAGCACTTACGCACGATGCGGATGGGCTTGGATCCCCGTGATTTGAAGCGTCAGGACGAGGCAATGAAAGTGACCTTGGGAGAGGCGCTCAGCGCATATATCGATCGCCCCGGGAAGTTGAAATCGAGCACCGCAGCTGAATACCGGCGCCATGTAGAAAAAGTGTTCAAGGGGTGGAAGGACATCCCCGTTATCTCGATTACGCGAGATATGGTTCTCGACCGCCACAAGGAACTCGTTCGGCATGGTTTGGGAGGCACGCGTGCGGCGCCCGCCAGTGCGAACGCCGCGATGGTGACGCTCCGCATCCTCATTAACTTCGCCAGCCGCCAATACCGCCGCGCTGATGGCAGCCCGCTTGTGCTGCACAATCCCGTTGATGTGCTTAAAGACCATTGGGCACCGCTCGGTTCACGTACCGAACGCTATATTGACCGCCGCAAGATCGGTGAGGTGTGGAACAAGCTACATGAAGCCCGCAAAACACCTAAGAACAAGGAAGCGCTGGCTGCAATTGACCTGACAATCTTCGCGTTGCTGACGGGTGCCCGCCGGGATGAGATGGCCACGCTTACATGGGATCGCGTCAACATCGACGATAACGATCCATCCAATTGTTGGTGGCATCTGGACGACCGCAAACGTGGCGATCCCATCTGGCTCCCACTCTCGTCGCAAGCGGTGGCCCTTCTAAAGTCGCGCAGACCCGAACCTAAAGAGAGCGAGGACGCCCCGGAACCTAGTCCGTACGTGTTCCCTAGCTGGTCGAAGAGTGGCCACATCACTGACGCGCGGGCCCCCATGGAAGCGATCAGTGGTATTGTCGGGAAACATCTCTCGCTTCACGACCTTCGCCGGTCATTCACAAATTACGCCATGCGGGAATGTCTCATTGAGAAATTCGTGTCGATCTTCTAACCGGTCACAAACCGGCGCAGGAAGACATTACGGCGCGGGCATATTTGGATCTCGTCCGCCTCGAATGGCTGCAACTGGAAGTGCAACGCATCGCTGATTGGATCGAGCAGCAAGCCGAAGTCGCTGCCAGCAGAAACGTGATTCCGCTACATGCAGCTGGAGCCGCGTAGGGCCGGTTACAGCCCCGAAACCAGCTTGCTGCCGGGTTAGGGACGGCCACGCGCCGATCGCGCCCCACGCGGCCCCGTAGCCGAGAGCCAGTTGCGTCCATGCGGGCCGGGGCGATGCTGGAGCCGCAGCGAGGGAGCACCCCACCTACGCTTTTTTGAATCGAGTTCGGGCGGCTTTGAAGCCTCTCCCTCCTACGCTTTTTTGGATTTTCGCCCACTCGTGGTTGCGGGTGCGAAGGTGCAAATTATCCAAGCATTATCCGCTAGCCTGTGCTAACAGAGCACTGTCGTTGCTTTTTGCATCGATCGGGGCCGGCACCCGTCCACGAGAAAAGTCCCGGAAACGCAGCCGGTGAGGCGCAAGGGTGAAAGCCCCCTAGGCCCCGGACACTCTGCCAGAGGGTGTTCCTCTGGTGCTGGTGACTACAGCTTAATGACGCTCTGCATGATGCGCGAACCGCATGCAGGGCTATGCTGGAGTTACCTGTATGTCAGCCAAAGTCCTGACCCACAAACAAGCCGCAGCCCTGATTGGCGTGACGGAGGCTACCCTTCGCTTCTGGAGAGTCCGGGGCCGCGGGCCCAAATTTACGAAGCTGTCCGATTCCAAGCAGGCAGGCGTCCGATACGACCTAGCCGATGTTGAGACCTGGAAGGCGGAACGAAAGTTTGCCAGCACCAGTGCCGCAACAGTCGGTCACCCCGGCGACGCCTGAACCTGCCCCTCATGAGTAGCGGCAGGACCGTTCGAGCGACCCTGCCGCTGGAGAGATCAACATGACATGCTTTACTTACGAAATCAGCGGTTCGGTCTGCAACCCCGCTGCCCGACAATCGCACCCAGCGTATATCGCGAAAAATCGTTCTGCATTGGAAAGTCACCTGACGCGATCTGCCTTTCCTGAATCCCGGTCATACCGGGAGGAGGCGTGCCGTGGCTGACCTATCGAATGCAAACCTAGACGCCGTGGCAAGCCTTGTAGCTTGGAACCCTAAGCCCCTTCGCAAGGAAGATCGTCCCTTCGACTATCCGTTGGAACGGTTGCCCGGTGTAATTGGCGATGCAGTACGGGAGGTTGCCGACTGCATGCAGGCACCTGTTGCACTTGTCGCGGCTTGCGCTTTGTCAGCGGTGTCTGCCGCGGTGCAAACTCAATTCAGCGTTCGCCGCAATCGAATCCTTTCTGGACCGGCCTCTCTCTACTTCCTCAGCGTTGCAGAGAGCGGCGAGCGCAAGAGCAGCGTGGATAGCCTCTTCATGAAACCGATTCGGGATTGGGAAGCAGCGCAGCGGAAGCGCGAGAAGGAGCTTGAAGAAGAATATAGAAAGGAAATGGCTGCTTGGGAAAAGGCCGACAGTGCTGATCGAGGTGATCCGCCTGAAAAGCCTGATCCGACAGCTAAAATGCTTCGTGTCGATGATACAGCTTGAGGTGGTCCCGCCTTCCTGTACAGGTTTGCGGCTAAGTTAAGCTCATCCGGTTGTTGTTTACGCCGCCATTCTGGTGATCAGATCATGGGGGGCATGCCCCCCATGATCTGAAGCGTCGATTTGCCCATATGCCTCTGCCGGGGTTTTGCCTGCAAGGCGTGAGTGAGGCCGGTGATGGTTGTAATAGGCGAACCAGCGGGACAGGCCTGCGCGCAGTTCGGAACCCGTCTCGAAGGCGTGCAGATAGACGCACTCGTACTTCACCGAGCGCCACAGGCGCTCGATGAAGACGTTGTCCATCCAGCGCCCCTTGCCATCCATGCTGATTTTCACTTCGGCCGCCCGCAGCACGCCGGTGAAGGCCTGCGAAGTGAACTGGCTGCCCTGATCGGTGTTGAAGATGTCCGGCTTGCCAAAGCGGGCCATGGCATCCTCCAGAGCCTCGACGCAAAAAGCCGCGTCCATGGTATTGGACAATCGCCAGGCCAGCACCTTGCGGGTGGCCCAATCCATGATCGCAACGAGATAGAGGAAGCCTCGGCGCATCGGTAGATATGTCACGTCCGCACACCACACCTGATTGGGCCGCTCGATCTTCATGTCCCGCAGCAGATAGGGATAAATCCGATGCTCCGGGTGCGGATCGCTCGTGCGCGGGCGCTGGTAGATCGCCGCCAGCCCCATCTGCGCCATCAGCCGTCGTACCCGGCGGCGGCCCACCGCATGACCAAGCCGCTGCAGGTGCCGCACCATCTGCCGGCTGCCGTACCACGGACAGTCCATGAACGTCTCGTCGATTACCCGCATCAGCGCCAGCGTCTCCTCGCTCTGAGGCGCAGGCGTATAATAATAGGAAGACCGGCTGATCGACAGCAGGCGGCACTGCGCCGCGATCGACAGGCGCTGGTGAGCAGGCTCGATCAGCAATCGCCTCTGGCCCGCGCTCATCGACCGGAGGCTTTCGCCAAAAAATCCCGCTCCACCAGCAATTGCCCGATCTTGGCATGCAGCTTCTCGATTTCCGCTTCGGTCTCCGTCTTCGACGCCTGCTCACCGCCGTCGAACAGGCTGGCCATCCCGTCCACCGCCTGACGCTTCCATCCCCCGATCATCGTATGGTGGACGCCGTGCTTCGCAGCCAGTTCCGCCAGCGTCAGTTCACCACGGATCGCCTCCATCGCAACTTTCGCCTTGAATTCCGCGCTGTAGCGCTTTCTCGTCTTCTTCATTCCCGTCCATTCCTTAGGTCGGGATGAGCTTAACACCCTGTCCAGATTTCCAGCACCACGTCAGCTGAAGCACTCGTTTCGCACCTGACGAAGTACCCGATTGCGGCCTTCATCAGCTCTGAGGCCGGTGTGATCTTCGGTGGGCATTCCATGAAGGCGGAAAGCGTCAAACGAAACTTGGGACTGCTTAACCAACTGTGGGACGGAGGACCGGTAAATGAAGGTCGCGTCGGTAGAGGGGAAACCTATATCGAGAGCGTCCGCGTCACGATGGGTCTAATGGTCCAGCCAAGCGTCCTCGATAGCTTCTTTCAGAAGACCGAAGGGCTGGCGCGCGGTATCGGATTTTTCGCCCGGTTTCTGTTCAGCCATCCTGAAAGCACCCAAGGTCTGCGGTTTTACAAGGAACCAGAAGCGATGCCATCGCTCGATGAATTCCAGCGGCGCGTCACTTCGCTTCTACAACTCCATGCGTTGAAGGATGATTTGGGCAGGCTGGTGACTCACCCCGTGGGTCTGGATGCCGGGGCACAGAAGGCTTGGATCTGCTTCCACGATGAGGTGGAAGAATTCATTGGGGGTGACCGCGAATACTCGACCATCAAGGATGTTGCGAGCAAAGCGGCGGAGAACGCGGCTCGGCTGGCATGCTGCCTCCACGTCTTCACGAAGTATGGTGGTCCATTCGGTGATATCGAGCATAGCACCATGGACTCCGCATGCTCTTTGATGCGCTGGTATCTCGACGAGGCCGTTAGGTTCGGTCGAAAATCTGAAATGACTGAGGATCTGCGAAACGCAGAGCTGCTTGAGGGTTGGCTGGTGGAGAAACACAAGGAGGCAATCCGCCAGAAACGCGAAACGCTTATCACAGTGAACACAATCCGACAGAAGGGACCCAATGCCCTGCGCGGCGGTAAGCGCATTGATGATGCGTTGAGCCTTCTTCAGGACCATGGGAGACTGCGCGTGACGCAATCGCCGGGCTCCAAGACCCGGTTCGTCACGGTTGCTCCCCCAGTGATCATCGAATGGAGCTAACCACAGCGTTGACTGGATCGTAGCGGTTCGTAGCGGCGGATTTCGGGGGCTCTTGCTACCTTCGTAGCGGCCCCAATCCCGCACAAATGCGCGTAAACAGGGGTGCCGTAGCAAAAATAGCCGTTGCGGCCAGCGCGCGCTACGGCGCGGTAGCAGCGATAGCATGGCGGTGCGGGAAGATATTCAACAGCGCCCTTTTTATCTCCGTGCCAGCCAGCGCTTTTGCAGCAATGCGTACCCGACAACGGCTATTTCGCTACGATTCCAAGCTGTACGCTTGCGAAAGCGCACAAAACCGCTGTTTTCGTGGTTAGTTTCTGTAGCGAAAGCGCGGCTACGCTACCGCTATGGCCGCTAGGATCGCAGTTTGGTGCCAAAATGTCTTGGGGACGAAATGCAGATCGCTGAGTGGTAGCGGCAACCAAGACAGCGCCAAAATTAACATGAAGAATTTCCAGAATTCTTCAATACTTTGAACATGGTATGCGCAGCAGAAACAAATTAACGCATTAACCTCGCCTTCGCTTACGTTGCTGAAAGCGATCGGGTGCTTACAAACCGATTTCGAGTGCAATGTAACCGCTGCACCGGCCCCACGCAGGAGCTGACGAGGTAGCCGTCAGAGCGCCGTCATGGTTCGTGCGAAGGCGCAGTGGTCATGGAGGAACGAGATGATCTCGGGCACCATGCGCCAGGTATCGGCGAGAGCGTGATTGGCGGACGGATCGTCGAGTTGCTCGATCAAGGAGGCCCCCCCGGTAAGGGTGCTGTGGCCGAGGATGGCGGCTAGCGGCAAGCCGAACTCGGGATCATCTACGAAGGGGGTCCAGGCATTCATGTCGAGATGCATCGCGGTAAAGAAGCCGTTGGCAAAGTCCTCGAGCAACACCTCGCCATCCTCGGTGCGCATATAGATCGGCGCATAGATCTCCGGCTGCTCGGCAAGCTCGATGCAGATGCGGTTGTAGCGCTGGAGAATCGTTCTGCGTGCAGGTGCCGAACTCGCGCTTCGGGTGTGTTCGCGCAGGATGCTCTTGAGCCATACGTCGGGATCGATGACGCAAGGGCCTGCCGCCAGCGCAGCGAGGAAGCCGTCGATCGAGGAGACGCCGGCAACCGGCGGGTCGAGGGCGTCCAGCCAGATCTCGAGTTGCTCGAGCGAGAGGGTTCTGCCCCCGGATGCGTGCCGTTTGGATCTCATGCCGCCAAGGCCTTAACCGGCTCGTGTGCAGGGCGCCAGTTCCAGGCGAGGAGACTGTCGAGTTCGTTGATCTTCACCTTCTCCGAGACGATCCGCTCCAGAACGTCGCTCAGCCATGTGTACGGATCAAGGCCGTTGAGGCGAGCTGTCTGGAGAAGTGACGCCAGGACAGCCCAGGTCTGGGCCCCTTCCTCGCTGCCGGCGAAGAGGCTCGCCTTCCTGCCCTGGGCAACATTTCGCATGCCGCGTTCGACGGTATTGGTATCGACCTCGATGCGACCGTCCTCCAGGAACAGCGTCAGCCCCTTCCAATGATTGAGCGTGTAGCGCATCGCCTTGGCCAGATCGGATTTGGGCGAGAGCTTGGGCAGTATGTCGTCGATCTGGGCCTTGATCCTGTTCATCGCTTCCCGGGCCTCGGCCTGACGGGCGATCAGGCGCTCTGCTGCGCTGCCGGTGCGCACCCGGGCCTCGATGGCGTAGACCTCACCGATCAGGGCGATGATCGCGGCAGCTTCGGGCGACGGAGATTTGCGGTAGGCGTCGACGAACTTGCGGCGAGTATGAGCCAGACAGAAGACAAGCGTGATCCCTTCCGCCCCCTTGCGGACGAGCGCCTTGTAGGCGGCGTACCCATCGACCTGCAGGATGCCCTGATAGTTGGCAAGCTGCTGGCGCGCTTCAGCCTGCCCGCGACCGCGCGCATGGATATAGGCGACGGCGGGCCTTGCCGGGCCAGACCAGGGTCCGTCGTCGCAGGCATGGGCCCAGAACTGTGTGATCCGGGTTCGTTTTCGTCCCTTCTCGAGAACCGGCATCCGGGTCTCGTCGCAGAATATTCGGGATTGACCATGGATGTAGGCAAGCAGGCGCTCATAGAGCGCCTTGAGCCACCATGCGACCTTGCGCATCCATCGGCTCGGGAGGGCCCGGTCGAGAATGACGCCTTGCCCTGCCAGCATCTGCAACTGCCGGTTAAGCGGGATCGACCAGGCGAAGCGCGCCGTCGCCATCCAGGCCAGGGTCGAGGTGGTGACCATCGAGCCGGGGATCGCGCGGCGCGGGGCCGGCGCCTGGACCACGCCTTCACGGCAGTTGCGGCAGGCGTAGCGCGGTCGCACGGTACGGATGACACGCACGATGGCTGGCACCCAGTCGAGAGCTTCGCTGGCGTCTTCGCCGATCCTGTGAAGCTTGCCTGCGCAGCAGGGGCAATCCAGCGCTTCGGGCTCTATCACGCGCTCCACCCGTTCGAGATGGGCGGGTAATGCCATCATGCCACGCTTCCTGCGCGGGCGCCGGATCAAGGGCCGTTCCTCGGCCACCTCGTCGTCGTTCGCCGCGGTGACCGGCGTGCTGACCAGATCGCCCAGATCGAGCAGCCCCTGATCTCCCAGGATGACGCCGGCGCGTTCCGACCGGCTGCCGAAGGCCTGATGGCCTACGCCTTTGAGCAGTGCGCGCAGCTGTGCAATTTCAGCCCGGAGCTCACACACCAAGGCTGCCATTTGCTCAATATTTTCAGAAAGATCGTCGGCTCCGGCGGGCATGGTTGCCTATACCACACAGGCTTCCCGCCGCCACTTAAAAACCACCGATTTCAGCCATAAAATGCAGGGCGACGGGCCTCTTGCGACGGCAATTTCTGCCAATCCAGACCAGACAGCAGCGCCACGCACTGCGCCCCGCTCAGAGCCAGCGTTCCACCTCGCACCGGCGGCCAATGGAACTTCCCATGGTCGAGCCATTTCGTCGCCATAACCGCGCCGGACCCGTCATGACGGACCAGCTTGACCTTATCTGCTCCCTTGTTGCGGAAGACGAAGACATCCCCGGCGCAGGCGTCATGGCCCAGCACATGCGTCACCAGTCCCATGAGCCGGTTAATCCCGGCCCTGAAGTCTACGGGCTGCGTGGCCACATAGATCCGCACGCTTCCATCGATGGGGATCACGCGCGGATCGCCGCCAGCACCGTGCGCAGATGGTCCGCCTCGATCGCACCCCGGATACGAACGGTCACGTCGCGCACGATCAGTTCCATGCCGGCGGTCTGGCTCGCCTGCTCCGCTTCCGCAACGACCGTCACGGGTACGAGCCGCAATTCCTCGACAACGCCCGCTGCCCGCGCCTGTCGACGCCAATAGTGCAACAGGCCCAGGCCAACACCGTTATCCCGTGCGACCTGCGCCACCGTCCTCCCAGGCGCGAAGTGAGGTGGTCCCGCCTTCCTGTACAGGTTTGCGGCTAAGTTAAGCTCATCCGGTTGTTGTTTACGCCGCCATTCTGGTGATCAGATCATGGGGGGCATGCCCCCCATGATCTGAAGCGTCGATTTGCCCATATGCCTCTGCCGGGGTTTTGCCTGCAAGGCGTGAGTGAGGCCGGTGATGGTTGTAATAGGCGAACCAGCGGGACAGGCCTGCGCGCAGTTCGGAACCCGTCTCGAAGGCGTGCAGATAGACGCACTCGTACTTCACCGAGCGCCACAGGCGCTCGATGAAGACGTTGTCCATCCAGCGCCCCTTGCCATCCATGCTGATTTTCACTTCGGCCGCCCGCAGCACGCCGGTGAAGGCCTGCGAAGTGAACTGGCTGCCCTGATCGGTGTTGAAGATGTCCGGCTTGCCAAAGCGGGCCATGGCATCCTCCAGAGCCTCGACGCAAAAAGCCGCGTCCATGGTATTGGACAATCGCCAGGCCAGCACCTTGCGGGTGGCCCAATCCATGATCGCAACGAGATAGAGGAAGCCTCGGCGCATCGGTAGATATGTCACGTCCGCACACCACACCTGATTGGGCCGCTCGATCTTCATGTCCCGCAGCAGATAGGGATAAATCCGATGCTCCGGGTGCGGATCGCTCGTGCGCGGGCGCTGGTAGATCGCCGCCAGCCCCATCTGCGCCATCAGCCGTCGTACCCGGCGGCGGCCCACCGCATGACCAAGCCGCTGCAGGTGCCGCACCATCTGCCGGCTGCCGTACCACGGACAGTCCATGAACGTCTCGTCGATTACCCGCATCAGCGCCAGCGTCTCCTCGCTCTGAGGCGCAGGCGTATAATAATAGGAAGACCGGCTGATCGACAGCAGGCGGCACTGCGCCGCGATCGACAGGCGCTGGTGAGCAGGCTCGATCAGCAATCGCCTCTGGCCCGCGCTCATCGACCGGAGGCTTTCGCCAAAAAATCCCGCTCCACCAGCAATTGCCCGATCTTGGCATGCAGCTTCTCGATTTCCGCTTCGGTCTCCGTCTTCGACGCCTGCTCACCGCCGTCGAACAGGCTGGCCATCCCGTCCACCGCCTGACGCTTCCATCCCCCGATCATCGTATGGTGGACGCCGTGCTTCGCAGCCAGTTCCGCCAGCGTCAGTTCACCACGGATCGCCTCCATCGCAACTTTCGCCTTGAATTCCGCGCTGTAGCGCTTTCTCGTCTTCTTCATTCCCGTCCATTCCTTAGGTCGGGATGAGCTTAACACCCTGTCCAGATTTCCAGCACCACGTCACACCTCGATCTTGATTTGCACCTCGTCCGCACGGACGATCAGCTTGGTGACGATGTTCTCGCCGGCCGAGCGCGAGGCATGGACCCGCGCACCGCGTATGCCCTTCTCGATCCGCTTCGCGATGCGCAGCATGGCGGCGTCGATCGCGGCGAGCGAGGCGGCGCGATCCTCGACCGGCAGATAGGTGAGGTCGATGTCGACCGAGAGGCGCGGCAGGTCGCGCACGAACAGGTTGATCGCCGTGCCGCCCTTGAGGGCAAAGACTCTTTCCTCAGCAACGAACGGGAGAACGCGGATGAGAAGGGCGACCTGTTGCCGGTAGGTGTCGAGAAAAGCCATGGCGATCAATGCGCCTCGAGATCGGCGGGAACGGTGATCTGGTAGCGCGAGTCCAGCCTGCCGTCTTTGACAAGGACGCGCTTGCCCGCGCCGAGATCGACGCGCGAGGTATCGAGACGCGAGCGCCACGCATGGCGGTGGCGGTCGGCGAAGAACAGGAAGAGCCGCTTCACCTTGACGCTGGCGCAGGATTCAAGAAGCGTTTGCAGGCGGCGCGGACTCAAGTCGCTCATGCCTTCCATCAGGGCATCGACCTGATGGAAACTCTCGTGCCCGGGGAGTTCGTCGAGCAATTCGAGAACGGCGCGCTCCTTGCTGGAATAGTGCAGAGGCAAGGTCTGGCCAGCGGCGCCGGCCATGACAGGGCTTGGCTCGGGCGGCGCATCGGCATCGCCGGGAAACAGTCGCAGACTGTTGTGCCAGCGGAAAGCAACATCGAGCGGCAAGCAGGCAAGCCAGGTCGGCGGGCGCTTCGGCCCGTAGAGGTGAACCTCACGCACCGAAGCCGACAGGTAATGGGCGTAGCCCTGCTGTTCGAGCGCGGTGCGCCCGCCAACGGTCAGGGGCAGGTCGAGCACGGTCTGGAGCGAGACAACGGTCTGCTGCCATGTCAGCGGGGTGCGCGCACGGCGATAGACGCGCCGCGCCGGACTGGTGAGCCAACCGGCGCGAACGTACTGGCTGCGCAGAGATGATGAATAACCGTGGGCTTCCATCCATGCCGCATCGGCAAGGAGTCCCTCGGGGAGTTCCTGCTGGAGGCGGTTTAACTTATGGTCAGAACGCATAGCCATACTTAGCATTTTGCCGGATTCGTAAACCGATGTCGAGTTTATAAATTCCGGTTTTTGGAAAGCCGCACTTGGCGTTTCATGCAATCCATAAACCTATCAGCCCTATTCACCGCACATTATGCGGTGAATAGGGCTGATATTCGCCGCAAACAGGCAGGGGCGGGGCGCGCGTCAGCGCCCTTCGGCCTCCTCTGTTTTCGGCTTCGGAGTATATGCGATGATGCTGCGCTATGCCCACCTCGCGCCCGGACACAAGCTGAAGGCGGTCGAAGTGTTCGACCGCAAGGTTCCGCTCGCGGCGGTAGCGTGACATGGTCCGGCTTGATCTGTTGTCATATTTGACTACAGATTGCCGCGATGGCTGGCCCAGACAATTCATGCGAGCTGGTGCGCGGCTCGGGCAATGTCTTCGCCGATTTCGGCGCGCCCGATGCGGGCCTGCGCCAGCTGCGCGCCACGCTTGCCGCTGAAATCATCAAGGCGCTCGATGCCGAAGGGTTGAGTGTGCGCGATGCCGGGGCGCGGACCGGCGTGGCGGCGGCGGATTTCTCGCGCATTCGCCAGGTCAAGCTCGACCGCTTCACCGTCGACCGGCTGCTGCGGATTCTCGACCGGCTGGACTGGGATGTCCGGGTGGAGGTATTGGTGACGCCGCGCGCGCCCGGAACGGCGGAGGCCCCGATTGCTAGCTGACTCATGCCTATTGCAGGACCGCCAGCGAATGCAGGTCGTTCGGATGCGCTATGGGGTAGGGAAGTTCTCCAACTCGTCGCGAGATATCCGCCGCAGGAGAATCAGGAAGGATGACTGTCCGCGCCAATCCAGTCGGCGCGTAGGCGATCCATCCCTGCAACGACGCCTTCGACGATCACCTTCGAGCCGATAAGATCGTCGGCAACTTCCTCGCTTTCGACAATCCAGACCTCGTCTGTTTTCGTGGTCAGGATCATCCCACGCCTGCCGCGGCTCAGCATTCCTGACACGCGTATTCGACCGGAACTCACCACTACCCCCCTGTTCAGAAGCGCCAATGACGCAGCACATCGCGCACATAGGCCGGTGTCTCGCCATTGCGTGGGATACCGCCCGCTCGCTCGACGGCGCCAGGGCCCGCATTGTAAGCGGCGAGGGCCAGATGCACTACCCCGAACTTGTCGAGCATCTGACGCAGATACTTCGCCGCGCCGAAGAGGTTCGCTGCGGGATCGAAGCGATTTGGCACGCCAAGGTCGCGCGCGGTCCCCGGCATCAACTGACCCAGGCCAGCGGCACCAGCCTTGCTGATCGCCAGGGGGTTATACCGGGACTCCGTCCATACCAGAGCGTCGAGAAGGCCAATTGGCAGCGAGTATTGAGCCTCCGCTGCATAGACATGGGGAAGGTAGCTTGCCCGTCGAAAGCCCGATGGGCCGGTGCCTTCGGGCTTCGCATAACGATAGGGGAGGTGGGTCCTGCCCGCTTCGAGAACCGGAGCGCCGGACGAAGCTGCCAGGGACTGTCGCCAGATCCCATGTTCGACCAGTTGGAAACCGTTCGCCCCCTCGGCCACACGGAAACCGTCAGGTCTGATCTCTGGTGCAGCACCCTCAGGGGCAGCCTCCCCTTGCGCGTGAGCCGGGACGACGAACGCCCATCCCGTCACCGCCGCTGCGATCATTGCCCATCTCAGTCTCATTTCCCGATTCCTTCTATGGCCGAATCGGGGTGGAACATATATAGAACATTGCATGTAGGTGAATTTCGTCAGGGCAGGGGTGAAGGTCGTGTCGGCGCCGGCGTAGGCGGCGCTGGCAGCGAGTGCTGCGACCGCAATCGGCACTGCGAAGGTCAAGGCCCGCCCGAACTTCGAGGGGCTTTGATCGGTGGCGCCGGAACGCCGGGAGAGGGTGAGAGACTGCATATGGAGCTCCATCTGGAGGGGTGAACCCAGCGTTCTTTCGTTCGCTGTGTGTTCCACATGCATATAGGAAATGGATGTAGGAAAGTCGGATTACCTTTCGCGCCGATGCGGCGGACTGATATGGACGCATCGAATGGACGGTGTCGGCGATAATGCACAGAAACAGCGGATTATCTGGTGATGTGCGTCGATGAATCCCGACAGGAGCGCCGACGATTGTCGGCGACTCGGGGCTAGGGGATGATTCGCCTAGAAACGATATGTTCCGCTAATGTTCTTTTTGTTTTCCTACATGCGGTGCGCGCGATATGGCTACGACTCAGTTGTTCATCGTCGGAGTTTCTTCCATGCACCAGCCCGCGTCATTCCGAGGCAAAGCGAATGCCAGCCTCGCGCACATTCTGGCCCACGCCATCGAGTCGTCTGACAAACCCAAGCACCAGATCGCTCGAGAAGTAGGCATCCATCGCGAGACCCTGCTTCGCGTCATGCGCGGCGACCGGCCGATCGGTCTAGATGAAGCTGCCCTCGTACTCGACGTGTGCGGCGCCTTTCCACGTGCGAGCATGATCCTGGCTCTTGCTGGTCAGGAAGATCTGGCCTGCGAATGGATGCGCAGCGAGATGGGGGAGTTCCTTGAAGACTTCTTCACCGCCTTGCCTGGTCAGCTCGAGCGGACGCTTGGTCGACGGGTCGAAGATCTGAGGCCGCGGTGGGCTAACGGCACCTCGCAACTCGTAGCGCGCATGCTCGCCAAGCATATCGACGATTTTGCCAATCGTGACATCGCGATGGCGCTGCCGCGCTAAGGCTATTCACCTCGGAGGGGACCGAGCCAATCTACCCGACAGGACAGACCATGAATGCGAAACCCCAGATCACCGATGGCGCTTCGACCGATGACGAGGCGCTGCGGCAAGTCCTTCCGCCGGCGCGGCTGTTGCGTCTACCCGAAGTCATGGACCGGGTCGGCTTGCGGCGTTCAGCCATCTACCTGCGGATGAGCGAGGGCCGCTTTCCTAAGTCGCGGTCGCTTGGTCCCAAATGCGCAGTATGGGTCGAGGCAGAAATCAACGACTGGATCCAGTCGATCGCTCTGAATTCGTCGCGCGCCGATCCATGATCTATGCCACGGAAAATCCTCGCGCTAAGCTGCGCGCATGGTTCATCGTTACCCGGCGGGCAATCCACTTCATCCAGAGGCCTTGAAAGAGAAGCAGCGATCGCTTCGCGCAGGTTTTCCAACGCCTCTGACCCTGCGTGTTCACCGCGCCCTGTCCTGGCTTCGCCGCGCTGTAGCGGAGGACGAGGACCAGGACGTTCGCTTCATTCTCCTCTGGATCGGGTTCAATGCTGCCTATGCTGGCGACGTCGAAGCCTCGGCCAGCAGCTCAGCCCCTGAAGGCGAGCGCGGCCTGTTCCAGACGTTCTTCTCGACACTGGTGAAGTTTGACGGGCGCCACCGGGTCTATGACGCGGTATGGCAGCGTTTCAGCCAGGAGATTCGCCTCCTGCTCGATAACCGCTATGTCTATCACCCCTTCTGGCAGCATCAGAATGGTGTGCCCGGATACGATGATTGGGAGCAGAAGCTCGAGCGTAGCCGGACCGCCATCAATTATGCCTTGCGTGAGCACGACACGGTCCGGATTCTCTCGATCCTGTTCGATCGGCTTTACGTTCTGCGTAATCAGCTCGTGCATGGCGGCGCAACCTGGAACAGCGATGTCAATCGCGACCAGGTGAGGGACGGGGCGTCGCTGCTGGGTTGCCTGCTGCCGATCTTTGTTGATCTGATGATGGACAATCCGCAGCACGAATGGCCGATGCCGAACTATCCCGTCGTGGAATGATCAGAGCTGGCAGTCAGGCAGAGGCCGGGTCTGAGCGAAATCTGAAACTCGGCTAGCTCGCTCACGACATCTTCGCTCATCCCTGAGAAGAGTTCGATCAGCTCGTCCTGCCGCGGTTGCCCGAATGCCAGTCGATAGCTCGCCAGCGACTTCTTCAGGTTATCCCCTACACAGCACCTGCACAGCTATGGAATTCAGCGCGCGTTCGTTCCAAACCTGCACGGTATCTGCACAGTGGAGCGTGGCTATGGCATTCATCATCGACAAGGAGGTTCTGGAAACCGGCCTGATCATTTTCAGGCGCGGCGATGTCGAACACCGCAATTTTTATTGCCGCATCAAGCTCCCCAAAGAGGATCGCTACAAGACGATTTCACTCCACACGGCGGATCGGGAGTCTGCCCGAGATCGTGCGTTCGATCAGGATGCCGACATTCGGTTTCGCGTGAAGCATGATGTGGCCGTGTTCAATCGTCCGTTTCGGCAGGTGGCGGAAGACTATCTCCAGACGCAGCAGCGCCGCGCTGATACGGGCGAGGTTTCCCATGACCGGGTGAAAAATCTCCGAAACGCCTTCAAGAAGGCGCTCGAAGATTATGTTGGCAGCACCCAGATTCACTTGATCGGTCAAGACCGTTGGGCGGGTTATCCGACTTGGCGGCGGGAAAACGGCAAGGGGCGGTTCCGCGAGCATATCAGCGATGCGACAATTCAATTTGAGATGGGCGCGCTCAACGCAGTGATGAACTTCGCCATTACCAAGCGGCTTGTGCCTGCCAGTCACCGTTTTGAAGGCCGACCGAAACTCAAAACCATGCGCCGCGACGAATTCACGATTGAGGAATATCGCAAACTGCACAGCGTCGGGCGCAAATGGATCAGGGCGGCGACCACACCCCAAGGCACTTGGTATCGGACCATGTGCTACAATTTCATGCTCATTATGTGCAACACGGGGATGCGTCCGCCCGAGGCGAAGAATTTGCGTTGGCGCGACATCACACTCGCCAAGGATCGCGACGGGCGCGAGATCGTCGTGATGTTCGTCCAGGGCAAAGGTAAATCACGCAAGCTCGTGGCTCCCAAAAGCGTCGGCGAATATCTCGATCGGGTGCGCGAGCTGTCCAAAGCCACTGCGCCCGATGATGCCGTGTTCACGATCATCAACGGGAAGCCTGCCAAATATCTCTACAGCGACACCGTGCAGGCCTTGCTCGTGGAGGCTGACTTACGCATGGGGCCGAACGGCATCCCGCGTTCGACCTATTGCTTCCGCCACACCTACGCCACCTTCCGGCTTAGCGAGGGTGTGGACGTCTATATCCTGTCAGAACAGATGGGCACCTCGGTCAAGATGATCGAGAACCACTACGGCCATGTGAATACCATCAAGCACGCCGACCGCGTGTTGATGGGCATTGGCGGATGGGAAGCCATGCACGCCGATATGGATGCTGAAGGCGACGTTGAAGAAGCCACCGCCAATGCGCGACAGGCGGCAAAATCGAAACAGTCGGCTCGCCCTGCCCACTTCAAACGCTGACTCCGCATCGCTGATGCCCTTTGGAGCCTTGCGTTTGCGCCGGATATCCGATGCGCCGCTGGCGCTCTTGATCGGGACACCGGCCAAGCGGGTGAAGGAAATAGGTGCGCCGAGCCTCAAGCACCCCTTTGCCCGCGTCTTCACCGCACTTGTCGCCCCTTCGCCGCTGGCGAACTCAAAGGGGTGCAATGCGGTGTCTTTCCACCGGCAGCCGAAAATCTTGGCCGCTTGTGATTGATTGGCTATCGCTTTATCAATCATAATCATGCTATATCATGATTGATAGAAAGGCATCTTATCCATCATGCGCTGGAATTGGCAGCTTCCCGATTGGCCTGAATTCCGCTTCGATGCGGATAGCATCCGTGCGGCAGAAGAGCAGTTCCTGAAAGGCTCCGGCGTTGTCATCGGCGCGCTGCACCACCTAGATGCCGATGCGCGCGATGGCCTGACTGTCGAACTCATATCGCAGGAGGTCGTCGAGAGCTCCGCCATCGAGGGCGAAATTCTCGACCGCGACAGCGTTCAATCGTCGCTGGCCAAGCATCTGGGCTTTGCCACAGATTCGCGCCGTGCAAGTGCGGCGGAGGCCGGTGCCGCCGAGCTCATGGCCGATGTTTACCGGAACCATGCAGCGCCACTCGACGATCAGACGCTATTTGCGTGGCACGCGATGTTGATGAACGGACGCCGGGATATTGCCGATGTCGGGCGCTACCGGACGCATGAGGACGCAATGCAGATCGTTTCAGGGGCGCTCCACGCGCCGCGTGTGCATTTCGAGGCACCGCCATCGGATACCGTGCTACTGGAAATGTCCCGCTTTATCTCGTGGTTCAACGACCGTGCGCCGTCGTCACCGAATCCGCTTCCAGCGATCACCCGTGCCGCGATCTCGCACCTGTGGTTTGAGAGCATCCATCCCTTTGAAGACGGTAATGGCCGGATCGGACGCGCAATTGCTGAAAAGGCGTTGGCGCAAAACCTGTCAGCACCGACGCTGACCGCGCTTGCAGAAACGATCCACCGCCACCGAAAAGCCTATTACGCCGCACTCCAGCTTGGAAGCCAGAGCAATGACATCAATGTCTGGCTCGCATGGTTCGCCGATATTGTCATCGAGGCGCAGGCGCGGACGATCACCCGCATCCGCTTCCTGATCGACAAGACACGGCTGCTTGATCGCTTGCGCGGGGAAATCAACGAACGGCAGGAGAAGGCGCTGCTTCGCTTGTTCCGCGAAGGGCCGGATGGGTTTGAGGGCGGGTTGAGTGCGGGAAATTACCGGACAATTACGGGGGCTGCCCTTGCCACTGCGACACGCGATTTGGCCGATCTTGTCGAGAAGGGCGCGCTGATCCGCACCGGTGAGCGTCGCTATGCTCGTTATCGCCTTGCGGTTGGAGTGGTAGCCGATAAAAGCGCAAGTGAATGACTGAAATAATTACAGATTATCACTCAAAATACTTGGCTAGTGACCTTGTGCGACGGAGATCGTCCGATAGCAGTGAAAAGCTCGCAGTTGCTGTCGCGGGCGCGCAAGTTGATATGAATCCGCATCAAGTGGACGCGGCCTTGTTTGCATTTGCATCGCCACAGTCAAAGGGAGCGCTGCTTGCCGACGAAGTTGGCCTTGGCAAAACTATCGAAGCCGGATTGGTGATTTCGCAACGGTGGGCCGATGCACATTTCTTCCGCGTCAATCAAACAACCCAAATTTGAGCTATTTGCAGGCCGTTCCCGGGGAGCGCTACACCTCCCCTATCAATCGCGACTATGCCATCCGGCATTTCAAACAGCTCGCAGAGCGAAAGTCGGTCAGGCTTTCAAAGCTTATATGGGAAACGATGCGTTTGTTGCCAGAAACGCATCACAAACATGACTGGGCTACATATGAAAACCCCCTTCGAGCAGTGTATCGCAAGAACGAGAGCAATGGTGCGCGCTTTGCCGATTCGTGCCTTGTTCATCAGCTCCGAAATTTTGCATGGGTGCCACAGGGCAAGGCCGAATTCGTAAAGCCAGCGCAGGCTCGATCAGAACTGCTGCCAGAAGGGTTCACCTTCGATGCCGGATGGCCTTGGCTAAAAGCTATCCAGTTTGGAAAGAATATTGAAGCCCAGAGTGCTGCCGACAAGGCACGGGCCGCTGCCGTCGCCGATCGGGAAAAATCACAGAACGAAGCTGCGAAAGCATTGGGCTTTGACGATGCGGAATACGCGCCATGCCAGGCGAAGTGAAAAGGGTGGCTCAAATGCTGAGCGATACGCCTGAGGTCGTCGAAGCGGATCGCGTGACCGGGGCGGACTGTTTTCTGGCGAAATTCGTGGTTAGCGACGTGCAAGAACTTGAAACTGTGGTTGATCGCTTCGTCCCGTTCGCATCGACCGACACGGCTATCATCCAATCGTCAACAGTCGCCCGACGCCTTCCAAAATTATAAAACGTCCCGGTTCGGACTGCGGTGTTGAGGCCAGCTAAGTATATGCCTGCCCTTCGCGTTTAGCACGATCGGAGCCGACGCAAGGGCGGGCCTTGGACGCGATACTGTTATAATGTCCGGAAAGGGGTGGTTTGCTGACTGGCAGGTTCTTGGGACCAGAGGTAGGATAACTGACCTTCATGAGGGCCAAAAGCTTTCGACGGCAGTCGACCCAACTTTGCCACTCATCCGCGCATCGGCAACATTGTTTTGGGCCGCCAGGATCAGCACCTTGAGCATCGCCACCGGATCATAAGCCGGGCGACCGCCCTTCGCTCCGTCCCCGGAGGCCAGCGCCGCAACCAGCGTCGGGCGGAAAACCTCAAAATTGATGATCAGGCCCAGTTCTTCCAGCGGGTCGCCATAGGCCGATAAACGCTTCAAATGATCCGACAATCCAAACAATCCAGCCTGACGCATCGCCGCCTCCCGTCAGGACGAGTGAATCAAATTACCCCAGGAATGTCGAGAGGTTGATGGAGGTGCCCAGATAGTCGACAAGGGCGTTGTCGGCGTCGTCAAGTGAGGTTGGCGGAAAGCGGTGCCCGCTGTGCCTCGTTTCGCGTGGGTTCAGGCCAGATCGGCACCGAAGAGCGAGAGGAATTGGCGCGCTGTAGCCGAGGTGGATTCCCGGTTCCATGCTAGCGCGAAACGCACGGAAGATAGTTTTTGGGCCTTCCGAGGAACCTTGAGGTTCCGGAATGTGGCCCCATCGATAGACAGGTGCCGCGCCGAGGCCGGAACAATGGCGACTCCTTCGCCACAAGCGACGATGCCTATCACGCCTTCCGTATTGGGGGCGACATGGGCAATCATCGGGCTGAAGTCGACCGTCCGACACAGTTCCAGAAGGTCAGTGTGGAAATTGTATCCCATCCGGGTCTCATAGGAGATAAATGAACAGTATTCCAGTTCTCCGATATTTACTTCCTCTGAGTTGCGGGCGAGTGGGTGGTTGTTTGGCAGGGCGATGATAAGTGGTTCAGTGCGGATGATATGGTGAGCAATCATTGCGTCATTGATTGGCAATCTGATGACGCCAATGTCCAATCTGCCTTCTCGTAATGCTTCGAGTTGTCCGGTTATCGATATGGTGCAGAAGTCGATCGCCACATTTGGTACTGCGGAGCGGAACTGCCTGACCAGCGCAGGGATTAGCGAGTAGACCATTGATCCCCCAAATCCGATGGTCAGCGATCCTCGAAGGCCATCCGCAGTTTCGCGTGCAGCCAGAGCCCCGCTCTCAAGCAGGTCGATGATTTTTCGGGCTGTGTTGACGAAACTTGTGCCGGCAGGCGTGATCTGCACATGATGCTTGCTCCGTTCGAACAGCTTCGTCCCGACCTTGTCTTCGATATCCCTTATCGCCCGGCTCAGCGGCGGCTGCGAGATGTGGCACCGCTCTGCGGCGCGGGTGAAATTGAGTTCCTCCGCCAAGGCAATCGTGTAGCGCAGTTTGGAGAGGTCCATGGTTAAACCTTTTCGGTATGACACAGTGCGGAATCGGTATTTTACATCGCTCAAACCGCTATTACAACGAGTATCAGGAGGAATGGAGCTAATACTATTCCAGATCGTGTGAATGGAGTTTCCAACAACCATGAGCGGACGTATCCCGCGCTTGAGCTTTGAAGAAATGGCTCCGCGACTCCAGGGAATCTTGCGTTCGCGGGTGGAGCGGCTGGGCTATCTCGGCGAGTTTTTCCAATACAGTGGTGCGCTGCCCGATGTGCTTGCGCCTTACATGGAAATGACCGAGGCGCTCAAGCAGGCGCTTCCCGACCGTTTGACGGAAACCGGCGCGCTGACGGTCGCGAGACTCATGGGCAACGCATATGAATTGCATCAGCATGAGAGACTCTCGGTCAAGCGCGGCTTTGGCGAGGATTGGGTTGCTGCCGTCGAGCGGCTTTCGCCTGATGATGCGCCGCTGCTCTCGGGTAAGGAGCGTGCCGTGCAGCGGCTGGCCATGGCGATGGTCGAACGTCGCGGAGTAGGCGTCTCGCGCGAAATCGAGGTTGCTATCGAACAGGTCGGCGCGGATCAGGCCTTGGCCGTGATGTTTCTTGTCGGGCGCTACATCACGCACGCGCTGATCGTGAACGGCCTCGAACTTCAGCCTCCGGTCCCTTCGATTTTCGAAAAGCTTGGCTCATGAGCGAAGCTCTCTGGATCACCGAAGGCGAAGTGGTTTCGCTGCTGGCGCTGCCGGAAGTGATCGAGGCATTGCGCTGGGGTCTTGGCGAACAAGCGGCCGGCCGCGCCAGCAACATGACCAAGACGCAACTGACTTGGGGTGGCGGCTCGACCCTGCATGCCATTGGCGCGCTATTCGAAAGCGGGCCCATTGTCGGCACCAAGACCTGGACCCACACCAAAGGCGGCGCCAATCCCCTGCTGTTGCTGTTTGACGCGGGCAAGGGGAAACTGCTTGCCGTGATCGAGGCTTTCGCACTGGGGCAGATGCGTACGGCGGGGATCAGCGGCCTGGCAACCGATCACCTTGCTGATAGCGCAGCGCGGACAATGGCCATGATCGGCACTGGCAAGCAAAGTCTGGCGCAAGTCGCCGCCGTCGCTGCGGTGCGCCCGCTCGAACGAGTGGCCATCTGGAGTCCGACCGAAGCCAACCGCCGGGCGCTGGCGGAAAAAGTGCGCGACCGACTTTCGTTGGAGGCCGTGGCGGCAGGATCGTTGGAAGAAGCTCTGGCGGGGGCTTCGGTCGTCACTTTGGCGACGCGGGCCGGAGCGCCCTTTATTTCGCGCGATGCGCTTGCGACTGGCGTGCATCTCAATGCCATCGGCGCAATAGGGCCGGACCGGATTGAGTTTGAGCCACAGCTTTTGGACCGCGCGACGGTTTGTGCTGCTGACAGCATATCGCAGGTGCGGAGGCTTAGCCGGGAATTCATGGCTGCCTTCGATGACGATGAGGCGAAGTGGACGCGGCTGAGGCCGTTGAGCGAACTGGTGGCGACGCGATTCCAAAGACCCGCCGACGCCGATCTCACGGTTTTCAAGGCGATGGGCATGGGGATTTCCGACTTGTCTGTCGGGATCGAGGCACTTCGGCGGGCACGCGCGAAAGGCATGGGGCGTCAGCTGACAAGCACCACTTTTCATGAGCCGAGACTGCGGCTCGATCCGTGATGACTTGGGTGAGCCGGAATTAGGAATGGAAGCGACAAGATGACGAACAGGAATATTCTGGATGGCAGTGGTCCGCTCTTGCCTCAGTCGGCGCTGTGGGAACCATTTATTTTCACAAAAGAGGAGATCGACGCGGAAATCGAGCGGCTAGCCGCTATTCCCAAGCCTGCCAACGGGCGCCGCAGGTCTTATTTTGTCCATCCAGCTAACCGTAGATCGGTCGGGCTTGGCCCCGGTATCCAGGTATCGCTCGATGTGCTTCTCCCGGGGGAGGAAACAGCGACCTTCCGCCAGAACTCGAGTCAAGTGAATTTCGTGATCCGGGGGCAGGGACGCAGCGAGATCGATGGTCAGGTTCGCGATACTTCCCTTTATGACGTGTGGAACACGCCTTCGATGCGGGTTTATCTGCACAAGAACACCGGAGACGATCTTTACGCTCGGCTGACTTACTCCAACGCGGCGCTGCTCGAGATGATGAACATCCATTTCCAGGAGGAAAATCCGGATATCGCGTCGCCCTCGGAAAACGGCCACGGCTCTGAGGAGTACGATCCTACGAAGGTCAATCCATTCGGAACGTTCCAACTGAATGAGGGTGGGGCGTGGCTGATGCCATACGAGCGCCTGATCGATCCGCCATGCCACGAAAGCCCGGCGCTGTTCTGGCCGTGGGCAGACGTAAAGGAGCATCTCGACAAGCTTGAGGCGCTTGGGAAGGAATACGTTGGGCGTAGGCTCTATCTCTTGTGGAATCCCGCTACCGGCCGGACCAATGGAACGACGCCGAACTTCTTCGCCACCATGACCCTTCGCCCGCCGAAGATAGTGGATCGGCCGCATCGACATTCGTCAGCGGCGATAAACTACTACTTCTCCGGTTCAGGCCGATCGACGGTGGAAGGCAAGGTCTATGAGTGGAAAGCCGGCGATCTTATGCTTTCGGCGCCGGGCTGGGCGGTTCACAATCACGCGAGCTTCGATGAGCCGGTTTATGAACTCACTATCCAGGATCAACCGCTCAACATCGTGATGGAATCCCTGCTTTGGCAGGAAAGCCTTAAGGAACCTCCTGCCCTGCTGGGGGTTCAGCAGGGATTTGCGACAAACCGTGTCGAGGTGGCGGCTTGATGCAGGCTGCAACCCCGCCTGTCGTCAGTGGCCGGATCGGGCGCATGCTCGATGACAAAGCCATTCAGGCCGCAGCGTCGGCACTCGAAGAGGCTGAGCGCAGCCGAAAGCAGATCCGTCTTCTGAGCGAAACCTATCCAGAGATCACGATGGATGATGCCTATGCGATTCAGGATTGCTGGATCGGGATGAAACTGGCCTCTGGGGAGAAGCTGGCTGGCTGGAAGATCGGCCTGACATCCAAGGCGATGCAGGCGGCGGTTTCGATCGACATTCCCGACTCCGGCGTTCTGCTGGAATCGATGCGCTTTCCAAATGGAGCGGTTATTGTGCCTGGCCGCTTCATCCAACCCCGGATAGAGGCCGAGATCGCGTTCGTGATGAATGGGCCGTTGGAAGGGACGGCGACGGTGGAAGACGTCCTCGCGCAACGGATTACATTGCTCCGGCGCTGGAAATTCTCGATACAAGAATCGCTCGCAAGGATCCCCAGACGGGTAAGCTGCGCACAGTCTATGACACGATTTCGGACAATGCGGCCGATGGCGGTTTTGTCCTTGGCGATGCGGTCACGGATTTCTCCGGACTTGATATGCGTTGGCTTGGCGCGATCGTGTCACGCGATGGTGAGGTCGAGGAAACGGGGCTGAGCGCCGGCGTTTTGAACAACCCCTTGATGTCGGTTGCCTGGCTGGCGCAACGTCTTGCGACCTATGGCCACAGGATTGAGGCCGGCCAGGTTATCCTGTCAGGATCATTCATCCGCCCTATCGAGGCCATTCCCGGAAGTGAAATTGTCGGCGATTTCGGAACTTTTGGACATGTGTCATGTCAGTTCGAGTGAACATCTCCGTGCCAAGCAGGAGGCACCTATGAATCCGTTCAAGGCGGCCATCGGAGCAAGGCGCGCGCAGATCGGCCTGTGGCAGGCGCTGGCCTCTCCCTACACGGCTGAAATTTGCGCAGGCTCGGGTTTTGACTGGCTGCTGATCGATGCGGAACACGCGCCGAACGACATTCCGCTAGTTCTTGCCCAGCTTCAGGCCACGGCTGCCTATCCTGTTGAACCAATGGTGCGCATTCCAAGCGCAGATGCGGTCTTGATCAAGCAATACCTCGATATCGGTGCGCGCTCCCTGATGGTTCCCATGGTCGAAACGGCAGAGATGGCCACAGGGATAGTCCGGGCGACGCGTTATCCACCACATGGCATCCGGGGCGTTGGTTCGGCAATCGGGCGCGCAAGTCGCTGGAACCGCAGGGCGGGGTATCTGCAAAAGGCCTCAGAAGAAATCTGTGTAGTCGTGCAACTGGAGACCGTTGCGGCCATCAAAAACCTGCATGCCATTGCACAAGTCGAAGGTGTTGACGGGATATTTTTGGGGCCTTCGGATCTCGCCGCAGACATGGGATACCTCGGCAATGCGCAACATTGTGATGTTCAGATGTTGATCGAGAATGCCTTGGCAGAGCTCAACAAGCTTGGCGTCCCGGCCGGAATATTGATGGCGGATGAGGCATTGGCCAAGCGTTATCTAGAACTTGGCGTCAGTTTCATTGCCGTTGGGACCGATATTTCTCTCCTTGCGCGCGGAGCTGAGCAACTGTGCGCTCGGTTCCGATCAATGAATGGGGAAAGCTGATGATACGAAGTTTGCTGTCTCGCAAATAAAATTACAGATATCTTGGGAAAGGATAAGCTCCAAAATGAGCAACAGGATGCACAGCGCCAATGCCTTGAAGATTGGTCTCTTCGGCGCGAACTGTTCCAATGGCCTTGCAGCCACGACAGTGCCAGAACGGTGGGAGGCGAACTGGGATAACAATCTCTCGCTTGCTCGCATGGCTGATGAAGCGGGTCTGGAGTTCATGCTTCCGATCGCGCGCTGGCGCGGTTTTGGGGGAGAATCGCAGTTTCAGGAGAGCGTCTTGGAGACGGTTACTTGGGCGGCGGGACTTCTCGCGGCCACTACCGGGATAACGGTATTTGCCACAACACACGTTTCCTACTTTCATCCGGTGGTCGCGGCCAAGCAGATTGCGACAATGGATCACATCGGTGGCGGACGATACGGGCTCAATATAGTCTGCGGTTGGAGTCAGGCTGAATTTGACATGTTCGGAATCAAGCTCTCGCTTGAGACCGAGGGAAGGTATGAATACGGCCAGGAGTGGTTCGACATTGTTCGCAAAATTTGGACGAGCAGCGAGCCATTCGACTGGAGCGGCAAATATTTCAATTTGCGCGGCGTGAAGGGGCATCCAAAGCCGACAGGTGGCGTGCTCCCTCCCATCATGAACGCCGGAGCGTCGGGTCCCGGCCAGGATTTCGGAGCGAGGAACGCCGATAGTTGCTTTATCACGATGGTCTCACCCGAAAAAGGCAAGATGGAAGTGGAGGCGATCAAGCGGAGCGCCAAAGAAAAATACCTTAGAGATGTAACAGTATCTACTAACTGCTATGTTGTTTGCCGAAATACGCGCAAGGAAGCAGAAGAATATCACCGATACTATACGGAAGAATGCGGAGATCATGAGGCGGCAGAAAATCTTATGTCTTCACTTGGCGTGAGTAGTAAATCATTTTCTGCAGAGCATTACAAATTATACAAAACCAGATTTCTTGGGGGCCACGGAGGCTATCCTATCATCGGAAGTCCGGATGACGTTGCGGATGAACTGGAGAAGATTTCGCATGCCGGTTACGCCAGCGTTGCTTTGAGCTTTGTCAATTATCTGAACGAGCTTCCATTGTTCAGGGATGAAGTTTTGACGAGACTAGCCGCAAGGGGTGTAAGAGCTTGACGGTTATGTTATTAAAGAAATTAGGGTGAGGTGGTCCCGCCTTCCTGTACAGGTTTGCGGCTAAGTTAAGCTCATCCGGTTGTTGTTTACGCCGCCATTCTGGTGATCAGATCATGGGGGGCATGCCCCCCATGATCTGAAGCGTCGATTTGCCCATATGCCTCTGCCGGGGTTTTGCCTGCAAGGCGTGAGTGAGGCCGGTGATGGTTGTAATAGGCGAACCAGCGGGACAGGCCTGCGCGCAGTTCGGAACCCGTCTCGAAGGCGTGCAGATAGACGCACTCGTACTTCACCGAGCGCCACAGGCGCTCGATGAAGACGTTGTCCATCCAGCGCCCCTTGCCATCCATGCTGATTTTCACTTCGGCCGCCCGCAGCACGCCGGTGAAGGCCTGCGAAGTGAACTGGCTGCCCTGATCGGTGTTGAAGATGTCCGGCTTGCCAAAGCGGGCCATGGCATCCTCCAGAGCCTCGACGCAAAAAGCCGCGTCCATGGTATTGGACAATCGCCAGGCCAGCACCTTGCGGGTGGCCCAATCCATGATCGCAACGAGATAGAGGAAGCCTCGGCGCATCGGTAGATATGTCACGTCCGCACACCACACCTGATTGGGCCGCTCGATCTTCATGTCCCGCAGCAGATAGGGATAAATCCGATGCTCCGGGTGCGGATCGCTCGTGCGCGGGCGCTGGTAGATCGCCGCCAGCCCCATCTGCGCCATCAGCCGTCGTACCCGGCGGCGGCCCACCGCATGACCAAGCCGCTGCAGGTGCCGCACCATCTGCCGGCTGCCGTACCACGGACAGTCCATGAACGTCTCGTCGATTACCCGCATCAGCGCCAGCGTCTCCTCGCTCTGAGGCGCAGGCGTATAATAATAGGAAGACCGGCTGATCGACAGCAGGCGGCACTGCGCCGCGATCGACAGGCGCTGGTGAGCAGGCTCGATCAGCAATCGCCTCTGGCCCGCGCTCATCGACCGGAGGCTTTCGCCAAAAAATCCCGCTCCACCAGCAATTGCCCGATCTTGGCATGCAGCTTCTCGATTTCCGCTTCGGTCTCCGTCTTCGACGCCTGCTCACCGCCGTCGAACAGGCTGGCCATCCCGTCCACCGCCTGACGCTTCCATCCCCCGATCATCGTATGGTGGACGCCGTGCTTCGCAGCCAGTTCCGCCAGCGTCAGTTCACCACGGATCGCCTCCATCGCAACTTTCGCCTTGAATTCCGCGCTGTAGCGCTTTCTCGTCTTCTTCATTCCCGTCCATTCCTTAGGTCGGGATGAGCTTAACACCCTGTCCAGATTTCCAGCACCACGTCAGGGTTTAATAGCTAAATATAAGCTTACATAAAAAGGGGAGATGTCATGAACGTTACTAAGGATAAGGCGGTAAGGTCGAAAATTTCATACTTCGGGTATTCGACGGCTCTTGCCGGGCTTCTGTCGTTTGGGAATAATGCTCTTGCTCAAACAGCAGTATCCAATGAACAAGCAGCAGAGCCCAATGGAACTGTCGGCATCGAGGAAATCATCGTTACTGCACAGAAGAAGTCGGAAAACGTTCAGAAGGTCGGGATTGCCATTCAGGCTTTCACGGGCGACGATCTGGCCGAGCGCGGAATTCAATCAAGTACGCAATTGGTTGATGTCACGCCCGGCCTCGCTCTATCTAGCGCCGGTGGCGGCACAGAGAGCCACTTTTCCATTCGCGGTGTGACGCAGAGCGATTACAATGACATTGTCGAGTCTCCGAATGCGGTTTACCTGGACGATGGCTATATGCCCTTCCAGGGCGCTCAGACCTTCATGATGATGGATTTGGAGCGCGTTGAGATACAAAAAGGGCCGCAAGGCACGCTCTTCGGCCGAAATGCAACCGGTGGCCTTATCCAGTTCATTTCGAGGAAGCCGAGCCTGACCGAGTATTCCGGCTATCTTTCGTTGGAGGCTGGTATGTTGGATAGCCCGACGAACCCGCTGCGCACCACAGTTGAGGGGGCCGTTGGAGGGCCGATCTCAGACAAGCTTGGTTTCCGGATTGCCGCAAAAGGCTTCAAGCTCTCGCCCTTCGTGATCAACAGGTATCCCGAACAGCTATTCGAAGGCCCGCTTTCGGGCGACGGCGCAGACCTTGGTGCCGAACGCATGCTGGCGGTACGCGGCATTCTCCTTTTCAAGCCGAGCGAGTCGTTTTCAAGCGAGCTCACCGGCTTTGTCTTGCGCCGAACAATGTCGGCGGGTTTATTTGAGCAAGAACAGGCCGCTTCCGTCATCGATAGAAATGGCACGTGGGTCGATACGGTTGTGATTGGCCCAAATGAAACGAGACTGTCGATCGGCCCGGGTGGTGCCGATGCCGGTTGGGACGTCCAAAACACAGGCATCTTCACACCTGGACCTCCGGAAAGACCGGTTCCTGGCGGTGATTATTTCGGTTTTACGGGAATAAAGCCTTGGGTGACGTCTAGCTCTTACGGCTTTGACAAGGCGGGCCATGTCGACATGGAAGGCGTCAACCTGAAAAACACTTGGGATATCTCGGGTGCGATTACGCTGACGTCCGTCAGCGACTACAAGAAATTGTCAAAGCTGCAAACCTCCAACGGCGGTTCCGGACCGACTGCTTTAATATTCCCGACTATCGGCAATGAAGCCTGGTCATTTACCCAGGAACTTCGTCTCAATGGAAAGGCCGGAAACCTGCAGTGGCAAGCAGGCGCGTTTTACTTGCATACTGATATTGATGCGAACAGTGCGCTTGGCATCGGCCTTGCAAATCCACAAATATCCTTGAGCACGCTGGCATCCCAAAAAACCAATTCCTATTCCATTTTTGCGCAGGGCGACTGGTCCTTCGCGGACAAATGGAAGTTGATTCTAGGCGGACGCTATACGCAAGAGAAAAAACGTTCTTTGGTAACACAAACTAGTTTCCTTCGACCCACTGAGTTGTACTATCCGAGGACTATAACGGACCCGGGCTACATCGCCACCATTGGGCCTCTCCCAGGTGGGCTTCCCTTTGCCGGCAGGTCAGACGATGGCCTCTGGGCAATGAAAGCACAGATCAACTACAGCCCGACCAACGATATGCTGCTTTATGCGGGCGTGAACAGGGGGGTCAAAGCGGGTGGCTTCAATTCTCCTCTTGCCGGCGGGCTTCCAATTCCTGCAAGTCTTCTATCTTACAAGCCAGAGGTGATTTGGGCTTTTGAAGGGGGCGTAAAGTCCTCGTGGTTTGATAATAGGCTTCAGGCAAACCTGTCGATCTTCCATTACGACTACAGGGATTACCAGGCATTCTTGTTCGCTGGCGTCGGCGGTATCGTTCTAAATCGGGATTCAAAGACGAACGGCGGCGAACTTTCGATTAAGGCTGTTCCAGCGCGCGGGTTAAACATTACGGCCGGGGTTTCGTACACCGATGCGAAAGTCTACAATTTTCCTACCGACGTGACCGAGCAAGTGGTCCGCACCGTAAGGCCTTCATTCACTCCGAAATGGCGTTCGAACCTCGATGCGCGCTATTCTCATTCGTTCCATAACGGAACTCTAACTTGGGATGCGAACTGGACATATCGAAGCTCAATGTTCTTTTCGCTTCGCAATTTTTCAGCGGTGTCGGACGTGGGGCACAGCAAATTCGGCGCTGGAATTAGCTGGGAGGATCAGTCGGAACAGCTCACTTTTGGGCTGAGAGTGGAGAACTTGGCAAACGAACGGATCAAGACCTCGGTGTTCGACGTCGCGTCGGTGTGCGGGTGCGTTGACGTGAGTTATGAATTGCCGAGGGTTTACACGCTTTCAGTGAGGTATAACTTTTAAACGGACCCAACTGATCGGAGGAAGCGGTTGGTCGCAGAAAAATACACCGGTTATCGATCGTCGAATTGCACCACGCATTCGGGATCGGGCGCTGTGATCGGCTTCTGCGTCCAACTGTGAATCTCGCGTTTTTACGCAACATCGGCGGATTGAGGTTCGAGCGGCAGTTATTTGACTTACGGATCTTGGATTTAGAGAGAAGCTAATCATGAATCACAAATTTGGTGCCTCACCGACCGATGAGTTGATCGACGACATTCGGAGAGATCTGGATATCGGCTTGATTGCCCCTGCAGTTTTTAGCGATCCAGACCTATATCAAGCTGAGCTTCGACGGGTTTTTACGCGTACTTGGGTATTTCTTGGGCATGAATCCGAGATCCCCAACCGGGGCGATTTTGTGCAGAGGAATATCGGCGAGGATCCCTTCATTGTCATCAGGGATGACAAGGGAGAGATTCGGGTTCTGCTGAATGCGTGTCGGCATCGCGGTGCTCATGTTTGCCGGGTTCAGGCTGGTAACGCCCGCATGTTCGTCTGCCCATATCACGGTTGGACATATGCAAATTCTGGTAAACTGTCCGGTGTGCCAGTGAAGAACTTGGGGTACGCCAAGCTTAAACTCGACGAATGGGGCTTGTATTCGGCACCGAACGTAACTGTATATTCAGGGCTTATATTTGCGAATCTGAACAAAGATGCGATTTCCTTCGAAGAATACCTCGGTGACTTTGCGTGGTATTTGGATATCAACTTACATTTATCCGAAGGGGGCATGGAAGTGTTGGGCGAGCCGCATCGCTGGCTTGTCGATGCAAATTGGAAGCAGGGGGCAGAAAATTTTTGTGGAGACAGCGCCCATACCCAGATGACGCATCGATCCGCGCTTGAAATTGGAGTAGCAGACCTTTCTTCTGCTGGCGCACCAAAACCAGATGCGGGCGTTCATGTTCATGATATCAGTGGGCATGCTGTCAGCATTCGCAGGCGCCCTGGTGAAAAGCCATTCTTCTCTTATCCACCCGAAGTTAAGCGCCACTTTCGTCCCGGGGCATTGAATGAGCAACAATTTGCCCTGGCCGAGGAGTCGCTTCTGCACAATGGAACTCTGTTTCCGAATTTCTCTTTTCTGCACATAGGCCTCAGCGAGGAATCCGGAAAGGAGGCGGCTGGTTTTCTGACTGTTAGATTGTGGATGCCGAAAGGCCCGCGGCAGACGGAGATTGTCAGTTGGATCCTCGCTCCGAAGGAGGCATCCGAGGAATACAAGCGTCGGGCCTACCGCATTGGGATGAGTTCGTTCAGTCCATCCGGAAACTTCGAGCAGGACGATGTATCTGTCTGGCCGGGCGGCGCACGCACAGGCGGTTCGATTTTCGCAGCAATGAATCATATGCGATACAATTATCAGATGGGTCTTGGAGACATGTCGCCATTGCCACCTAAGGAGATCTGGGACGGCCCTGGAATTGCAGATTCCTCAAATGCTGGCGAGGGCGGTCTTCGCTCTTTCCACAAGACATGGCTTAAATGGATGAAAGGTTCGGGCCGTAATGTCGCCGATCCATCAAATTGAAAGGTTCCAGGGCGATGCATAAATTAGATCAGGTCCGTCAAGAATCATTTGAATTCGCGGAGAAAATATCTGCAAACTTTCTAGTAAACGAAGCCGAAATTCTTGATGATCAACGATTTTCGGATTGGCTCGACATGCTTGATCCGGATATAATCTATCAAGCTCCCGTCAGGACTATCCGAGAAAATTGGGATCAAAGCGGCATCAGCCATTCTGCTTTCTACTTCGATGAAAATATGGGCACACTGCGAACAAGGGTAGAAAGACTCAAATCCCGATTTGCTTGGGCGGAAAATCCCGCGACTCGAACCAGAAGGTTCGTGAGCAATATTCGCGTTGCAAGTGCGGAGGGTGGTCTGCTGTCAGTGCGAAGCAACATCGCTGTTTTTTGCTACCGCGGAGACATCGCTGCACCAGCAATCCTTACCGCCAACCGGATGGACGATCTTCGTCTCTGTGATGAGGGAGTGCGACTAGTGCGAAGGTATGCAGTCCTTGACACGACTGTTCTTGGCTTGGGTGCTTTGTCAATATTTGTTTGATCTCTTGGTTAAATGAAATAAATTAGGGAGAACTATTTCAATGGGTAAGCTATCCCTAAGTTACGCTGGCCATATTGCTGACCGGGTTAGGGGGCTTTATGATGGCGTTGTTGATGTAAATGGAATAGATCTTCATTTTACAGCCCTGACACCGGTCGAGGCTTTTAACAGAGTCTTGTCTGGTGAATTTGCAACTGGAGAGATGTCGTTCTCGACGGTGGTAACCAGAGTCGCACGAGGAGACTTCCCCTTCGTCGCAATTCCAGTTTTCCCGGCACGGACTTTTCGACATGGGGCTATCTACGTGAACAGTGCGGCTGGAATTGCGCGCCCTGAAGATCTCATAGGCAGACGGGTCGGCGTTCCCGAATATGGCATGACGGCTGCAGTTTGGGCCAGGGGATTGCTCAAGCACGAATACGGTGTAGGTCCGGAAGATATCAACTGGGTGACTGGAGGGTTAACCGGGCCAGGCCGCAAACCTCTCGTCAATCTTGACCTTCCCAAGATCAGGATCGAGCACGAGGTAGAGCGAGGTTTGAACGACCTGCTGCTGGAGGGGGCGATAGATGCTCTGATCGCACCGCAGGTGCCACCGGCGCTTCTGGCCGGCGATCCGCGGCTTGCCTATCTGTTTGCCGACGTGCCGGCGGTAGAGCGCGAGTATTATAAAAAGACCCGAATTTTTCCGATCATGCATACGGTCGTTATCAGGCGGGATGTTTACGAGCGTGATCCATGGATTGCGGCCAATTTGTTCGAGGCATTCGTAAAAGCCAAGAATCTTTGCCTGGCTGATTTGACGATAGACGAGCCGACAACTGTCAGCGTTCCTTGGATTCAACATCACGTTGCTGCAACTAAGCGACTTTTTGGAGAGGATTTCTGGCCATATGGCGTTGAACCCAATCGCGCCACGATAGAAGCACTGTGCCGCTTCCTTTACGAACAGGAAATCACGCAGCGGCTCGTCGGCGTGGATGAACTTTTCGCTGAAACTTTCCAGTCGGCCCCTGCCCGGCTTTAACCGAAGAAGGACAGCTCGATGCCAGCAGTTCAAGCTCCGCAGATGCGCGTTGGAGTTATCGGCCTTGGTGGTGCAGCGCGTCAGATGCTTCCAAGCTTCCAAACCCATCCGCACGTTGTTATCGCCGCCGGTGCGGATCCTCGCGAGGATGCCCGTGATGCATTCTCGACCGAGTTTTCTGCGCCAGCATTTGCGCATCCCGAGGATCTTTGCTCCTGTTCAGATGTTGATGTCGTTTATATCGCGACCCCTCATCAACTGCACCGCGAACATGCGGTTCTTGCAGCCCGGGCAGGCAAACACATCATCGTCGAAAAGCCGATGGCGCTGACCTTGGAAGACTGCGATGCCATGATCGAGGCGGCAGAGCACGCCAAGGTTCTTCTTGTCGTCGGGCATACTCACGCCTTTGATGCGCCAATTATCGAGATGCGGCGCTTGATTTGCGAAGGTGCAATTGGACCGTTGGCATTGATCAACAATTTCAATTACACTAATTTTCTTTACCGACCTCGTCGGTACGAGGAACTCCGAACCGAAAGCGGCGGCGGGGCGATTTACAACCAGGCTCCGCATCAGGTGGACATTGTGCGCTTACTTGGAGGCGGGAAAGTGGAAAGCGTCCGCTCGGCCTCGTGGGCTCTCGATCCGGACAGGCCGACTGATGGGGCCTATTCAGCGTTTCTCCAGTTCGAAGGGGGCGCCGTGGCGGTCATTGTTTACAGTGGTTACGATTTCTTCGATTCGGATCAATTCCATGACTGGGTCGGCGAGCTCGGTGAGTCAAAGCCATCTGGCTTAAATGGATCGGCGCGTCGTGCCCTTAGCGCGCTTCCGGCTGGCGCCGACGAATCGGCGCTGAAGGCCCAGCGTGGACTGGGTGGTAAACCTTCCCCGTCGCACGATGATCCGGCTAGCCGGGCACATCCTCATTTCGGTGTGACAATCGTAACAGGGCGCGATGGCGATCTGCGCCAGACGGCCCGTGGACTTGAACATTACGGGCGTGAGGGCATCCGGGAGATTGCCATCCCCGGACCGAAAGTCTTTCCGGACAAAAGCGGACTTGTGGATGAAATGTACGATGCCTTTGCGGGCCAACAACCGCTGCTTCGCGATGGACACTGGGCGCGTGCCACTATGGAAGTGTGCCTTGCCATCAGGCAATCCGCGCTAGAGGGCCGTGAGATACAATTGAGCCGTCAGGTGGGAATATAAGATAAAGTACTAGAAAGGTCTTAAGGCAATGCAAGCATCCGATTTCAAAGGGCTTTACGCTATCATTCCGACGCCCGCCGTGCCGGGTTCAGATGCCCTTAGTGCGAAAAATACGATTGCGCTCGACGAAACCGAACGGCTTGTCAATAATCTGATCCGCGACGGGGCCGATGGTTTGATCATTCTTGGTACGACCGGCGAATGTGCAACTCTTTCCGCAGCAGATTTTCGGGCATTCGTGGATTGTGTGTGCCGAACCGTAGACAAGCGAATCCCGCTTGTCGTCGGGGCGACCGCGCTTGGAGGACACGAGGTCTTCGACCGCTTGAGCTTCTTGAAGGCGCAAGGTGCCGATGCCACCATGCTGGGCTTGCCCATGTGGCAACCATGCACCCTGGACATGGCGGTTGGTTTCTACAGCGATGTATCCGAAGCATTTCCCGATCTTCCCGTTATGGTCTATGCCAACGCGCGCGCATTCCGTTTTTCGTTTCCGACGGAATTCTGGGCGGCTGTTGCCCGCAATGCTCCAAGCGTTGTCAGCGCCAAGTCGTCGCACGCTCGCGATCTGGCGCGCAACATTGCCGAAACGGGCGGACGCATCCACTTCATGCCCAGCGACATGGTTGCAAACCAGTTCTTCGAAATTTCTCCGGAGACGACGACTTCGTGCTGGGCCACCGCTGCCGCCATGGGGCCGGAACCCGCCAAGGCGCTAATTGACGCAATTAACCGCAACGATACATCCGAGGCTAACCGCTTGGGTGAAAGAATCGCTTGGGCCAACCAACCGATACAGCCGATACTGGCCGATCAGGAAGGCTTTGCGTCCTACAACATCCAGGTTGAAAAAACGCGCATCGCCGAGGCCAACTACTGTATCCCGGGTCCGGTGCGGCCGCCGTATAATCATTTTCCCGAGAACTATGCCGAACTCTCAAGAGATTGCGGTCGTCGATGGGTGGAACTGCGCCGGGAGCTTTCAGTCAACTTGGCGAACTGATGTCTAAAAGCAGAGGAAGCAATAATGGATGCAGAAGATATTGTTACAAATCCCGTCATTCGAGCCGAATTGGAAGCTTTGATTGCTGAGCATGCCTATCGTGTTGATTTCTGCTGCTCTGAAAACCTTGCTGAACTCTATACTGAAGATGGGCGATTTGTTCTTCCTTCCGGTACAGAGTATGTCGGACGGGAAGGCGTGAATGCATACGGTCGGTTGAGCGCTGGCAAGTCCGATCGCCGCGTGCGACATGTGTTCACCAACTTCCGTTTCGTGATGGACGGCCCCGATCAGATCCTTGGCGTCAGCTTCGTCACGCTCTACCGCACACAGCACCGGGACACAGCTCCGCCAGAGGCAGTGGCGCTGGCCGATGCCAAGGACATCTATAGGCGCTGCCCCGATGGCCGGTGGCGCATTTACGAACGGCGCATCGAGGTCGTGTTTGAAACCGACGAGCACAGGCAAGGCTGATACGATCAGCCTACCGTAGTACCCGTCCCATGGGGAGTTGAGAGATGCCGGTAAAAGATTATTCTGATGTTGCGCTTGGTGATTTGATTTCGCTCGCTGGCCGGACGGCCGTGATTACGGGCGGTGCCGCAGGCATTGGCAAGTCGATTGCTCGCCGACTGGCCGAAGCTGGTGCAGCCGTCATGATTGGCGATCTCGACGAAGGCAAGGCGCAATCTGTGGCCGCGAACCTTGCCGAAACGAGTGTGCCTCATGCAGGCGTCAAAGTCGATGTGCGCGACCATGCCTCGATTGCGGCGCTGGGCGACTTTGCGATTGCCAGGACCGGTCGATTGGACATCTGGATCAACAACGCAGGTATTTTTCCTGCGGGCAAGGCGCTCGAATTGCCTGATGATGACTGGAGCCGGGTTCTGGATATCAATCTGCGCGGCACATTCTTCGGGGGTCGCGAGGCGGCGCTGCGGATGCAGGGGCAAGGCGTCATTGTCAATCTTGCCTCCACGAACAGCTTCAACACGGGTGTGAGTGCTATCCACTATGTCGCTTCCAAACATGGAGTGGTTGGTGTGACCAAGAGCCTGGCCGTCGAATTGGCTGGAAAGGGCATCAGGGTTCTTGCTGTCCGCTCCGACAATGACCACGTCTGACGGCGTAATGCAGATGCGCAAGCTCGGTCCAGAAGTCGCCGAAGGTTTGGACAACTTTGCCCATTCGCTTCCGCTCGGTCGCGCAGGCGTACCGGATGACGTCGCGCGAGTAGTGCTGTTTCTGGTTTCCGACCTTGCCGCCTTTATGACCGGGGCGGTCGTGCTGGTTGATGGCGGGGAATTAGCAAAATAAGCGATACGTGACCGCTGGATGTCCGGGTAATATTCCTCAACGGGAGCAGGAGTAAGATGCACATGAAGAATTTAGCAATCCAAGCAGCTGACGGCGGCAGGTTCAACGCTTATGTCGCCTTGCCGCCTGATCAGACCGGCCCAGGACTGGTCCTTCTGCATGAAGCCTTTGGCGTAACATCACATATGCGGCGAATGGCCGATAGGTTTGCCGAGGACGGCTATGTCGTCCTCGTTCCGGATCTGTACTGGCGAATTCAGCCTGGCGTCGAATTGAGCGACGCCGAGTTTGATCGCGCAATGGAGTTATATCAGAAATTCGATGCTGATCTTGCGATAAAGGACATCGAAGCAACCATTGGCACCATGCGGAAGATGTCACAGCATGTCGGTGGGGTCGGCGTGGTCGGTTTCTGTCTTGGCGGGACACTGGCCGCACTGACTGCGGCGAGAACGGATATCGATTGTGCGGTCAGCTATTACGGCGTGGGTATTGCCAATCATCTGGACGAAATGGAAAAGGTGAAAATCCCGATCAGCTTCCACTATGGGACCGAAGACGAGCATTGCCAGCCTGAATTCGAGGCGATGCAAGCCTTTGTCGATGGGCACCGGGGCAACATGTCTCTTCGAATGTATCCAAATGTGGGGCATGGCTTCGCTAATGATGATCGGGCGTTTTACGATCCGGGTGCCGCAGAATTGGCGTTTACAAGAGCGTTAACGACCATTCGTTCGGCGATTGGTCCGAAATTCGATATCGAGGGCATCTGGGAGACCCATCTTTATCATGAGTTCGTGACCAAGGATGCGGCTGAGACTCTCAAGACCATGGTCGACAATCCCTACGTCAACATCGCTCCCACTCTTACGGGGGGTGTTGGTCACGATATGCTTTTGAGATTCTACAAGTACCACTTTGTTGATGTTCATCCCGAAGATACGAGGATGATATCGATTTCCAGGACCGTGGGCGTAAACCGTGTCGTCGATGAGATGATCATGTGTTTTACCCATGACCGGGAGATACCTTATCTTCTTCCTGGTATTGAACCGACCGGTAGATACATGAAGGTTCCCATGGTTGCTATAGTCTCCTTCAAGGGGGGCAAGGTATACAATGAACATATTTATTGGGACCAGGCATCGGTTCTTGTTCAGGCCGGCTTGCTTGAGAAGAATGGTCTTCCAATCATGGGCTCGGAAATTGCCGACAAGCTTCTCGACAAGAACATCAGGCCTAACGATTTGATGATGGATATCTGGGCAACAAGTGAAGGAAAGCCGATATGATTGTGCTGAGGTTTACTATTATGAATCTATTTGAGTGTGATTACCTTGGATCCCATGATCTGACATCATGGGGCATTGGGTAGAGCCGTTGCGTCAGTTTCGGTGAGGCAGCGGCAGCTTGATCGTTTTTTTATTCAATCCGGCACGGGATATCGAGCTCAATTTGGTAGGCGCAAGGTTTCCAGTCAATCAAGCTTGGTATTACTTTTTGATTTTTTTGCCAATTGAAGTGCTGCATTAATGGAGTGTCTGAAAATGAGTTCAATCGCGCCCCGCCCCCGCGTGACAGGCATCCACAGCATAGCGCTGCGGGTACCTTGTTATGCCGAGGCCATTGCGTTCTATCGTGATGTCTGGCTGCTGGAGGATATGGGGGAACGGGATGATTCTCACGCCTTCCGGACGGCTTGCGCCGATCACGATAACCTCCTCCTGAGCAGCGGCGAACCGGGGATCGTAAATATTAGCCTCACTGTCGCTACTCGTGAAGATCTTCTGAGCCTTGAGCGCAAGATCGAAACGTCTAGCCACGTAGTGTATGCTTTGAGCGAAGCTGATTTGGCACCAGGCGAGGCGTACGGGCTTGTAACTACCGATCCCGATGGCCGGCAGATCCGACTTGTCGTGCCGACGCGTCCTGATCGGCCCTGCGAGGCAGTTGCCGACAGTCTGGCTCCGCAGAACATTGGGCATGTCGTGCTGTGGACTCCGGACTCATCAGTTTCTGAGGCATTCTATGGCTTGCTTGGTTTTTCAGTGACCGACAGGACGCATTTGGGGATGTCCTTTCTCAAATGCGGCAACGAGGACCACCATTCCCTTGCGCTGGTTGGCTCGAAGACGGGACGGGCAGGGCTTCAGCATCTCGCGTTCGATGTCGGTTCAATTGATAATGTCATGCGCAATTTTGCCAGGCTTCGGGACCTGGGTGTATCAATTTCGTGGGGTGTTGGACGACATGGACCTGGGAATAATGTCTTCAGTTATTATCAGGATCCGGCAGGAAACTTCGTCGAATATTATGGCGACATGCAGAAATTTCCGGTCGATGAGGACCTCGAAACCAGGTTCTGGGGGGCGGAACACAAAGGCGACGTCTGGGGTGTGGCGGGGGCACCTCCCGACGCCTTCAGGCAATAGTTGACGGAAGAGGAGATGCCGCGCGCGCCGACTGAGTAACTGTCCCGTGGTGCATTTGTTTCCGTATCGGATTGGTGCGATTCCGTGAAAAGCAATTTTCGGAGATTTTATGAAAAGCATGGTCAAGTCCGCAAGGATGCTAATCGGTGGCGAACTCGTTGAGAGTGAGAGCGGGGAGTTCGTCTCTTCGATTGATCCGGCTACCGAGGAAGTCATTGGAAAGTTTCCTGCCGGTACAGCGCGTGATGTCGAAAAGGCCGTCGAAGCTGCGGAAGGGAGTTGGGAGGCCTGGAATGGAATCGGAGTCGCCGGTCGTGCCGAGGCCCTGCGCAGATTCGGTGAACTTATCATGGAACGGGCAGACGAACTTCTGGAAGTGGAAGTACGCGATACCGGAAACACGATCACCCCGATGCGAGGCGATGTAAAAACTGGTGTCGGCGGAATCAACTATTATGCCGGGTTAGGTTATGAACTGAAGGGGGAAACCGTTCCCTCCACGCCTAACAATCTGCATCTTACCCTTCGCGAGCCATATGGCACAGTGGGTCGCATCATTCCCTTCAATCACCCCATCCTTTTTGCCACAGGGCACACGGCAGGGGCGCTGATGGCTGGCAATTCGGTGGTTGTGAAGCCGCCCGAAACCGCTTCCTTGTCCGCCCTGCTTCTGGCTGAGATCGCCCAGCAGGCCCTGCCGCCGGGCGTATTCAACATCGTAACTGGACTGGGGCCGCAGGTGGGGGCTGCCTTGGCCGTTCACCCGCAGGTGAAGCGGATCGCCTTCATTGGATCGGCCCGCACGGGAATGGCGATACAGCGCATGGCGGCGGAAGTTGCGGTAAAGAACATCACGCTAGAGTTGGGAGGCAAGAATCCAATGATCGTCTTCCCGGATGTGAATGTTTCAGACATCGTAACTGCGGCGATCCAGGGCATGAACTTTACGTGGCAGGGCCAGTCCTGCGGTTCGACCAGCAGGCTTTTGCTTCACGAATCGATTTACAATGAGGTCGTTTCCCAGTTGGCCGAGCGGATCGACGCCATGCGGGTGGGAAATCCGATGGATGAAGCCAGCGAAATGGGGGCGATCAATTCTCAGGGGCAATACGAGAAGGTGCTTCGCTATATCGAGACTGCAAAAGCCGAAGGTGCCAAGCTACTTGCTGGGGGAGAACGTCCGAAAGGCCCCGAATTCAAACGCGGTTTTTGGCTACGACCAACCTTATTCGGCGATGTGAAGCCCGGGATGTGCATTGCGCAGGAAGAGATTTTCGGCCCGGTGCTGTCAGTCATGAAATGGTCTGATTTTGACGAGGCCTTGCGGATCGCGAATGACGTGGAGTACGGCCTGACCGCCTCCATCTGGACAAACAACATCGATGACGCGTTGGCAATGGCCCGGCGGGTGAGGGCAGGGTTTGTCTGGGTGAACTCGGTTGGCCCGCACTACCGGGGGCTGAACTACGGTGGTTACAAGAATTCTGGTGTGGGCCGAGACGAAGGGATTCAAGAAATGCTTTCCTATACCGAGCAGAAAAGCATAAGTATCGCCTTGCGGAATTGAAATGAAACTACATGTAAAGGAGTTGATGTGGACTACACACATTTCCTACGACAGCAATGCTACATCAACGGCAAGTGGTGCGATGCCGATAATGGCGCTACCATCAACGTCAGCGATCCGGGCAAGGGCAAGGTGCTCGGGACTGCCCCCAACATGGGCCAAGTGGAAACCGAGCGCGCCATCGATGCCGCAGAGGCCGCGCTGCCGGCCTGGCGGGCGAAGACCGCAGGTGAACGCGCGAAGATCATGCGTCGCTTCTTTGATCTGATGATCGCCAATCAGGATGCCCTTGGCGAGTTGCTGAGCCGCGAACAGGGTAAGCCGTTTTCGGAAGCCAAGGGCGAGATCGCCTATTCCGCCAGCTTCATCGAATGGTTCGCCGAAGAGGGCAAGCGCGCCTATGGCGAGGTCGTGCCGTCTCACGCGGCAGATCGGCGCATCGTTACCTTGAAGCAGGGCATCGGCGTGGTCGCGGCGATCACCCCCTGGAACTTCCCGAGTGCGATGATCGGTCGCAAGCTCGGCCCGGCACTGGCGGCAGGCTGCACCATGGTACTCAAGCCAGCCTCTGCAACGCCCTATTCGGCGCTGGCTCTGGCCGTGCTGGCTGACGAAGCAGGCGTGCCTGCGGGCGTGTTCAACGTCGTAACCGGCTCGGCCAGGGCCATCGGCGGGGAGCTAACGCGCAACCCCAAGGTCCGTAAATTGACCTTCACCGGCTCAACCGAAATTGGTGTGCAACTGCTGCGCGAATGCGCCGACACGGTGAAGAAGGTCTCGATGGAGCTGGGCGGAAATGCGCCCTTCATCGTGTTCGACGATGCCGATGTTGAGGCGGCGGTCGAAGGGGCCATCGTCTCCAAGTTCCGCAATTGCGGCCAGACCTGCGTCTGCACCAACCGCTTCTATGTGCAGGATGCGGTCTATGACGAATTCGTCACCAAGCTCGCCGCACGGGCCAAGGCCATGCCGATCGGTTATGGCATGGACGAAGGCGTCGTGATTGGCCCGCTGATCGACATGGCGGCGGTCGAAAAGGTGGAAGAGCACCTTGAAGACGCGCTTTCGGGCGGTGCCACGCTGCTCACCGGCGGCAAGCGCCATACTCTGGGCGGCAGCTTTTATGAGCCGACCGTGGTCGCCAATGTGAAGGCAGACATGAAACTCGCCCGCGAAGAGACCTTTGGGCCGCTGGCCGGTGTGATCCGTTTCAAGGACGAGGCGGAGGCCATCGCGCTCGCCAATGACACCGAATTCGGCCTTGCCGCCTATTTCTACGCCCGCGACCTGGGTCGGGTGTGGCGTGTGGCAGAGGCGCTGGGGGCAGGGATCGTCGGTATCAACACCGGGCTGATCTCAACCGAAGTCGCGCCGTTTGGCGGCGTCAAGCAATCGGGCCTTGGTCGCGAAGGTTCGCGCCATGGAATCGACGATTACATGGAAATCAAGTATCTCTGCATGGGTATTTTATAGTCCTCTTTGAGGGGGAATGTTAAGCTCGACTTTGTACGTTTTTGATCAGGTGGGCACCTCCATCAACCTGATGATTTGAGCGGATTTGGGCCTGTTGCGCCGAACTTGGCGTAAGTGCAGGGCTTTTGGGTCTCCATTTCACTGTTTCTGGCAATTTTTCTGATATTCAGGCGCAGCTATCCCATTGCTGCCCGTCGTTCGTGGAAGATCTGTGCAGGGCGGTGACAAAACCGTAACCCTCCGGCGGGACTTGCGATTACCCATAAGTCGCGAGTTCCGCGCCGATCTGGATATCGACGAGGCGCCGTAGGCCGCGCCAGACGACGGTGTTACCAGGCGGTGGGTCGGACGACCTCGCGAGATAGCCGCCAAGGCGGGACAGTTTAGTGAGATAGAGCTGGAGCGTGCCCGGCTTTGCACCGCGGTTCCCGCTATCGGCAACGAGGCGGTCGAGGATTGTGATTTCCGTGGCTGTGAATGCGATCGCCGGGTCGGCGTCGGGGGCCGCACGTGCCATCATGGTCATCCACAATACGCGCCAGCTGACGATACAAAACAGCGCGACAAGGTTGGCTAACCGATCGGCGGTGCGGAGCTTGGCGTCCTCGGCGCGGCATCCCGACTTCAGGATTTTGTGGAAGACTTCGATCTTCCAGCGCATGGAATACCAACGGATTTTCTCGATCGCATCTTGAAGGTCGTTGACCTCCAGATCGGTTACGAGCTTCCACAGGATCGGCTTTCGGCCGTAAGCGTGGCGTGGAGGCCGCGTTGTCAGCGTGATTTTCTTGCTTGAGCGGCTTTTCCGGCGGCGCGTCGTTTGGCGATGGCGCCGATCCTGAGCTTTGCGTCGCGTTCGTCTATCTCGTCAGGATTGAAGGCTTTGCCGTAGCAGCCCTGGTGCCACTCGGTGGCATCCTTGTGCTCGGGGTGCTTGGGATCGGTGACGGCTTCAAGGAAGGCTTCGAAGCCGGGCGTGCCGCCGCAGTCTTCGGGCGGAGCGCGGTGTTCGCCCTCAATATATCGCGGATATTTGGTTCCTGCTTCGCCATCCCTGACCGCTTCGACGGTGACGATGTGCTCCCAGCTGTCGCCCATGTCGTAAGTGTAGAGGAACTGGACGCCTCGAAAAACTGGTAGCGTTTGCGGTCGCTGCGTGATTCACTGCCTTTGCGTTGCAGCGGAGGTGGTGATGTTAGGACAGGCGGGTTTCTTTGATCTTTCGGACAGGTACGAGGCGCTGAGCGCAGCGGGTGATCCGCTCGAGCGGCTCGCGGCTGTCGTCGACTTCGAGGTTTTCCGTGGACCGCTGGTCGCGGCGCTCCGGCGGAGCGTTCGTGGTAAGGGCGGACGCCCGCCATTCGACCCGGTGCTGATGTTCAAGATCCTGGTGCTGCAGGCGCTCTACTCGCTGTCTGACGAGGCCACCGAGTTCCAGATCAAGGATCGCCTGTCATTCCAGCGGTTCCTGGGGCTCGGGCTCGACGGCACGGTGCCCGACGCGACTACAGTCTGGCTCTTCCGCGAGAGGCTGGTCAAGGCCAAGGCGATTGACCGGCTGTTCGCCCGCTTCGATGCCGCACTCACCGACCGGGGCTATCTCGCCATGGGCGGGCAGATCATCGACGCCACAGTCGTACCCGCGCCCAAACAACGGAACACCGAAGCGGAGAAAGCCGCGATCAAGGAGGGGCGCGTTCCTGAAGCCTGGCAGGCCAGGCCCGCGAGGCTTAGGCAGAAGGACCGCGATGCACGCTGGAGCGTCAAGTACAGCAAGGCCAAGGTAAAGGAAGGCGCCGATCCCAAGGCGTTCAAGCGGGTCGACCTTGCCATCCCGATGTTCGGCTACAAAAATCACATCGGCATCGACCGGGTCCATGGCATCATCCGCACATGGGATGCAAGCGCAGCCAATGCCCACGATGGCGCCCGGCTGCCCGACGTGGTCAGTAAGGACAATACCGGATCGGGCATCTGGGCCGATACGGCCTACCGGTCGAAGAAGAACGAGGCATTCCTCGCCAAGGGCATGTTCACCAGCCATATCCACCAGAAGAAACCGCCGCGTCGGCCGATGCCCGAGCACATCGCGCGCGCCAATGCAAAGCGGTCCGCCGTGCGCTCCGCGGTCGAGCACGTGTTCGCTGGCCAAAAGCACCGCATGGGGCTCATCGTGCGCACCATCGGCATCGCCCGCGCCCGCATCAAGATCGGGATGGCGAACCTGGCTTATAACTTCCAACGCCTCGCCTGGCTCGAGGGGCGTACTGCGCCCGCATGACGCAAAAACCGGCTCCTAAGACCGGTTCCGACGGAAAATCAGCAGATCAAGAGGCCGAAACAGGGGCGCACCATGCCCCCGCGCGCCATCACGTCGCCATCAAGCCAAAATCAGACGGTTCTTCGAGGTGTCCAGCTGACGGACATCGCGGTCGAGCAGCGCCTTGAGTCTGGTGTTTTTGGCCGCGAACAGGCGATCGTCGGGCCAGTCGGGATCGGTCACGCCGTAGCGCCTGTCGCCTGCCTCGAACTCCCAGAGATGATAGTCGAGCCAGCCCATTGCGCCCTGGATGACATCGTGGAGCATCTTGAGGTTGGCATCGACCGGAACATCGACCCGCCGCCAGATCGAGGGATCGGTATCGGCAAGCGCGATATGCAGGCGGGCAATGGTCTCGCTCATGCCGCCATGCTGACTGGCGTGACTTCGGCTGTCCAGTTCCATGGCATGAGTTCGTCCCAGCGCGAGGCCGGCCATCCGCTGGCGATCTTCTCGATCACATCGGCGATGTAGGCTTGCGACTCCAGACCATTGAGCTTGGCGGTCTCGATGACGGAATAGATCGCGGCCGCCCGTTCGCCGCCCGCCTTCGAACCGGCGAACAGCCAGTTCTTCCGACCAATGGCGATTGAACGCATGGCCCGTTCGGCGATGTTGTTGTCGATCTCGGCACCGCCCTCGTCGAGGAAGAGGGTGAGCGCCGTCCAGCGCTTGCGGCCATAGGCGAGCGCCTTGGCCATCGCCGACTTGGGCGACAGGCGGTGCAGGGCATCATGGATGGCTACGCGCAGGCTCTCGATCTGCGGCTTGCTTCGTTCCTGGCGACATCGCCGGCGGACGTCGGGCGGCCTACCGCGTATCTCTTCCTCGATCCGGTAAAGCCTGGCGATCCGTTCCAGCAGATCCGTGGTCAGCGGCGTCGGGCTGGTCTGGTGGTTCTCGAATATCTTGCGCCGGAAATGCGCCCAGCAGGCGACTTCCCTGATCCGACCGCCCGCATAGAGCTTGTCGTAACCGGCATAGGCGTCGGCCTGAAGAAGACCGGCAAAGTGCTTGAGCTCGGTCTGCGGATGGATGCCGCTGCGATCGGACGTGAACCGGTACCAGACCAGAGCCGGACCAGTGGCACCCGATGCGCGATCATCGATGACATAGGTCCACAGCCTTGCCTGCGCGGTCTTGCCCTTGCCCGGCACCAGCATCGGCACGGGCGTATCGTCGGTGTGTAGCTTGCCGGCCTTGAGGCCCTGTTCACGAATGCGGGCAACAATGGGATCGAGCAGCGCGGCTGCCTGTCCTGCCCAACCGGCCAGGGTCGAGCGGTCGATACTGACCCCTTGCGCCGCCATCATCTCGGCCTGGCGATAGAGCGGCAGGTGATGGTCGAACTTGTTCACGACCACATGGGCGAGCGTCGCGAAGCTGGCCTTGCCGCGCGCGACCGCTTTTACCGGGGCGGACGCCTGGACGATCTTCTCGCAGGACCGGCAGGAATACTTGGGCCGCACGGTGCGGATGACGCGCCACTTCACCGGCGCCACGTCGAGCATCTCGTCGCTGTCCTCGCCCAGCGGGCGCAGGGCGCCGCCGCAATCGGGGCAGGCGCAGCTTCCCGCTTCCGGTTCGATCCGGCGCTCGCTGCGGTGAAGATGACCGGGGAACTGACGGATCGGTGTCGCGCGCTGGTTGCCGGTTGCCGATGCCGTTGCGGCAACATCAGCAACAGCGGCTTCGCCTTCCAGTTCCTCAAGCGCCAGTTCGAGTTGCTCGATCTGGCGGCTGAGCTTCTCCGACGACTGGCCGAATGTCATCCGCTTAAGCTGGGCGAGCTGAAAACGCAGCGTCTCGATCAGCGTATCGCGGGCCGCCAGAGCCGCTTCCAGCTCGGCGATCCGGGCATCCTTGTCGATGGGGGAGGAGGCTTGATCCGACACCGTGATCCTTTAGCGAATCGGGTGGTCCAATGCCAGAAAAACCAACGGAATCCGTGAGCTTTTATCCCGCCAGAAGAGGCACAGTCGTCCGCTCGGGCCGACGCCAGTCGATGCCTTCCAGAAGCATCGAAAGCTGCGCCGAGGTGAGACTGACCTTGCCTGTCTTCGTCACCGGCCACACGAAACGCCCACGATCCATACGCTTCGAAAACAGGCACATGCCCTGACCATCGTACCACAGCAGCTTGACCAGATCACCGCGCTTGCCCCGAAAGGCGAACAGCGCCCCGCAATGCGGGTTCTCGTGCAGCACTTGCTGCGCCAATACTGCCAGACCGTTAAAGCCCTTACGCATGTCGGTCACACCGCAGGCAAGATAAATGCGTGTCGAAGGAGGCAACGGGATCATTGAGACAGCACGCTGATCACCCGCGCCAGCGCATCGGCATCGACTGCAGTGTCCACCGTCAGCTTCACGCCCGAAGGCAGTTCGATCCCGATCTCGCCACCCGCTCGGGCGGGAGATGAAACAGCCGGAAGCAAGGGCTCCGATATCTCAACCTCGGCAAAAGCCGGCAATGCCGTCCGCCTCGTTCCCGTCAACTCACCAGACATCGCCAGGCGCCGCCAGGTGTAGAGTTGCCCGCTGCCGACTTCATGCCGTTCACAGGCCGACCGAACCGAGCCATCCGGTCCGAAGGCGTCCCGCAAAATCGCCAGCTTCTGCTCCACCGTCCAGCGCCGACGGCCCGACACGCGCCCTACGATCTCGACGCGACCAGTCATACGAGTGCTCATATGACCAGTCGTATGACTGCTCGTTCCGTCATCGTCGATATCGTCCATCGGCACCGCTCCACAAGAGAGCGGTAATCAGCCTATCCCAACGCCATCATGCAAGGCGGCCTTCACACCACGCTTACTCTTGATTTGACGTTGCGTAGTTATCTATCGCGGATCAGCGAAGGCTGTTTTCCAAAATGTCGCTCGCTTGACCCCAATGGCGCGGTGTGAGTTGAGGTGGAAATCGACGCGTTAATAAAGGGGATTGCGGAGCGCGGTGCATGAAGTAATGTCGCGGCACGTTAGATGGTGGAAAGGCTAAGCCTGCTGTCGTCGTCCCGTCAGCGCGTCCCGCCGCTCGTCAATCGTTTCCTCTGTCCCTTAGTTGTCGGCCAGGAAATTGGCGCACCGGAGAACCTTTTGTCTCATTTTCTCTCCACCCTGCCGTTAGAAACCCTACAACAGCTCGATGAAATGGAGGTTCGTCATGCGGCAGCATGGGCGATCGAGGGTGACGCTAATATACCCATCATTCTTCCAGATCTCTTGAGCTGCAGTAATGCAATCCAAGCCGATTTGCCGACAATCTGGCTTGGCGTTCCTGCACGCGGAGATTTTACTTCATTGTTTGCTTTTCTTAATGAGGAAGAGAAGGCCCATGTTCTTCGTCTTAGAAACCGTAAAGACCAATGGAGTGTCGCGTCAGCTCGCGCGGCAGTACGAATACTATTGAGCAGACACCTTGATTGTCCTGCTCAAGATATAGTCTTTATCCGCGACGATTATGGAAAACCTTGGCTCGATCTCCGAAGCCATGGGAATATTGCTGAACAACTCCACTTCAGCATCAGTCACACGAGAGACTTGGTAGCCGTCGCTATCGGCCGCAGTCGAGTGGGCATCGATGTTGAAATAGTCCGTGAGTTTACTGATATTATGCAAGTCGCTACGATGCAATTTGCAAAAGAAATGGTTAACGATCTTCGTGCAGCTCATTCGGACGCTGAAATGGTCGAGTTATTCTACAGATTTTGGACGCTTGGTGAGGCCTTTATAAAAGCAACCGGTGAAGGCATTGCACAAGGACTGCAGTCATTTGCTTTTTCCGCTTATGGGCGCCCTGCGTTGAAGCGGGTGAGCAAACTCTGGGGACCAACGGATCGCTGGAGCTTTGGAGTACTGCGATGTGGAGCGCGTCCTGCTGTCAGCCAATCCTAGCTTGTTCTGCCGGTCATGGTCCGACCAGCGAACCGCCTCAGCTGGCGGAAAGTACCAGTGGCCAGCGGCATAGAAAGGTTCTTCCCGTCAGATCCTGCGCGCTAGCTCGCGCGCGATTTTGCAAATGCGTCCATTTCCCGCACCAGGCTCAATGGACGCATGTCGGTCCAGTTCTCGTCGATCCAGGCCATGCACATTTGCCTGTCGCCCTTTGGTCCTATCGTCCGCCATCCGGCAGGCACGTCAAACTGAGTGGGCCACAGCGAGTGCTGCCCTTCATCGTTGACCAGAACCAAGAACTCGCCTTCCTCATCGTCAAAGGGATTGGTCATCTGTGGTGGGTTCCTTTCTCCAAGCTGACGAAAACTCTAGCGCCGCATTTCAGATGGGCAAGCCGACAACATCCATGACTGCCCGGTGAAAGGCCTGCACGGCCGGCTCATTGCGCCCCACGATGAGATCGGGCCCTTCGTCCTTGGTCGCCAGATTGGACCAGATGCCCTCAGCGACCTCATAATCCTCCAACGTCACGTCGCTCTTGCTGTCGTCAATGGTCCCGAATTTGGCTTTATAGTTTTCAACCGAAAGACCAGAAATGTAGACTGAGAAAAGGCAGACCATTTCACCCGGCGTGTCACCAGGGAAAATCCGGAACATGCGCACGAAACGCTCGGAGGGCCCGATATCGCCGGCGACCAGAACGGTATTCGGGAAAATGAAGTAGGTTCCCACATGTCGCGCTTCAGGCCACTCTTGCTCAGAAGTGCCGACCAGATCGGCAAGCGCACGTTCGGCAAAAGTCAGAACCCAGTGTGCGCCATGATCGTCGAACGCCGCTACATTCGAGATGTATGCATTGCCTATAGAGCGGGCATGGAGCACGCCGAAATGATAGCTTTCCGCATAGGTGTCGATTGCGATCTTCCAGTTAGTTCTCGCATCCAGTCGGCTAGCCTGAACCGGCACCATTGCGGTCAGTTCGAGCGTCGCCAGGACCGGCGCAAAGCTACCTAAATGCATTGGCAAGTCGAGCGGCTCGTTTCCCCGCATTCGCACAAAGACCACACCGTCTTGCTCCGCTGCGACCACAGGCAACAGCCGACAATTTTCGAGCGTCTCCGGGTCAAAGCCTGCTCGACCGGGGATGTTGACCAAGCGGCCGGACAGATCATAGCTCCAGCCGTGGAACGGGCAAACGATGCGCTGACCGCGCCTCAAGTCTGGATCGCCCCCGGACCCGACAAGCCGCGCGGCACGATGTGCGCAACGATTCCGAAAGGCGCGGACCTGCCCCTTCTCATCCCGCAGGACCAAAACCGCATGGTCCGCGACTTCGAACACTATTCGATCGCCGGGATGCGGGATGTCTTGTGCGAGACAGGCGATCAGCGGCACCCCATCGAACAAGGTCTGTCGCTCGGCTGCCCAGCGCGCCGGATCAGTATAACAATGCGCAGGTAAACGCATTACCGATGACGCCAAATCTGTGGTTCCACCGGCTGAGATATGCGCAACCAAGCGCTTGCGAACCGATTGAGCTTGCGCGCGTCGCGCCTTCTGAAACATAGTCATTCGAGTCAGTTCTTTGTAGCTTGAGAAGCAGTAATCATGGATATTCAAACAGGGAAGTCGAATTCAGGTGTGGTGGAGCGAAATTGGGTGTACCCTGCATGATCGAAGACCAGATCGATCTGACTATGGGAGATGCCCCTGTGCCGAGGCCGTCCCATGTGCCGGTGGAGCGGATGGTCGATCTCGACATATATCGCCTGCCCGGATCGGGTGACGATTTTCTCCGAGCTTGGATGGAAGTAGCTGAAAGCGCTCCTGCGCGAGTCATCTGGACTCCGCGCAATGGCGGACACTGGGTCGTGCTAGGGGGAACGGACATTGCCCACGTTTATTCCGATCACGAGCATTTTTCGTCTAAGATCACGCTTGTTCCCCGCAAATGGGGCGAACTGTATCCGCTCAGGCCCACCACCCTCGACCCACCCGAACACCAGCCATATCGGCGCATTCTGACGGGCCTGTTGTCGAGCCGCACAGTGCGCCGCTCCATACCGATCGTGCGCGAACTTGCATCTCGCGCCGCCGAAGGCATCCGCCATCGTGGAGCGTGCGACATCGTTGCGGATTATGCCGCCGCGCTACCTCTTGCGCTTTTTGCAGCGTTGGCGGGAATCGAGGCCGACCGCATGGCAGTTTTGCCTGGTTATGCCGCACATCTGCTTGCGGATGAAGGGACCGATCTCCCTGAGCCCGTAATGGATCGCTTTACAACCTTTCTGCGGGCGTTGATCGCGGAGCGGCGGGCCTTACCGGGAGACGATATCATCACAGCGCTTCTGGCTGGACAAATTGACGGTCGACCTATCGAAGATGATGAGGCTGCGGATGTTGCGACCGCACTATTGACCGGCGGGCTGGACACTGTCGTGTCGCTGTTTGCGATGATGATGAGGCACCTCGCCGGCGAAGACGCATTACGGAGCAGACTCGTTGCCGATCCAGAATTGTTGCCAGCGGCGGTGCGCGAAATGACACGGCGCTTCGCCATCATGACAAAGGCGCGGCTGGTGCGTGCGGAACAACTCCTCGACGGGGTGACCCTGAAGGCAGGAGACATGGTCGTTATGCCCCCACTGCACGGCCTGGATCCAACGATTTTCCCCGATCCTTTGCGCGTCGACCTGACTCGGGATGCCGCGCCGCATTCCGCATATGGTAACGGCGTTCACCGTTGCCCGGGTGCGCAACTGGCCGAAGCAGAAATGACAGTCATGCTGAAAGAATGGCTGGCCCGGATTCCGAACTTCATGCTCGACCCTGACCGCCCGGTGCGCATGCAAGGCGGTGTGCTGGGTACGGTCGTCACTTGTCACCTGCGCTGGGATACAGCGACCGCGGCGCCATGACCTTTGATGCCGAAGCCCTATTAGCGCAGGCAACGCACGAGGCTGATCGTTTGCCTCTCGAACAGATCGACGTCAGCCTAGGAGAGCGATTTCAAAGCCAGACGGTCGGACCCTATTTCGCGCGCCTACGGCGAGATGATCCGGTTCATTGGTGCCCTGACAGTGCTTACGGTCCCTACTGGTCGATCACGCGGTACGACGATCTCATTGCAGTGGAAAAGAATTTCGAAGACTTTTCGTCAGCGGGCAACGTCATCATTAATGAAATTCCACACGAATTCGACGCGCCGGCGTTCGCCACAGCCGATCCGCCCGGCCATACCGCCGAGCGTGCTGCTGTGGCGCCAGCGCTTGGCAATCGGCGCATTCGCGCGCTGGAAGACGAAATTCGGCACGAAATTGGGGCGATACTCGATGCGCTTCCGGTCGGCGAACCCTTCGATTGGGTGGAGCGGGTGTCGGTCGAACTGACGACTTGGATTGTGGCCGCGCTATTCGACTTTCCACGCGATGAACGACATCTGCTGCCCTATTGGGCCGAAGTGCTGGTGACAAGCCCGGAACCTGGCGCACTGGTCGAGAGCTGGGATCAGCGCGCTGCGATCCTCGATGTCTATCTGGCGCGCATCATGGAGATGTGGCGCGCCCGCACAGGCGGATGCGGGCATGACATCATATCCGCGCTCGCCAATGCGCCGGCAACCTGCGCCATGCCGCACGATCCCAAGCATCTCATCGGCACCGTGACCATGATCGCTGGCGCCAACGAAGCGGCACGCGGTGCGCTCTCGGGCGGAGTCGTTGCATTCGACCGTTTTCCGCAGGCTTGGGAGAAACTGCGTTCCGAGCCGTCGCTCATCCCCAACGCGGCGGCGGAGATTGTCCGCTGGCAATCTCCGATCATCCATATGCGGCGGACGGCAACGCGTGATACCGATCTTGGCGGCAAGTTGATCCGAAAAGGTGACAAGGTCGTGCTTTGGTACTGGTCGGCGAATCGCGACGAAGTAGTATTCGAAGACGGTGATACATTCCGTGTCGATCGGCCTAACGCTCAACGTCACGCCGGCTTTGGTTGGGGCGTCCATCGCTGCCTTGGCAGGCGTGTAGCTGACATTGAGCTACGGCTGCTTTGGGAAGAAATCCTGCCGCGCTTCCGCCGTCTCCGCCTCTGTGAGCCACCGGAGAGGCTAGCCTCAAACTTTTCGTCCAATTACAAGCGCGTGATGGTCATTGCCGAGAGATGAACGAACCCGGTCGGGAGCCTACTCGAAGAAGGCGATTAGCCGCTCGTCAATGCTCTCGCGGGGCGGGACGCCTTCGGGGCAGGTCGGATCACTGAAGGCGGCATGGGCGATGCCCTGCGGTCGGGCCGGATCGGAATCGTGGCCGGTAAAGACCATCAGGTCGTTCCGACCTAGCTTTGGAAAGTAGAACCAATTCTGAGCTGGGTTATAGTGGTAAAGCCTGAGTTCGAAGCGGATTGTGCTGCCATCTCTGGCCGTAATCACCTGATCGCAGCCAACAATATCCTCCGGCAATACGCTGGCCGGCTCGCAGAATGCGAGCGGCGTATCCTGTGGCGGATCGGTCAGGCACTGCCAGACATTGTAGATAGCATAGCGACGAGCCAGTCTCACCTGCGCTTCTCGGCCAGACAGCAGATGCTCCACCCAAAAACGTGAACCGGCATCCGAGGGACTGAAATCGCAATGGGCAAAGCGTCCGAGCACGGTCGTCCCATCACGCCTGTGGCGTACCGAGCGTTCGCTACGACGGACGACGCCATTCCCCAGCGCCACGACCTTTACGGCTCCAGTCGTACTGGCGACGAATTCCTCGAGCGCTCGAAGATAGGCGATGCGGCCTTCACCTGCCGGTTGGTATTCCAGCGGACATGCCCGTTGAACAATCTCGATGCCGTGCCGGTCGAGCGTGAATGTCGTCCGCTCGTCATGGACCGCGCTGATTGGAACGATGTGTTGTGTAAGCGGGAGAAAATCCTTGTCTGAAGGTGTATCATGAAAGACAGGACGCCGCTTGCACGGCGCTAGGAACGCGATCTCGGCTTCGACCATCGCCAACGAGTACTCCGCATGATCAGAACTCGGGACTACGGGCTTGTCTCTCCACTATGCCCTTATTAACGAATAGGGCATCATGAGGGGCAAATCCAATTTATTCCTAACGCGGAGAAATCTGCTTGGAGCGGTCGCTTGCTCGGCGTTGTTGCCAAGCCCCCTCGGCGCGTCAGCGGCGGCTCAGCGCGTTGCCGTACTGGATTGGGCCATTGCCGAGACCCTTTTTGCGCTCGGAAAACCGCCGGTTGCGTTGGTGGCGGCGAGCGATTGGAACCGATTCGTGGTCGAGCCGCGCCTGCCGGCCGGCACGGCCGACATCGGCATCCAGCAAGAGGTCAATTTCGAGCTCTTGGCCGCTCTGCGCCCAGACATCATCCTGACATCGCCCTTTTCGCAAGACCAGGAGCCGGCGCTCGCCCGCATCGCACCGGTTCGCCGCTTCACCGTCTTTGAGCCGACACCCTCGCCGCTCGAGCGTCCTCGTAGATTGACCCGTGAATTGGGAGCGATGATCGGTGCCGAACGACAGGCAGAAGCCCTGATCACATACAGCGATGCACAGTTTGCCGCTTGCCGCGCTCGTCTTGCGCGTTTGCGCCTGCCGCCAGTTCTGCTTGTGGGCTTTCTCGATGCACGGCACGTGCGCGCTTATGGCGGAGTTGGGCTCTACCAGAATGTGCTCGAGACACTGGGTCTCCAGAACGCCTGGACCAAACTCACAAATGCCTGGGGCTTTGCGACGACGGGGATAGAAGGGCTCGCAACCGACAAGGACGTGCGTCTCATCACCTTCCAGCCCGTCCCGCCAGATGCGTTGCCGACACTCGCGCAGAGTCCTCTCTGGCGCGAGCTGCCGTTCGTTAAGGCGGGCCATATGTCGACATTGCCGCCGGTTCTCATGTTCGGGGCGCTGCCGGCCGCCCTGAGATTCGCGCGCCTCCTCACGACCGAGTTGGAGCGCGTCGCGGGATGAAGGATGGAATGGTGAAATTTGGGCCGGCCCCGCTGGCCATGCTCCTCGCTCTGATCGCCTGCGGGTTGGTGGTTCCAGTCATTCATGACCCGCTTACGGCCTTCCTGCAAACGCCATCGAAGGCCGAAGGCTACGACGCAGACAGGATGGTCTTCATCTATGCGACGCTGCCACGGCTGGCCATGGCTGCGCTGTGTGGCGCGGGGCTTGCGGGGGCCGGAGCAATCATGCAATTCGTGCTGCGCAACCCGCTGGCTTCGCCGACGACGCTCGGTGTCGAGGCTGGTGCGCGAGTTGCACTGGCAATCGCCACAGTTGCGGCGCCCGGCCTTCTCGGCTTCGGTCGCGATCTTGTGGCGATCTCGGGCAGCGCGATCACTACAGGTCTAGTATTCCTGCTCGTTCGACGTCGCAATTTCGAGCCTGTCGCAACGGTGATAGCCGGCTTGATCGTCGGGCTGTTCTGCGGCGCTCTGGCCGCCCTATTGGGCCTAGTCGAGGCTCGGCAAATGACCGCAGTGTTCCTATGGGGTAGCGGCTCTTTGAGCCAACAGAGCTGGTCGCCGTTCATGGGTCTGGCGCTGCGTTTGGGGTTGGTCTCATTGGCCTTGCTGCCGCTCCTGCGCTCTTTGGCCGTTCTGCAATTGGGCGATGAAGGGGCTCGAGGGCTTGGCCTGTCCGTCGCGCGGCTGCGTTTCGTCGCGATCGCTATCGCCTCCACCATGACCGCCTTCGTTGTCAGCATGGTCGGCGTTATCGGATTCGTTGGTCTTGTCGCGCCGGCTCTTTCGCGGTTGGCGGGCGCGCGTCGGCTCGGTGCTCAACTGGGTTGGTCGATCTTGCTTGGCGCATTGATGCTGCTTATCACCGATGCGACCGTCATGCTTTTCGCCGGCCAGCTTTCGGAGTTTCTTCCGACCGGGGCCGTTACGGCCGTTCTCGGTTCGCCTTTGCTCCTGCTGCTCATTCGCCGGATGAAGCCATCGGCGCCCCCCGCCATCGCTACGCCGCCCAGTTGGAGTGATCCACCCGCGGCGCGGACGCCTGTTGTCCTCACGGGGCTGGGACTGCTCGTCATTGTCGCCTTGCTCGTCGGCCGAGGGCCGACCGGCAGCTGGTCTCTACCCTTTGGTGCGTGGGACGCGGTTGCTGTCTGGCGGCTTCCGCGGATCCTGGCCAGCGGCGCAGCCGGTGCCCTGTTGGCTATCTCCGGTGTCGTCCTGCAACGCCTGACTCGCAACGAGCTTGCGAGCCCCGAGGTGCTCGGAGTCTCGGCCGGCGCATTGCTGGCTGTAGCGCTGAGCCTGCTGGTCTTCGGTGAGATCGGCGTCGCAGGCGAGGCGGCGACAGCCGTTTGTGGTGGCCTGGTTGTCTTGCTGCTGATTTTGGCTCTCGGAAGGCGCAGCGCTTTTGCTCCAGACCATATGTTGCTGGCGGGCATCGCAGTCAGTGCACTGGCTGATGCGCTGGTTGGCGTCTTGACAGCTGTCGGCGATCCGCGCGCGATGCGCTTGCTGGGCTGGATGTCGGGTTCGGTCGCTGGCGTCTCGCTCGAGGCTGCGGTGCTGACGATGTTGGCCGCAGTGCTGACGCTAATCGCAGCGCTGGTGCTGCGCCGCTGGCTGGAGATTCTTCCGCTGGGACCCGAGGCCGCTCAGGGGCTGGGCGTAAATCTGCCACGGGCGCGGCTCACGCTGTTGCTGCTGGCCGCCCTTGCCAGTGTAGCGGCTATGCCAATCCTCGGGCCTGTCACATTCATTGGATTAGTCGCACCGCACATCGTCATGACACTCGGCTTGCGCAAGCTCCAGTCGCTGATCTTTGCAGCGGCGGGAGCTGGTGCCGCGATTATGATCGGGGCGGACTGGCTGGCGCGGACTGTCAGTTTCCCGCTGCAACTACCAACCGGGCTTGTGGCCGCGTTGTTGGGGGCGCCGGCTTTGATGCTGCTATTGAACAGAAGGGCGCGCGGCAAATGAACGGATCGACGACCGGAATGACACTTGCTGGCCTGCAATTCGCGGTCGAAGGCAAGATACTGTTGCATCCTTTGACGCTTGATATCGGCAGGCAGGGCGTGACTGGTATCATAGGACAGAATGGCTCCGGAAAATCCACCCTGCTGCGGCTACTCGCCCGCCAGCAACCGTCAAGTGGAGGAACGATCTACTATGATGGCCGTGACGTCGTCGACTGGTCGGATCGCGCCTTCGCTCGTGCAGTGGGCTATCTGCCGCAACATGTGCCAATCACGACACGACTGACAGTCCGCGAACTCGTCGCCTTTGGGCGCTATCCTTGGCACGGCGCTTTTCGTCGCTTCGGCGAGGGAGATGGCCTGAAGGTAGAAGAAGCGCTGCATCTTACAGGGATGGTTGGCTTGGCTGATCGCTTCCTGGAAACTCTCTCTGGTGGCGAACGCCAACGCGCGTGGCTGGCTATGCTCGTGGCCCAAGAAGCACGGCTGCTTCTCCTCGATGAGCCGATCGCGGCACTGGACGTAGGACATCAAATCGAAGTCCTGAGTTTGCTTAGGCAGCTCAGCGAGGCGCATCGTGTTGCGAGCGTGGTCGTGATCCACGAGATCAATATGGCAGCGCGCTTCTGCGACCGGATCATCGCACTTCGTGAGGGGGAGCTCGTCGCCGATGCAACGCCGGACGATTTGCTGACTCCTGATAGCCTGAACGCAATTTACGGCATTCCTATGGGCGTAACCCCCTTGCCTGAGGGAAGGGGCCGATTTGCTTTCCCGGTGACTATCGGGTGAGTTGACCCTCGGACGCCATTGTTCGATCAAGGATGGTGTGTCGGATCCAAGCATGAGGGACGGCCGGGACAATGATGGCTCACGAAGACGCGGAAGCGTTTGCCTTCCCACAGGGACTTGACGCGGTCAGGCGAAGCGATGATCGCCGTTCCGGCCGAATGTCCGGCCTTACTGTATTCGATGCGTGCCATAATGCCGACCGTGATCTGGCAATAAGAGGCCTGCAATCGGGCTTGATCGACGATGAAGAAGATCGCGTGTTCGGAGCCTTGCTAGGGCTCGCCGTGGGCGACGCACTCGGCGCTCCTTTGGAATTCAGTGATCTCAGCTATGGCGCTTCGGAACTGACAGGTTTCAAGTCCGACTTCTGGTGCAGGCCGTCATACAACAGATTTGCGCTTCGTCCTGGCCAATGGACAGACGACACGAGCATGGCGCTCTGCCTCGCCGATTCTCTGCTCCTAAGAGACGCTTTCGATGCCCATGATTTGCGGTTGCGCTTCCTGAACTGGTGGTACTTTGGCTACTGCAATGCATTCTTTCTGGACGATCAGAGACCGACCAAGACTTCAGTCGGACTCGGCGGCAACATCTGGCAGAGCTTCGAAGAATTTACGCGTTTGAGGACTCAATTCACGACAGCAGGAGATTTGAAAACATCGGGCAACGGGTCGCTTATGCGCAATGCGCCAGTGGCGCTTTTCTTCCGGCATGACGACAAATTGGCGACCGCCATGTCCTATTGGCAGAGCAAGACCACCCATCAGGGAGAGGAAGCCGCCGAATGCTGCCGGTTGCTGACGCGGTGCATACTCGACGGTATTCGGGGCGATGGAACAGCGCGCTGCCTTGAAGGGCTGGCGGATCGCTTCACGTCGCAGGTTTATTCAGTGGATTGCCTGTCCCGGTCCGATCAGGAAGACGCATGCTCGGATAACATGGGTGCCAATCTGGAAGACAGGAACTGGAACTGGCTCAGCTCGGAATTTCGATACTCTCCGGCCCGAGCAAGAGAACATCCGGAATATATTGGCAGCTACGCGATGGACGCCTTGGCAATGGCATTGCATTGTGTCTGGTCGACTTCGTCTTTTTCCGATGCTGTACTCAAATGCGCGAACCTCGGTGGCGATGCCGATACGACAGCTGCCATCACAGGACAGATTGCGGGTGCCATCTACGGTGCAAGTGCCATTCCAACGGATTGGATCGAGACGATCCTGCGCTGGGATGCGCATTCGGATATTCTGTTGCGAGCCCATAAGCTGAGCCGGCGCCAAAGGATTGCAGTGCAATAAGTGCAACGAGTTATTTGCCGAATTGCATGCTGCTTCAGAAGGCGGAAGAGTGAAATGATATTAGATCAGACGACAGATAGATTTTTTGCTTCTTCGAGCGTTCGTCTGGCTCTCGGAGAGGCGACGAAGCTGATCAACAGCGATCAACACGCCGAAGCGCAGGTAGTGCTCGATGACTGCCTGAGAAAGGCCCTGGATTCGCAAACCACGTCCGGCTTGCATGACATCGCGGTCCTGTACGTATACACCGCCATCGCCGCGGACGCCGGACATGAATCGGAAAGGGCACTCGAGATCCTCTCCGAGGGAATTCTCACCATTAGCTCTCGCGACCCCAGCGAGCGCTTCTATCAAAGCCGCCTCTTTGCAGTTCAGCTATGGCTTCTTGAAAAAGCAGGAAAATATGAAGACGCCCTAAGCATTGCAAAGCTCGCCGTCGAGAAAATAATGCCACCCACATGCGAAGGAGACGGCCTGACTAACATGTATCTGGAGGATCTATATTTCCAGTATAGCTCTCTACTCCAAAAACGCGGCGAAGATGAGCTGGCTCTAGCTACGCTGCAAGGAATTGCAGATCGCTGCGCCCACGCTTTGACCAACTACGGGCCTTTGGCATTTATGGAGGAGGGAAAGTTCGAGCGCTTCTGGTTGAACCAAATCGCCACTGACGCTCGCACTGCGCTTGCCATGAAAGGGCGATCACGCGAGGCGCCGCAAGGATGATTCTCCTCGCAAACTCCAAGCTGGCGCAGGGAATGCCATGGATGCGGCCAGTCGTAGGCGGCGCATGTCCAAAGCTTGGCAAGTATTTGGAGACATTAGGGAGTCGCGCGTCTCGCGACATTTTTCAAAGCTCAAGTCGTCCCAACGCACTTCAATAATGTCCTGCTTCTCGTACTGCCGAAATCCGATACGCCAAATTGCCCCAAACGCCATTTTCGCAGTGGTAAATCGCAGCCTGTGTGGATATCGTGTCGTCACCAGTTTTTCGGGGGCGAATTAACGGATTCGGGCTGAAAGGTGCGTCGGCCGTCCTGTCCCAAGATTTCGTAAGGGACGATGGCCAAAGTGCGTCAAGACCAGCGAACTACGGACCATCAGGGTTCAAGCAGCCAATCTGCTGATGGCCTTTCGGCATCAGGAACCGTGACCGATCACGCGGGCCAGAACAACCCGCTCTTTGCTACGCATTCCCTCAATCTGGCCGAGTTGTTTGAAGCCCAAGCCGGTGCGACACCCGATGCCATCGCTTTGGTTGAGGGCAAGCGGGAGCTGACCTACGCCGAGCTTGACCGGTATGCGGGGCACTTTGCCGAAATACTGTTGAACACGGGCGCTGGCCCCGAACAGGTGTTCGCGATCCTGTCGCCGGCCACGATCGAGAGCATTGTCGCGATCCTGGGCATCCTGAAGGCGGGTGCAGCCTATCTGCCGCTCGACCCCAACCAGCCAGATACCCGCCTCGCGTCGATCCTCGGCGACGCGCGACCGAGCGGAATCGTGGCCCCGGAGGGAATGGGGAGACGCCTGCCCGAGCCGCTGCGCTCGCTCAGAATAGCGATGCCAGTTCTCACCTTTGCGCCTTCGGCGGTTCCGGCGGCGCCACAGAGGCAAGTTTCGCCGGATCAGATCGCCTATCTCATCTACACTTCCGGTAGCACGGGAGACCCGAACGCCGTCGCAGTCTCCCACCGTGCTATTATGCACTCGCTTCGCGCGCGGGGGCATCTTTATCCGGGCGCGCCAGGCGTCGCCTGCCTGACCGCTCCGCTGACCTTCGACATCTCCGTCGCCCAAATCTTCGCGACCCTCGGCGGCGGCGGAACCCTGGTGTTGGGTGTCGATCTGGCCGGATTTCATGACTTGGCGCCGCGCTGGCGTGATGCGGTGCGGACAGTTATGTTGGCGTCGTCGGCTTATGCCGCCGTGCTTACAGATGACGATGCGCCGTTCGGCGCTAATTTGACGCGGGTCATCGTCGGTGGCGATGCGCTGCAACCGAGTCTGGTCCGGCGGCATTACGAGCAATTTGCCGCCGTCGCCCTGGTCAACGAATATGGTCCGACGGAAGCAACGATCTTCTCGACGGCGGCGCACATCGCTCCGGCAGAAGATGCGCCACCGATCGGGGCGCCGATTCTTGGGACGAGCCTTTATCTTCTCGATGAGCGACTGAAGCCCTGTTGTCCGGGCAAAACCGGAGAACTCTATATCGCCGGCGATAACCTCGCCCGTGGGTATTGGAGGCGTCCCGCTCCAACGGCCACGCGCTTCATCGCCAGCCCTTTTCAGCCCGGGGAACGTCTTTATCGAACCGGTGATCTGGCCAGCCAGCGGGAGGATGGTCAGTTCGTATTCCATGGGCGCGTCGACGATCAGCTCAAGGTTCGCGGCGTCCGGATAGAGCCCGGCGAGATCGCAGCCGCAATTCTTCGGGCGCCTAATGTCGAACAGGCCGAGGTGCTTGGCCTTCCGGCGGCCGATGGTGAACTTCGGCTGGCCGCCTATGTCGTGGGGCGTGCGCTCGATGAAGGCGCACTGCGCAAACATCTTTTTGCGGTTTTGCCGGATTATATGGTTCCGTCGGCGATTGTGGTGCTGGACGCGCTGCCGCTGACGGCGAACGGGAAGGTGGACCGCAAGGCGCTGCCTGCGCCGGGGCCCCAGGTGCGCGGGGGCGTGTCGGGGACGCCGGAAGAGGCGGTGCTGTGCGGCCTGGTTGGCGAGCTGCTGGGTCTGGAACGGGTGGGTCCGGAGGACGACTTCTTCGCGCTCGGCGGCCACTCGCTGCTGGCGGCGCGGTTGGTGGCGCGGGTGCGCAGCGTGCTGGGCCGGGTGCTGGGCATCCGCTCGGTGTTCGAGGCGCCGCGGCTGGGCGATCTGGTCGATCGGGTGCGGCAGGCGCCGCGGGCGACCCATGCCCTGACGGTGACACAACGGCCATCGCGCTTGCCGCTGTCGTTTGCGCAGGCGCGGCTGTGGTTCCTGGACCGTCTGGAAGGAGCCGACGCGGCCTACAACATCCCTCTGGCGGCACGGCTGCTAGGTGGGCTGGATAAGGCGGCGCTGGCGGCGGCGCTGGACGATGTGGCGATGCGCCACGAGAGCCTGCGCACGCTGCTGAAGGACGATGGCGGCGAGCCCTACCAGGAGGTGCTCGAACAGGCGCATGTCGTGCTGGATCGGCGGGCCTGTGCGCCGGATGCGGTCGACGCCGTGCTGGCGGCCGAGGCGGCGCGACCGTTCGACCTGGCGCGCGACCTGCCGCTGCGGGCGGTGCTGCTGGACCTGGGGCCGGACGATCATGTGCTGGCATTGGTCGTGCATCACATCGCGACCGACGGCTGGTCGATGGGCCGGCTGCTGGAGGATCTGGCGATAGCCTATCGGGCGAGGGCGGCCGGAGAGGCGCCGGACTACGATCCACTACGGGTGCACTATGCCGACTATGCGCTGTGGCAGCGGGCGTTGCTGGGCGAGGAGACCGACCCAGAAAGCCTGATCGGACGCGAGATAAACTATTGGCGGACGGCCTTGGCGGGCGCGCCCACGGAACTGGCGCTGCCGCTGGATCATCCGAGGCCAGCCCGGCCCACGCGGCGCTCAGGGTCAGCGCCGATCGAAATCCCGGCGACGCTGGTTGCGGCCATAGCGCAGTTGGCGCGCGATCAGGGTGCGACGTCTTTCATGGTGCTGCATGCGGCGGTCTCGGCGCTGCTGATGCGGCTTGGCGCGGGCGACGATATTGTGATTGGAACGCCGGTTGCGGGGCGTGGAGATGCGGCGTTGGACCGGCTCGTGGGGTTCTTCGTCAACACGCTGGTGCTGCGACTGGACCTGGGCGGTGATCCGGATTTCGGGGCGCTGGTGGCGCGGAGCCGCGAGGTGTGCCTTGACGCCTATATGAACCAGGACGTGCCGTTCGAGCGGTTGGTGGAGGTGCTCGACCCGCCGCGGGTGCTGGGGCGCCAGCCCTTGTTCCAGACGATGCTGGTGCTGAACAGCGGGGCGGAGGGCAGCTTTGCAGCGCCTGGTCTGAAGACGCGGCCCCTGTCCGTCAGCGTGCCAACGGCGAAGTTCGATCTGTGCTTCACCTTCACCGAAGAGGATGGAGTCTGGCGAGGCAGCCTGGAGTATAGCGCGGAGCTGTTCGACCGGGCGAGTGCGGAGGGTCTGGCGGCGCGCCTGATCGGCCTGCTGGAGCAGGGTCTGGCGGACCCGGAGCAGCCGTTGTCGAAGCTGAGCGTGCTGCTGCCGGGTGAAGCGAGCCGGCTGACAGAGGATTTCGCGGGACCTCGGCGCTCGATGCCCGAACCCGCGACGCTGCCGGCGCTGTTCGAAGCGCAGGCCGCGCGCACGCCGAAGGCGATCGCGCTGACCGACTGGGAGCGATCGCTGGACTATGCCGGGCTCGAGGCCGCAGCCAACCGCATCGCCTGGCACCTGATCGGGCTGGGTGCGGGTCCCGAGACAGTGGTGGCGCTGGCGTTCGATCGGTCGATCGAGATGGTGGCGGCGGTGCTGGGCGTGCTGAAGGCCGGCGCCGCCTATCTTCCGCTCGACCCGGACCTTCCGGCCGAACGCCTCGACTTCCTGCTGTCCGATGCGCGGCCGCAGGCTGTGCTGACGACGCGCGTGCTCGCCGACCGCCTGTCAGGCCTGGCTGAGGCCGACGCCACGCTGATCGCGATTGACGACGATGCCGGTCTCGACGCCGCGCCTGCCCATGCGCCGATCGACACCGATCGCGTCACGCCGCTCGACCCGAGGCATCCCGCCTATCTCATCTACACCTCAGGCAGCACCGGTCAGCCGAAGGCCGTCTGCATCGAGCATCGTCAGGTCTCGCGGCTTTTCGATGCGGCGCGTCCATGGATGGCCTTCGACGGCGGCGATGTCTGGACGTTGTTTCACGCCTACGCCTTCGATTTCTCAGTCTGGGAGATTTGGGGTGCACTGCTGCATGGCGGGCGGCTGGTGATCGTACCCAGTCTTGTTGTTCGCTCGCCCGATCAATTCCGATCCCTGATTGCCAAGGAAGGGGTGACGGTCCTCAACCAGACACCCTCGGCCTTCTATCAACTCAACCAGGCAGACGCCGCCGGAGACTTTGCTCCCTTTGCGCTGAGGACTGTGATCTTCGGAGGCGAAGCGCTCGACATTCCGCGGTTGCAGTCGTGGGTCGATCGGCATCCGGTGCGCCCTCGGCTGATCAATATGTACGGCATCACCGAAACGACTGTCCATGTGACCGCCGCGCCGATCGACCTGTCGACGATCGCTGCGAAACAGACGGGTTGGATTGGTACGGGGCTCACCGACCTTCAGGTCTACGTCCTGGATTCCGGGCTTGGTCTGTGTCCGCCGGGGGTGGTGGGGGAGCTCTATGTGTCAGGTGCCGGGCTGGCGCGCGGATATCACGGCCGCCCCGGGCTGACCGCATCGCGTTTCGTGGCGAGCCCGTTCGGGGATGGAGAGCGGCTTTACAGGACGGGCGACCGAGGGGCCTGGCGGGCGGACGGCCAACTCGTCTATCACGGTCGCGGCGACGATCAGGTGAAGCTGCGCGGCTTCCGCATCGAGCCGGCGGAGATCGAGGCGGCGCTGCTCGACCAGCCCGAGGTGGTGCAGGCCGCAGTGGTGGTGCGAGGCGCCGGAGCCGATGCGCGCCTCGTCGGCTATGTAGTGGTGATGCCCGGTGCGGGCATCGACGTGACAGTGCTGCGCACGCGCCTGGCTGAGCGGTTGCCGGGCTATATGGTGCCCGCCGCGCTGGTCGCGCTGGATCGCCTGCCGCTGACGGTCAACGGCAAGCTGGACCGGGGCGCGCTGCCCGAGCCGACGGTGGCCGTGACCGAGCATGTGGCGCCGGCCACGCCGGACGAGGTGACACTCTGTGCGATCGTCGCCGAGCTGGTCGGTGCCCCACAGGTCGGCATGGGCGACAACTTCTTCCATCTCGGCGGTCACTCGCTGATGGCGGTGCGCCTGGTCGCCCGCCTGCGCGAGCGCCTCGGTCGCGAGGTCTCCGTCCGCATGGTGTTCGAGCATCCCGTTCTCCAGGACCTCGCCAACGCCATCGCACGGGCGGCAAAGGCCGACGACACGCTGACCGTTCAGCCGCGCCCGGCCGAACTGCCGCTCTCCTTCGCCCAGCGGCGCGTCTGGCTGCTCAGCCAGATCGAGGGCGAAGGCGCTTACAATATTCCGATCCTCTGGCGTCTAGCCGGTCCGCTGGATATCGCGGCCTTGAGGGCGGCGATGGGCGACGTGGTCGCGCGCCACGAGGTGCTTCGCACCCGGATCGTTCAAGGAACGGGAGGACCCATCCAACAGGTCCTGGCCGCCGGGCAGGTGCAACCGCCCTTCCGGCTCGTCGCCATCCCCGAGGTTGACAGCACGTCGCTGATCGAAGCGGAAGCGGCGCGGGGCTTCGACCTAGCGTCGGACGATCCGATCCGCACGACCCTGATCGAGCTGGCGCCACAGGATCACCTGCTCCTACTCGTCCTGCATCACGCGGCGGCGGACGGCGCATCGATAGCGCCGCTGCTCTCCGATCTGGCGCAGGCCTACGCGGCGCGGCAAGCTGGGGACGCGCCGGAGTTCACGCCACTGGAGGTAAGCTACACCGACTTCGCACTGTGGCAGCGGGCGCGATTGAATGAAGCGGCCGAAGCGGAGCACCTGGCCTATTGGCGTGCGAAACTCGCCGCATTGCCGGACGAGATCGCACTGCCGGTGGATCGCAAGCGACCGGCGCAGCCGAGCCACGAGAGCGGGGCTGTCACCATTAGGATAGCCCCGGACACGACTCGGCGACTGCGCCAGCTCGCCCGCGAGCAGAACGCGACCCTGTTCATGGTTCTGGAAGCAGCTCTGTCCGTATTGCTGCATCGTCTCGGCGGGGGCGACGACATTGTGATCGGCACGGCGTCCGGCGGGCGCAAGAACAGCAGCCTCGATGCGCTGGTCGGCTTTTTCGTCGATACGCTTGTCCTGCGTAACGATTTGAGTGGCGATCCGGACTTCGTTACTCTGCTTGCCCGTGTGCGAGCGACCTGCATCGACGCCTATGCTCACGACGCGCTGCCGCTTGAGCGGATCGTCGAGGCGCTCGACCCGCCCCGCATTGCAGGCCGCCAGCCGCTGTTCCAGACCATGCTGAGCCTTGAGGTTGGCCCGGCCGCCGCTCTCGACATGCCAGGCATCGCTGCCACGCCGGAGACAATCCTTGCCGCCGGACAATCGAAATTCAGCCTGTCCTTCGAATTTCGGGATGACGGCGATGCCTTGACCGGCCGGCTGGAGTTTAGCGCCGATCTGTTCAATCGTTCGACGGCGGAAGACATCCTGGCCCGGCTCGGCCGATTGCTCGAGCAGGTCGGTCGCGACGCCAAGGTTCGGCTTTCGCGGCTGGACATTCTTTCCGAGGAGGAACGAGGGAGGCCGACGGACGGGGCCGCCGCTGGCGAAACTCTAGCGCCGGACACATTGCTCAGCGAATTGATCTTGGCGCAGATTGTAGCAAAGAGCGAGGCACCCGCTATCCGATGCGGCGACCAGATCGTGAGCTACTCGAAATTGGGTAACCAAGCCCATCGGCTTGCGCGTCTGCTGATTGCTGAAGGTGTCTACCCGGACGACCGGGTCGCAGTGTTGCTCGACAGTTCGATCGAGCACGTCGAAGCGGCGGTGGCCATTCTTCAGGCCGGCGGCGCTTATCTGCCGCTCGGTGTGGATCTGCCCGAAGAACGACTGAATTTCCTCCTTTCGGATGCGAAGCCTGCGCGCATTATTACTTCGGCCCAGTTCGCGACTCGTCTGCCTTCGGAGTTCCGTTCACAGGTCGTCTGTCTCGATGAGCCTGATACGCACTGTCGTCTCGCCACATTCTCGCCAGAGCCGCTCACCCAAGCGGAGCGGCGTGCTCCGCTCCGCAACGCCCATCTCGCCTACGTGATCTATACTTCGGGCAGTACTGGCCGCCCAAAAGGCGTTGGCATCAGCCATCACAGCATCGTCCACTATGTGGATCATGTGGCTCGGGAGATCCTGGACGACGTCGCGGTCACTATGCCGTTGTTCACGGCGTTGGGCTTTGATCTCACACTCACAAGCATGCTGGTGCCGCTGTGTTGCGGCGGGGTGGTTGATGTCGTTCCGCCCATGGCGGCGGAAGCGGCTCTGGCGTCGGTCTTCGAAACGGACGCCGGATTTAACGCCATCAAACTGACACCCTCGCATCTGTCCATGCTGACTGGTCTGCCCGCGGGAACCTCACCGATTCAGGTAGCGATCGTCGGCGGCGAGGCCCTGACCCCAGGTCAGGCGGATATCCTGCGGGCGCGCTGCCCCGGCATCCGCATCGTCAACGAATACGGCCCGACCGAAGCCACCATCGGCTGCATCGCAGCGACGGTGGAGGGGGCGGACATGGCGATCGGGCGACCTTATCCGAATGTCCGCGTCTATGTGCTCGACGAGCGACTGTGCCCCTGCGTGCCCGGCGTCGCTGGCGAACTCTATGTGGCTGGCATCGGATTGGCGCGTGGCTATCACGGGCGTCCCGGCCTGACGGCGACCCGCTTCATCGCCAGTCCATTCGTAGCCGGCGAGCGTCTATATCGTACGGGCGACCGCGTGATCTGCCGCCGCGATGGCGTGCTGGACTATCAGGGCCGCACTGACGATCAGGTCAAGATTCGGGGCGTGCGAGTGGAGCCCGGCGAGGTCGAGGCCGTCCTTGCCGCCCATCCGGATGTTGCGCAAGCAGCCGTGCTGGCCTTGCCCGAGCACGGCGGCGGCCTGCGGTTGGTCGCTTGTTTTGTCGCACGACCGGACAGACGGATCGAACCGGACAATTTGCACGCGGCGTTGGCCCGACAATTGCCCGATGCAATGATGCCGACAGCATTCGTTCCGATTGACGCCTTGCCGCTGACCCGAAACGGCAAGATCGACAAGGCTGCGTTGATCGGCATGGCAATTCCGCCTCACGTTCAAACTCATGACCTCACACCTTATGTGGCGCCGCGCACGTCCGAAGATCACACGCTCTGCACAATTGTGGCTGATCTCCTCGGGCTGCCGCGAGTTGGCCTGGCTGATGATTTCTTCCGCCTTGGAGGACATTCGCTCCTTGCAGCCCAACTGGTAGCGCGAGTGCGCGAGACGACCGGACGTGCGCTTTCTTTGCGGGCCGTGTTCCAATACTCCGTGCTTGCGAGGCTGGCCGAACATCTGGCTACTCTGGCCGAGGACGCAGCCGCGCCCCAGGCGTTGCTCATCGATCGAGACAGCGCCTTCGATCCCTTTCCACTTACGCCAGTCCAGCAGGCTTACTGGTTCGGACGACAGCAACTTGTCGCACTCGGCGATGTCGCCTGCCATGTTTACGCCGAGCTTGTCGTTCGCAATCTGGACCTGCCACGTTTCACGGCGGCCTGGCGCACTGTCATCGACCGGCACCCGATGCTGCGAGCGGTGATTGCGCCGGACGGAACTCAGCGGATTCTCCAGAGTGTGCCGCCCTTCGTCATCCCATGCGCGGATTATGCCGATGTGTCCCAAGATGCCGGGGAGGCGGCGGTATCCGCTACCCGCGAGGCGATGTCGCATCAGGTGCTGCCTACCGACCGCTGGCCGCTGTTCGACGTCCGCGCTACGCGCCTGCGTGACGATGACTGGCGGGTGCATCTCAGCATCGATGCGCTCATTCTGGACGGCGAAAGCAACAACCGCCTTCTGCAAGAGGTATTCGACGAATATCGCGGCCGCACCGGATCACATCGGGCTCCGTCCGGCGCGGCGACCTTCCGCGATTACGTGCTGGCGACCGCGCAGCCGGATCTGGCGAACAAACAGGCTGAGGCCTATTGGGACGAGCGACTGGCCAGCTTGCCTCCCCCGCCGAACTTGCCGTTGGCGGTCGAACCTAGCGCGCTCGCCGACGGCCGCTTCTCGCGTCTCCATGCCCGTATCGAGGAGGCACAGTGGAGCAGCCTGAAGCAGCGCGCAGCTGCCAGGGGTCTCACTCCGTCCAATGTGCTCATGACCGCCTATGCTGAAGTGCTCGGCACATGGGCCGCGTCGGATGACTTCACCTTGAACCTGACGGTTGGCGACCGTCGGCCCCTCGCGCCCGATGTGGCGGGCATGCTGGGTGTGTTCACCAATCTCGTGCCGCTGGAGGTGCGGGCGGCGCGCACGGGGCCGTTCACCCAGCGGGCGCGCGCCCAGCAGCGGCAATTGGCGGCAGATCTCGATCATCGCGCCTTCAGCGGTGTCGATGTGCAGCGTCGGCTCGCCGCGCGGGCCGGCGATCCGTCAGCGGGCCTGCTGCCGATCGTCTTCACCAGCGTTCTCGGTGAAGCACAGGCTGAGCTGCCCGATGACGTCATCGACGTCGTTCATGGCATCACACAGACGCCGCAGACCTGGCTCGACAACAAAGTCTATGAGGTGGGTGGAACGGCGTTGGGTGTCGACTGGGACGCTCCGGCGGCGCTGTTCCCCGAAGGTCTGCTCGACGCCATGTTCGAGGCCTATGTCGGCCTGCTGCAAACCCTGGCCGACGATGATGCGGCGTGGGACGAGGCTGAACGAACGCTGTTGCCGCGTGCCCAGCGTGACCTGTACGACGCCGTCAACGCCACCGCTGGCCGCCTGGGGGATGAGCTGCTGCATGAGCCGGTGCTAGCCGCTGCACAGGCGAACCCCGGCGCTGTGGCGATAATCGCCGATGGGCGGTCCTATGACTTCGCGTCGCTCTACACCGCAGTTCAGCATCAGGCGGCACGGCTGCGCGCGGTACTGTCCGACGAAGATGCGCTGGTCGCTGTCGTCATGGAAAAGGGGCCGGAGCAGATCATCGCGGTCCTCGCGGTCCTGGCGGCGGGTCGAGCTTTTCTCCCGATCAGCGCCGGGCAACCGGATCTGCGCATCGCGACCATTCTGGCTGAATCCGGCGCGCGCGTTGCACTCACCCAGGCCCGCATCGAACGGGGCCGCGCCTGGCAGGAGGCGATCACTCTGCTCGATGTGGACATGGACGCGTCCGTCGCGCCAGTCTCAGAGCCTTCGGCATCAGAGTCCCGACCGGTGTCGGCGGGCGATCTGGCCTATGTGATCTTCACATCCGGCAGCACAGGCAAGCCCAAGGGCGTTGCGATCAGCCATCGCGCCGCTCGCAATACCTTGGCGGATCTCCACGAGCGGCTCGGCTTGAACGCCTCGGACCGCGTGTTGTGGGTTTCGTCGCTCGAGTTCGATCTGTCGATCTTCGATATCTTTGGCGTGCTGGCCGCCGGCGGAGCGATCGTGGTCCCGAAGGTCGATGGGCAGCGCGATCCGATCCGTTGGGCCGAGGCCATCAAATTGGACAAGGTGACGATCTGGAACTCCGCGCCTGCGCTCGCCGACCTCATGATGACGGCGGCCGGCGACGCCGCTCCGGGCCTGATCGGCGGGCTGCGGGTCGTGATGTTGAGCGGCGACTGGATTCCGGTCGCTTTGCCGCCGCGCCTGTGCGAGGCCGCGCCCGAGGCGCAATTGCTCAGCCTGGGCGGCGCCACCGAAGCGTCGATCTGGTCGATCCTTCATCCGATCGACGCTTCCGACGCAGCGCGGACGTCGGTGCCGTATGGCAAGCCGCTGCGCAATCAGCGCTTCCACGTCCTGAAGCCCGATTTCTCGCCGTGCCCGGTCCATGTGCCCGGCAAGCTGTTCATCGCAGGCGATGGGCTGGCGCTCGGCTACTGGAACAATCCGGTTGAAACGGGGGCCCGCTTCGTCCGGCATCCCGTCACCGGCGAGCGGCTTTACGATACCGGCGATCTGGGCCGCTACCTGCCAAACGGCGAGATCGAGTTCCTCGGTCGCGAGGACAGTCAAGTCAAGCTGCGGGGGTTCCGCATTGAGCTGGGTGAGATCGAGGCCCAGCTCTGCGGCTTGCCACAGATTGTCAGCGCCGCCGCGAGTCTGACGGGCGACAGCGACCGCACGCGCCGGATTGTGGCCTATGTTACTCTCGACCAACCTGGCGCCGGTGTCCGCAAAGCCGGCGAGATGGTCGATCCGCGCGCACACGCTGCCTTCGTCCTTGAACAACGCGGCCTGCCTGGCGCCGCCGATCCGCAGGTCTCCGTCGCGCTGCCCCTTGGCCAGTTTGACGAACAACAACGGTCTGGCTTTCTGGCGCGTCAGAGCTACCGCCATTTCGCCGAACGGCCCATCGGGGCCGCGGTTCTGGGCGCTTGGTTGAGCGTGTTGCGGGCCATGCCCGCTGAGAACGCGGCCTTGCCCAAGCGGCGCTATGCGTCCGCAGGCGGCCTCTATCCTGTGCGGCTCTATGTGCTGGCCAAGGACGGCGCGGTCGCCGGACTTGACGGCGGAGCCTATGTCTACGACCCGGCTGGCCACACGCTGAACCCCGTCGGGGACCTCGCGTTCGATACCCATCTGTTCGACGGCGTGAACCGCGGCATCGCCGAGGGGGCCGCGCTGGCGATGCTGCTGGTCGGACACCTTCCGGCGATTGCGCCCATCTATGGCGACTGGGCGCGTGACGCCTGTCTGATCGAAGCCGGCGCCATGGGACAGGTTCTGGCCGATGCAGGGCCGGCGCTGGGCGTGGGCAGTTGCCTGGTTGGTGGCTTCGATGCGGACAGGTTGCAAGCCGACCTGGGACTGGCGGACGCCCAGACCAATCTGATCCTTGGCGCGATGCTGGCCGGACCGATCGATACTGCTCAGACAGAGGCCTGGAGCCCCTATGCGCCGCCGCCGTCGCTGCGTCAGCATTTCGATCCGGAAGACGCGCGCCGGCATCTTTTTGCGGTTTTGCCGGATTATATGGTTCCGTCGGCGATTGTGGTGCTGGACGCGCTGCCGCTGACGGCGAACGGGAAGGTGGACCGCAAGGCGCTGCCTGCGCCGGGGCCCCAGGTGCGCGGGGGCGTGTCGGGGACGCCGGAAGAGGCGGTGCTGTGCGGCCTGGTTGGCGAGCTGCTGGGTCTGGAACGGGTGGGTCCGGAGGACGACTTCTTCGCGCTCGGCGGCCACTCGCTGCTGGCGGCGCGGTTGGTGGCGCGGGTGCGCAGCGTGCTGGGCCGGGTGCTGGGCATCCGCTCGGTGTTCGAGGCGCCGCGGCTGGGCGATCTGGTCGATCGGGTGCGGCAGGCGCCGCGGGCGACCCATGCCCTGACGGTGACACAACGGCCATCGCGCTTGCCGCTGTCGTTTGCGCAGGCGCGGCTGTGGTTCCTGGACCGTCTGGAAGGAGCCGACGCGGCCTACAACATCCCTCTGGCGGCACGGCTGCTAGGTGGGCTGGATAAGGCGGCGCTGGCGGCGGCGCTGGACGATGTGGCGATGCGCCACGAGAGCCTGCGCACGCTGCTGAAGGACGATGGCGGCGAGCCCTACCAGGAGGTGCTCGAACAGGCGCATGTCGTGCTGGATCGGCGGGCCTGTGCGCCGGATGCGGTCGACGCCGTGCTGGCGGCCGAGGCGGCGCGACCGTTCGACCTGGCGCGCGACCTGCCGCTGCGGGCGGTGCTGCTGGACCTGGGGCCGGACGATCATGTGCTGGCATTGGTCGTGCATCACATCGCGACCGACGGCTGGTCGATGGGCCGGCTGCTGGAGGATCTGGCGATAGCCTATCGGGCGAGGGCGGCCGGAGAGGCGCCGGACTACGATCCACTACGGGTGCACTATGCCGACTATGCGCTGTGGCAGCGGGCGTTGCTGGGCGAGGAGACCGACCCAGAAAGCCTGATCGGACGCGAGATAAACTATTGGCGGACGGCCTTGGCGGGCGCGCCCACGGAACTGGCGCTGCCGCTGGATCATCCGAGGCCAGCCCGGCCCACGCGGCGCTCAGGGTCAGCGCCGATCGAAATCCCGGCGACGCTGGTTGCGGCCATAGCGCAGTTGGCGCGCGATCAGGGTGCGACGTCTTTCATGGTGCTGCATGCGGCGGTCTCGGCGCTGCTGATGCGGCTTGGCGCGGGCGACGATATTGTGATTGGAACGCCGGTTGCGGGGCGTGGAGATGCGGCGTTGGACCGGCTCGTGGGGTTCTTCGTCAACACGCTGGTGCTGCGACTGGACCTGGGCGGTGATCCGGATTTCGGGGCGCTGGTGGCGCGGAGCCGCGAGGTGTGCCTTGACGCCTATATGAACCAGGACGTGCCGTTCGAGCGGTTGGTGGAGGTGCTCGACCCGCCGCGGGTGCTGGGGCGCCAGCCCTTGTTCCAGACGATGCTGGTGCTGAACAGCGGGGCGGAGGGCAGCTTTGCAGCGCCTGGTCTGAAGACGCGGCCCCTGTCCGTCAGCGTGCCAACGGCGAAGTTCGATCTGTGCTTCACCTTCACCGAAGAGGATGGAGTCTGGCGAGGCAGCCTGGAGTATAGCGCGGAGCTGTTCGACCGGGCGAGTGCGGAGGGTCTGGCGGCGCGCCTGATCGGCCTGCTGGAGCAGGGTCTGGCGGACCCGGAGCAGCCGTTGTCGAAGCTGAGCGTGCTGCTGCCGGGTGAAGCGAGCCGGCTGACAGAGGATTTCGCGGGACCTCGGCGCTCGATGCCCGAACCCGCGACGCTGCCGGCGCTGTTCGAAGCGCAGGCCGCGCGCACGCCGAAGGCGATCGCGCTGACCGACTGGGAGCGATCGCTGGACTATGCCGGGCTCGAGGCCGCAGCCAACCGCATCGCCTGGCACCTGATCGGGCTGGGTGCGGGTCCCGAGACAGTGGTGGCGCTGGCGTTCGATCGGTCGATCGAGATGGTGGCGGCGGTGCTGGGCGTGCTGAAGGCCGGCGCCGCCTATCTTCCGCTCGACCCGGACCTTCCGGCCGAACGCCTCGACTTCCTGCTGTCCGATGCGCGGCCGCAGGCTGTGCTGACGACGCGCGTGCTCGCCGACCGCCTGTCAGGCCTGGCTGAGGCCGACGCCACGCTGATCGCGATTGACGACGATGCCGGTCTCGACGCCGCGCCTGCCCATGCGCCGATCGACACCGATCGCGTCACGCCGCTCGACCCGAGGCATCCCGCCTATCTCATCTACACCTCAGGCAGCACCGGTCAGCCGAAGGCCGTCTGCATCGAGCATCGCAGCATCGCCCACTATGTCGACCATGTGGGCTGCGACGTGCTCGGCGCGGATGCGGTCTCGATGCCCCTGTTTACGGCAGCCGGGTTCGACCTTACGCTGACCAGCCTGTTCGTGCCGCTCTGCCATGGTGGACGGATCGACGTCGTTGCCGAGCCGCGCCCGGAGGCGGCCGTGGCAGCGGTTTTCGCGCTTGATCCGCCATCGGGGACGATCAAGCTTACTCCCTCGCATGTGGCGCTCCTGGAAGGAAGCGACCTCTCGCCCGCCCCGGTCGGTGCCGTGATGCTGGGCGGTGAGGCGGTGACGCCGGCACATCTCGCGATCCTGCGGACCTACTGTCCCCAAGCACGAATCATCAATGAATATGGACCGACCGAGACCACCATCGGCGTGGTCGCCGGGGAAATGGGAGACGAAGTCACCATAGGTTCGCCCTACGCCAACACTGGCGTCTACGTCCTGGATTCCGGGCTTGGTCTGTGTCCGCCGGGGTGGTGGGGGAGCTCTATGTGTCAGGTGCCGGGCTGGCGCGCGGATATCACGGCCGCCCCGGGCTGACCGCATCGCGTTTCGTGGCGAGCCCGTTCGGGGATGGAGAGCGGCTTTACAGGACGGGCGACCGAGGGGCCTGGCGGGCGGACGGCCAACTCGTCTATCACGGTCGCGGCGACGATCAGGTGAAGCTGCGCGGCTTCCGCATCGAGCCGGCGGAGATCGAGGCGGCGCTGCTCGACCAGCCCGAGGTGGTGCAGGCCGCAGTGGTGGTGCGAGGCGCCGGAGCCGATGCGCGCCTCGTCGGCTATGTAGTGGTGATGCCCGGTGCGGGCATCGACGTGACAGTGCTGCGCACGCGCCTGGCTGAGCGGTTGCCGGGCTATATGGTGCCCGCCGCGCTGGTCGCGCTGGATCGCCTGCCGCTGACGGTCAACGGCAAGCTGGACCGGGGCGCGCTGCCCGAGCCGACGGTGGCCGTGACCGAGCATGTGGCGCCGGCCACGCCGGACGAGGTGACACTCTGTGCGATCGTCGCCGAGCTGGTCGGTGCCCCACAGGTCGGCATGGGCGACAACTTCTTCCATCTCGGCGGTCACTCGCTGATGGCGGTGCGCCTGGTCGCCCGCCTGCGCGAGCGCCTCGGTCGCGAGGTCTCCGTCCGCATGGTGTTCGAGCATCCCGTTCTCCAGGACCTCGCCAACGCCATCGCAAAGACACCGCTGACCAGCAACCCGGTAGCCGCAAGTCCAGACCCCGATGGCCTGCTCCAGCCCTTCGCGCTGACGCCGGTGCAACAAGCCTATTGGCTGGGCCGCCAACAGCTCGTCGCACTTGGAGAGGTAGCCTGTCACGCCTACGTCGAGCTGCGCGCAACCCGGTTCGATCCCGCACGGTTCGCCAGCGGATGGCGTCAGGCGATTGACCGCCATCCGGTGCTACGGGAAGTGATCGATACCGACGGCGTCCAGCGCGTCCTGGATGGCGAGATTCGGTTCGCGATCGAGCCAATTGACGTCAGCCATTTGTCGCCGTCGCAGGCCGAGACGGAAGTGGCCGACATCCGCCGGAAAATGTCGCACCAATTGTTGTCGCCCGACCGCGCGCCCTTGTTCGATGTGAGAGTGACTCGGGTCGCCGACGAGGATTGGCGCATACATATGAGCTTCGATGCGCTCATTCTGGATGGCGAAAGTATCAACCTGCTCCTGGCCGAAGTCTTCGCGGTCCATGCCGGCCAGGCACTTACGCCAGCGCCGGCCTTGACATTCCGGGACCATGTTATCGCCCAAGCCCGAAACCACACGGCCCGTATGCGTGCCGAAGCCTATTGGCGCAGCCGGATCGAGACGTTGCCGCCAGCGCCGGCACTGCCTCTCGCAGTTTCGCCTTCGCAGCTCAGGGATCACCGCTTCGGTCGTCGCGCCGCATGCCTTTCGCCGACGGTCTGGAGCCGTATGAAGCGGTACGCTGCCGATGCCGGCCTCACGCCGACAAACCTTCTACTCACGGCCTATGCCGAAGTCGTTGCGACCTGGGCCAGCGAGGACGACTTCACGCTCAACCTGACCGTCGGTAACCGTCCCGACGGATTCGAAGGCGTGCTGGGCGTTTTCACGACACTGCTCCCGCTCGAGATCCGGGGTGCGCGCCGAGGATCGTTCCGCGAGCGCGCTTCGGCTCAAGGCCGGCAGATGGCTACCGATCTCGATCACATGGCTTTCGGTGGCGTGGAGGTCCAGCGGCTCAAGGCGCAGGCGGCCGGCGACCCCGAGGCCGGCCTGTTGCCGGTGGTGTTCACCAGCGTCATCGGCGAAACGGACGTGACCCTGCCCGAGGGTGTCACGGTCGCACACGCCATCACGCAAACGCCGCAGACGTGGCTCGACTGCAAGGTCTTTGAGGAAGGTTTCGCCGAGGGGGTGGGGCTAGGGATTGACTGGGATGCGCCCGAGGCGCTGTTCCCGCCCGGTCTGCTCGACGACATGTTCGCCGCCTATGTCCAACGCCTGGAATGCCTGGCCGAGCCAGAGGCGTGGGAGGCAACCGACGCGGTACTGACACCGCCGGCGCAACTCGCCCTTTTCGCCGCCACCAACGCGACCCAGGCGGAGGCGAGCAGAGACCTGCTGCACGCCGGAATGCTGAGGGCGGCCGCGCGTCATGCTGCTGCGCCAGCCCTGATCACCCCAGACGGAACCGTCACGCACGGCTCGCTGCTCATGCGGGCCACGGCGTTGGCGCACCAACTTCTGGCCGTTTTGCGGTCGGACGACGCACTTGTGGCGATCGTCATGGAAAAGGGGCCGGAACAGGTCGTGGCAGCGCTCGCCGTGCTATTGGCCGGGAGGGCCTTCCTGCCGATCAGTGCCGGCCAGCCCGACCGACGCATTGCAGGAATCATGGATCAAGCCGGCGTCCGCGTGGCCATCACGCAGACACGTATCGAGCGCGGCCGGGACTGGCAAACAGCAGTCACGCTGTTCGATGCTCCCGAAACCGATCCGGCCGTGCCTCCACCGCCCATAGCGACGGAAACACTGTCGCCGGAGGCATTGGCCTACGTCATCTACACCTCCGGTAGCACAGGCGTGCCCAAGGGCGTCGCCATTGCCCATCGCGCCGCGGTCAACACTTTGGCCGATCTTGGTCGGCGTTTCCGCATCACTGAACGCGATCGGGTGCTCTGGGTTTCCTCCTTCGAGTTCGATCTTTCCATTTTCGACATTTTCGGTGTTCTCGGTGCGGGTGGCGCGATCGTCATTCCCCCTGTCGAGGGCGCGCAGGATCCGGCGGTCTGGGCCGATCTGATCCGGGTGCACGACGTTACCGTGTGGAATTCAGTGCCGATGGTGGCTGAACTCATGCTGGCGGCAACTCCGGCACCGCAGGTTCATTTGGCAAGCCTACGGCTGGTGTTGCTCAGTGGTGACTGGATTCCGCTTGCGTTGCCGCCGCGATTGCGGACTGCGCTCGCTGAGGATTGCCAGCTCATCAGTCTCGGCGGCGCAACCGAAGCGGCGATCTGGTCTATTCTTCACCCCATCGTGCAAATCCAGCCCGACTGGATATCCATTCCCTATGGTCGACCTCTGGCCAACCAGCACTTCCATGTGTTGAAGCCCGATCTGTCACCCTGTCCGGTGTACACCCCGGGCCGATTATTCATCGCCGGAGCTGGTCTCGCCGAGGGCTATTGGCGGAATCGGGAAGAAACTGCATCCCGTTTCGTGCGTCATCCGGCCACCGGCGAGCGCCTGTACGATACCGGCGATCTTGGCCGGTATCGACCGGACGGTGAGATCGAATTCCTTGGCAGGCAGGACAACCAGGTCAAGCTGCGTGGCTTCCGGATCGAACTCGGCGAGATCGAGGCGCAGATGCTGCGCCACCCTGCCGTCGAGGCTGCGGCCGTCTTGCTCGTCGCCGACGGCAGCCGGCGTCAGCTGGTCGGATATTATGTAGCCGGTGCCTGCGCGGAGGCCGATCTGCGCGCATGGCTGGAAGATCGGCTGCCTGACTATATGACGCCGACGGCGCTGGTCCGGCTCGATGCGTTGCCGCTAACCCGAAACGGCAAGCTTGATCGCAAGGCGCTGATGGCCTGGCGACCGATCGCTTTGGCCGGCGATGCTGCGCCGCAGACACCGGCCGAGACATGGTTCTGCGATCAAGTCGCTAACCTGCTCGGGTTGGAGCGCGTCGGCCCGCAGGACAATTTCTTCCATCTCGGCGGCGACAGCATCATCGCGATCCGCCTGGTCAATGCGGCACGCAACGCCGGGTTCAGCCTGGCCGCCCGCGATGTGTTCCTGCATCCGGTCATCCGCCAGATCGCCGAGCGCTCGACGCCGGCGGACGCATCGGAAGACATCGAAGCAGCCTTCCATTCGGCAGAAATGCTCGCGGATCTCCGGCGAGCCTACCCCGACGCCGAAGACTTCTGGCCACTCACACCGTTGCAACAGGGCATCTGGTTCCATGCGGCTTATGGCGGCGCAGCCGCGGACGGCGAAGACCCCTATCTCGTCCAGCTCATCCTGACGTTCGAGGGTGTGCTCGACGCCGAGCGGCTACGGTGCAGCTTCCAGGCCCTGCTGGAACGGCATCGCAGTCTGCGCGTGTCTTTCCACGAAGATGGCGACAAGCGGCCAGTGCAACTTGTCATGCGAGATTGCGCCATGGCGTGGCGCGAAATGGATCTGACCCATCTGGCGCCAGAACAACAGGCCAACCAAGTCGACGTCTTGGCGCGCGTCGATCGCGCGGATCGCATCGCGCTGGATACCGCGCCGTTGATGCGCGCGACCTTGCTGAAGTTGGCGTCTGGCCGCAACCAGCTGTTGCTCAGTCAGCATCATTTGCTCGGCGATGGCTGGGCGACGACCATTTTCTTCCGCGATCTCGTCGCGCTTTACCGGGCCGACGGCGTGGTCGGCGCCCTCCCGCCGCCGGCGGACTTCGGAGGCTATCTGGCCTGGCACGCCGGCCAGGATCGCGAAGCGGCACGCGAGGCTTGGGGGCGCTACCTCGACGGGCTGGCCAAGCCGACGCTTGTGGTGCCCGATGCTGACCGGTCCGCTCCCGCCCATCAGGCCATGCAGGAGCGGTTGATAAGCCGCACACTTTCCACGCGATTGACAGAGATGGCGCGCGAGCACGGCCTTACCTTGGCAAGCGTGCTGCAAGGCGTGTGGGGCTTGACCCTGGGCTTGCTACTCAATCGCACCGACGTGTGTTTCGGCGTGGTCAGCTCCGGACGGCAAGCGCCGGTTGCCGGAATCGAGGATATGCTGGGCGCTGTCATCACCACCACGCCCGTGCGCCTGTCCCTGCGGGGAGGCCGCACCTCCCTCGATCTGCTCCAAGAGCTCCAGCGTGATGCGGCGAACCTCATGCCGCATCAACATCTTTCGTTGATCGAGATCCACAAGCATCTGGGCGTAGAGAGCCTGTTCGACACTCTGTTCACCTACGAAAACTATCCGGTCGAACCGCCGCCGCCCGCGCAGTCGCCGGACGACTTGCCACTGACGGACGTCAGTGGCCATAACAGCAATCATTATCCGCTGAGCGTCGCAGTCCTGCCGGGGCCGATGCTGGGCCTGCGGTTTCACTACAACGCCGATCTGCTGCCCGCGGGGGACGTCCGGCGCTACGCCGATGCCTTCGTGCGGTTGCTGGAGCAGGTCACGCGCGCGCCGCTGCAACCGATCGCTCGGCTTGACGTGCTGCCCGCTGTCGAACGCGCGAGGTTGCTGGACGGGCTGCCGCCGCCCACTTCGCTTCCGACCGTCTCGCTGGCCTCGCTGTTCGAGAGTCAAGTGGCCGCGATGCCTGGCATGACGGCGATAATCGATGGCGACCAGAGCATCGATTACGCAACGCTCGACGCCGAAGCCAACCGGCTCGCCTGGCGCCTGATCGGGATGGGTATCGGGCCGGGCGATATCGTTGCGACGCAGTTCGCCCGATCCGAGCCGATGGTGCGCGCGGTGCTGGCGGTAATGAAAGCCGGCGCGGCCTTCATGCCGCTGGATCCGGGTCACCCACCTGAGCGCCTGGCGCAGTTGCTGGCAGATGCAACGCCCAAGCTCACACTGACGACGGGCGACTTGTCGCCTCGGTTGCCTGCCGATCTCACGCGGCTCCTACTGGACGATGCCATCGTTGGGGCCGAGATCGCAGACGAATCAGAGGTCGCGCCTCGGAACGAAGACCGCACGCGTCCATTGCAGGGCGATCATCCGGCCTATCTTATCCACACCTCCGGCAGCACCGGTCGGCCCAAGGGTGTGCTGGTGCCGCATCGAGGACTGCCGAGTCTGGCGGCCGTCCAGGCGGATCGGCTTGGGATCGGGCCGGGCGATCGTGTGGTGCAACTGGCGTCCTGCGCCTTCGACGCATCGGTTTCGGAACTGGCGATGACCCTTACGCGCGGAGCGACCCTGGTGATCGCGGGCGTTCACGAGCGCGCCGGCGACGATCTGGCCCGATTACTGGATAGCGCCGCTATTACCCATGCCACCTTCACGCCGACCGCGTTGCAGACCCTGTCCCCGCAAGCCGGTCGGGCCTTGCAGGCGATCATCGTCGCCGGTGAAGCGTGCCCTGCCGATCTCGTCGCTGCGTGGAGCAAGCGAGTCCGCCTGTTCAACGCCTATGGCCCGACCGAAACGACCGTTTGCGCAACAATGAGCGCTCAGCTTGCGGACGATGGCGATGTCACAATCGGTCGTGCCATTGCCGGCGTGCGCGTTTATGTCCTCGATAGCTCCCTGCGTCCTTGCCAATCGGGAACGATTGGCGAGTTGTACATCGGGGGCGATGCGCTTGCTCAAGGCTATTTCGCACAGCCGGCGCTCACGGCGCTGCGGTTCGTGGCGGATCCTTTCGCCCGGGCGTCCGGCGCCCGCATGTACCGCACCGGCGACCTGGCGGCGTGGCGCGCCGACGGCCAACTGGATTTCCATGGTCGGGCCGATGATCAGGTGAAGATCCGCGGAGTGCGTGTCGAACCTGGCGAGGTGGCGGCCGCAATCGCGGCGATGCCGCTGGTCGACCAGGTCGCTGTAGATGCCGCGCCGAACGCCGAAGGCCGCCTGACGCTGACGGCCTATGTGTCGCCTGTGCGTCAGGGCTCTACCATTGAGGCCCTACGCCGGGCGTGCGCGATCGAACATGTCGATGCGTGGCGTGAGATCGAAGACGATGGTGTGGTGTCCGGCGACATCGCCGATCCGACCTTCGACACGCGCGGCTGGAACAGCGCCTATACGGGCGAGCCACTGTCGAATGCGGAAATGCGCGACTATGTCGAGGGCGCCGTTGCCCGCATCAAAGATCTCGCGCCTCGTAGGGTGTTGGAGATCGGGTGTGGCGCCGGGCTGATTACCTTCCCGTTGCTCGGCATGACTGGATCCTACGTCGGCATCGACATCTCCCGGCGACGCATCGCGCAATTGCGATCGCTGCAAGCGAATGCTGCCTTGATGGATCGCATGCCCGGGCTTGCCCAAGCGGTATTCCAGTGCGCGGCTGCGCACGAGATCGAACAACTGGCTCTGGGCAAGTTCGACACGATCATTCTGCCGTCCGTCGTGCAATATTTTGCAGATGAGACTTACCTGATCGAAATCATCTCGCAATTGATCGGGACGTCGCTTGAGCCGGACGGAACGATTTTCTTGGGCGATATCCGTCACAAGGGATTGCAGAACGCCTTTAATCTGTCCGTCGAGTGGCACCGCGGCCCTCCCGACATGCATGCAACGGAACTGCGGGAGCTCGTGCGGCGCAAGGCTGAACAGGAACGAGAGCTTCTCCTCAATCCAGCCTTCTTCATGACATTGCGCGAGCGGTTTTCGCAGATCACGCAGATCGACGTGTTGCCGAAAGCGGGTGAATTCCCCGGCGAACTGAACCAATTCCGGTACGACGTTTTGATCCGCACCGACGGTGATTCCATCGACGCCTCGGCTTTTGAATGGGTTGACGGCGGTTCGGCCAGTATCGCGTCCATCCAGGAGAGCTTGATCACGCAGCCGCGGGCTCTGGCGCTGCGTGCCGTGCCCAACGCTCTGACGATCGCAGCCTGTTGCGACGCCACCTGTTTGCTGGAAGGCGAGATGGCACTGCTTTCACCCGGCGTCGAACCCAAGGAGTTGCGGCGCCTGGGAGAGGCCCTTGGATATCGGGTCGATATCAGTCTGGCAGCTGGACATTCGGACGCCAGCCTCGATGTCCTGTTCCGAGCCGGCGACGACCGCCGCGTACAAATGCCGGGCAGCGCCGCGAGCAGGGAGGTCCGTCCGCCGGTCGGAAGTCCGCTGGACAGCGTACTTGGTCAACGCATAACGCGGAGCATTCGCGAAGCGCTCGAAGCAAAGCTGGCCGCGCCGTTCATTCCGCAGGACATCGTCCTGATCGACGCCTTGCCGATGACTGCCTCAGGCAAACTCAACCGGCAGGCATTGCGTGGGATGGTTCGGCGGGGATCCCGGCCAGTGCAGACGGCCCGGAATGCCCGCGAACGCGTCCTGTGTGCGATCGTTGCCGAGCTTCTGTCGCTGGATGCGGTCGATCTCGACGGCAATTTCTTTCATCTGGGTGGCGACAGCATCAGTTCGATCCGATTGGTCAGTCTCGCCCGGGAGCAGGGATTGCTGCTTTCTCCGCGCGATGTCTTCCTGCACCCGGTGCTGCGGGATCTCGCCGCAAATGCTCGCTTCGGACCGCAAGAGACCGAGCAGGAGGATGTGGCCGAAGGCGGTGTTGCTGCCACGCCCATAATCCACCGCACCACTGCCCGCAGCGAGCACTGGCGCAGCTTCCACCAGGCCAGTGTGCTATTCACTCCCGCTGGATTGAATATTGATGCTCTGGAGCGCGCCTTGGCGGCGATCATCGCGCACCACGACGCGCTACGCCTGACGGTCAATGGCGCCGGGGAAATGTCCATTCCTGCGCCGGACCCAGGGCCACCTGTATCGCTGCGACGGCTTATGACGGCCGGGAAAACCGTGTCTGAGCGCGATGCTGCACTGAAGGCGGCCTATACTGACGCCATTGCGCGTCTCGATCCGTCATCCGGGCGGATGGTGGACGCGGTATGGGCCGACGCAGGACCATCTCAGCTTGGGCATCTTCTGATCGTGATCCACCATTTCGCGGTCGACGGGGCGTCCTGGCGCATCCTGGCCGAAGATCTCGCCCGCGCATACGCACAGGCCGAGAAGGGGGGGCGGATCGACCTCGGACGGAAGACGACAAGCTTTCGGCAGTGGTCGCTGGCGCAGGATGCAGCAATCTCCAGCCATCGAAACGAGCTGCCTTACTGGCAGGGGATGGTAGCGAGAGCGGGGCTTACGCTCACTTCCGACCGTCTGGATCCTCAGCAGGACCTGTTGGGAGATGCCGGTTACATCAGTCGTTCTCTGGACAGCGGGATGACCAGCGACTTGCTCACCCGCGTTCCGTCAACGTTCCGCGCGCGCATCAATGATGTGCTGTTGACAGCCTTGGTGCTGGCGGTCACCGCCTGGAGCGAGAGCGCTGGCAGAGGCGGCCGGCCAGCATTGACGCTGGACCTGGAGGGGCATGGTCGGGAACCGCTGGATGCAGCGGCTGATCTGACCCGGACCGTCGGATGGTTCACCAGCCTCTTCCCGGTGCATCTTGATGCCGGAGATATCGATCTGACTGAAGCCATGGCAGGCGGAAGCGACGCGGGGCAGGCGCTCAAGCGGATCAAGGAGCAATTGCGTACGCTGCCTCATGCCGGCGTCGGCTATGGTTTGCTCAGGTATCTCGACGATGAAGGACAAGCCGCGCTGGGCGGCACTGCCGATCCGCAAATTGCCTTCAACTATCTTGGACGTTTCGGTCGTCCACGCAACGCGCCGTTTGCCCCTGCCGACACCTACTCCGCGGTTTTTGGCGGAGCCGAGCGCGACAGGCCGTTGGACCATATGATCAGCCTGAATTGCGCAGTGCATGAAACGCCTGACGGGCCCCGACTGGACGCGACTTGGCAATATGCGCCCAGGGTGCTCGGCGAGGGTGCGATGCACGCGCTTGCCGATGCATGGGGAGCCGCGCTCCAAGCTCTGGTGTGTCACGCAGCGACGCCCGGCGCCGGTGGGCCCTCACCCAGCGATTTCGACCTCGTGTCGTATGATCAGGTTCAGATTGACGCGTTCGCCGCGATCGTTCCGGAATTAGAGGACATATGGCCGCTTACGGCAATGCAGGCCGGCTTGCTGTTCCATTCGGAGCGGACAGCCGGGCAGGAGGACCCCTATCTCGTCCAGCTTCGTCTCGATCTCGATGGGCCGCTTGATCCGGGCAGGCTGCAACGTGCGCTTAATGCACTGGTCAAACGGCATCCCGGCCTGACGGCGCGACTAGTGCATGATCGGCAGGGTCGGGCGGTGCAACTTGTTCCCTCGCAGGTGTTCCTGCCGCTGAAGAGGGTCGTTCTGCAGGATGGCACATCCGATAGCCTTGAACGGATAGCGACCGAAGATCGCATGCGCGGTTTCGATCTCTTCGGCGGACCGCTTATCCGTGCGTCGTTGATCGAGGGAGACGGCACGTGCGAACAGCTTTTGCTGACCATGCATCATATGGTCGTCGATGGATGGTCCGGCGCACTCTTGCTGCAGGAGTTGGACGCGCTGTATCGCCATAACGGTGACGGGGCCATGTTGCCGCATCCGGCCCGGTTCAATTCCTATCTAAGCTGGCTTCGTGCGCAAGATGAAGAAGAAGCTTGTGACGCCTGGCGCACGTATCTCGACGGTTTGGACAGCACCCCGCTGACCGGCGACAAGGCCGGCAGCCCGCAGGGGGTGTCGGAGAGCGAACTCAGTCTGTCGTGCACCATGACGGCGCAGCTGGAAGCGCTGGCGATAGGCGAGGGCGTCACCCTCGCGACGGTGGTGCAAGGCGCTTGGGCGCTTCTGCTGGCGCGCCTATCGGGCCGCGATGACTTTTGTCTGGGCGTCGTCAGTGCGGGCCGCCACGCGGCCGTGCCGAACGTCGAGCGCATTGTCGGCATGCTCATCACGACCACGCCGTTTCGCGTCAAATTGTCAAAGGACGAGCCCGTGGGTGATTTCCTGCGTCGGCAGCAGCGTGAACAGGGATCGATGATCCCCTATCAGCACCTGCCGCTTTCGGAGATCAGCCGACTGGCCGGGGGGGCGTTGTTTGACACGCTGTTCACCTTTGAGAATTTTCCTGCCGAAGGCGAACACGGCCGCGACGGAGGACTGCCGCTCGCCTCGGTCTCGGGAAGCAGTGGTACGCACTACCCATTGAGCCTGATCGTTCAGCCCGGACCGGCGCTGTCCTTCAAACTCCATCTGAGTGGCACGCTGGCTTCCGCAAGCGGGGCGGAATTGCTGTCGCGGTTGGAGCAGCTCCTCAAATCCATGCTGGCTGATCGGCAGGCCGACGTGGCGGAGCTCGACCCGCTCCTGCCCGGAGAGAAAGTTAGACTGACTCAGGCCAACAACGAGACGGTCGCAACGGTCGCAACAGGTACGGTAGTCGATTTGTTTGAGGCAATCGTCGTCCGCTTCCCCGATCATGGCGCGGTGACCGACAAAGGGACGACGCTGAGCTACCGCCAGCTTGATGAGCAAGCCAATCGGCTGGCCTGGCGCTTGATCGCCGAGGGGGTAGGACCCGGTGATGTTGTAGCCATCCAGTTGCCCCGTGGTGCGGCGACGATTGTGACGATCCTCGCAATCCTGAAGGCAGGCGGTGCGTATCTCCCCATCGAGCCCGACTCTCCGGTCTTGCGGCGAGATTTCAGCCTCGAGCAAACGCAACCGAAGGTCATCGTCACTACGAGTGATCTGGCGGCGACGCTCTCGCCTCCGTGGTTCAGTATGGCCATCGCCGTCGATGCCGCCGAAACGCTATCGGATCTGGCGCAACGTTCGCCGCGACATCCAAGCGCGACCGACCGCTGTGCTCCGCTCTTGCCGCAGCACCCAGCCTATCTCATTTACACGTCGGGCAGCACCGGTCAGCCGAAGGCCGTCGTCAACAGTCACGCCAATCTGATGCACCTGATGGCTGCCGCCGATCGGTTCGATTTCACTGAAACCGACGTCTGGACCTGGTTCCATTCCTACGCTTTCGACTTTTCGGTTTGGGAGATTTGGGGTCCGTTGCTTCGGGGCGGACGGCTGGTTGTAGTGCCGCAGGAGAAGGCGCGGGCGCCCGAGGCTTTCCTTGCGCTATTGGCTGATGAGCGGGTGACGATTCTCAATCAGACGCCAAGCGCCTTTGCGCGTTTGCTCCCCTTCGATGGCGACGGCGCAGGACTTGCTGTCCGAAAGCTCATCCTGGGCGGCGAAATCTGCTCGCCTACAACCGCGGGGGCATGGGCGCGCGCTTGCACCGTCCACAACGGCTATGGCCCGACCGAGACCACGGTCTTCGCCACCATGAGCCTGGCGCTAGACGGAACGTGCCAGCCGCCCATCGGCACGCCGATCGCGAATGTCCGGACCTACGTCCTGGATCAGCGGCTTCGGCCATGTCCGAAAGGCGTGATCGGCGATCTCTACATCGCCGGAGCGGGGCTCGCGCATGGTTATCACGCGTGCCCGGCGCTCACAGCCGCGCGTTTCATTGCCAATCCTTTCGAGGACGGACAGCGCCTGTATCGCACTGGTGATCGCGCCTGCTGGAACGACGACGACCAATTGATGTTTCATGGTCGCCAAGACGGTCAGGTCAAATTGCGAGGCTTCCGCATCGAGCTGGGTGAAATCGAGTCTGCCCTCTGTGCCCGGTCCGATATCGCCCAGGCCGCAGTCCGCGTCAGAGACGATGCCGAGAGAGCTCAGCTCATGGCATGGTTGGTTCCATCGGGTCCGATCATGCCAGACATCGAGGAGGCAAGACGCGAGCTCGCGCAAGCCCTGCCGCACTATATGATCCCCGCTCAGTGGCGTGTCGTAACCGAAATCCCGCTGACCCCCAACGGCAAGCTCGACTTCACGGCCTTGTCGACCGGACCTGAGCATGTAGTCCGCGCCGATGTCGCTCCACGCGCGAGCGCGCCGGAAGAAATGGCGCTTTGCGCTATCGTCGCGGATATCCTCGGGATGGAGGAGGTTGTCCCGACCGACAATTTCTTCGATCTCGGGGGCCATTCGCTGCTCGCCGCGCAATTGGCCGTGCAGGTCAGCGCGAAGCTTGGTCGCGATCTGTCGATCGATACCATCTTCAGTCATCCGGTGATCGCCGAAATGGCGAAGCGGATCGGCGTAGTAGCCGAGCCTGGCGCCGCCTTCGATGTAATCCTTCCTATTCGATCTGAAGGCGCACGCGCGCCGATCTTCTGTCTGCACCCAGGAACCGGCCTTTGCTGGCCCTACACCAATCTGCTCGCAATTCTCGATTCCGATCAGCCGCTTTACGGCATCCAGTCACGCGGATTCCTGGCTGACGCGCCGTTGGCGACCTCCTTCATGGACGTGGTCGACATCAGCTTGGCAGCGATCCGTTCGATCCAGCCGACCGGTCCTTATCACTTGGCCGGCTGGTCGTTTGGCGGGAGCGTCGCCCATGCGATCGCCACGCGCCTGCGCGCCGAGGGAGAAGCGGTCGAGCGGGTTTTGCTCTTCGACGCCTTCCCCCCGGTCCCCGATACATCGCCCACGGAACCCGGCAACGTTTGGAGTGAAATCGCGCACGGCGCCGATCTCAGGACGGCGGTCGCGCCGCGCGATGCGGGACAATTGCTCGCTCTGGCCAAGGCACAGGGGCATGTGTTTGGCAGTTTTTCGGTCGAGCAGTTGCAAGCCATGGCCCGCGTCGTGACCAACAACGCCCGTCTTCTATGGGAGGCGCGCTTCGATCGGTTCGACGGCGAGGTGATCCTGTTCGAGGCGACCCGCGTCACGCCCGGTCTTGATCGATCCTTCGCCGATGCGGAGGCATGGCGCTCCTTAAGCGGCACACTGCGGGTCATACAGGTGGACGCGGAGCATCATCATATGCTGTCGTCGGCGGCGGTCAGGCAGATTCGGGGAAAAGTGTGACTATCGACGATCTGCAGGCGCGTTTTGCCGCCCTTTGTGTGACGGCCGGCCTTGATTTGCGCGAAGGACAGGAGTTGATCGTGTCAGCTCCCATTGAAGCCCAGTCATTCGTGGGCCACGTCGCCGGAGCCGCCTATCGGGCCGGTGCGCCGCTCGTAACTTGCCTATACGAGGACCCCTCCCTGATCCGCGCGCGTTTCGATCATGGCGCAGACGAGGCGTTGGACTGCGCCCCCGGCTGGCTCTCCGATGGTGTTGTCAAGGCCTATGAAGGTGGTGCGGCAAGGCTTTTTGTCTACGGCCCCTATCCTGATCTGCTGACGGGTGTCGCGCCCGAGCGGATCGGTCGCATGCACGCCGCGATGGCGGCAGCCTCGGCCGCCGAGGGCGCGTTCACCGCGGATCTGCGCGTGAACTGGTGCGCGATCCCTTTCGTAACCCAGAGCTGGGCGCGCATCGTCTATCCGTCGATGCCGATCGCCGAGGCGACCGACAAACTTTGGAATGATGTGTTTGATGTCGTGCGCGTTAAGTCCGCCGATCCCATCGCCGCCTGGCGTGACCATCTGGCGGTTTTGGAAACGCGATGCCAAGGTCTTCAAGCCCTTGACCTCAGCGCGCTCCATTTCGTCGGCGGCGGCACGGATCTTAGAGTCGGGCTGGCCGAGGGCCATCAATGGGTGGGTGGTCGATCTCGCGCCGCCAACGGCGCGCTTCCGGTCTGCAACTTCCCAACTGAGGAAGTCTTCACCTGCCCACATCGTGACCAGGTCGAAGGCAGGTTGGCGGCCTCGCGTCCGATCGCCCTGGGGGGGATTGTCATAGACGGCTTGGTCGTGACCTTCCGCAACGGGGTCGCTGAGCATGTCGAGGCGCGGGAAGGGCGGGAGATGCTGGAGGGGCTGCTTTCCGGCGATAAGGGCGCAAGGCGGCTGGGCGAAGTTGGCTTGGTGCCGTGCAACTCGCCGGTAGCACGCAAGGAGGTGCTTTTCTACAATACGCTCCTCGACGAGAACGCCGCCAACCACATCGCCTTCGGCCAGTCATACTCCGCCTGCATCGAAGCCGGGCGCGACCGGAACATCGCCGGCGCGAACACCAGCGCCCTGCACATCGACTGCATGATCGGCCATGACGCGATGGATGTAGACGGCGTTCTGAAAAGCGGCGAGCGGCGAGCGATCATGCGGGCCGGCGATTTCGTTTTGGATTGACCGGCCGACCGAGGGGCCTCCTCAGCTCGGTCGCGTCAAAGCCTGACTGAGCGTGCCGGGCGCGAAGTCCTGGCTTCGCTCGAGCGTTCGCCGTGTCGTTTCAAGGGCGGGGCCCACCTCAACCCGATCGGCGAGCGTGCGCATTTGATCGCGCAGCGCTTCGGTCAGCTGCTCATCCTTGCCGTCCCACGACCATGGAATTCGGCGTCGCAGAACCGGAATATCGTGAGCAAGACGACGGACCTCCGACTGCAGCACGTCAGAATAGGTGAGGCTTTCCAAGCTGATCGTGAGATGGAGCGAGTGCTCATCTGTGCATCGGGCAGCGTGCATGACGCCGCGTGGAAGGTAAAGAACATCGCCGAGTTGCATCACCAAGCTTTTCCCCGAGCCTAGAGGCTTGTAACGCTCCGGTTCCCAAGGGGTATCTGCGGACGGTAGCTGCGTTTGATCGGTGTAATCTTCGAAGATCGTCCAATCTTTCGTGCCGCCGCACTGGACGACAAATCCATCGGTGATGTCGAAATGAGCAGGGAAACCCGCACCACCCATCGGGGCCAAGTATAGGTTCACTTGGCACTTGGCTAGGAAAAGCTGCTCGAGCTGGCGCACTGTATGTTCAATCGACTGACTTGCGTTCTGAAGGTCCCGGACGCGAACCATTGCCCCCTGGCGAAGCTGGTCAATGAGTACCGCTAGTTGTGAACGGCCCGTCTTGTGCTGGAGATCACCAAGGCGAACCAAATGGCCATTGGTGAAAACGTCGATCGAGTCCGTGCTAATCCTAGAGGAATCAACATCGGCTTCGAGCTGATCGGCTGTGTAGAACAGACTTGAAATGTCATTCTGAGAAAACGCCCCGCGATAATGCGCCCAGTGATCTTCACGTACCTCCTCATTAAAATGATCGATTGTTTTATCCCCAATGATCCGGAGAAGTTTGATTTGTTTCACGCAATTCGAAGGCTTGTGTTCGGTATTCATTGTAAATTTCTATCTCAACAGATTTCATTGAGCGAACAATTTTCGCCGGTAACAGCAGATCCAAGTCCATCGATGGGAGAAAGCCTAGACTACCACAGCGAGGTTCGAACCACTTCAACAGATTTGGATTTAACGAATTTGGAGCAGAAGTTGGTGACGTGACCTTCAGATTTCACTTCACGAGCGACCGCTCTCGCAGCCTGACTGGCATGCTCGAAACCGTAGCATGATCGTTCTCAACAAACGAGGTGCTTTTGGCTACTCATACGTAGGTTAGAATCGAATTAGGTCGAGCATTTTCGGAGACGCGGATAACTTCGTGTCGCCTTGACGCAGGCTATAACCGGCTCGTCGTAAATAGGCGGTCGATGGGGGTAGTGGTGGGGGTATTTCGAGGGTTGAAAAAGGACAAAGATAGTTAAATCAATAGGATAGATCATATCTATAGATCCCTCCTCCGCTACCATCCCGCGCAGCAGTCGCGGACTTACCAGAAAGTCGAAGAAAAACCCTCATTTCCGGGGACTTGGCAGCACAGGCCCAATTCCGGCCTGACGGCATCGCACGCCACGCTGGGCAATCTTCAGGAGCGTTTTGCGGCTGTCTCAGGGCAATTTCGATTGCCCGACATGCCGGTAAGACGCTCGGCTGATCAGCCGAGCGCCTGTTCCTTTTCCGCGTAGAGCCGTTCCAGCTCGGCGCGGCTCTTCTTTTCTGCAGCGGTCTTGAGCTGGCCGCAGGCGGCATCGATGTCGCGGCCGCGCGGGGTGCGCACCGGCGCGGAGATGCCCGCTTCGAAGACGATGTTCGAGAATGACCGGATGCGTTCGGGTGTCGAGCACTCATAGGGAGCGCCCGGCCAGGGGTTGAACGGGATCAGGTTGACCTTGGCCGGCAGCTTGTAGTGCTTGAGCAGGCGGACCAGCTCGCGCGCGTCGTCGTCGCTGTCGTTCTTGTCCTTGAGCATCACGTATTCGAAGGTGATGCGCCGGGCGTTGGATGCGCCGGGATAGTCGGCGCAGGCCTGCAGCAATTCCTCGATGCCGAACTTCTTGTTGATCGGCACGATCTCATCGCGCACCTCCTTGGTCACGGCATGGAGCGAGACGGCGAGGTTTACGCCGATCTCCTCGCCGCAGAGCGCCATTTTCGGCACCACGCCCGAGGTCGACAGGGTGATGCGGCGCTTGGACAGGGCGAGGCCGTCACCGTCCATGACGAGCTTGAGCGCGTCGCGCACGTTGTCGAAATTGTAGAGCGGCTCGCCCATGCCCATCATCACGATATTGGTGAGCAAGCGCCCATCGGCCGAGTAGGAGCCTTCGTCCTCTTCCTCGTCGAGACCGGCCATCGTGGCGAGGCGGGTGTCGTTCGCGCCCTTGGGCCATTCGCCCAGTGAATCGCGCGCCAGCATGACTTGGCCGACGATCTCGCCGACAGTGAGGTTGCGCACGAGCCGCATGGTTCCGGTGTGGCAGAAGCGGCAGTTCAGGGTGCAGCCGACCTGCGAGGACACGCACAGCGTGCCGCGGTCCGCGTCGGGAATGAAGACCATCTCGAAGTCGTGCCCGTCGGCGGTGCGCAGCAACCACTTGCGCGTGCCGTCGCTGGAGTGCTGGGCCTCGACGATGTCGGGGCGGCCGATGACGAAACGCTCGGCCAGCCAGGGGCGCATGGTCTTGGCGATGTCGGTCATCGCCTCGAACTCGGTCACGCCGCGATGGTAGAGCCAGTGGAACACCTGCTTGGCGCGCAGCTTCGCGGCCTTGGCGTCCAGACCCGCCTGCTCGAACAGTTCGGCGATGCGCTTCTTGGGCAGGCCGATGAGATCGACGCGGCCATCCTCGCGCGGGGTGACGTCACGCGGGACGGGCACGGGGTCTATGTGCCCCGGGATCGGCATGAGTTTCGTGTTTGACATGATTGGCGGCCATATAGTGCAAGGCGCGCCATTTCGGAAGGGTGCAGGATTCCGAGACATTCATGAAGCGCATGCAGGCGCCCGCGAACGCCGAATGTTCGCATTCGGTTCCCGCCGTCCGGCGCTTTGAAGAGGCATCTCGTCGATGCGGTGTTGCCAAAAAACATCAATGATTTCGTTGTCTTACGTTCATGAAACTCCTCTTGGCCCCTGGGCATTCCATCGGTCCAGGCAGGCGCAACCTGCCGTTGAAGAAGAATTGGAGTTACACATGAAGAAGATCCTTGTTTGTCTCGCCGCCGGCAGTGCCATCGCATCGGTTCCGGCCATGGCGCAGGACGTCGGTCCGGCCGAGCCCTTCGAGGGTTTCCACGTCGAAGGGCTCGCAGGCTATGACGTGAGCAAGGCCGGCAGCAGCATCGACGACGATTCCTCCATCGACAACGACCAGTCGATCGACGGCTTTCTCTATGGCGTGGGCGCCGGTTACGACTTCAAGATGGGCAACGTGGTTGTCGGTCCCGAAGCCGAAGTAACCTGGTCGACCGCCAAGACCAAGTTCGACAACGGCGACTTCGAAGGCTTCGGCATCGGCAACGTGAAGACCAACCGCGACCTCTACCTTGGTGCGCGCCTGGGCTACGTGGTGTCGCCCTCGACCATGGTCTATGCCAAGGGCGGCTACACCAACGCCAAGTTCGACGTTCGCAACGGCGACGGCACGGTCGTGACCAACCGTGATATCGATGCGGACGGCTGGCGTATCGGTGCGGGCATCGAGCAGGCGGTCAGCAACAACGTCTTCGCCAAGCTCGAGTACCGCTATTCGAACTACGAGAAGGGTGAGCTGGACTACACCGGCGACATCCCCGACGGTCAGCGTTTCGACCTCGACCTCGATCGTCACCAGGTCGTTGCGGGCGTCGGCGTCCGCTTCTGATCCTGCCCCGGGTTTGGAGAGAGGAGGGCGGGGGCGTCATGCTCCCGCCCTTTTTCCTGCCGGATCAGCGCAGCTGTGCGCAGCCGATCAGGGCTGCATCCATGGCAGAGGCGGCGCCGGCGAGCGGCCAGCTGTTGCCGAAGCGTCCGCCTTGGGCCCCTTGCGCACTGACGGACATCTTCGTGGCGGACCGCATCGCGGCTATGATCGCGGCATTGTCATTTTCGTCGCGCGGCCAGGCATCGCCGCCGCCGCCGATGAGGGCATAGCGCTTACCCCCGATACTCAGCGAAATGCGCGGGTTTTGCGCCATCTTGCGTGACAGCCGGAAGTGCAGCTGGTTGCGCGCGCCGCGGCGGGGCCAGGTGCCCACAGCGACATAGGGCTGATAATCGCGCCGCAATGCGCTCGGCTCGGCAATGGCGATTGCATAGCAGCGCGGCACCACCGGATCGCGAAAGGCGCCCCAGGTGCCGTAAAGCCCAAGGCTCTCTCGCGCCGAAGCTGAGCCCCCGCAGACGGCGAGCGTGGCGGCAATCAGGAGCGAGAAGACCGGACGAAGCGAATGAGGCATCGTCGGTGCTATAGGCTGACCGATGGGGCGAGGGAAAGTCCTCGGACGCACGGGCGCTCGATCGTGACCCCCGGGCAGGGCGGGGCGCGGATCGAAGCCTTGGCATGCCACCGGGGCTACCAGGGCTCGAGGGCGAATTCGCCCCGCTGGTATTCCCCGATGCGCCGGGCGGTCGCGGGTGAAATGTCCGGCGGCAGGGCATCGGGCGAAAACCAGCCGATTTCGCGCACCTCGTTGGGGTCGGCGATGCGAGCGGCCTGCTCGGTGTGCACGGCCAAGATGACGACGTGATCGTCCTTGTGCTCGCGCGTATTGTGATAGATGCCGACCACGCGTTCCACAATGAGGTCGCTGAGGGCGATTTCCTCGACCAGTTCCCGGCGCAGCGCGACTTCGAAACTCTCGCCCTTCTTTGCGCCGCCACCCGGCAGGTGCCAGAAGTTGCCGTAGGTGTGGCGGACAAGCAGGAGCTGCCCGGAGCCGTTCCACACGATCGCCCGCACGCCCAGGGTTCGCGGCTTGAACAGGCGCCAGTACACCCGCGCGGCCTTGCCGATTATCCTGTGACGTAGAGCCATGCCGACCTCCGGCCTGCGCCGATTGCGATACTAGGGATACTCGATGGAGATCACTTCCCATTCCTTCTCGCCGGACGGGAGGGGCACGGTCTTGAGATCGCCGATCGCCGCACCGCGCAAGGCACGCGAGAGCGGGGCGCTCCAGCCGATCCGGCCGGTACTGGCGTCCTGCTCGTCGTCGCCGACGATGGTGATGGTCTTGTGGCTGTCGTCCTCGTCCGCAATCGTGACGGTGGCGCCGAAGAAAACCCTGTCGCGCTCGGTCTGGCGTGAGGGATCGACCACCCGCAGCTTTTTCATGCGGCGCGCAAGGTGGCCCAGTTCGCGGTCGATTTCGCGCATGCGCTTGCGGCCGTAGAGGTAATCGCCGTTCTCCGAACGATCCCCGTTGCCCGCCGCCCACGAAACGATCTCGACGATCTCTGGCCGCTCGGTGCCGAGCAGGTGGTCATAGCGCGCGCGCAGCGCGGCCATTCCGGCAGGGGTGATCGGTGGTCCGGCAGGTTGCATAGACCGCTATCCTTAAGCGAGGAACCGGGCCCAGGCCAAGCCTGCCGCCACACTTGTGAACCGCCGGGCACGGACCCGAGCGTGCGGGTCAGCCCGGCTTGCGCTTGCCCATCAGGTGGCTGAGCGGGGTCTGTCCCTTGTAGGGGGACTTTGCCGGATAGATCGTTTCGTAGACCACGGCATTTTCCAGCACGCGCTGGATGTAGTTCTTGGTCTCGTAGATCGGGATCTGCTCGATCCAGTCGATCCAGTCGATCGAGCCGGTGCGCGGATCGCCATTGGCGCGCAGCCACTTGTTCACGTTGCCGGGCCCGGCATTGTAGGCCCCCACGGCCAGCGGGGTCGAGCCGCCGTAGTAGTCCATCATGCGCGCAAAATAGCCGTCGCCCAGGCGAATGTTGTAGCTGGGATCGCTGGTGAGCGAGGTCGGGTCGTAGCTCAGGCCCATCTTGCCGGCCTGTTCGCGCGCCGTGCCTGGCATGAGCTGCATGAGCCCACGCGCGCCGGCATGGCTCACGGCGTTCTGCGCGAACTGGCTTTCCTGCCGGGTGAGGGCGTGGACCATGGTCCAGTCTGTGCCCGGCGGATTGGGGATCAGTGGGAAGGCGATTTCGCCGAACTCGCCGAAGCCGTCGGCATGGGCGCTCTGCCCGAGGATGACGGCAAGGTCGCGCCGCCCGATTTCCTGGGCAAGCTCGGCGACGAGAACGTGGTCGGACGCCGTCTGCGCGGCATCCGAGATCTCGCGGAAGAACTGAACCGTGGTGCGCCAGTCACCGTCGCGCGCGACATCGCGCACGGCATCGGTGATCGGCTTTTTCATGAAGGCTTCGCGTTCGGCCTTGGTCGGGACGATGTGCGGCATCGTGTCGAGGTCGGGCAGGGGGCGGCCAAGCCGTTCGAGCGAAAGCTGACCGTAGAAATACTGCGGATAGGCGGCGGCCATCTCGAAATAGCGGTTGGCTCCGGCGGTATCGCCTGCCTTGGCCATGGCGCGCCCGGCCCAGTAGAAGCCCTTGGACCGCGTGCCCGGGGTCTGCGCCGCAGCGCCGTACCGGTAGAACAGCGGCGCCGCGCGGCGCGGATTGCCCAGATCCCAAAGCGCCTTGGTGCCGCCCAGCCAGACGAGCGAGGTGTAATCGTCCCTCAGGCGATAGGAGAGCTGGCTGATGTCGGTGCCAGGGGCAAACGCGTCATCGATCGATTCGGCGATCTTCACCGCGCTTTCGGTGCCGGCCCCGCGCGCAGCGACCAGCAGTTCCTTTACCCATTTTTCCGGTTCGGGAACGGGTTCGGACAGCGGCGGGCGATTGGCCAGCAGGTTGATTTCCGAAGACATGCCGCCCGATTTGCGCGCCTGAACCGCCCGGTTGTAGACGTATCCGGGGTCGCGGCCGATGTTCGGGGGCAGGGTCAGGCCCAGGCTGCCCGGAGCCGAACCCTGGAGAAGGGACAGCCGTTCCATGAAGGCATTGCGGTTGGCCGAGGACACGAACGAGACCTGACGTTCCGCCTGCGATGTTTCTCCCTGCCAGAGCAGTTCGTTCATCCGTGCATCGTGGTCGGCCGGGGTCAGGACGTTGCGGTAGAGCGTGAGCAGGCTCGTCTCGTCCATCGGATCGAGGGAGCCGGCGCGCCAGGCGGCGACGGCCTTTTCCCTGGCATCGGGACGGCGCAACCCGGCAAGCGCGGTGGCATAGCGTCCCGCACCCTTGCTGGTGAGCGGGGGGAAGCGATCGAAGAAGGCGGCGACCGAGCGCGGATCGGGCGAATCGCGCAGCACCGCCTGCTCTGCAAACCGGCGAATCTTCTCTTCCTGCGGGTAGCCAGGATAGGTCAGCAGGAAGCTGGAATACGTCGAGAAGCCGAGGTTGCCGTTGGCGACAAGGACCTTCCAGTTATCGATCGACTGGTGCACGCGCATGTCGTGATTCTGCATCGACCGCGCCCGCGCCAGGTCCCATTCGCGGCCATCGACACCCTTTTCCTGAGCCATCGCGGGAACGCTCATGAGCGCGGTCGAGGCAAGCAAGATGAGGGGAGATATTCGCTGCATGCTGGACATTTTGGGAAAAGGCTCCTTATCAGGCGCTGAACACGAAGTCCGTGCATCAGGTTCCCGGGATTCCGGGGCCGATTGCCGGACGATCAATGAACGTCAGTTGGGGTAAAGTCCATGTTCTCGGGGTCCATTCCTGCTCTTGTCACACCGTTTCGCGACGGGGCGTTCGACGAGCAGGCTTTCCGTCGCCTGGTCGACTGGCAGATCGAGTGCGGCTCCTCCGCGCTCGTGCCCTGTGGGACGACGGGCGAGAATTCGACGCTTTCCAACGCCGAGCACCACCGCGTCATCGAGGTCTGCATCGAGCAGGCGGCCGGGCGCGTGCCGATCATTGCCGGCTGCGGCAGCAACGATACGATGAATGCGCTTCTCCACATGAATTTTTCGAAGAAGTGCGGAGCCGCTGCCGCACTGGTGGTTGCGCCCTACTACAACAAGCCGAGCCAGGAGGGCCTGCTCGCCCATTTCAGCTATCTGGCTGAAAATGCTGAGCTGCCGATCGTGCTCTACAATGTGCCCGGACGCACCGTGACTGACCTTCGCCCCGAGACGGTGTGCGAACTGGCGCGCCGTTTCCCGGATACCTTCATCGGTATCAAGGATGCGAGCGGGGACCTCAGCCGCGTGACAGATCACCGCCGCGGTATCGGCAAAGACTTCGTGCAGCTTTGCGGCGACGACGAACTGGCACTGCCGTTCAATGCGGCGGGCGGCGTCGGCTGCATTTCGGTGACGGCGAACGTCGCGCCCAAGCTCTGTGCCGAGTTCCAGGCCGCCTGCGCGGCCAACGACCTCGAGGAATCGCGCCGCCTCAACGACCTGCTCTATCCGCTGCACTATGCCATGTTCGAGGACAGCTCGCCGGGCCCGTGCAAGTACGCGCTGGCGCAGGTCCATGACTGGATCGAGAACGAACTGCGCCTGCCGCTCGTACCCTGCAGCGACAAGGCCCGCGCCGCGGTCGACGAAGCGCTGGTCCACGCCGGCCTGCTCTGACCCTTACCGTCCGGCGATCCGCTCGGTTCGGCGGACGGTCGTCAATCTGCCGGGTTGTGCTCCTGCACGAAGCGCATGGCGGCGCTCAGCATCTCCTTGCGGGTTTCGCTGTAGCGCGCTGCTGTGCGGGCCTTTCGGGACCTGTACTGAAGGCGCCGGGGAATTCGGCACAAGCGCGCTGCAATTCGTCCCGAAGGGGCGTTTCCTTTTCGCTTTTGAATCCCTACATGGCCCACCGACATGGCACGCCCGCAGCACAAGACATTCGACAAGAAGAAGAGCGTCGCGGAAAACCGCAAGGCCCGCTTCGACTATCACATTGAAGACACTTTCGAGGCTGGCATCGCGCTGACCGGCACGGAGGTGAAATCGCTGCGTTTCGGCGAGGGATCGATCGGCGAATCCTATGCCGAGATCAAGAACGGCGAATGCTGGCTGGTGAACTCCAACGTGCCCGAGTTCAGCCACGGGAATCGCTACAATCATGTGCCCAAGCGGCCGCGCAAGCTGCTGCTGCACGAGCGGGAGATCGCGCGCCTGCAAGGTGCGGTCGAGCGCAAGGGCATGACGCTGGTGCCGCTGTCGATCTACTTCAACAGCCGGGGGCGGGCGAAAGTCGAACTCGCGCTTGCCAAGGGCAAGAACGCCGCGGACAAGCGGCACACGATCAAGGAACGCGACTGGAAGCGCGAGCAGGGCAGGATCTTGCGGGACCACGGATGAGCGCGCTGCTGACCCGCCTGTCAGCCTGGCTCCATCGCCAGATGCCCACGCACGAGCAACTCGAGGCGAATCGGCTTACCGCTCCCATCTCGCGGCGACGCGAATTGTTCCGCTTTACCCGCCGCTCGGTCCCGCGCGGTGTTGCCGTCGGAATGTTCGTGGGCATCTTCGCGCTGATCCCCGGCGTGCAGATCGTAGGCGCTGCGTTGATGTGCGTACCGGTTCGCGGCAACATTCCGCTGGCTGCCGCGGTTACCTTCATCAGCAATCCGTTCACGACGATCCTGATCATTCTGCCGCTGGCCGTAGCAATCGGAAACAGTTTCGGCTTTCACGCCGATGTCGAAACCGTCAACGCCATGGTCCGTTCAGGTGCGGGCGTGCACCAATGGTGGTCGTGGCTGCTTTCGGATACTGCGCCCGCCATCGTTATCGGATTGTTTGTGCAATCGGTGGTAGCGTCCGTCGTTAGCTATTTTGTCACTGTATGGTTCTGGCGTTTCTGGATAGGGCGCAAGCATCGTGCAAGGCTCAGGCGTTCTGGTCGGGATTTCGATTCGTGAGTGGCATTTTCCGTCGCATCTCCACTTCGCTGCACCGGCGCATGCCGTCGCGGGAGGATTTCGAGCGCAATCGCTGGATCGCGCCGATCGCCCACCGCGTGCTCAGCCCGGAACTGTGGCGCTATACCCGCCGCTCGGTGCCGCGCGGGGTGGCGCTTGGGCTTTTCGCCGGTTTCATCGTCCCTGTCGGGCAGATCTTCCTTGCCGCGTTCCTCGCGCTTCCAGCGCGCGCCAATGTGTCGATCGCCGCGCTCGTTACCTTCGTGACCAATCCTTTCACCTTGCCGTTCTGGGTGGTGGTCGCCAATCGGGTGGGTCGCTTCTTCCTGCATGTCGATCCCACGGGAGTGGCGTCCGCGGTCGGCAGCGGCATGGACCACAGCGGCTGGGATACGCTCATCTGGTTCGCCCAGTCCGCGGGGTTCGCTGCCGTCGGCTTCATCGTGCTTGCAATTGTCGCTTCCGCGCTCGGCTATGTTCTTTCCGGCCTGATCTGGCGCAGCTGGATCGGTCGCAAGCACCGTGCGCGCCGCCTTCGCCACGCCCAGGCCCGTGCCGAGCGCGAGGCCCGCGCGCGCGAGGCCGGTGCGTCGCTTGAGGCGGCTGCGTGAAGCTGATCGACGAGGCCATGCGTCAGGGTCGCCAGACCGACTTCCTGGTGGTCGGCCTCGCGATGGCTTTCAGCGTGTTGCTGGTCGGTCTCGCCACTCAGGATTCGCTCGCCACTTCCGTCTATCTCGGCGCGATCGTTGCCTTGGCGGGGCTGGCCTGGTTGATCGTTCGCAACCGGCCTCAGGAGGCCGAGGCCGAGTTCGCCCAGCCTGACTGGTCGGTAACGGTCGCCGCGATCGACCGGCCGGACATGGCCATTGCCGTGACCGATCGCGCCGGACGGCTGACTTGCGCCAATGCCAGCTTCGAGGCGTGGTTCGGCACCGGTTATGCGCCGCCGCGCCTTCCGCTCGACGAACTTTCGCTTGAACGTCTTGCCGATTCCAGCCGCGCAGCCTGGCGCGACGGCGCCGCTTCCGCCGATGTGGCTGCCGGTCCCGAGTATCCCGGCGGAGCGCGGCAATGGCGGATCGAAGTGCGCCGTTCCGGTCGCGGTGACGACTTTCTTGTCTGGCGCATCGCTCCGGTCAGTTCGGTGGACCTCATCGGCGATATCGTGACCCAGCTTGACGGCAAGCTTGGCAAGGGCCTCGCCCGTGCCGGGATCGGCGCTGCCCTGGTCGAACCGGACGGCATGATCCGCGCCGCCAGCAAGGGTTTCGCGCTGCGCGCTGCCGGCGACGAGGCAATCGATCTCACCGGCGAGGATTTCGTCTCGCTGCTCAGCCAGGAGGAAGGCGAGCGCATCGGCTGGGCGCGCGACAATGGCCGCGGCAGCCCGCTGGTCCTCTATCATGTGCCGGTCGCCGATCCGGACTCGCCGGTCGAGCCCGACCCCAACACGACCCCTTCGCTGATGTTGGTGATGGAGGCCGGACAGGGGATCGGCGCAGCGGGCGGCGGCGGGAATTCCGCGCCGCATCTGGAAGCCCTGCTCAGCCAGTTGCCTCTCGGCCTCGCCATGGCCGACCGTGACGGGCACCTCCTGTTCGCCAACCCCGCCTTCATGCGCGCGGCCGGACGCGAGGGGCAGGATCCGCCGACTTATCCCACCGACCTCGTCGTTCGCGAGGACAAGCGCGCGCTGTCCGAATCGATTCGCCGTTTCGCGCAAGGGCCCGCTGCCGCCGGCGACATCGCGATTCGCCTGACTGCGCAGCCCGACGATCCGGTCTCGCTCAGCCTTGCAGGTGTGCGTGGGCTGGGTGAGCCCGCGGTCCTGCTTGGCCTGACCGACACTTCGGAGGAAACCCGGCTCAAGCGGCAGGTCGCCCAGGCCACGAAGATGCAGGCGGTCGGCCAGTTGGCCGGCGGCGTCGCGCATGATTTCAACAATGTGCTGACCGCGATCCTGGGAACCTGCGACCTCATGCTGATGCGCCATACGCCGGGCGATTCGGACTATGACGACATCCAGCAGATCCGGGCCAATTCGAACCGTGCCGCATCGCTGACCCGCCAGCTGCTCGCCTTCTCGCGCCAGCAGACGCTGCGGCCCGAAGTGCTGCAGCTGCCCGACGTCGTTGCCGATGTGTCGCAGATGCTGCGCCGCCTGATCGGTGAGAAGATCGAGCTGGTCGTTTCGCACGACCGCGATCTCGGACCGGTGCGCGCAGACCCGACCCAGCTCGAGCAGGTCATCGTCAACCTCGCGGTCAACGCGCGCGATGCGATGCAATCGTCCAGCGCGAAGAAGGGCGGTGACGGCTCGGGCGTCCTCACCCTCGCGACGCGCAAGGTGACCACGACCGACGTGCGCGCGATGCGCAGCGAGATCATCCCGGCGGGTGAGTACACCGCGCTCATCGTCGAGGATACCGGTGGCGGCATCGCGCCCGAGCATCTGGGCAAGATCTTCGAGCCGTTCTTCACCACCAAGGAGCAGGGCAAGGGCACCGGGCTGGGGCTCTCGACCGTTTACGGCATCGTCAAGCAGTCGGGCGGCTTCATCTTCGCCGAGAGCGAAGTGGGCAAGGGCACGCGCTTCATCGTTTACCTGCCGGTCTATCACGTTGCTCCGGGCACGACGCCGACTCTGTCGGTCAAGGAAGAGGCGCCTGTGCTGAGCCAGTGGGCCGGCGGCGGGCGCATCCTTCTGGTCGAGGACGAGGACCCCGTGCGCATGGTCGCCGAGCGCTCGCTCACGCGGCAGGGCTACGAAGTCACCAGCGCCCGCGACGGGGAAGAGGGGCTCGCGCTCGTGGAAGAGGGCGGCCAGTTCGATATCGTCGTTTCCGACGTCGTCATGCCTTCGCTCGACGGCCCGGCCATGGCGCGCGAAATCCGCAGGCTGCAGCCGAACCTGCCGGTACTGTTCATGTCGGGTTATGCCGAGGAACAGCTGCGCAAGGAGATCGGCCTGTCGAATGCCTGGTTCATGCCCAAGCCGTTCTCGGTCCAGCAGCTTTCCGAAAAAGTGGGCGAGGTCCTCGCGCGCACGGCCAAGTAAGGCCCGGCGCTTCCTAACGCCTTGATTTCCGGCCCGCAGTCCGCGCTGCGGTCCGGCGCCTTTTCGCGCTGCCTGCGCCTGCCTCAATTAAATTTTGGAAAACTCCCGTTGTTCTCCTCTTGTTCACGGAGAACAAACGCGATACATCGGGGTCCGCGACGTTGACCTTTCCGGTCAGGCCGGTAGCAAAGGGGAAGTGAAATGGCTGCTCAGCTCAAGCTGATCCAGGAAGGCAAGGATAAGGACTCCATGGACCGTCAGAAGGCGCTCGACGCAGCGCTCGCCCAGATCGATCGCGCGTTCGGCAAGGGCAGCGCGATGAAGCTCGGCTCGAAGGAGACGATGCAGGTCGAAGCGATCTCGACCGGCTCGCTCGGGCTGGATATCGCGCTTGGAGTCGGCGGACTTCCCAAGGGCCGCGTGATCGAAGTCTACGGGCCGGAAAGCTCGGGCAAGACCACGCTGGCACTGCATGTCATCGCCGAAGCGCAGAAGGCCGGCGGTACCGCTGCCTTCATCGATGCCGAGCACGCGCTCGATCCGGTCTATGCCAAGAAGCTGGGCGTCGACATCGACGAGCTGATCGTCTCGCAGCCCGACACCGGCGAACAGGCGCTCGAAATCACCGATACGCTGGTGCGCTCGAACGCGATCGACGTGCTGGTGGTCGACTCGGTCGCCGCGCTCGTTCCCCGGGCGGAGATCGAAGGTGAGATGGGCGACAGCCACGTCGGCCTCCAGGCCCGCCTGATGAGCCAGTCGCTGCGCAAGCTGACCGGCTCGATCAACCGTTCCAAGTGCATGGTGATCTTCATCAACCAGCTGCGCATGAAGATCGGCGTCATGTACGGCAACCCGGAGACCACCACCGGCGGTAACGCGCTCAAGTTCTATGCCTCGGTCCGTCTCGACATTCGCCGCACCGGGCAGATCAAGGACCGTGATGAAATCATCGGCAACGCAACCCGCGTGAAGGTGGTCAAGAACAAGGTCGCGCCGCCGTTCAAGCAGGTCGAATTCGACATCATGTACGGAGAGGGTATCTCCAAGATCGGCGAGATTCTCGACCTCGGCGTCAAGGCCGGCATCGTCGAGAAGTCGGGCGCCTGGTTCTCCTACGATTCGATCCGCATCGGCCAGGGGCGTGAGAACTCGAAGAACTACCTGCGCGAAAATCCCGAGGTCTGCGAACGTCTCGAAAAGGCGATCCGCGCCAAGACCGAAGGGCTGGCCGAGGAAATGATGGCAGGCCCCTCGGACGAGGATGGCGCCGAATAAGTCTTCCGCCCCTTTGCAGGAACAGGAACCCCGGTGCGTTGCGCCGGGGTTTTTGCTTGGGGGAGGCGCGGTGCGCGAAGGCCTGCGCGACCGGCAAAGCTACCTCCGGCGTAGCCGATTTGCCGCATATCTGCGGATTATCGCAAAAACCGAACAGTCTGACGGTGCCTTATAGCTTGTCGGTTTCGCGCCTGTGCCTTATCGGCCCGAATTATGCAGACGACCAACGAAATCCGCCGGTCCTTCCTCGACTATTTCGCCAGTAATGGTCACGAGGCCGTCCAGTCCGCGCCGCTCGTTCCCTACAACGACCCGACGCTGATGTTCGTGAACGCCGGCATGGTGCCGTTCAAGAACGTGTTCACCGGCCTCGAGACCCGCGCCACCCCGCGCGCGACGTCCTCTCAGAAGTGCGTACGCGCCGGCGGCAAGCACAATGACCTCGACAATGTCGGCTATACCGCGCGCCATCACACTTTCTTCGAAATGCTGGGGAATTTCTCCTTCGGCGATTACTTCAAGGAACAGGCGATCACCCACGCCTGGACCCTGCTGACAAAGGAATGGGCACTTCCGGTCGAGAAGCTGCTGGTGACGGTCTATCACACCGACGACGAGGCCTTCGACCTGTGGAAGAAGATCGCCGGCCTGCCTGAATCGAAGATCATCCGCATTCCCACCAAGGACAATTTCTGGGCGATGGGCGACGATGGCCCGTGCGGTCCGTGCTCGGAAATCTTCTACGACCACGGCGACCACATCTGGGGCGGCCCTCCGGGAAGCCCCGAGGAAGACGGCGACCGCTTCATCGAGATCTGGAACCTCGTGTTCATGCAGTTCGAGCAGGCCGCGGGCGAAATCGTCGGCGATCTGCCCAAGCCCTCGATCGACACCGGCATGGGGCTCGAGCGTATCTCTGCAGTCATGCAGGGCGTCCATGACAATTACGACATCGACACCTTCAAGGCGCTGATCGCCGCTTCCGAGCACCTCACCGGCGTGGCCGCCGAAGGCGACAGCCGCGCGAGCCACCGGGTCATTGCCGATCACTTGCGCTCGACCAGCTTCCTGCTTGCAGACGGCGTGCTGCCGTCGAATGAAGGCCGCGGCTATGTCCTGCGCCGCATCATGCGCCGCGCCATGCGCCACGCGCACCTGCTGGGCGCCAAGGACCCGCTGATGCACCGCCTCGTGCCGGCGCTCGTCGCCGAGATGGGCCAGGCGTACCCCGAGCTCGGCCGCGCGCAGCCGCTCATCGAAGAGACGCTGGAACGCGAGGAAGTGCAGTTCCGCCGGACCCTGTCGAACGGCCTCAAGCTGCTCGACGAAGCCACCGCCGAAATGGGCGAGGGTGCCCGCCTGCCCGGTGAGACCGCGTTCAAGCTCTACGACACTTACGGCTTCCCTTATGACCTGACCGAAGACGCCCTGCGTTCGCGCGGCATCAGCGTCGACAAGGATGGCTTCGACGCCGCCATGGCGCAGCAGAAGGCCGCTGCCCGTGCGGCCTGGAAGGGGTCGGGACAGACCGCCGACAACGAAGTCTGGTTCGACATCGCCGAGCGCGAGGGTGCGACCGAATTCACCGGCTATACTTCGACTTCGGGCGAAGGCCGCGTCGTGGCGCTGGTGAAGGACGGCAAGGAAGTCGAAACCGCTTCGGCCGGCGATGAAGTCATCGTCCTGACCAACCAGACCCCGTTCTACGGCGAATCGGGCGGACAGGTCGGCGATGCAGGCACGATCACCGGTCCCGGCGGCCTTGCCATCGCGATTGTCGAGACCGCCAAGCCGCTTGGCCGCCTGCACACCATGACCGGCAAGGTCGAGGCCGGGCTGATCAAGGTCGGCGAGACGGTGAACCTCGTCGTCGACGTTGTGCGCCGCGATGCGATCCGCGCCAACCACTCGGCCACCCACCTGCTGCACGCCGCCCTGCGCAACCGCCTGGGCGATCACGTTACGCAGAAGGGCTCGATGGTGGCGAGCGACCGCCTGCGCTTCGACTTCTCGCATCCCAAGGCGCTCGAGGCCGAGGACATCGCTGCGATCGAGGCTGAAGTGAACGCCGAGATCCGCGCCAACGATCCGGTCATGACCCGCCTGATGACACCCGACGATGCCATCGCTGCGGGCGCCATGGCGCTGTTCGGCGAGAAGTACGGCGACGAGGTGCGCGTCTTGTCGATGGGCCGCAGCAATGGCGGCAAGACTTACTCTGTCGAGCTGTGCGGCGGCACCCACGTCAACGCAACCGGCGACATCGGCGTGTTTCGCATCGTATCGGAAAGCGCCGTCTCCTCCGGCGTGCGCCGTATCGAGGCGCTGACCGGCGAGGGCGCGCGCCAGTGGCTGGTTGGCCGCGAGGAGGCGCTGAAGAATGCCGCCGGTATTCTGCGCACTACCCCCGAAGACGTCGAAGCCCGCGTCGCGGCCCTGCTCGATGAGCGCAAGAAGCTCGAGCGTGAACTGGCCGAGGCCAAGAAGGCGCTGGCGCTCGGTGGCGGCGGCGCTGCCGCGGCCGGTCCGGCCGACGAGGAAGTCGATGGCGTGAAGTTCTCGGGACAAGTCCTCGAGGGCCTCGATCCCAAGGAACTGCGCGGACTGCTCGACCAGGCCAAGCAGCGCCTCGGATCCGGCGTGGCGGCGATCGTGGCGGTCAACGAGGGCAAGGCATCCATCGCCGTGGCCGTGACCGACGATCTCAAGGACAAGGCCAGCGCGGTGGATCTCGTGCGCAAGGGCGTCGAGGCGCTCGGCGGCAAGGGCGGCGGCGGTCGTCCGGACATGGCGCAGGGCGGCGGTCCCGACGGTTCGAAGGGCGCCGATGCCATCGCTGCGGTAAAGGCGGCCCTCGCCGGCTGATCGGCCGGATGTAATGGAGATGTCGGCAATGGATCCGGGGCGCAATGACATCGGCCGGATCGTTGCCGAGATCGCCGAGGAAATGCGTGGCCACGCGCATCGCGGTAAAGTGGCGGACTACATTCCGCCGCTCGCCTGCGTGCCGGTCGAGAAATTCGGTCTGGCCGTGGTCATGGCCGACGGCACCGTCCACTGCGCGGGCGATTGCGACGAGCCGTTCTCGATCCAGTCGATTTCCAAGGTCTTCGCGCTCACTCTCGTGCTGGGCGCGGTGGGCGACCAGTTGTGGAAGCGGGTAGGGCGCGAGCCGTCGGGATCGGCTTTCAACTCGATCGTCCAGCTCGAGACCGAACACGGCATCCCGCGCAATCCTTTCATCAATGCCGGGGCAATCGTCGTGTGCGATGTCCTGCTCGGAGGGCTGCAGCCGCGCGAGGCGATTGGCCAGATGCTGCGCTTCGTGCGCGAACTGGCGGGCGACGACACCATCGCCATCGACGAGACGGTTGCCCGCGCCGAACAGGAGACCGGCTTTCGCAACATGGCGCTGGCCAACTACATGCGCGCATTCGGCAATATCCATGCGCCGGTCGACCTGGTGCTGGGCACCTACTTCCACTTCTGCGCGCTGGCCATGAGCTGCCGCCAGCTTGCCCTTGCCGGGCGGTTCCTGATGGCCGATGGACGCAATCCGGTGAGCGGCTTCAGCGTCGTCACCCCGCGCCGGGCGCGGCGCATCAATGCGCTGATGATGTCCTGTGGGCACTACGACAATTCAGGTGACTTCGCCTATCGCATCGGCCTGCCGGGCAAATCGGGCGTCGGTGGCGGCATACTTGCGGTCGTGCCGGGAATCGCCAGCATCGCCGTTTGGTCGCCGGGGCTGAACCGCAGCGGCAATTCGCATCTGGGGCAACTCGCGCTCGAACGGCTCGTGCAGAAGACCGGGTGGTCCGTGTTCGAGCCGCGCGTCGGCAGTCAGGCGTGAAGGCTGTCCTCGAGCGATGAGGACTTGAGCGCGGGCTTCTCGGAAAGTCCGCCCTGTTCCATGATGCTTTCGCGAAACTCGTCGCGCTTTTCGTGGATCGAGGCGATGACCGGTCCCATGGCAACGCCGGTTTCGATCAGCACCGCTTCCGACAACTGCAGCGAGCTTTCCAGCGTTTCCGGCACGGCATGGGTTGCACCGGCGCGGTAGAGCTGAGCTGCGTGCTCGGGATCGCGGGCGCGGACCAGCACCGGCAGATCCGGGAATTGCTGGCGCAGCTTGCGCACCATGCGCTGGGCCGTGACCGGCTCGTCCATGGTCAGGATCACCGCGTTGGCCTGATCGGCACCGAGCCGCATCAGGGCATCGCCGCGTCCGGCGTCGCCGAAGGACACGGTATAGCCCAGCCGCCTGCCCTGGCTGACGAGGTCGGTGTCCGAATCGATGGCGATATACGGCTTGTTGTGTGTGGCGAGCATATCCGCCACGAGCCGCCCGACGCGCCCGAAGCCGACGATTACGGTGTGCGGCTCGCCGGTATGCTCGGGCGGCTGGTGAAGCGGTTCGCCGGCATCGACGCGCCGCGCCATCATGCGCCCGAACAATGAGAGCAGCGGCGTGACGGTCAGGCCGATGGCGGTGACGATCTGCCAGAACATCGCCGTACCGGGCTGTATCAACTGCGCAGATCCGGCCGCGGTGAGCACGATGAGCGTGGTTTCCGAAGGACTCGACATGAGGATGCCGGTCTCGGTCGAAGTGCCGCGCCTGGCCCCCATCATGCGCAGAAGCAGCCCGGTCACGACGGCCTTGAGCAGGATGACGCCGACCGTGGCGACGAGGATCGAGCCGAGGTTCTCCCAGATCACTTGCAGGTCGATGCTCATGCCGATGGTGATCAGGAAGACACCCAGCGCGAGCCCCTTGAACGGTTCGGTGATCTGCTCGACCTCGGAATGGTATTCGGTTTCGGCGATCAGCAGGCCTGCCACGAGGGCCCCGACGATCGGCGAGAGGCCGGCGGCGGCGGTCGCCAGCGAGGCGAGGATGACGACCAGCAGACTGGCGGCCAGGAACAGCTCCGGGCTCTTGGTACGCGCCGCTTGGGCGAAGAGCGGCGGCAGCAGGTAGCGCCCGAAGACGAGCAGGGCGAGGAGGACGACTGTGCCCCAGATCAGCGTGTTGATGAGGTTGCCCATCCCGTCCGCTGCGGCATGGGGCGCCAGCGCGCCGAGCAGGAAGATGATCGGAACGAGGGCGATGTCCTCGAACAGGAGCATGGAGAGCGCGGCGCGCCCGACCGGCGTCGTCGTGTTGGTGATCTTGAGGACGAGCGCGGTCGAGGACAAGGCGAGGGCAAGGCCCAGCGCCAGCGCGCCGGTGAAGTTCTGGCCGATGGCCGAGAGGATGAAGGTCAGCGAACCGCCGATCACGATCAGTTCGAGCGAGCCAAGCCCGAAGACGAGCCTGCGCATTTCCCACAGGCGGCCGAACGAAAGCTCCAGCCCGATGGAAAACAGCAGGAGGATGATGCCGAACTCGGCGAAGACCTCCAGCCCGCCAGGGTCGGTTATGGTAATGTAGGACAGCCAGGGATGGTCGAAGACGTGGCGGCCCAAGCCGAAAGGTCCGACCAGCACGCCGACCAGGATGAAGCCGATCACCGGCGTGATGCGAAAGCGCGAGAATACCGGGATGACGATGCCGGCTGCACCGAGAATGACGAGAGCGTCGGAAAGAACGGGTGAGTAGAGTTCGCTGGAGCCGGCCATGTGCCGGTCACTATGGCAGGCGAAGCGAATTTGTCACCTTCGAAGCTGCATTTTCGGGCCATTTGCGCTGGCAGGGCAGGGGCTTGCAGGCGCGAGGTACGACAGGGGCGGTGACGCGGACGACTGGGCATACCCGCGTAACTTCACTTGGCGTTCAGCAAAGCGCTGGTTATAGACCCCGCCATGTTCGAACGCTCGCGTCTGAAGACCGCCCTGCTTGCCGCCGCCACTGGCGCGATTGTCCTCACTGCCGGTTGCGCCGGTCGCGGGGGGGCAAACAAGGATACCGCCTACGTCGCACGCGACGTCGACACGCTCTATGCAGCGGCCAAGCAGCGCCTAGACACGGGCCGCACCAAGCAGGCCGCCGCGTTGTTCGACGAAGTGGAGCGCCAGCATCCCTATTCGCCCTGGGCCCGCCGCGCCCAGCTGATGAGCGCCTTCAGCTATTATGCCGCGCGCGACTACAACAAGGCGATCCAGTCGGCGCAGCGCTTCCTGTCGATCCACCCGGGCAACAAGGACGCGCCTTACGCCTATTACCTGATCGCCATCTGCTATTACGAGCAGATCAGCGACGTGACCCGCGACCAGCGCACGACCGAGCAGGCGAAGCAGGCGCTGACCGATATCACGCGCCGCTATCCGACCACGCCCTACGCGGCGGACGCCAAGCTCAAGCTGGACCTTGTCAACGATCACCTCGCCGGCAAGGAAATGACCATCGGTCGCGCTTACGAGCGTCGCGGCAAGTGGCTGGCGGCAACGCTGCGCTTCCGCAACGTGGTCGACAACTTCCAGACCACCAGCCACGCGCCCGAAGCTCTGTTCCGCCTCGTTGAGGGATATCTCTCGATGGGCGTTCCCGAGGAGGCGCAGAAGGCCGCGGCGGTGCTGGAGGCGAACTATCCGGGCAGCAAGTGGTACGACCGCGCCTACAAGCTGATGACGCGTTACGCTCCGGAGAACGTCGCAGCCTGAACGGTGCGGGCCGTCCTATAGGGGATGGGTTTTCTCTACCAGGCAGGTTGACATGATACTGTGCCCCCGCGCAGTGTCCTCCCATGCTGTCGCAGAAAACCCGTTACACGATCCGCGCCCTGCAACATCTGGCTGACAACTACCTGAAGGGCTGCGTGCGTCTCGACGAGATTGCAACGGCGCAGAACATCCCGCGCAAGTTCCTGACGGTGATTCTCTCCGAGCTGGCGCGCGACGGCATCGTTATCTCCCACAGGGGGCGCTCGGGCGGGTATGAGCTGGCGCTGCCGCCGGTCGACATCCGCTATGGCGACATCATCCGCATTACCCGCGGCAGTCTCGCGCTCGTGCCTTGCGCCAGCCGCAATGCGCACGAGACCTGCGCCAATTGCCTGCCCGAGGCTGAATGCCGCCTTCGCGGCCTGATGCTGACCTTGCGGGACGAAACCGCCAACATGCTCGACCGCCTGACCCTGGCCGACCCGATCGATCCCGAGCCGCCGGTCCTCGCCGAGCCTGAATACTGATTTCCGCTTGCCTCGGGCCGTTGCGCTTCGCGCACAGTTGGGGGAAACTGGCAGGCAAGGGGCGCAATCGCGGGTGACGCGCGAAAAAGACTTCGCTAGAACGCTTCGCGAACATGCTGACCCGGCTTTCCATCCGCAATATCGTATTGATCGAGGCGCTGGATCTCGATTTCGCCGGAGGGCTTGGCGTCCTCACCGGTGAAACCGGGGCGGGCAAGTCGATTCTGCTCGATGCGCTGGGCCTGGTGATCGGCAACCGAGCCGACAGCGGGCTGGTGAGGGCGGGCGAGCCGAAGGCCAGCGTGACTGCCAGCTTCGAATTTTCAGCACTTCCGCCTGCCGTCCATGCGGTGCTCGAGGATGCCGAGATCGATGTCGAGCCGGGCGAACCGCTGATCCTGAAGCGCCAGCTCAAGGCGGACGGCGGCTCGAAGGCCTTCCTCAACGACCAGCCGGTGAGCGTCGCGCTGCTGCGCGAAATCGCGCCGGCGCTGGTCGAGATTCACGGCCAGCATGACGATCGCGGTCTCGTCAATCCGCGTGGACACCGTGAACTGCTGGATCGCTTTGCAGGCGGAGACGTCGCCGGCGTCGAGGCGGCTTGGAAGGACTGGCGCAAGGCCCAGGATACGCTTGACGAAGCGCGGGCCCGGGTCGCCAAGGCGGCCGAGGACCAGGACCTGCTGGTCGCGCACCTTGCCGAACTCGACGGGCTTGCGCCGGAAGAGGGCGAAGAGGAACAGCTCGCCCACGCCCGCGCCGACATGCAGAAAGGCGAGAAGCTCTCCGAGGACCTCTCGGCACTGCAGCACTTGTGGGAGGGATCCGATTCGGCGCTCGCCAGCATGCGCGGCGCGGCGCGGCGGCTCGACCGCATCGCTGGTGAGCACGAATTGCTGGCCGAGGCTCTGGCGGCGCTGGACCGCGCGGTGATCGAGGCGAGCGAGGCGGAAGAAAAGCTCGAGCGCGCTGCCGAGGCGCTGGCCTTCGATCCGGCCGAGCTGGACCGGATCGAGACGCGCCTGTTCGATCTGCGTGCCGCGGCCCGCAAACACGGTTGCCAGGTCGATGACCTGCCCGGTCGCATGGCGCAAATGCGCGAGGATCTGGCGGCCATCGAGGGCGGCGAGGAGCAGGTTGCGGGGCTTGAAAGGGCAGCGGGCAAGGCCGCGCTTGCCTACCATCAGGCGGCGAGCGCCCTGCACGACCTGCGCCGGGCGGCGGCCAAGCGGCTCGATGTGGCCGTGGCGTCGGAACTGGCCCCGCTCAAGCTCGATGCGGCGCGCTTCCAGACCTCCGTGGCGAAACTGCCCGAGGAGCGCTGGGGGCCGCAGGGCATGGACGCGGTCGAGTTCCTGATCAGCACCAACCCCGGCGCCGATTTCGCGCCGCTCGCCAAGATTGCCTCGGGCGGCGAGCTTTCGCGCTTCATCCTCGCGCTGAAGGTCGCGCTGGCCGAAGAGGGCGGGGCATCGACGGTGATCTTCGACGAGATCGACCGGGGTGTGGGCGGCGCGGTTGCCTCGGCGATCGGCGATCGCCTGGCGCGGCTCGCCAGCGACGGGCAGCTGCTGGCGGTCACGCACAGCCCGCAGGTCGCGGCACGCGGGCGGCGGCACTACATGATCGCCAAGTCCAGCGAAGGCACGGTCACGCGCACCTCTGTCACCCTGCTGGGCGATGGCGACCGCAAGGAAGAGATCGCCCGCATGCTTTCCGGCGCGGAAGTGACGGACGAGGCACGGGCCCAGGCCGACAGGCTGCTCGAAGGCGTCTAAGCTGTACTGCGGCGAGCAGCGCCGAGCCTGCGCGCCGGGATCAAGGAGCGGATGTAGCCTCTTCGCCCCGCTGGTTGAGCACGATCAACAGCAGGACGTAGGACGCGCCGAAAATCCACGAGCTGTAGAACGGATCGCGCCCGGCTTCGATCTGCCACATCTGGTACCCGGCCCCGGCCAGCGCCTGGAACAGTCCCCACCAGTTGGCGACCGCGCAGGCAATGCCGATCTTGGCTATGCGCACGCCGCCGGCAAAGGCCGTAGCGTCCTTGCGGCCCGCGATCATCTGCGCTCCGGCCCACAGCAGGAGCACGCCTGCCGCGGCCTCCAGCGCGAACACGACGATCATGGCAACCACCACCAGCGCGGGTGGCGGCACCGGCAGCAATGTCACCGGATAGGCCTTCTGGTCGGCATGGCTGGTCACGTAAGTGAAGAAGGCCTGTGCAGCTTCGATATTGGCAATGTTGTGCACGACATAGAGCAGTGCCATGGCACCGAGAATGAGCGCGAAAAGCGCTTTGAGGAGCCTGTCGATCATGGCTATCTCCCTGTTGCCCGCCCGCAGGTTAACATGGGCCGGGACGAATAAGGAAACGGACCGCCAAGTGGCATCTGACAGCGAATCGATCACCGAAGCCGAAGCCGCCAACGAACTGATGCGCCTTGCGCGCCAGATCAATCGCGCCAACCGCCTCTATCATGCCGAGGATGCACCGGAGATTCCCGACGCCGAGTACGACGCCCTCGTGCGCCGCAATGCGGAACTGGAAGCGGCCTTTCCCCATCTTGTGAGAGCGGACAGTCCGTCGAACCAGGTCGGTCACGAAGTCGCGGCCTCGCCCCTGTCCAAAGTTCGTCATGAGGTTCGCATGATGAGCCTCGACAACGCCTTCACCGACGAGGAAGTGGGCGAATTCGTCACGCGCGTGCGACGTTTTCTCTCGCTCTCGGCGGATGAGCCGGTGGTCATGACCGCCGAGGACAAGATCGACGGTCTGTCCTGCTCGCTGCGTTACGAGAACGGCAAGCTGGTCCGCGCGGCGACGCGCGGCGACGGACAGGTGGGCGAAGACGTCACCGCCAATGTCGCCCACATCCCGGACATCGTGCAGGAGTTGCAGGGCGAAGGCGTACCCGAGGTCTTCGAGGTGCGCGGCGAAGTCTACATGGAAAAGGCCGCCTTCCTCGCACTCAACCAGGCTCTGATGGAGGATGCGCGCAAGGCTGCCGAAGCCAGGGGCGAGACGCTCGACGAAAGCAAGGTTCGCCAGTTCGCGAACCCGCGCAATGCCGCCGCCGGTTCATTGCGCCAGAAGGACGCCAGCGTCACAGCCCGGCGTCACTTGCGCTTCTGGGCGCATGGCTGGGGTGCTGCCAGCGAAGTGCCGGGCGAAAGCCAGCATGAGGTCGTGCGCAGGATCGAGGCCTGGGGCCTGCCGGTCTCTCCCCAGTTCCGTCAGTGCCGCTCGCTCGACGAAATGCTGGCTGCCTACCGCGAGATCCGTGACGGTCGCCCCGACCTGCCGTTCGAGATCGACGGCGTCGTCTACAAGGTCGATCGGCTCGATTGGCAGCAGCGCCTTGGTTTCGTGGCGAAGGCGCCGCGCTGGGCCATGGCGCACAAGTTTCCCGCCGAGCGGGCCGAAACGACGCTGGAATCGATCGACATTCAGGTCGGCCGCACCGGGAAGCTGACGCCGGTCGGGCGGTTGAAGCCCGTGCTGGTCGGCGGCGTCACCGTCACCAACGTCACGCTGCACAACCGCGACGAGATCGCGCGCCTTGGCGTGCGGCCGGGCGATACGGTGGTGCTGCAGCGGGCAGGGGACGTCATCCCGCAGGTTGTCGAGAACCTCACCCGCGAGGCCGAGCGCGCGCCTTTCGAGTTCCCCGATCATTGCCCCGAATGCGGCTCGGAAGCCGTGGCAGAAGAAGGCGAAGTCGACGTGCGGTGCACCGGCGGCCTGATCTGTCCAGCCCAGCGCACCGAGCGCCTCAAGCATTTCGTGAGCCGCGCCGCGCTCGACATCGAGGGGCTGGGCGAAAAGACCATCGACGAATTCTTCGCCAAGGGCTGGCTGGAAAGCCCTGCGGATATCTTCCGTCTCAAGGACCGCAGGGACGAGATCCTCGCGCTTGAGGGATGGAAGGACAAGTCTGTGGAAAACCTGTTGAGTGCTGTGGAAAGCAAGCGCGCTCCCGATGCCGCGCGGCTGCTTTTCGGGCTCGGCATACGCCATGTCGGCGCAGTCACTGCGCGCGACCTGATGAAGCGGTTCGAGACCCTGCCGGCCCTGCGCGCCATTGCCGAGAACGCGCATGTGAAGGACGGCGAGGAACAGGCCGCCCAAGCTTCGGAAGCCTATGCCGAACTCACGTCCATCGACGGGATCGGACCGGCCGTGGTCGAGGCGCTGGGCGACTTCTTCCACGAGGAGCACAACCGCGAGGTCTGGGACGACCTGCTCTCGCTGGTGTCGCCGCCGCCCTACGTCGTGGAGACGAGGGACAGCGCGGTTGCAGGCAAGACGGTGGTTTTCACCGGCAAGCTGGAAACGATGAGCCGCGATGAGGCCAAGGCCCAGGCCGAGCGTCTGGGAGCCAAGGCATCAGGATCGGTTTCGCCGAAGACCGATCTGGTCGTGGCCGGGCCGGGAGCCGGGTCCAAGCTGAAGAAGGCGGCGGACCTGGGAATCGAGGTGATCGACGAGGCGCAATGGGCGGAAATCGTGAAGGCTGCCGGCTGAACACGCATCAGCCGCCCGTGCCCCGGTGATTTCCGCCCATCGGCCGCTCCATGACTGGGTCGGGTCAGGAGCGGCGGCTCTGCCTTTCGTGAATCTGGCGATAGTGCTGAACACGCGTCGCACGGAGTCCGGGCATGCCTTCGCGTTCTATCGCACGTTGCCACGAGGCCAATTCCTCGAGGGTCAGGCCGTAGCGTTCGCAAGCCTCGGTTGCCGACAGCAGCCCGCCATTGACGGCTGCGACGACTTCCGCCTTGCGCCTCACGACCCAGCGCGACGTATTCGCTGGAGGCAGATTCTCTCGCTTGAGAGCTTCACCCAGGGGCCCGACGACCGTCTCAGGACGGGTCCGTTCAGATTGCAGCATGTGATGCCTTTCGAGCTAGTTAGTACCAGCCCCCCTTGGCCTCAGATTCTTGGCTCAAAGTGTTAATGACCGCTCACTTGAAATGGTTAATTTCATCTTAGGGAACGAACTCCAAGAGTTTGAGTAACTTGGGTAATCTTCCAGAGTGTGAGCGGCTGATCGTTTACTTTTGCTTCACATTTCTTAACCTCTCGGTCCCGGTGCCGAATGGATGTGCAAACCTCTGAATTCGTGCGGATTGCTCCCAGGAGGCGAGGGCCAAAGGAAGCGGGCGCGTTCCTCGCCGGGGCCGCTGCCGGGCCGCCGCAGACGCTGAAAACGCGGCTTCGAAGGGCCTGGAATGACTTTTTGGCGCGGTTATCGGGACGACCTGCGCGAAGAGTGCGATGGGCCGTTGCCAGGGGCTTTCCGTTGGACGCCCGAAACCTTTCGCGCAGAAGTGCCAAGGCGCGCTGCCGTTGCCGCAGCGGTCCTTTGCCAGATCGGGAATCGATGGGGGACGAGGCCCGATGCGCGGCACAGTATTAAGCCGCGCATCGGGATCTATCCGCAGGGTACTAGCGGCGCTTGCGCAACCACAAAATCGACCAGTCGCCGTTTACGAGTCGGGCTGCGAGTCGCATTCCCGCCTTGCGGCAGGCAGAGCGCACGGCGGTTTCCTGAGTCTCGAGCAGACCCGCCAGGAGCAGGTGCCCGCCCGGAACCAGCGAGGTCGCGAAGTCCGGGGCCAGGCTCACCAGCGGGCCGGCCAGGATGTTCGCCATGATCAGGTCGTAGGGCCCGCGCGCCGCGAGCAGGGGATGATTCATGCCATCCGCCACCGTCATCACGAGTTGGCCGCCGCGCGGCCCCATGGCGATGCCGTTCGCGGCGGCATTGTCGCGCACGACGTCGACGCAGACCTGATCGATGTCGCTGGCCGTCGCGAGCGCCGATGGCCAGAGCGTCAGCGCGGCGAAGGCGAGAAGACCGGTGCCGGTGCCGATATCCGCGCAGTTGCGCACGACAACGCCCTGCTTGCGCATGTGCGTCAGCATCGAAAGGCAACCCGCGGTCGTCGCGTGCTGGCCCGTGCCGAAAGCCTGGCTGGCGGGAATGGTGAAGTCGGTCACGCCCGGTTCGTTCACAGCCGGGTGATCGGGCGTGTGGACGTGAAAGCGACCGGCGCGGATCGGCTCGAGACCCTGCTGGCTTGTAACGAGCCAGTCGGTGTCCGGCAGCTGCTCGACGATCAGTTCCGGAACCTCGCCGGCAAAGAGCGCGGCAATCGCGCCTTTCTCGGCTTCGCCCGGCTCGTCCGCGAGCCAGGCTTCGAGTTGCCAGTCGTCCGGCTTGTCCTCGGCGATCTCGCTTCCGGACAGGACGATCTGCGGATCCCAGTCGAAGGCGTCCTCATGGGCGAGGAGGGCACCCTCGATGACGCTGCGCGGGGCAAAGGCGGTGATCTTCCAGCTCACTGCGCGGCCTCCCCGGCTTCCTCGGCGAGGCGCTTGGCGAAATAGCTTCCTGCAGCCTGCGAATAGGCGGCGCAGGCCTGTGCGTTCACCAGTGGGGCCTTGCCTGAAAGGCGGTCGAACAGGTTGCTGGCCGAGGGGTGGGGGGTGACGAGAATGTCGCAAGGCAGCTGGGCGATTCGCGACAGGCCGGTGCGGATCCTCGCGATGCGATCGGGATGATCGGAGAAGCGATAGTCGTCGGCCGAGATCGTCGTGGCACTGTCCGCATAGGCGATCATCCTGCAGGTGAAGGCTTCGTCGCAGGCCTGCCAGGTCCAGCTTGCCGATCCGGGCGAGTGGGCGGGAGTTTCACGTACGGTTAGGGCAAGCCGGCCAAGCGTGACCGAGTCCCCGTCGACAAGGACGCGCGCGACATGGACAGGGGGAAAGCCCTCGATCAGGCCGGACTGGGGGTCATCGGCAGAAGGCTTGCCGCTTTCCAGCACCTGCCGAGCCGAGGCCACAGCGGCGATCTGCGCGCCGGTGGCCTTCTGCAGCTCGGCAATGCTGCCGGCATGGTCATGATGTTCGTGGCTGGTGAGAATCCAGCGTACGTCCGCGGGATCGAAGCCAAGCTTGCGGATGTTGGCGAGGACCAGCGGCGCGGCGTCAGCCGGGCCGCTGTCAATCAGGACATGCCCATCGTCGGAGGTGACGAGGATCGAGGCGATGCCGCAGGTGCCGACGTACCATGTGTTGCCGTATATATGCGCAGGCGGTGCGGGGTGCGACCAGCCTTCGCGGCCGTCGAGGCCCTTGCAGGCCGTCGCGAGAGTGGTTGGGGCTGCTTTGGCCGCGCTGTCGCGGGCCTGTGCGATCGAGGGGGGAGTAGCGGCGATCAGCGCCGCCAGGACCATGTTCTTGACGATGCGACTCATGTGGGCCGCTTTAGTCCCCACCCGTTACATAGGCCAGTAGGCGCGCGATAAGTTGCCTTGCGGAACTTGCACGCTGCCGCGATTTGGCTAAGGGGACTTCGACGAAGGCAGTGTCACTGGCTGCCGCAGGCAAGGGGATTCGCAAGAGCATGGCAAACGCCGGTACCAAGAACCGTCCGCTGTCGCCGCACCTCCAGATCTGGCGCTGGGGTCCGCACATGTTCGTTTCGATCATGCACCGCGTGACCGGAAACGGAATGGCATTCGCTGGACTGGGCGTGCTGTTGTGGTGGCTTGGCGCACTCGCAAGCGGGCCTGCCGCCTATGCGACTTTTGCATGGGCCATGACCACTCCGATCGGTTACATCGTGCTGGTCGGCATCTCCTGGGCCTTCTTCACCCACATGATGAGCGGCCTGCGCCACTTCGTGCTCGACATCGGCGCCGGCTTCGAACTCAAGACGAATCGCACCTGGTCGATCCTTTCGCCGGTCCTGGGCGTGGTTCTCACCGTCGCCTTCTGGGCGATCCTGCTGCTTCGCTGAGGAACGAAAACAATGGGTAACGGAACATCCATCGGCCGCGTTCGCGGCCTCGGCTCGGCCAAGACCGGTGCGCACCACTGGCTGGTGCAGCGCTTCACCGCCATCGGCAACCTGCTGCTGGTGCTCTGGCTCGCCGTCTCGATCCTGCTGCTGCCGGACATGAGTTACGCCTCGGTTTCCGAGTGGCTCTCCACGCCGGTTCCGGCGACGGCAATGGCGCTGCTGGTCGTGTCGACCTTCTGGCATGCACGCATCGGCCTGCAGGTGGTGGTCGAGGACTATGTCCATGAGCACGCCAACAAGTTCGCCTGCATCGCCGCCCTGAACCTTGCCGCATTCGCTGGCGCCGCTTTCGGCGTCTTCTGCGTCGTCCGCCTCGCGCTGGGAGCCCACGCCTGATGTCCGCCCCTGCTTACAAGATCATCGACCACATCTATGACACCGTCGTCGTCGGCGCCGGTGGTTCGGGTCTGCGTGCCACGATGGGCTCGGCCGAAGCCGGCCTGAAGACCGCGTGCATCACCAAGGTCTTCCCGACCCGTTCGCACACCGTTGCGGCGCAGGGCGGCATCGCCGCCTCGCTGCAGAACAACACGCCGGACCACTGGACCTGGCACATGTACGACACCGTCAAGGGGTCGGACTGGCTGGGCGACCAGGACGCCATCGAATACATGGTGCGCGAAGCGCCGCAGGCGGTCTACGAGCTGGAGCACGCCGGTGTGCCCTTCAGCCGCAACGCCGACGGCACGATCTACCAGCGCCCGTTCGGCGGCCACATGCAGAACATGGGCGAAGGCCCGCCGGTGCAGCGCACTTGCGCCGCCGCCGACCGTACCGGCCACGCCATGCTGCACGCGCTGTACCAGCAGTCGCTGAAGTACGACGCGGACTTCTTCATCGAATACTTCGCGATCGACCTGATCATGGACGGCGGCAAGTGCGTCGGCGTGATTGCGCTGTGCCTCGATGACGGCTCGATCCACCGCTTCCGCTCGCAGGCCGTCGTGCTCGCGACCGGTGGTTACGGCCGCAGCTACTACACCGCCACTTCGGCCCATACCTGCACCGGCGACGGTGGCGGCATGGTCCTGCGCGCCGGCCTGCCCCTGCAGGACATGGAATTCGTGCAGTTCCACCCGACCGGCATCTACGGCGCGGGCGTGCTTATCACCGAAGGCGCGCGCGGCGAGGGCGGCTACCTCACCAACTCCGAAGGCGAGCGCTTCATGGAGCGCTACGCGCCTTCCGCGAAGGACCTCGCCTCGCGCGATGTCGTCTCGCGCTCGATGGCGCTGGAGATCCGCGAAGGCCGCGGCGTCGGTCCGCACAAGGACCACATCTACCTGCACCTCGATCACATCGATCCCAAGGTGCTGGCAGAGCGCCTGCCGGGCATCACCGAGAGCGGCAAGATCTTCGCGGGCGTTGACCTGACCCGCCAGCCGCTGCCGGTCGTCCCGACCGTGCACTACAACATGGGCGGCATCCCCTGTAACTATCACGGCGAAGTCGTGACCATCGGCCCGGACGGCAATCCGGACACCGTGGTCCCGGGCCTGTTCGCTGTGGGCGAAGCCGCATGCGTTTCGGTCCATGGCGCCAATCGCCTGGGATCGAACTCGCTGATCGACCTCGTGGTCTTCGGCCGTGCGACCGGCCACCGCCTCAAGGAAATCGTCAAGGCCGGCGCAGCGCAGCCTGAACTGCCGAAGGACTCGGCGGACATGGCTCTCACCCGCCTCGACCACTTCCGCAATGCCAACGGCGGATCGCCGACGGCGGAAGTCCGCACCGAGATGCAGCGCACGATGTCGGCTCACGCCGCAGTGTTCCGCACCGACGAACTCATGGTCGAAGGCAAGCAGAAGCTCGCCGACACCTATGAGCGCATGCAGGACATCAAGGTCACCGACCGCGGCCTGATCTGGAACTCGGACCTGGTGGAAACGCTGGAACTCGACAATCTGATCTCGCAGGCTTCGGTAACGCTGCACGGCGCGCAGGCGCGCAAGGAAAGCCGCGGCGCCCACGCGCACGAGGACTTCCCGAACCGCGACGACGCGAACTGGATGAAGCACACCGTCGGCTGGTTCAACGGCTGGGGCGGCAATGGCGGCGAAGTCCGTCTCGACTACCGTCCGGTCCACGAATATACGCTCACCGACGATGTCGAGTACATCAAGCCCAAGGCGCGCGTTTACTAAGGTCATGGCGGGGCGCGCGGCGATCCTGAAATCCTGGGTCGCCGCCGCGCCCCTGCTTGCCCTGCTTCACCCGGCCCCCGTCGCCGCGCAGCAGGAGCCTTCCGCCCGAGAGGCGGTAGAGCCGGCATCGATTGCCGGCACTTACGACGGTTCCCAGATGGAAATGGCCGCCTGGCTGGAACTGGGCGATGATGGCCGGTACCGCTATGCGCTGAGCTACGGCGCTATCGACGAATATTCGACAGGAACCTGGACCCGTCAGGATGGCGGCATCGTACTCAACAGCGATCCGTCCACGCCGCCGCAATTCGAACTGCTGGGGACCGAGCAGGGGACGGGCGCACCCGATGCCGTGACGCTCCACCTCGAAGGGACCGGCAACCTGCCGATCTCGGTGTTCAGCGCAGTGGTCGAGCGTGACGACGGCACAAGTTCACTTGTCGACTTTTCCGATGGCGCACTTGAAATCCCGGTTGTCGATGGCGGGCAATTCGTCTCGATCAGCCTGGCCCTGCCGATCTACGAGATCCGCGGTGAAGCGATCCCGGTGCCAGAAGCGTCTGGCAAATCGCTCTATTTCGCGTTCCATGCCAACAGCCTCGGCTTCAAGGCCTTCGACAATGCCGGCCTGTTCGAAAGCGACGGAATGTTCCTGCTTGAACGCTATGGGCGCGAGATTGCGTTCCACAAAGTCGGCGATTGAGGGGCTTCGTCTGCCTTGCGGCAAACGCGCGTCTCCAATCTCCGCTGCGAAGGCATGCTCTGCCGGAGTTGTCGTAGACCCCAGTCTCAAGGCGGCTCCCGGGCGACGATCCTAGACGAAGCAGTCCAGGGTTTGGTCGCGGATGGTTTGCATGCGTGGTGGCCGCCGGCAGTGCCAGGGGCGCGTCGCATCGATTTCAGGGTGACGTGAGCGCTCCCTGTCAGGGAACCTTCTGGACGACAGGTTCGGAAACAATGGGTACGCCGGCGCTGGTGGTCTCCTGCGCCTTGCCATCCTGCTTCTCATCGCCCTTTGGCGCTTCCTGCGCCTTCTTGTCGTCGTTCTTGCTGTCCTCGTCGTTCTCGCTCTGGGCGAGGTAGGCGTTGATGACTTTTTGCGTAGCGGGTGAGGCGGGGTAGGCGCAGCCGCGCTGGGCGCCCACGCCCTTGAGAAAGCCGCGGCGGGCCAGTCCCGCCTGGATGGCGGCGCGCACGGCGCGCTCCTGCGCATTGGCGCCGGAAAGTTCGCGGATCAGCCCGCGGAAGGGAATGAAGGAACTGACCACCCACTTGGCGACGCGCCCGGCACTGACCCGGTCGCGTGCCTCCTGCGGCAGGTCCATGTCCGGGCCGAGGATCGTATCGAGCCGCTCGACCGCGGCAACGAGCTGCTTGCACCTGCCAAGGTCGGTAAGGTCGTAGGGCTTGTCGATTGCCTCGATCAGGATCGGTGGAATTTCTTCCTTTGTGATGTTGAGATCGGTCGTGGGAGTCTTGGCGACGTCCATCACATCGGGGTCGCTGTCGGTGATCGGCTTATCCTGGCTGCGCGCTTCGGCCTGGCTCAGCGAGAGCGTTGCAGCCACGGTAACCAGGAAAAACGATCTCAGCACTCGCACCCTTCAGGTCCTTTCACTCGGGAAACCGGGAGCGGCCATCTCCCCTACTGTTGATTGAACGTATCGCAGGCGTCCTCGTTCCCGGTCTCGATGCCGCGCCGCAGCCACTTCATGCGCTGGGCGCTGCTGCCGTGGGTGAAGCTCTCCGGGCTCACCGAGCGACCGGCCCCGCGCATCAGGGCATCGTCGCCGATGGCACTGGCAGCGGTCATGCCTTCCTCCATGTCTCCCGGTTCGATCAGGTCGGCATGTTTGCCGGCCCAGACACCGGCATAGCAATCCGCCTGGAGTTCCATACGCACCGACAGGGCATTGGCCTGCGAGGGGTTCTGCTGCTGCGCATTGCGGACCTTCCGGTCGAGCCCGAGAAGGCTTTGCACGTGGTGGCCGTACTCATGGGCAATCACGTAGTAGCGGGCGAAGTCTCCGCGCGCGCCGAGCTGGCGGTCGAGCTGGTCGTAGAAGGACGTGTCGATGTAGATGCCCCGGTCGGCGGGGCAGTAGAACGGTCCCATTGCGCTTTGCGCAGCGCCGCAACCGGTGCGGGTGCCGCCGGTAAAGAAGTTGAGCGTGGGCTGATCGAAGGCGATGTCGGCCCGTTCGAACAGCGGTTGCCATGTCCGGTTCAGCGAATCGAGCGCGTTGCAGGCCTCCAGCGAATAGGCATTGGCTTCGCAGATCGCGGTGGCATCGGTCGGGGCTGCACGGCTATCGGGCGAGGGCTGCTGCTGTTGCTGCACTTCGCTGATGGTGCCGAGCATCTGCGCCGGATCGAGCCCGAAAACGAGCGCGCCGATCAGGACGAGGACGATCGAGCCGCACCCCAGCTTCGCTCCGCCTCCACCCGGAAAACCGCCGCCGCCACCCCGGCGTACCTTGATATTCGCAGGATCGAACCGGTTGAGCCGCATGATGGGGTATCCTTTCCCGTCCGTTTCGCCGTCTGCCCAAGCACTGGCAGAACAAGACCGAATCTGCCTATCCGGACTGCTAACGAAAGTGAAATTGAATTGGCTTGCACGGGGTTCCCGCATCTTCGTGAGGTGCTCATGCAACGCTGTTGCTCATCGACGCGCAAAAACGACTGCAATCGCGAAGTTTTCTGACACCTGCCGAATTTCCATCGTATAGAAGAGCGGCAATGAATTGGGGTGCAGTGGCAGGTTCGATGCGAACGGTCAGGGCTATCGCTCTTGGCCTCATTCTCGTTGTTTGCACGCCTGTCCCCGCCTTTGCCGCCAGTTCGCGAACCGACCGCGAGATTCAGGCCCAACTCCTCGCGCAGATCAAGATTCTCGCCAGCGACGATTTCGACGGGCGCGAACCGGGCACCGAGGGCGAGGCAAAGACCTTGCGCTACATCGCCCGACAATGGTTCGACATCGGCCTCGTCTCAGGCACCAACGATCCGGGCAATGAGTGGTTCATGCCGGTCACGCTCGTCGCGCGCGAGCCTGCCGCATCCCAGGCGACGTTCCAGCGCAAGGGCTATCGTACCGCGTTGACGCCCGGCAATATCCTCGTCCTGACTTCCGGCCACCGCAGTCTGGTGCGCAATGCTCCGCTGCTTTTCGTCGGCAAGGCGCGCGGCAATGACTTCACCCGCAACGAACTGGCGGGCCGGATCGCAGTCATCCTCGATGGCAGCCGCCCCGACAGCGAGCGGCAGAACGAGTTGCTTTCCCTTGGCGCTTCGGCCGTGCTTACCGTTCTCGACGGCGAGCGCAGCCTCGAGCAGGTTGCAGCGCGCCGCAAGCGATCGGGCTATGCGCTTTCCGATGACGCGATTGGCGGCGACCTTGAGGCCTTCATCACCCGCGAGGACATGGTGAGCCTGCTCAAGGGCACTTCGCAAAGTCTCGAAGATCTGGAAAAGCTCGCCGATGCGGAAGACTTCGCGCCGGTCACCCTCGACCTGACCGCGTCGCTGGAGGCGACCACGCGCGAAACGACGATCCATACGCACAACCTGATCGGCAAGCTGCCCGGCCGCCATCCCGAGGCGGGCGCCGTGCTCTACGTGGCGCACTGGGACCATTTCGGCGAGTGCGGCGAGCCGACCGCGGAGGACCGGATCTGCAACGGTGCGGTCGACAATGCCAGCGGGGTCGCGGCGATGACCGAGGTGGCGCGCCGACTTGCCCGTGGCCAGCCGCTCGACCGCGACGTCTATTTCCTCGCAACGACGGCGGAGGAACTGGGCCTTCTCGGCGCCCATGCCTTTGCCGAGAATCCGCCGCTGCCACTCACCCGGATCGTCGCGGCCTTCAATATCGATTCGGTCGCGATTGCGCCCAAGGGCACGCCTTTCGCCATTGTCGGACGCGGCATGACCTCGCTCGATGCGGACATCGCCAAGGTCGCCAAGGCAGAGAAATTCCGCCTGCGCGACAACGACGATGCCAACGAATTCGTCAAGCGGCAGGACGGCTGGGCCTTGTTGCAGCACGACATTCCTACCGTCATGGTGACCACAGCCTATGGCGACATCGAGCGCATGCGCGCCTTTTTCGACGGGGATTATCATAGACCTAGCGACGATCTTTCGCATCCGATCGAACTGGGCGGGGCGGTTCAGGACGTGAAGATGCTGACCGCGCTGGGCCGCTGGTTCGGGGATCTGCGCAAGGTGCCGACGGAGCCCGGCGCCGGTTGACCGGCAATCTGTGCCGCATTGGCGAAATCAGGCACTAGCCCAATTGGGCACCTTTGATTACATGGGCCGCCACGATTCTCCCCCGCACAAGGCATGGTGGCACACATGGAAATCCAGCTCGGACTTACTTTCGACGACGTCCTGCTGCGTCCGGCTAAGTCCGACATCGTCCCGACCCAAGCCGATACCCGCACGCGTCTCACCCGCGAAATCGGTCTCAACATCCCGGTCATTTCCTCGGCGATGGATACCGTTACCGAAGCCGACATGGCGATCGTCATGGCGCAGATGGGCGGCATCGGCGTTCTTCACCGCAACCTGACGATCGAAGAGCAGTGCGCCGCGGTCCGCGCGGTCAAGCGCTTCGAAAGCGGCATGGTGGTCAACCCGATCACGATTTCGCCCGATGCGACCCTTGGCGAGGCGCAGGCGATCATGCTCGCCAACCGCATCAGCGGCATTCCGGTCGTGGAAGGTCCGGGCAAGCTGGTCGGCATCCTGACCAACCGTGACGTGCGCTTTGCCGACAACCCAAGCCAGCCGGTCCGCGAACTCATGACGCATGAGAACCTCGCGACGGTCCAGGTCGGCGTATCGCAGGAAGAGGCGCGCCGCCTGCTGCACCACCGCCGCATTGAAAAGCTGCTGGTCGTCGACGATTCGTTCCACTGCGTCGGCCTGATCACGGTCAAGGACATCGAGAAGGCCGTCACTTATCCCGACGCCACCAAGGACGCAGCGGGCCGCCTGCGCGTCGCTGCGGCGACGACCGTGGGCGACAAGGGCTTCGAGCGCACCGAGGCGCTGCTCGCCGCCGAATGCGACGTCGTCGTGATCGACACTGCGCACGGCCATAACAGGGACGTCGCGCTTGCCGTGGAGCGCGTGAAGAAGCTGTCGAACTCGGCGCAGGTCATTGCCGGCAACATCGCCACGGCCGAAGCGGCCCGTGCGCTGATCGATGCCGGTGCGGACTGCGTGAAGGTCGGTATCGGCCCCGGCTCGATCTGCACCACTCGCGTCGTTGCCGGCGTCGGCGTGCCGCAGCTGACCGCGATCATGGATGCCGCCGAAGAAGCCGACAAGTCGGGCGTTCCGGTCATCGCCGACGGCGGTCTGCGCACTTCGGGCGATGCCGCCAAGGCGCTGGCAGCCGGTGCCTCGACCATCATGGTCGGCTCGATGCTGGCCGGTACCGAGGAAGCCCCGGGCGAGACGTTCCTGTATCAGGGACGCGCCTACAAGTCCTACCGCGGCATGGGCTCGGTCGGCGCCATGGGCCGTGGCTCGGCGGACCGTTACTTCCAGGGCGACATCAAGGACCAGATGAAGCTCGTGCCCGAAGGTATCGAAGGCCAGGTGGCCTTCAAGGGCCCGGCCAAGGATGTCATCCACCAGCTCGTGGGCGGCGTGAAGGCGGCCATGGGCTACACCGGGTCGGCGACCATCGAGGACATGCGCAAGAACGCGCAGTTCGTGCGCATCACCAATGCGGGGCTGCGCGAGAGCCACGTCCACGACGTCACGATTACGCGCGAGGCGCCGAACTACCCGTCGCGTTGAGGGGCGGGCGATGACGCCCGCCGCCCGCGTTCAGGCCGCGATCGAGATCCTCGATCTCGTGATCACGGCCGCGCGCGCAAATGGCGCGCCTGCCGACCGGCTGATCGCCGACTGGTTCCGTTCTCGCCGCTTTGCCGGCAGCAAGGACCGGCGGGCGGTGCGCGAGCTGGCCTACCGGGCAATCCGGGCCTGCGGCGAAGTGCCCGAGACCGGCCGCACGGCGATGTTGCGTGTCGCTGCCGAGGATCCGGCTCTGGCATCCCTGTTCGACGGATCGCGCCATGCCCCCGCGCCTGTCGAAGCGGATGAGCCAAGGGCTGAAGGCGGCGTTGCGCCCGTCTGGCTGGCGGATCGTCTGGCTGCCAGCGGCGTGTCGCAAGCCGACGCGGCATCGCTGCTTGACCGCGCACCGCTCGACATTCGGGTCAATACGCTGCGGGCAGGGCGCGTGACCCTGCCGGAAGGTGCCGAGCGGACGGTCGCGGCAAACGGCTGGCGCTATCCGCCCGAGACCCGCATCGAGCAGTCCGATGCCTATGCGATGGGCGCCATCGAAGTGCAGGACACCGGCTCGCAGCTTACCTGCGAGGCCGTGGCGGCCAAGCCGGGCGAAACGGTGATCGACTTGTGCGCCGGGGCGGGCGGCAAGACCCTTGCACTGGCCGCAGCGATGGAAAACCGGGGCAACCTGATTGCCTGCGACGCCGACCGTGCACGTCTTTCGCGACTGGCTCCGCGCGCAGAGCGTGCGGGGGTGACGATGGTCGAGACCGTGCTGCTCGATCCCGGCCGCGAGGTCGAGGCGCTGGAGCCGTGGCGAGGCAAGGCCGATGCGGTGCTTGTCGATGCGCCCTGTTCGGGAACCGGCACCTGGCGACGCAATCCCGAGGCGCGCTGGCGTCTCACGCCCGGGCAGCTCGATCGCTATGTCGCGATCCAGTCGCGCCTGCTGGATGTCGCGGCGGGGCTGGTGCGCCCCGGCGGTCGCCTCGTCTTCGTGACGTGTTCGCTGCTGGACGAGGAGGGCGCCGATCAGGCGAGCGGCTTCCTTGCGCGCCATCCCGGCTGGCGGGCCGATATTCCAGTGCTTGCCGCCGGATCCGAGCGCGGCTTCGGGCTGCGCCTGTCACCGTATCATGACGGGACCGACGGCTTTTTCGTCGCACGTATGACTTGCGTATGATAGCGTAATCCCCATGATGAGGACGAAACCCTCGGCCAAGGACATGCTGATGCGTTACACGCCCGCTGCCATTGCTCTTTCGCTTCTCGTTGCCGTTTCTTCCAGCGCCATCCTCTCCGAACCCTCGGAGGCGCTCGATCCGCGTGCCGCGAAGCTGATGAGCGAAGGACGCACCGCCGTCTCCACCGGAAAGCTGCAGGCTGCGATCGATGCCTACGAAGCGGCACTGACCGTCGAACCGGGCAATGTCTCGGTGCTGGTCGCGCTGGCCGATGCCACCCGCCGCACCGGAATGCAGGGCAAGGCCGTGCACTATTACCGCATGGTCCTGGACTCCGATCCCCGCAATCTCGATGCGCTTGCCGGCGAAGGCGTGGCGCTGGCCGAAAAGGGCGCGACCGAAAAGGCAAGCCGCAATCTGGCCCGGCTCGAAACGCTCTGCGGGAATTCCTGCGCCGCCACGGAAAAGCTCGCCGCCGCCATCGCCAAGGGCCCGAGCCCGCGCATGGTCACCGCCGAAGCCGTGACGCCCAAGCCCATCGTCAGCGAGAACTGATCGCGCGCGTGGCCGCGACGCTGAAGCCGCTTCAGCAGAACGGTCGGAATCTACCCATGTTCAAAGCGGAATAGCGCGCCTTGAGTGCGCTCAGATCAGGGCGCGAAACTCTTCCAGTACAGAGCGATAGACGCGCTTCTTGAAAGGCACGATGAGGTCGGGAAGCAGCGCGGCCTCGACCCATTTCCAGTCGCAGAACTCGGGCGGATTGTGCGCCTTCAGGTTCACGTCCTTGTCGCTGCCTTCGAAGCGGGCGAGGAACCAGTGCTGGCGCTGCCCGCGGTACTTGCCCTTCCACAGCTTGCCCAGCAGTTCGTCGGGCAGGTCGTAGAGCAGTTCTTCCCTGGTGCGGCTCAGGATCGTCACGTGCCGCTCCGTCACGCCGGTTTCCTCGTGAAGCTCGCGCAGCGCTGCTTCCCTGAGATCCTCGCCATCGTCGACGCCGCCCTGCGGCATCTGCCACCAGTCGCCTTCCTTGGTGTCGATTCGCTTGCCGACGAAGACTTTCCCGTCAGCGTTGACGAGCATGACTCCGACGCAGGGGCGATAGGGCAGGGACGAAAAATCGTTCATCGAGAATAAGGATTCCGTGGGTTATGAGGAGGTGCGGCGGGAGAGAAGGGATGCTGCAATAGCCGGTCCGCGCAACGCATGAAACAGAGAATGACCGATGCCGGTGCTCTTGACTAGCGTCTTTTATGGTTCTCTTGCGGAAATGACAGGTTTGTCCGCCTGAGAGATTTTCTAAATTGCACCCGGGCCCCGGAAAGCCCACGTGCATAAAGGCAAGAGCAGTTCCGGCGCGCAGCCGAAGAGGAAAATGATGGCATCAATTACAGCCGAACAGGAAAAGCCGGCTTCCGTGCAGGAAGCATCGCCCGAAGCCGTCGTCGTGCGCTTCGCCGGCGACTCGGGCGATGGCATGCAGCTCACCGGCGGTCAGTTCACGCTGTCGACCGCGCTGGCGGGTAACGACCTGGCGACCTTCCCGGACTTTCCGGCGGAAATCCGCGCGCCGCAGGGGACGCTGTTCGGCGTCTCCGCTTTCCAGATCAACTTCGGTTCGAGCGAGATCACGACCGCGGGCGACGCGCCCGACGTGCTCGTGGCGATGAACCCGGCCGCGCTGAAGACCAACGTCCAGGCGCTCAAGCCCGGCGGTCTCGTCATTGCCGACACCGGCGAGTTCTCGAAGCGCAACCTCGACAAGGCGAAGTACGAGACCAGCCCGCTCGAGGATGGCAGCCTCGCCAAGTGGGACGTGCTGGCCTTCGATATCTCGGCGCTCACCCTCGAGGCGGTGAAGCCTTTCGGCCTTGGCAACAAGGAAGCGCTGCGCTGCAAGAACATGTGGACGCTGGGCCTGGCCCTGTGGATGTTCGACCGCGATCGTGAGCCGCTGGTGAACTGGCTCAAGACCAAGTTCGCCAAGAACCCGGTTCTCGCCGACGCCAACATCGCCGCGCTCAACGCTGGCCATGCCTATGGCGAAACCGCCGAACTGGCCGGTCCGCTCAAGAAGCTGCACATCGATCCTGTGCCTTCCGAACCGGGCCTCTACCGCACGATCACCGGCGCGGAAGCCGTTTCACTCGGCCTCGTGGCCGGTGCGCAGCTGGCCGAACTGCCGATGTTCTTCGGCGGCTACCCGATCACTCCGGCTTCGGCGATCCTTCACAACCTCGTGAAGATGAAGGAATTCGGCGTCACCACCTTCCAGGCGGAAGACGAGATTGCTGCGATCTGCGCGGCCATCGGCGCGTCCTATGCCGGCCAGCTCGGCGTTACTTCGTCCTCGGGCCCGGGCATTGCGCTCAAGGGTGAGGCGATGGGTCTTGCGATCATGACCGAGCTGCCGCTCGTCATCGTCAACTCGCAGCGCGGCGGTCCTTCGACGGGCCTGCCGACCAAGACCGAGCAGTCGGACCTTTACCAGGCGGTTTACGGTCGCAACGGCGACGCACCTTTGCCGGTCATCGCCGCCCGCTCGCCCGCCGATGCCTTCGAATGCGCCATCGAGGCCTGCCGCATCGCCACCCAGTTCATGACCCCGGTCATGCTGCTGACCGATGGCTACATCGGCAATGCGTCTGAGCCGTGGCTGGTGCCCGATCCCTCGACCTTCGAACCGTTCCCGGTCAAGTTCCTCGAGGACACCAACAACCCGGACGGCAAGGTCCTGCCCTACAAGCGCGACGAGCGCGGCGTGCGGCCGTGGATCAAGCCCGGCACCGCCGAACTGATGCACCGCGTCGGCGGCATCGAGAAGGCCATCGACACCGGCGACCTCGATTATTCGCCCGCGACGCACCAGGCCCAGACCGACGCGCGCAAGACGAAGGTCGACGGCATCGCCGCGGCGGTGCCTGCGCAGGACGTCTGCCTCGGTAACGACAAGGGCAGGCTGGCGGTCGTCGGCTGGGGCTCGACCTACGGGCCGATCCATCAGGCGGTCCGCCGTGCGCGCCGCAAGGGCTATGACGTCAGCCACATCCACGTCCGCCATGTCTGGCCGCTCCCGGCCAACATGGGTGACCTGCTTGCCGGTTTCGACAAGGTGCTCGTCCCCGAGATGAACACCGGGCAGTTCAAGACCGTGCTGCGCGACCAGTTCCTGGTCGATGCCGTGCCGCTCAACAAGACCAGCGGCCAGCCTTTCGCCATCGCCGAGATCGAAGATGCCATCGCGTCCTTCTTCGACGGCGTGCCCGGCCATGCCGAAGGCGAAGTGCCCGTCAACGATACCCAGCTCCCGAGCCCGGAGGCCTGAGCCATGAACGACATGACCCCCATCCAGACCACGCTGAAGGACTGGGAATCCGATCAGGAAGTGCGCTGGTGCCCCGGCTGCGGCGACTACGCGATCCTCAAGGCGGTGCAGCGCACCCTGCCGATGATCGGCGCCGACCCGAAGAACACCGTGTTCGTTTCGGGCATCGGCTGCTCCAGCCGCTTCCCGTACTACGTCGAAAGCTACGGCTTCCACACGATCCACGGCCGCGCCCCGGCGTTCGCCACCGGCATCAAGCTCGCCAATCCCGAGCTCGACGTCTGGCTGGTGACCGGCGACGGTGACGGCATGTCGATCGGCGGCAATCACACGATGCACGTGCTGCGCCGCAACCTCGACTGCCAGATCATGCTGTTCAACAACGAGATCTACGGGCTGACCAAGGGCCAGTACTCGCCCACCAGCCGCGTCGGCACCAGCTCGCCGACGTCGCCGGTCGGCTCGGTCGACCGTCCGGCGCTGCCCTGCGCCTTCGCGCTGGGTTCGGGCGCGCGCTTCGTGGCGCGCGGCTACGACGTTTCGAAGGACCTGCCCGAAGTGCTCAAGGCGGCTCACGCCCACAAGGGCGCGGCCTTCATCGAAATCTTCCAGAACTGCATCGTCTACAACAAGGATCGCTTCGACGACTTCACCGCAAAGGGTGTCGCGGCCGAGAACCAGATCTGGTGCACCGACGGCGAGCCGCTGCTCTTCGCCAAGGGCACCAAGGGCCTCTCGCTCGATCACACTACGCTGACCCTCAAGGTTGTCGATGTCGTCGACGGTGACTGGCAGGCAGCCGATGTCGCGGTTCACAACGTGAAGAACCGCGGCCTTGCGCACATGCTGGTCGAAATGCCCTTCGGCCCGTTCCCGATGGCGCTGGGCGTGATCTACGACGATCCGCGCCCGACTTTCGAAGGCGAAGTCGTGGCCGAACGCGCAAAGCTGATCGAAGGCAAGACCGCCAATCTCGGCAAGCTGCTCTCGAAGGGCCAGACCTGGACCGTCGAGGAAAAGGACGCAGCCCACGGCCTGATGGACTGATGACACCGGGGTGAGATCTGCCCAAAGGTTGGTCTCACCCCCACGTTTTCGCTTTCAGTTCGGCGTTCGCGCGGCCACCTTCCGCCGAACCATGGCCGCAGCACGCTCAATCGTGCTCCAGCCTGTCGGCCGTCATCTGCGCGGGCCGATAGAGCAGGGCAGAGGCCGCAAAGGCCCAGCCTGCGCCGCCCAGCCATCCTGCGATAACGTCGCTGGGCCAATGGACGCCAAGCCAGACCCGGCTCCACGCAATCGCCATGCTGGCCAGCACGGCGCCGCCGATCACCGTCATGCGTACCGATTGCCTTGGGCTCAGCGCCGCGAAGGCAAGGGCCATGGCGATGTAGACGGCCGCGGAGTTGAAGCTGTGGCCGCTCGGAAAGCTCATTCCGCCGGCCTCGGTGAGATGCGGCACGATTTCCGGCCTCGGCCTGCCGAACAGGACCTTGGCCGCGCTGTTGGCGATAAGGCCGCCGATCACCGTCAAGGCCAGCAAGGCCGCTTCGCGTCGCAGCTTCAGGAAGAGCAGGGCAACGACCGCGCAAAGCGCGAAGAGATTGCGCAAAAGGGTGCCGCCCAGGGCTGTGACGTCGCGGACGGTTTCCAGCAGCCGGGTCGGCCCGACCGGGCGCAAGTCGCTGTCGCGCCAGAACAGCAGGCCGGCCTTGTCGATGGCGGTGATGTGGCCTGTCTCTACCGCCCAGACCATCATGGCGAAGCCGAGCCAGCATAGACTTGCGGCGATCAGCGCCTTGCGCGGATCGATCCGGTAACTGGAAGTCGGAAAGCTTGCGGAATTGTCTGCGGCTACCATAGAGTTACGGAACGTCCCTGAGGCAATCGCGTTCCGGTCCCATGTCAGCCCAATCGTCAGCCCAATCGTCTGCCAATTCGCACTCTCCCGTCATCGTCTGGTTTCGCCGTGACTTGCGGCTTTCGGACCAGGCGGCGCTGGCCGCGGCCGCCGCGCAAGGTCCGGTCCTGCCGGTCTATGTCCTCGACGACGAGACGCCCAGGCACCGGGCGATGGGCGGCGCCTCGCGCTGGTGGCTGCACTACAGCCTCGCAAGCCTCGATGCTACCTTGCGGGAGAAAGGCTCCCGGCTGATCCTGCGCAAGGGCAAGTGCGAGGACGTCCTGGCCGCGCTGGCGCAGGAAACCGGCGCAAGCGAAGTCCACGCGCTTCACCATTACGAACCCTGGTGGCGCAATGCCGAAAAAAGTGTCGGCAAGCGGCTGACCCTGCACTTGCACCATGGCAATTATCTTGCCCCGCCCGGAACGGTCACGACCGGCTCGGGCAGTCCCTACAAGATCTACACGCCGTTCTGGCGCGCGCTGATCGAGCGCATGCCCCCGCCGGAGCCGCAGCGCCGCCCGCAGAACATCGCCTCGCCGGACAGCTGGCCCGCATCCGACGCGCTCGATGACTGGGGACTGCTGCCGACACAGCCCGATTGGGCAGGGGGCATGCGCGATATGTGGGAGCCTGGCGAGGAAGGCGCGAAGAAGCGCCTGCGCGCCTTTGCCGATCACGCCTCTCACTATGAGGGGCAGCGTAACCTGCCCGCGGTGGAGGGCACTTCCTTCCTTTCGCCGCACCTGCACTTCGGCGAAGTCTCTCCGGCGCAGGTCTGGCATGCAACCTCCTCGGCGGGCGGCTCGGTCGCGACGTTTCTGGGCGAGATCGGCTGGCGTGACTATGCGCAGAACGTGATCGTGCAGTTTCCCGACTATGGCAGCCGGTCGGCACGGGATACCTTCGATCACTTCCCCTGGCGTTCGGGAAAGGAGGCGCAGGAAGACTTGCGCGCCTGGCAGATGGGCATGACCGGCTATCCTATCGTCGATGCCGGGATGCGCCAGCTCTGGCATACCGGCTGGATGCACAACCGGGTGCGGATGATCGCGGCCAGCTTCCTCATCAAGCACCTGCTGATCGACTGGCAGGAAGGGGAGCAGTGGTTCTGGGATACGCTGGTCGATGCCGACTATGCCTCGAACGCGGTCAACTGGCAGTGGACCGCTGGATCGGGCGTCGATTCCAACATGTTCGTGCGGATCATGGCGCCGCTGACGCAGTCTGAGAAATTCGACGCGGCAGCCTACATCCGTGAATGGGTGCCCGAGCTGGCGGACCTGCCGGATGCGGAGATCCACGATCCGGGGCCGATGTATCGGCCCGGGGACTATCCCGCCCGAATTATCGAACATCGCGCCGGCAGGGAGCGGGCGCTTGCCGCATGGGAGAAGGCAAAAGAGTGAATGCAACGGTTGCTGGTGGATTGCCCCGGTGTGACTTTGTGTTCATATCAAGGACATGAACGCGCCAGTTTCCGGGAGGGGTGAGGAACTCGTGGAAGGCGGCCGCGCCATCGGCGTGGGGCCGCAATGGTTCGCGCGGCTCTGGACGGGCGGCGTCAGGCGCATCCTCGACCAGATCGACAGGGGGCTCGACCGCGGTTCCATCCTTGCCACCCTGCCTTCGGGCGAAACCCGCCTGCTGGGAGGACGCGACACCGGCTTCGATGCGGTGGTCAAGATCAATTCCTGGCGTGCGATCCTGCGGCTGGCCACGGCCGGTTCGGTCGGCTGGTATCAGGCGTGGGATGCGGGCGAGTGGGACAGTCCCGATCCGGTGCCGCTCTTCGCATTGTTCATGGACAACGCCCTGTCGCTGGGCGATTCCGGGCGCGCCCATGGTCCCTGGCGGCTGATGACGCGGCTGGTCCACTGGCTGCACCGCAACACCCGCACCGGCTCGCTGCGCAATATCCATGCGCACTATGACCTCGGCAACGATTTCTATGAGGCTTGGCTGGGCGAGACGATGCTCTATTCGAGCGGCATTTTCGCGACTTCCGACGACGGGCCCAATGCCCTGAGCCAGTTCGTTACCCGGCTCGACATGGCGCAATCGAACAAGGTCGCCGCGATCGTCGAGCGTCTCGATATCGCGCCTGACGACAAGGTACTGGAGATCGGTTGCGGCTGGGGCACGCTGGCGGCCTTCATCGCCGGTAACGAGGCCGTGCATGTCGATGCGATCAGCCTCTCCGACGCGCAGCTTGCCTATGCGCGCGAGCGTTGGGAGATCGAGAACGGAACCGTCGACTTTCGCAAGCAGGACTACCGCGACGTTGGTCTTGGCGATGAGGGTGGTCAGTACGACGCGGTCGTCTCGGTAGAGATGGTCGAGGCGGTGGGACGCGAGTACTGGCCCGATTTCCTCGACTGCATCGCTCGCAATCTCAAGGCCGGTGGCAGGGCCGGGCTACAGCTCATCTCGATGCGCGACGAGATCTTCGAAGGCTATGCGCGCAGCGCGGACTTCATCCAGACCTTCATTTTCCCCGGGGGCATGCTGATCCGGGAATCGGAGTTCCGCCGACTGGCCGAGGAACGCGGGCTATCGTGGGAAGACCGCACGAGCTTCGGTCTCGACTATGCGAAAACCTTGCGTGAATGGCGGCGCAATTTCGATGCGGCGGTTGAGGAAGGCCGGCTTCCTTCCGGCTTCGACGAGCGCTTTGTGCGGCTATGGCGCTTCTACCTGATGTATTGCGAAGGGGGCTTTCGCGGCGGCGGCATCGACGTCGCGCAAGTCACGCTGGTCAAGCGCGGCTGAGCGTCGTTTCGCTGCCCGCGCGTCCGGGCAGGTCAGGTGCGGTAGGACGGATCGTCCGACCAGCGCGATACGATGTTATCCAGAATGATCGGACTCATCAGGTTCTCGAAGGCGCAGCCGGTCAGTCCATTGTCCCACCAGACGACCTTTGCCGAAAGCGACTCCATCCCCGGCAGGGTGATCCAGCAACGCGTGCCGGGGTGCAGGCGGCTGACCGCCGTGGCCGAGAAGCCGGAAAGCGAGAGATCGCGCACGACTGTCTGGAAGCTGCGGCCACCGGACGGACGGAGGCCAGCCGGAATGCTCATCTTCACGCGATGTGCGCTGCGGTCTTCCTGAGCGGCGAACTCGTACTTGTCCTGTTCCGTTCCTACCATGGAGAAGCCATCCTGTCGTAGCCGGAAACCGGGCGAGATGCCCGGAATGACTCCGAAAGATCGCAGGCGGGGGTTAACGGGGACTTAAGCCGGCTGGTTAACGGTCTCGCGATGTCCCGTGGGGAATGTTTCACCCAGCAGAGTCACCAGGCGGTCGGCCACCACTTCGGGCGGCTTGACCGAAGCGGGCGCTTCGCCGGGATAAGCGCGCGCGCGCATTGCAGTGCGAGTGGCGCCGGGATTGACGATAGCGACGCGGATCTTCGAGAGCTTGGCGGTTTCCTGGCCATAGCAGTCCAGCAGCACCTCAAAAGCCGCCTTGGTCGCGCCATAGGCGCCCCAAAACGCGCGCGGCTGGCCCGCCACCGTCGTGGTCATGCCGACCACCCGGGCATCGGCACTCTTGCGCAGGAGCGGGTCGAAATTGGCGATCAGCGCCTGGGTAGCCAGCACATTGGTGGTCAGGGCCTTGTTGAAGGCCTTCTGGTCGATATCGGTCACCGAAGTCAGCTCCGGCAGGATCGCTGCATTGATGACAAGGATATCGAGCTTGCCCCACCGCTGTGAGACTGCCGTGGCGAGACGGGCTATACCGTCGGGCTCGATGAGGTCGACAGGGGCGATCGTGGCCGAACCGCCGGCCTCGAATATCGCTTGCTCGACGCCTTCGAGCGCCTTGGTGTCGCGCGCAGTGAGCACGACATGCGCGCCCGCAGCGGCCAGCGCCTGCGCGGTCGCGGCGCCGATGCCGCGGCTGGCACCGGTGACGAGCGCAATCTGGCCTTCGAACGGCTTTTCGCTTCCCGTATCGCTCATCCTGTCGTTCACGCGGCCGTGAGCTGTTGCGGACGAAGTTCGGTGAAGTCGGTCAGCTTGGTCGGATATTCGCCCGAGAAGCACGCGTCGCAGAACTGCGGGCACTTCTTGTTGCGTTTCGCTTCGCCCACGGCACGGTAGAGGCCGTCGATGGAGACGAAGGCGAGACTGTCGGCCTTGATGAACTCGGCCATGGCCTGGATGTCCATCTTGGCGGCGAGCAGTTTCGAACGCTCCGGCGTATCGACGCCGTAGAAGCACGAGTGGCTGGTCGGCGGGCTGGCGATGCGCATGTGCACTTCGGCAGCGCCGGCATCGCGCATCATCTCGACGATCTTGAGCGAGGTGGTGCCGCGCACGATCGAATCGTCGATCAGGATGATCCGCTTGCCTTCCACGAGGGCGCGGTTGGCATTGTGCTTGCGCTTCACGTCAGCATGGCGGGCAGCGTCACCCGGCTGGATGAAGGTGCGTCCGACATAGTGCGAACGGATGATGCCCAGCTCGAAGGGAATGCCCGATTCCTGCGCATAGCCGATCGCGGCGGGGACGCCGCTGTCGGGCACCGGGATCACGATGTCGGCAGGCGCCGGCGCTTCCTTGGCCAGTTCGACGCCGATCTGCTTGCGCACGCCGTAGACCGAGCGGCCGTCCATCACCGAATCGGGGCGGCTGAAATAGACGTGTTCGAAGATGCAGGGGCGCGGGGCGGGGCTGCCGAAGGGACGGTGGCTGGAAATCGTGCCCTTGTGGTCGACCTGGACCAGCTCACCGGGTTCGACTGCGCGGGTGAATTCCGCACCGATCACATCGAGCGCGACGGTTTCCGAGGCGAACACGGTGGCATCGCCGAGGCGGCCCATGACCAGCGGGCGGATGCCGAGCGGATCGCGGCAGGCGATCATGCCCTCGGAAGTCATGCAGATCAGCGAATAGGCGCCTTCGACCATGCGCAGCGCATCGATGAAGCGGTCGAGCAGGGTGGGATAGCGGCTGGTCGCGACGAGGTGGATGATCACCTCGGTGTCGGAAGTCGACTGGAAGATCGAACCCTTCGACACGAGATCGCGCTTGAGCGTCATCGCATTGGAGATGTTGCCGTTATGGGCGATGGAGAAACCGCCAGCGGCGAGGTCCGCGAAGAGGGGCTGCACGTTGCGCAGGCCCGATCCGCCGGTCGTCGAATAGCGCACATGGCCGGAGGCCATCGTGCCGGGCAGCGTGTCCAGTTCCTTCTGCGAGAAGACCTGGGCGACATGGCCAAGGCCGCGGTGGGAGTGGAACTCCGTCCCGCTGAAACTGGTGATGCCCACGGCCTCTTGGCCGCGGTGCTGCAGGGAATGGAGCCCGGCTGCGGCAACATTTGCCGCATCCTTGGCACCGATCACGCCGAAAACGCCGCACTCTTCGCGCAGCTTGTCCCCGTCGGCGTCTCGAAAGGGGTGAGTTAGGTTCATGGAGTCGTCCGGCCCGCTGGCGCGTCAATGTCTGCGGCGCATTTGGCGGGGTTCGCCCGCAATTGCAAGGGGTGTGGGAAAGGCTTGTGCAGCTTTGCCTCCTGCGCGCGCTTCGTGACCGGGTCATGACAGCGTTGCGACCCGCTCGTCGAGGGAACCCATAGCGGGCTTGTCGGTTGGGCACAAACCCGGTGTCGTCACGCGTCCCCGGCCAAGTTCGCCCGTGGCTTGCAAGCCTTTGTTCATGTCCTTAATGCCAGCTGCGCATTGACCCGATCACAGACGGACCCGTCGCTTGATCCTTTCCACCTTCGAATGGACTATCGCCAAACGTTATATGTTGCCCGGCAAGGGCGAGCGTTTCATTGCGCTCGTCGCGGGCATCAGCCTTGCCGCGGTGATGCTCGGCGTGGCGGCGCTGGTGATCGTCATGAGCGTCATGAACGGCTTTCGCGCAGAGCTGTTCGACAAGATCGTCGGCCTCAATGGCCACGCCATCATCCAGGCCTATGGCGGCAGGCTCGACAACTGGCAGAACGTCCTTGAGGACGTGCGCAAGACGCCCGGCGTCACCCGCGCCACGCCGCTGATCGAGCAGCCGCTGCTGGCCAGCTTCAACGGCCGGGTCGAAGCGATCCTCGTACGCGGCAATACCGACCAGGACATCGTCCGGCTTCGCGACAAGGTGAAGGCCGGCAGTCTCGGTCAACTCGAGCCCGGCAGCAACAACGTGGCGATCGGCTCCCAGCTCGCCCAGAACCTTGGCGCGCAAGTGGGCGACATGATTACCGTGATCAATCCGCAAGGCCGCTCGACCCCCTTCGGCACCGTGCCGCGCCAGATCGCCTACCGCGTCGCCGCGATCTTCGAGATCGGCGTTTATGACTACGACAAGGCCTTCGTGGTGATGCCGATGAAGGATGCGCAGACGTTGCTGCTGACCGGCGATTCGATCGGCATGATCGAAGTGACCACGACCGATCCCGACCGTGTCGACCAGATCCTTGCCCCGCTTGAGCGCAAGCTGGCCGGGCAGGCCATCGTCACCGACTGGAAGACGATCAATGCCTCGCTGTTCGAGGCGCTGGCGGTGGAACGCGTGGCGATGTTCGTCGTGCTCTCGATCATCGTTCTGGTCGCGGTGTTCAACATTCTCTCGTCGCTGATCATGCTGGTGCGCGCCAAGACGCGCGACATAGCGATCCTGCGCACGATGGGGGCGACGCGAAAATCGCTGCTCAAGGTCTTCGTCACCACGGGCTTCTGCATCGGTGCGCTCGGCACGGTGGCGGGCGTTATCCTGGGCTTCGTGTTCCTCTATTTCCGCCAGCCGATCGTCCATCTCGTGGAAATCGTCACCGGACAGAACCTGTGGGACCCTTCGATCCGCTTCCTGACCGAATTGCCGGCCCGCTCCGATCCGGTGGAGATCGCCGTTATCTGCCTGATGGCGCTCGCCTTCAGTTTCCTTGCCACGCTCTACCCGGCCTTCAAGGCGGCGAGCACCGATCCCGTGCAGGTGCTGCGCTATGAATGAACCCGTGAATGTCCAGGAACCGCACGTCGGCGCCGAGCGCGGCGCCCCGGTCGTGCGTATCGAGAAGCTGACGCGCAGCTTCGAGCAGGGCGGCGTCACTATCGACGTGCTGCGCGGCGTCGACCTTGTGATCCGCCCCGGCGAGATCGTGGCGCTGCTGGGCCCGTCGGGCTCGGGCAAGTCGACGATGCTGCAGGCCATCGGCCTGCTTGAAGGCGGCTTCGGCGGCCATATCGAGATTGCCGGGATCAATGCCTCGAAACTGGGCAAGGACGAACGCGCCTGGGTGCGCCGCGATCACATCGGCTTCGTCTATCAGTTCCACCACCTGCTGCCCGACTTCAACGCGATCGAGAACGTCGTGCTGCCGCAATTGATCACCGGCAAGCCGCGCGAGGAATGCGAGGAGCGCGCGCGCGAGCTGCTCGGCGCACTTGGCCTTGGACAACGCCTCGAGCATCGCCCGAGCAAGCTTTCGGGTGGCGAACAGCAACGCGTCGCAGTGGCCCGAGCGCTGGCCAACAGGCCGCGGCTGGTGCTGGCCGACGAACCCACCGGCAACCTCGACGAGGCGACGGCCGACAAGGTCTTCGACCAGTTCCTGCGCCTCGTGCGCGGGCAGGGCAGCGCCGCACTGGTCGCCACCCACAACGAGAGGCTGGCGCAGGGCATGGACCGCGTCGTGCGTCTGCATGACGGCGTCCTGCAATAACGCTGCAATGACCGGGCCGGCATCATTGCAGGACGCAGTGAGGATCCTCGTTGATTTCGCCGCGGCAAATGCCCAAGTTGAAAGAAAACCACAGGGAAAACGAAAGGACCACGCAGATGAGCGACTCTCCCTCCACGATCCAGGGTGAACCGGAGGCGCCGCGCGGTTTCGGCTGGAACGATTCGGCGGAACTGCACAAGTGCGCCGATGGGGGCGGTCTGTTCCACCGGTTCAAGACGATCCGCCGTGGCACCGTGGCCCAGTTGATCGACTTCGTGATGGACCTGCCCGAAGAAAAGCAGAGGGAATACGCGATCCAGAAGGAAGGCGATCACCGTCTTTCCATCGGCGAGATTCGCGCGCTTTTCCGCCGCGCGGACTTTCCCAAGACCCCGGACTGACGCAGGTTGCACGGTGAGGCCGACCCGCATTGCCGGTCGGTCTCGCTGCAGCCTGCGGGTAAGCCTGCGAAGATAATTCCTTGAAAGCGAGTTCAGACAGCGAGGTGCCGACCTTGAAGACCATCGCCGATTTCAATGCGACGCTTCCCAATGGTGACAAGCTGGCCCTTGCCGACAAGGCGGGCAAGGTCCTGCTGGTGGTCAACACGGCAAGCAAGTGCGGCTTTACCCCGCAGTATAAGGGTCTTGAGGCGCTCTGGCAGAAGTACCGCGACCGCGGGTTCGAAGTGATCGCCTTTCCCTGCAACCAGTTCGGCGGCCAGGAACCGGGTTCGGCCGATGAGATCGCCGAATTCTGCGAGGTCAATTTCGGTCTCTCGTTTCCGCTTATGGGCAAGATCGAAGTCAATGGCCCGGGCGCGGATCCGCTGTTCGACTGGCTCAAGGCCGAAGCGCCCGGCGTGCTGGGCACGAAGAAGATCAAGTGGAACTTCACCAAGTTCCTGGTCGACCGCGAAGGCAAGGTGGTGCGTCGCTATGGTCCGACCGACAAGCCCGAGGGCCTTGCGAAGGACATCGAAGCGCTGCTCTGATCCGGCAGGGCCCCTTCCGCGATTGCGCGGGGGCGGGGCAAGGCCGGCAATTTGCGCCGCGGCAATGGGCGCTATCCCCCGCTTTGTCCCCAGCGCGGCCTTGATCGCGCGGGCGCGCGATGCCTAAATTCCCATCATGCCGTTCTCGCCTTTCGTCCCGCTTCGCATCTTCTCTAGCTTCACGATGCTGGACGGCTCGATCGACCCCAAGGCGATCGCCAAGCTGGCCAAGGAGCGCAAGTTTCCGGCCATCGCCATCTGCGACCGCAATGGTCTCTATGGCGCCCCGACTTTCGCCGGTGCCTGCATGGACGCAGGGGTGCAGCCCGTTGTCGGGACCTTTCTCGCCGTCGCCCGTCCGGGGGCGGTTGCGCAGGGGCAGGACCTGCCGATCGACTGGCTGGCGCTGTTCGCCCAGAACGAGGATGGCTGGCTCAACTTGTGCCGCCACGTCAGCCGCGCCCACCTCGACCGACCGCTGGAACTCGATCCCCATGTGGAACTGGAATCGCTGCGCGGCCATACCGATGGCCTGATCTGCCTCACCGGCGGCAACGAGGGTGCGCTGGCGCGGCTCTATGCCGACGACCGTCCCGAGGCGGCGGAGCGCTACTGCGATGCCCTGCAGGGCCTGTTCGGCGACCGCCTCTACATAGAGATCACCCGCACCGGCGAGCCCGAGGAGGATGCCTCCGAGGAAGACCTGATCGCGCTTGCCTATGAGCGCGACATTCCGCTGGTCGGGTCGAACCCGGCACAATATTCCGAGGCGAGCTTTCATTCCGCGCACGATGGCATGCTGTGCATCGCCAACTCCACGCAGGTCGATGCACCGGACCGGCCGCGCTCTTCGTCCGAGCGCTGGGTCAAGCCGGTCGATGTCATGCAGGAACTCTTCGCGGACCTGCCGGAAGCCATCGCCAACACCATGGTCGTCGCCCAGCGCTGCGCCTTTGCGCCGCCGCGCCGCAAGCCCCTTCTGCCAAGCCTTGCCGGCGACCGCGAAGGCGAGGCGCGGATGCTGGTCGACGATGCCCGGCGCGGCCTTGCGCGGCGCCTGCTGCCCTACTGGCCCGACGTCAGCGAGGACGAACTCGACGAGGCGCTGGCCTTCAAGGGCGACGAGCGCAAGGCGGCTTACGAGACCCTGCGCGAAAAGGGCGTGAGCGAGGACTTCCTTGCCTATGCCGACCGCCTCGATTTTGAGACGCAGATCATCATCGGCATGGGTTTCCCCGGCTACTTCCTGATCGTTGCCGACTTCATCAAGTGGGCCAAGGACAACGGCATTCCGGTCGGCCCGGGCCGTGGTTCGGGTGCCGGCTCGCTGGTCGCCTGGGCGCTGACCATTACCGACCTCGACCCGCTCAGGCTGGGCCTGCTTTTCGAACGCTTCCTCAACCCGGAACGCGTCTCGATGCCTGACTTCGATATCGACTTCTGCGAAACCCGGCGCGGCGAAGTGATCCGCTACGTCCAGCGCAAGTACGGCCACGACCACGTCGCGCAGATCATTACCTTCGGCAAGATGAAGGCCCGCGCGGTGCTGCGCGACTGCGGGCGCATCCTGCAGATGGGCTACGGCCGCGTCGATTCGCTGTGCAAGATGGTGCCCAACCATCCGACCGACCCGTGGAACCTCACCGAGGCGCTCAACGGCCGCAAGGAACACGGCGTCACCAAGGACCCGCCGGTCGCCGAGTTCCGCCGCGAATACGACACCGATCCCGAAGTGCGCCGCATGGTCGACCTGGCCGTGCAGCTCGAGGGCCTGCCGCGCAACTCCTCGACCCATGCGGCGGGCGTCGTCATCGGCGACCGCCCGCTGGAAAAGCTGGTCCCGCTTTACCGCGATCCGCGTTCGGACATGCCCGTCACCCAGTTCGACATGAAATCGGTCGAGGATACCGGGCTCGTGAAGTTCGACTTCCTCGGCCTCAAGACCCTGTCGGTATTGCGCAAGGCCTGCGACCTGCTCGAACGGCGGGGGATCAGGATCGACCTGTCGAGCCTCGGCTGGGACGATCCGGCCGTCTACGAACTGCTCAAGCGCGGCGACACGGTCGGCGTGTTCCAGCTGGAATCGGAGGGCATGCGCCGCACCCTGGCGGCCGTGAAGCCGACCAACTTCGGTGACATCATCGCGCTCGTCTCGCTGTATCGACCGGGCCCGATGGACAACATCCCGCTCTTCGGCCGCCGCAAGAACGGGCTGGAGCAGATCGAGTTTCCGCACGAGAAGCTCGAGGGCATCCTCGGCGAAACTTACGGCATCTTCGTCTATCAGGAGCAGGTCATGCAGGCCGCGCAGATCCTGGCGGGCTATTCGCTCGGCGATGCAGACTTGCTGCGCCGCGCGATGGGCAAGAAGAAGAAGGAGGAGATGGACAAGCAGCGTGCCCGCTTCGTGGCCGGCTGCAAGGAACTATCCGACATCGACGAGCCCAAGGCCAACGAACTGTTCGACTTGATCGACAAGTTCGCCGGCTATGGCTTTAACAAGTCGCACGCAGCCGCGTACGCGCTGCTCGCTTATCATACCGCTTGGCTGAAGGCGCATTACCCGCACGAATTCTATGCAGCGGCCATGTGCTTCGACATGCACCAGTCGGAAAAGCTGGCGATCTTCGTGGACGATGCGCGGCGCAACGGCATCGAACTGGCCGCGCCCGACATCAACATGTCGGAAGCGGAATTCATCGTCGAGGAAACCCACGACAGCCACGCCGTGCGCTATGCCTTGGCAGGCATCCGCAACGTCGGTGAAAAGGCGATGGACGCGATCGTTGCGGAGCGTCAGGCGAACGGCAAGTTCGTCAGCCTGCACGACCTGTTCAAGCGCGCTCCGGCCGGATCGATGAACCGCCGCCAGCTTGAAAGCCTGGGCGCGGCCGGTGCGCTCGACAGCCTGGAGCCGAACCGTGCGAAGGTGTTGGCCAATGCGGACCTGCTTCTGGCCGTTGCCGATGAAGCCTCGCGCAGCCGTTCGAGCGGGCAGGCGGGGCTGTTCGGCGGCGACGATCACGCCGAGCCGGGGCTGCGTCTCGTCGATGCCGAGCCCTGGAGCCGGATGGACCAGATGGCCAAGGAGCGCGAGAATTTCGGCTTCTACTTCGCCGCCCATCCGGTCGAGCAGTTCCGCGCGGTGGCCTCGGCCAATGGTGCGCGCACGCACGCCAGCCTGATCGCCGGCGGCTCGGGCGGCGGCGGACGATCCGGCGCAGTCATGGCTGCGCTTGTCGAGAACGTGCAGAAGCGCAAGACCCGCAAGGGCAAGGATTTCGTCATGGCCGACTTCTCGGACCAGTCGGGCAATTTCTCCGCGTCGTGCTTCGAGGAAAGTCTGGTCGAGAACTTCGTGAAGTGGGCGAAGGAAGGCACTTGCGTCCTGCTCAACGTCGAACTGGACAGTCCGAGCGCGGACGAGCCTCCCCGGGTTACGGTGCGCGGGGCGCGGCCACTGGCCGAAGTGAAAGCCGATGCGCGCATGCTGCTGCGGCTCGACATCGACCGGGTGGAGGCGGTGCAGGAATTGGCGCTGCTGATGCGTCCCGGATCGCCTGGCGGGGGCGAGGTCATCGCCAACCTCAAGCTGGGCAACGGACGTGAGCAGAAAGTGCGGCTGGGCCGTGACTTCGCGCTCGACGGCGAATTTGCCGAGCAGCTCGCGACGATCGATGGCCTCTCCAACATTTCGCTGACTGCCCGCCGCGGCCCGGAAGGGCTGCGCCGCGCGGCCTGATTTGCAAAGGTCGGTTTGCTATGGCCTAGTGCCGCGCCGATGATTACCCTCCTGTCTCAAAGCATAAGTGCGCAAAGGCACAGCCGCAGAGAGGAGAGCCGATGCTGGGTGCGATGCAGGACTGGGAGCTGCGGGTCACGGGTCTGATCGACCATGCCGCGCGGGAACATGGCGAGCGCGAGATCGTCACCCACTGGGCGGATGGAAAGCAGTCCCGCACCAACTGGCGGGAAGTTCGGCGCGATGCGCTGAAGATGGTGCAGGCCTTGCGGCGCCTTGGCATGCAGCCGCAGGATCGGGTCGCGACGCTGGCGATGAACCACTCGCGCCATCTCGTTACCTGGTACGGCGCGCCCGGAGCCGGCTGCGTGCTGCACACGATCAATCCGCGGCTCTTCGACGACCAGCTCAGCTTCATCATCAACCATGCCGAGGACCGGGTGCTGATCTATGATGCAGCATTCCAGCCCATCGTCGACCGCCTGCGTCCGCTGTGTCCGGGGATCGAGCATTACATCTGCTTCGATTCGCCCGAGCATGCGCCCGCATTCGACGACTGGATCGGTGCCGAGAACGGCGAGACGGCCTGGGCGCCGGGAGACGAGCGCGATCCGTGCATGCTGTGCTATACCAGCGGCACGACCGGGCACCCCAAGGGCGTGCTCTATTCGCACCGTTCGAACATGCTGCACACCTTGGCGATGATCGCCCCGTCGTGCCTGGCGCTGGAGCCGCGATCGTGCGTTCTACCCATCGTGCCGATGTTCCATGCCAACAACTGGGGCATGCCCTGGGGCTGCGCGGCGACCGGGGCGAAGCTGGTCTATAGCCAGGTCAACGATCCGTCGGCGCTTTGCGCGCTTATCGAGCAGGAGCGGGTTTCGCATGTCGCCGGCGTGCCGACGGTCTGGTTCGCCTTTCTCCAGCACCTCGACGAGACGGGCAAGGACATGCCGCCGATCGCTTACGCCATATCGGGCGGTGCTGCCTTTCCGCGCAGCGTCGTGGAACGGCTGATGCGCAGCGGTGTGCGGGTGGGTCATGCCTGGGGCATGACCGAGACTTCGCCGATCGCGACGGTTTCCTACGAAGGGGCCGATTGGGACACGCTGTCGTTCGACGAACAGGTCGATCGCAAGTGCCTGCAGGGCAGGGTGGTCTATGGCAGCGAAGTGCGCATCGTTTCGCTCGATGACCATGAAACGCCGCTGCCTCACGATGGAAAGGCCTCGGGCGCGCTGCAAGTGCGCGGGGCCTGGACGATCAGGCGCTATTTCAAGGCGGAAGAAGATGCTGCGAATGAACAGGGCTGGTTCGATACCGGAGACGTGGCGGCGATCATGCCGGACGGTTCGGTCAGGCTGACCGACCGCACCAAGGACGTCATCAAGTCGGGCGGGGAATGGATAAGCTCGGTCGAACTGGAAAACGCCGCGGTGGGGCACCCGGACGTCGTCGAGGCGGCGGCCATCGGAATTGCGCATCCCAAGTGGGACGAACGGCCGCTCCTCATCGTCGTGCCGCGCGGTGGCAGCAGTCTGCGCGGTGAGGACGTGCGCGAATTCCTGCGCGACAAGGTCGCCAGCTGGTGGCTGCCCGATGCGGTGGAACTGGTGAATGCCCTGCCGCATACGGGCACCGGAAAGATCAGCAAGAAGGACCTTCGCGTGCAATACAAGGACTACACGCTGCCGGTATGACGAAGGCGGCCGCTAGGCGGGCAGCCGCCTCGGCTCGAATTACTGGTTGGCCGCGTTGCCGGCAGCGGTCTCGGCGGCGTCGCCGACCTGTTCGGCCGCATTGCCCACGCTGTTCGCAGCATTGGCGATGGCGTTGTCCTTGGCTGCTTCGCTGCTCGATGTCTGGCTGAACAGGTAAATCCCGCCGATAACCGCGACGAGGACAATGACCGCCATGACGATGCCGGTTCCACTGGAAGAACTCTTTTCGTGAATTACAGTCGTGTGCGGAGCTTGCGACGTTTCGCGTGTGGTTTCGGTGGTGGTGTATTCTTCGGCCATGAAGACCTCCTTTTGAATTCCTTGTCTGCAGCGAAGAACTCGCCACCCATCGAGTTGTTTCAAAACTGACATGTCCTGCGTCGAATCGAGCCTGATCAGGGACGAAACGTGCCTAGAGAAACGACAACTGTCCGCTTGCGTCGGGCGCCTTGAAACCGGAGCAGTCCAGATGGACATCCGGCGGGCCGAAGCCATGCCGTTTGGCCGCAAGCCGGAAGCGATTGCGGAACAGATCGGCCCACACGCCGCTGGGGCGCATGCGCTCAAAGAAACGCGGGTCGTTGTCCTTGCCGCCGCGCATCTCGCGAATCGTCGTCATGACCTTGGAGGCTCGCTCGGGGAAGTGCACTTCCAGCCATTCGCGAAACAGCGGCGCAACTTCGTGGGGCAGGCGCACCATGATCCACATGGCGCCGCGCACGCCTTGCCCTGCCGCGGCTTCCAGTATCGCCTCCAGGAATTGGTCGGTGATCGCCGGGATTACCGGAGCGATCGAGACATGGGCGGGGATTCCGGCCTCTACCAGCTTGCCCAGCGCGGCAATTCGCCTGGCCGGGGTGGCCGCCCGAGGTTCCAGCAGGCGCGAGAGGTGGGCATCGAGGCTGGTTACGGAAATGCCCACGCCCACCAGATCGAATCGCGCCATCTCGCGCAGGATGTCGAGATCGCGCAGGACCCGGTCCGACTTTGTGGTGATCGTCACCGGGTGGCGCGTCTCCAGGCAGACTTCGAGGATCTCGCGCGTGATGCGGTAGTGCGCCTCGATCGGCTGGTAGGGATCGGTATTGGTTCCCATCGCGATCGGTGCCGGCCGATAGCCTGGCTTTGCCAGCGTGGTGCGCAGGAGCCTTGCCGCATCGGGCTTGGCGAAGAGCCTGGTTTCGAAATCGAGGCCGGGCGAAAGGTCGTGAAAGGCGTGGCTGGGCCGCGCGAAACAGTAGATGCAGCCATGTTCGCAGCCGCGATAGGCATTGATCGAGCGATCGAAGGGAATATCCGGCGATTTGTTGAAAGACAGGATCGTGCGGGGATGCTCCTCGGTCACGCTCGTGGCCGGGTTGCGGGGAGGGCCGTCGATGTCGGCGACGCTGTCGAGCCAGTCCCCGTCGGCTTCCCGTCCGGGCAGGTTGAAGCGAGAGCTTGGCGCCCCGCTGGCAGCGCCTCTTCCCTTTAGAGGTTGCATGCCACGATGTGAACATAAAGAGAACAAAAGTCAATGGCGCTACCTGCGCCGCATGACGTGCAGGTAAAGAAAAAGCCCTCCCCGCGTGGGGGAGGGCTCTTCTTGTTTCGGCAGCCGGAGCTGCCCGAATCCATGGACCGTAAAGGTCAGGCCCAGGAGGCCATTTCCTTCTCGAGGTTCTCGACGATGGCTTCGAAGAACTGCTCGGTGGTCATCCAGCTCTGCTCGGGGCCGATCAGCAGCGCGAGGTCCTTGGTCATCGCGCCGCTTTCGACGGTCTCGATGCAGACGCGCTCGAGGGTCTGGGCGAACTTCACGACGTCCGGCGTGTTGTCGAACTTGCCGCGGTACATGAGGCCACGCGTCCAGGCGAAGATCGAGGCGATCGGGTTGGTCGAGGTCGACTTGCCCTGCTGGTGCTGGCGGTAGTGACGGGTGACGGTGCCGTGGGCGGCTTCCGCTTCGACGGTCTTGCCGTCGGGCGCCATCAGGACCGAGGTCATCAGGCCCAGCGAGCCGAAGCCCTGTGCAACGGTGTCCGACTGCACGTCGCCGTCGTAGTTCTTGCAGGCCCAGACGAACTTGCCCGACCACTTGAGCGCCGAGGCGACCATGTCGTCGATCAGGCGGTGCTCATAGGTGATGCCGGCATCCTTGAACTTCTCGGCGAAGCCTTCGGTGTCGAACACTTCCTGGAACAGATCCTTGAAGCGGCCGTCGTAGGCCTTCATGATCGTGTTCTTGGTCGACAGGTAGACCGGCCATTTCAGGCCGAGGCCGTAGTTGAACGAAGCGCGCGCGAAGTCGCGGATCGATTCGTCGAGGTTGTACATGGCCATGGCGACGCCCGGCGCCGGGAAGTCGAACACGTCGAGGTCGATCTTGTCGCCGTTTTCACCGTCCCAGACGAGGCGCAGCTTGCCGGGGCCAGGGATCAGGGTGTCGGTGGCGCGGTACTGGTCGCCGAACGCGTGACGGCCCACGACGATGGGGTCGGTCCAGCCCGGAACCAGGCGGGGAACGTTCGAGATCACGATGGGTTCGCGGAAGACGACGCCGCCGAGGATGTTGCGGATCGTGCCGTTGGGCGACTTCCACATCTTCTTGAGGCTGAATTCCTCGACGCGGGCTTCGTCGGGGGTGATCGTCGCGCACTTCACGGCAACGCCATACTGCTTGGTGGCGTTGGCGGCGTCGACGGTGATCTGGTCGTCGGTCTCGTCGCGCTTGGTGACCGAGAGGTCGTAGTACTTGAGGTCGACGTCGAGGTAGGGGAGAATCAGACGCTCGCGGATCCATTCCCAGATGATCCGGGTCATTTCATCGCCGTCCATCTCTACGATGGGATTTGCTACCTTGATTTTTGCCATGCTTGAAAGCTCCCCTGGGGATGAGAATTTGGGCGTCTCTTAAGGAGAGGGTGGGCGCTTAGCAAGGCAAGGAACGGCATTTTGGCGCCAGTTTGACGGCGCGGGGGCGTTGATCCTGCCTTCAGGAGAGGTGCCGAAGCACCGGGCGGCCCGACTTGGCGAGGTGCAGCGGCTGGAAAGCCGGTCCCGGAAAGCAGAAAACCCGCCGCTTTCGCGACGGGTTTCTAGCCATCAGGCCTGGGGAATGGTGGGCGTAGCAAGGATTGAACTTGCGACCCCTACGATGTCAACATAGTGCTCTACCACTGAGCTATACGCCCATTCCGTCCAGAGCTCCTTGCGGGCGTTCCCGCTCGGAGGACTGGCCCTCTAGCGTCATGTTTCCGGTGATGCAAGACGCTTTGGCAGGAATTTTTCAATTAAAGTCGAGCGTGCTCGGGAAGGCCGAAAACCCGCTGCACTTCCATCACAAGATCGCGAAGATGGAAGGGTTTGGAAAGGACTTTCGCCTGCGGTGCCTCGCGGCTGGCGCGCAGGGTGACGGCAGCAAAACCGGTAATGAACATGACCTTGGTCATCGGCGAAACCTCGGCGCAGCGCTGCGCCAGTTCGATGCCGTCCATCTCGGGCATGACGATGTCCGAAAGCAGCAGGTCGAAAGTCTCGGTCTCCAGGTGGGGCAGGGCGGTCGTGCCGCAATCGACGGCAACCACATCGTATCCGGCATTTTCCAATGCCCGTGCCAGGTAGGTGCGCATCGCCTCATCGTCTTCGGCTAGCAGGATGCGGATCATCGCCTTGTCGTCCCGTATTTCCATGTCGTTGAACAAAGTCGCTTTCGGTGCGACCGGAAGACGGGTCATACGCCAGGACGGGTTAACATTCTCGTCTGGATTTGGGACTGACCGGGAACGGGACGCTTTGACTCGCGAAAGTGAAAGGACCAGTTTCAAGGACATGGTGAGCAAAGTGGGCGAGAGTGATTCGCAAAGACGAACGGGAGGGCAGATTCCCGGCGCTCCGGCGAGCCCGGCCTTCACGATCACCGCAGCCGAACCCTCGGCGATACCCGTGCTCGTTGCCGTCCCCCATGCGGGCAGGGTCTACCCCAGCGGCCTGCTGCGAGAGATGCGCCATCCCGAGTCGGTCTCGCTGCGGCTGGAGGACCGTTACGTCGATCGTCTTGGCGAGGAGATCGCGGCGCGAACCGGGGCGAGCCTGCTGATAGCCCATGCGCCCCGGGCAATGGTCGACCTCAATCGCGCACCCGACGATATCGATTGGGAAATGTTCGAGCGTTCGGCGCGGCCCGAGCGCGGCGGCGATATGCCGAGCCGGCGGGTCCTGAGCGGGCTGGGGCTGATTCCGCGGCGTCTGCCTGGCCTGGGCGAACTGTGGCGTTCTCGCCACGCTCGGCAGGATCTCACCGCCCGGGTCGATGGCATTCACGCGCCTTATCATGAGGCCCTGGCCGAGCAGTTGGCCATTCTGCGTGAGCGCTGGGGGGCGGCGCTGCTGCTGGACCTGCATTCGATGCCGCCGTTGCCGAGTCGATTCGGCGTGACGGGTGCGCAATATGTCGTCGGCGATCGCTTCGGTGTCACTTGTCACGGCAGCGTGATCGCCACGGCCTTTGCCCATTTCGCGGAGCAAGGCCTGCCGTCTGCACACAATCGCCCTTATGCCGGGGGTTACGTCCTCGAACGCCACGCGCAGCCGCAGCGCGGTCTGCATGCTTTCCAGCTCGAGATCGACCGCAGTTGCTACCTCGATGCGCATCTTGCCGAGCCTGGCGAGGGGCTGCCGCGAGTCGTCGATGTGCTGGTGGGCCTGATCAGGCGTCTGGCCGCGGTTGTCGCCGATCTCGGACAGGCGGCGGGGGGCAGGGACTGGCCGCTTGCGGCGGAGTGATTCGAGCGTAATCTCTGGAGAAATCCGGCTGATTTCAGCGGGTTTCGACGGTCTTCGAAGTTTCCTCAGGCCATTAAAAAACCACCTCGTGCGATGCACGAGGTGGCCAAGGTTCAGGGAGGAGGTGCACGATGTGCACCAACCCGACCGGGCCATGAGGGTAGCGCCGATCAGGCATTGCAATGATATGCAGGCCTGAGGCGAGATTCAAGAACTTCTTTAAAACAAATCGGAATCGCTTTGCACTAAGTTTCCGACGCGACCGTGGCGAATTGGACGAGAGTGTGACAAATTTGTCAAAACCCTCGTCCGCATCGGTTTTTCGGTCAGGCGTTGGCGGGAACCAGCGGACCCTTGCCCTGGCTGATCTGGCGGCCGAAAATGTCACGCACGAGTTCGAGCGAGAACAGGTGTGCGTAGATCAGCGGCAGCATGCCGTTCTGGTTCCACTGGCGAAGGACATCGCCGCGCATCTCGCGCAGCTTTTCCTCGTTGACCATCTGGAAGCCGCGATAGTTGAACGGCTGGCCCTGGCCGGTCTCGATGTTCAGCTCGCCGTCCATCAGCAGGTCGTGCTTCTTGAGCTCGGCGATGAAGTTGGCGGTCTTGTTGCCCGCGATCTCGAAGTTCTCGCAGAACTTGAGCATGTTCTTGGTGGCTTCGGCCGGATCCGCGCCGTCGAAGAGCGCCTGGCCTTCGTCAAGCTCGCCGACGAGTTCGCTGGTCGGGTCGAAGCACAGCGAGAGTTCCTCGCTGTCCGGGCGCAGCTTGGCGAGCATGAAGGGATAGCGGCGGACATAGGCCGGAATGTAGACCGGGGAGTTCACGGTGCCGTCTTCGTCGACGAACACGTTCACGCCCTCGTTCATGCCCATCAGGGCAAGCGGGACCGGATTGTCGCCGGTGGTGAAGATGATCGGGAAATTACGCTGGGCCTGCGGGAATTCCTCGACCGTAAGCGGGATCGAGTTCACGCCGACCAGCCAGGTGGCCTTGTCGGTCGCGCGCGTCTTCCACGATGCATGCTGCTGCGAATTGAGCGGGATAAGGTCCTTGTAGAACAAGGGCAGGGCAGAATTTTGCGGCGCGCTGGCCATTACGATCTTCTCCGCAGGCTGGGTAGATTTTTGGATAGGTCGCTTTAGTGGCTGCCTTGCAGGCGCGCAAGCGCGCTGCCCGCGTTGCGCACGGGCAGGCGGTGCCATTGCGCAGCTTTGCTCAGATGAGCTTGCCGGGGTTGAGAATGCCCTTGGGATCGAGCGCCTGCTTGACCGCGCGCAGCATCGAAAGGGCGACCGGATCGCCCAGGCGCGCCAGTTCGTCGCGCTTCATCTGACCGATGCCGTGTTCGGCGGAAATCGAACCGCCCCACTCGGTTACGAGGTCGTGGACGTAGCGGCTGATCTCCTTGCCAGGGCCGGTCTGCCAGCCGAGCGCATCCTCCGCATTGGGGGCAATGACGTGGTAGTGCACATTGCCGTCGCCCAGGTGCCCGAACGCGACCGCCTCGGTTCCCGGCCATTTCGCCTCGATCATCGGCGCGGTCGTCTCGACGAATTCGGGCATCTTCTCGACCGGCACGGAAATGTCGTGCTGCATCGCCGGTCCGCGCTCGCGCTCGGCGGGAGAAATCGATTCGCGCAGCAGCCAGAAGGCTTCGGCCTGGGCTTCGCTGGCCGACATGACGGCGTCTTCGACCAGCTCGTTCTCGAAGGCCGAGGCCATCATGTTTTCGCACCGTTCGCGCAGGGTATCGGCCGCTGAGCTATCGGCCACGACCTCGATCAGCACGTGCCAGCCATGTCGCCCTTCCAGCGGGGAGCGGGAATCGGGCAGGTGGTCGAGCACGGCATCGAGGCAGGCCTGCGGCAAGACTTCAAAGCCTTCGAGGGCATCGCCCATCGCCTCTTCGCAGAACAGCATCAGCTTGCGCGCCTCGCCAAGGGTGGGCACGCCGGCCCAGATCACGACGCGGTCCGCAACGGCGGGAAGCAGCTTGAGCGTGGCCGCGGTGACGACGCCCATCGTCCCTTCGGAGCCGATCAGCAACTGCTTGAGATCGAAGCCCCGGTTGTCCTTCTTCAGCGGCGTCAGCATCGAGAAGACCTGGCCGTCAGGCAGGACAGCCTCAAGACCCAGGACGAGCGCACGCATGGAGCCATGGCGCAGGACCTGGCAGCCGCCGGCATTCGTGGAGATCAGGCCGCCCACGGTCGCAGAACCCTTGCCACCCAGAGTGAGCGGAAAGCGCAGGCCCTTGGCATCTGCCGCTTCGTGCAGCGTCTGGAGCACCACGCCAGCCTCGCAAGTGGCGCGGCGGCCTTCGACGTCGATCTCGCGGATCGCATTCATGCGCCGCAGCGATAGGACGACGGCCGTGCCCGATTCGTCCGGGGTGGCCCCGCCCGACATGCCGCTGTTTCCGCCTTGCGGCACGATCGGCACGTCATGGGCGTCGCACAGTTTGACGAGAGCAGCGACTTCGGCGGTCGTGGCGGGAGAGGCCAGGGCGATCGCGCGCCCGGTATAACGACCGCGCCAGTCGGTCAGCGACGGCGCAACGAGGTCCGGGTCGCGCGTGATTCCGCGCGGGCCAAGCAGGGAGAGGGCTTCTTCGAAAAATGTGTCGGAACCGGTCATGGGGGCGCTATGCCACAGCGATCTGGCCGTTTCATCCTCAATCCTTGCAAATGCTTGGTGGCATTGCCTAGCCTTGCACGGTGCAACGAACTTCCGTTTCAAGTTAAGCGGTGGTTCAAGCTCATGGGCTATGGCTGCATATGCGGCATGACCGTGTCCAGGGAACCTGCTCGACGATGAATCTTGCGACTGCGATGCTTTATCCGATCATGGTGCTGCTTCCGGCAGTCGGCCTGGTCGATGGCGAACGGTCGAAGGATAAGGGTGCGTTCGATGCCGCGTGGCTTTCGGATGAGGACGGCTCGGCGGTCTATTCCTGGCGCGAAACCGATGCGCCCGGGGCAGACGATGAACCGCAGGCGGCGCTTTCGGCGTGGCCCTTCACGGTCTCGGCCTTTCAGCGGGTGGAGCCGCCGGACGCCTGGCAGGTGAGGATCGAGCAGCGCATGACGATCCGCATCACCCCGCGCAGCCCGCGCACTGCGCCGCCGGACATGTTCGTTGGCTTGCCCGACGGAGAGATCGGTTCGCACTTTTCCGAGCGCAAGATCGGCAAGTGCCTTTCCATAGCCGGCATTGTGGGCGTCCAGCCCGATGGCGACAATCGGCTGCTCCTGTTCATGCGCGACCGGCGGCTGGTCAGCGCCGAACTGGAGCGGGCCTGCAGGGCGCGGGACTTCTATTCGGGCTTCTACCTGTCGCATACGTCCGACGGACAATTGTGCATCGATCGCGATACTTTGCTTTCGCGCAGCGGCATGAATTGCAAACTTACCCGTATCCGCCAATTGGTTGAAGTCGATCACTGAGCGATTTCACGCAGCTCTTTCGCGGATTTCCTTGACTTTTATACTGGATCACGCATAGGGCGCGGCCAGTTGCACAAACGATGCGCGCGGTGATGCAAAATCCCGCTAGCTTCCTTGCGACCTGTTACTCTCGTATTTCCGGAAACTTGTTCGCCTATGAACTTTGCCGATCTCGGCCTGTCTGAAGAATTGCTGCAAGCGGTGGAAGCCGCGGGCTATACCGAACCGACTCCTATCCAGGCCCAAGCGATTCCGCCGGTCCTGATGATGAAGGATCTCATCGGCATCGCCCAGACCGGCACCGGCAAGACGGCCAGCTTCGTGTTGCCGATGATCGACATTCTTGCGCATGGCCGCCGCCGCGCGCTGATGCCGCGCTCGCTGATCCTCGAGCCGACTCGCGAACTTGCCGCCCAGGTTGCCGAGAATTTCGAGAAGTACGGCAAGAACCACGACCTGAAGATGGCGCTGCTCATCGGCGGTGTGCAGATGGGCGACCAGGTGAAGGCTCTGACCGAGGGCGTGGACGTTCTTATCGCCACGCCGGGCCGCCTGATGGATCTGTTCGAACGCGGGAAGATCCTGCTGACGGGCTGCGAACTGCTCGTCATCGACGAAGCGGACCGCATGCTCGACATGGGCTTCATCCCCGACATCGAGAACATCTGCTCGAAGCTGCCGACCAATCGCCAGACGATGCTGTTCTCGGCAACGATGCCGCCGCCGATCAAGAAGCTGTCGGACCGCTTCCTGTCGAACCCCAAGTACATCGAAGTGGCACGCCCGGCGACGGCCAACATCAACATCGTCCAGCACAAGGTTGCCGTGACGGCCCGCAAGAAGCGCGAAGTCCTGCGACACCTGCTGCGGACCGACAATGTCTCGACCGCCATCGTCTTCTGCAACCGCAAGACGACCGTGCGCGAACTGGCCAAGAGCCTGAAGGGCCACGGCTTCGGTGCCGGCGAGATCCATGGCGACATGGACCAGCCTGCGCGCCTCGCCGAACTCGACCGTTTCAAGAGCGGCGACGTGAACATCCTCGTCGCCTCCGATGTGGCGGCCCGGGGTCTCGACGTGAAGGGCGTGAGCCACGTCTTCAACTTCGACACGCCCTGGCACCCAGACGATTACGTCCACCGCATCGGTCGCACCGGCCGCGGCGGCGCTTCAGGCCGCGCATTCACGTTCGTGGCGCCCGAGGATGCCGAAGCTATCGACAATGTCGAGAAGCTGACCGGGCACAAGATACCGCTGTTCGATCTCCAGACCGAAGAAGCCGAAGAGGCGCGCGAGGAGAAGCCGAAGGCGCGCCGTGCGTCCAGAGAGACGGCAAGGGATACGGACAGGCGCGAGGTTCCCGAAAAGCGCGAGGTTCCGGAAAAGCGCGAGGAGTCGGCCAGGCGTGCGCCGCGACGTGAAGCGCGTGCACCTGCCGAGGAGCCACGCCGCGAACGCCGCCAGCGCCGTAGCGAGGCCGAGCCCGCCGATGACGGCTGGAACGGTCCGGTTCCCGAATTCCTCAAGGTCTCCGCACTGGCCTGAGATTGCGGTCGCGCGGTCGAGACCGGTCGCGCGTGATCGCGCGGCGGTGACCGTTCCGGTTCCGCCGCCGCGTCAGGCGATCTTGACGAAGCTGTCGATCACGCGCTTGCGGCCCGACTGCTCGAAGTCGATCTCCAGCTTGTTGCCTTCCTGCCCGGCCACGGTGCCGTAGCCGAACTTCTCGTGAAACACGCGCGCGCCGATGGCGATATCGGTGCGCGGCTTGGCCGCGAAGCTGGCCGCGCTGCGCGTCGTCTCGGCGATCCGGCGGGGTTTCGTTTCGAATTCGCGTGCGGCAGCCCGCTGCCAGCCCGGGCCGCGCGTCATCGTGCGCGCGGGTTGGGCGCGGGCGACGTCGGCGAAGGGATCGGCATGTTCTGACCACTGCGCGCGCCACAGCGAAGCACCGCCGGTGAGCGTCGTCTCGCTTTCGACGTGATCTTCGGGCAATTCGGCGATGAAGCGCGAGGGGATCGAGCTGGTCCACTGGCCGTAGATGCGGCGGTTGGCGGCGTGGAGGATGGTGCACTTGCGGCGCGCCCGGGTGATCGCGACATAGGCAAGGCGGCGTTCTTCCTCGAGGCTGGCAAGGCCGCCTTCGTCCAGCGAACGCTGCGAGGGAAATACGCCTTCTTCCCAGCCCGGCAGGAATACGTGGTCGAATTCCAGGCCCTTGGCGGCGTGCATGGTCATGATCGTGACCTTTTCCTCGTCGCTGGCCGCGTCGTTGTCCATGACGAGGCTGACATGCTCGAGAAAGTCGCCGAGGCTTTCGTACTCTTCCATGGCGCGGGCAAGCTCGACAAGGTTTTCCAGCCGTCCGGAGGCTTCGGCTGTCCGCTCGGCCTGCAGCGCGTCGGTATAGCCGCTTTCGTCGAGAACGATGCGCATCAGGTCCGCCGGGTTCTCCGTCTTCTCCAGATCGCGCCACCGGGCGAAGTCGCGCATCAGCGACAGGAAAGTGTTGCGCGCACGGGCGGGCAGTTCGTCGGTATCGACGATTTCGATGGCGGCCGCGGCAAGAGGGATGCCCTGGCGGCGCGCGAGCTGGTGCAGCTTCTCCAGCGCCTTGGCGCCAAGTCCGCGCTTCGGGGCATTGTAGATGCGCTCGAAAGCGAGGTCGTCGGCGGGCTGGGCGATAACGCGCAGGTAGGCCAGCGCATCGCGGATTTCGGCGCGTTCGTAAAAACGGAAACCGCCGACGATCCGGTACTTGAGGCCGATCGAGATGAAGCGGTCTTCGAACTCGCGCGTCTGGTACTGCGCGCGCACGAGAATGGCCATCTGGTCCAGCGGGGCGCCCTCGCGCTCGAGCCGCTCGATCTCGTCGCCCACGCGGCGCGCTTCTTCCGGTGCATCCCAGACGCCGATCACGCGCACCTTGTCCCCGGGGTGGCGCTCGGTCCACAAGGTCTTGCCGAGGCGCTGGCTGTTCTCGTTGATGAGGCCCGAGGCAGCGGCAAGGATCTCGGGCGTCGAGCGGTAGTTCTGTTCGAGCCGGATCACTTTCGCGCCGGGAAAATCCTTTTCGAAGCGCAGGATATTGGCGACTTCTGCGCCGCGCCATGAATAGATCGACTGGTCGTCGTCACCCACCACGCAGATGTTCTGGCGGCCCTGCGCGATCAGGCGCAGCCACAGGTACTGGACCTGGTTGGTGTCCTGATATTCGTCCACCATGACGTACTTGAAGCGCTGCTGGTACTGCTCCAGCACCTCGCGATGGGTGCGCAGGATGTTGAGCATGTGCAGCAGCAGGTCACCGAAGTCGCAGGCGTTGAGCGTCTTCAGGCGGTCCTGGTAGAGGCTGTAGAACTTCTGGCCGCGGCCGTTGGCATAGGCTTCGTTTTCCGCTGCATCGAGATCCTGCGGATTGAGCCCGCGGTTCTTCCAGCGATCGATGCACCCGGCAAGCTGGCGGGCGGGGAAGCGCTTTTCATCGACGCCTTCGGCCTGGATGAGCTGCTTGAGCAGGCGCAGCTGATCGTCGGTGTCGATGATCGTGTAGTTGGGTTGCAGCCCCACCAGTTCGGCATGGCGGCGCAGCATCCTGGCCGCGATGGCGTGGAAGGTGCCGAGCCACGGCATGCCCTCGACCGCGGGGCCGACGAGCTGGCCGACCCGGTCGCGCATTTCGCGCGCGGCCTTGTTGGTGAAAGTGACGCACAGCACTTCGCTTGGCCATGCAAGGCGATTGCGGATGATGTTGGCAAGACGCCGGGTGAGGGCGGCGGTCTTGCCCGTGCCTGCGCCTGCCAGCATCAGGACCGGCCCTTCGGTGGTCAGCACGGCCTCCTTCTGGGGCGCGTTGAGGCCGTCGATCAGGGGATCGTTGCTGGCGGCAGGCATGCCGCTGGGCGAGGTATCTTGCAGGCTGTTCACACGTGAACAACTAGGGAACGGAACATCGCGGCGCAAGGCCGCTTTGCCGCATGAATGGAACATTCCCGGGCGTGAAACGTCGGTTCGGCAACGGATACACAGTGGAGAGAGACCATGCGAAAATCGATTCTCGCAGGCGCATCGGCGCTTGCTCTGGCGGCCTTGCCCGGTGCGCTACTGGCCCAGAATGCGCCGCCTGCAGCCGCCGATCCGGCGCAAGTCGCCTCGGCGGCGCCGGTAACGCTGACGCCGGAGCAGAAGGCCTTGTACGACGGCTGGCCGGCAGACCGTCAGGCCGAGTACGATGCCTGGCCGGACGAGTACAAGGGCTACTACTGGACGCTCGTTCCCGAGCGGCAGGAAGGGTACTGGGCCCTGACGCCCGACCAGCGCGGACAGGTCTACAAGATGAGCCCGCAGCAGCGTGAAACCGCGTGGGCGTCGATCATCCAGCAGCTCAACGGCGAAACTCCCACAACCCCTGCAACCCAGGCGAATCCGCCCGGCGAGGGCATGCCGACTGCCGGGGTGCCCGCGCCGCAAGCGGCCGAACAGGCCGTGCGCCCCGCGATGCCTGCGGACGAAAGCTATCAGGGCGGCCCCTACAAGGGGGCGCTTACGCCGCCGCCTGCCTCTGCGATGAACAAGGATTATCCGGTCTGCAGCAAGACCGTGCAGGACAGCTGCCGCAATCCCGGTGGCAAGTAACGGCCCCGGTTTTTTGAGTACGAAAAGGGTCCCGCCGCGTGGCGGGGCCCACTTCATATCGGCGCAATATCAGGATTCGATGCGGCGCAGGATGTGGAGCCGTGCCTTGCCGACATCGCGTACGGCGTCGGTTTCGAACCCGCGGATCGAAACGTCCTCGCCGCGCGCCGTCTCCAGGCTCACCCAGGTGGTTTCCCCGATCCAGCCGAGTCGCGTGAGCTTGTCCACGGCGACCGCACCGGCTCCGGTATCGTAAGGCGGATCGAGCAGCACGAGGTCGAGCGGCTCCTTCGCCGGACCCAGCGATAGTGCCGAGCAGGCCCGAACGTCGCATTGCGACTGGGCCTGCAGGTTGGCGATGTTGCGACGGATGGCGCGGATCGCGGCAGCGTCCTGATCGACGAAGAGGCAATGCGCCGCGCCGCGCGACAGGGCTTCGAGGCCGAGCGCGCCGGAGCCTGCGAACAGGTCGGCGACCTTCAGTCCTTCGAACGTGCCGAGGCGGCTCGTCAGCATCGAGAACAACGTCTCGCGGGTGCGGTCGGCGGTCGGGCGCGTCGTGTCACCTTCGGGCGCAGCCAGCTTGCGCCCGCGCCAAGCGCCGGCAACGATTCGCAGGCCGGTGCTTGTGCCCTTCATTCGCCTTTGCCCTTGCCGAGGGAGCGGCGGAAGGTCTCGAGATCGCGCTGCGAAACTTCTCCGACCGTGCCCTTGGGCAGGTCGCCCAGCACGAAGGGGCCGTAGGAAATGCGCAGCAGGCGGCTGACCTTCAGGCCGAGATGTTCCAGCACGCGGCGCACTTCGCGGTTCTTGCCCTCGGTCAGGGTCATTTCGATCCACTGGTTGCGTCCCGTCCGACGTTCCATGTTCGCGTCGATCTTGCCGTATTGGATGCCGTCGATCTCGATGCCGTCGATCAGGTCCTCGAGCTGGGCCTGCGTGATATCGCCGAAAGCGCGGGCGCGGTAGGTGCGCGGGACGCCGTTGGCGGGCAGTTCCAGCTGGCGCTTGAACTCGCCGTCGTTGGTCAGCAGCAGCAGGCCCTCGGTGTTGAGGTCAAGTCGGCCGATCGGCATGACCCGGCCGCTGCCGGCAGGCAGGGCATTGCGCAGGGCATTGTAGATCGTCGGGCGGCCGGCGGGATCGCGCTCGGCGGTCAGCAGTCCGGCAGGCTTGTGGAAGACGAACAGGCGGGTCGCCTCGGGTGCCTTCACCGGCTGGCCGTCGACGGTCACGCCGCGCAGATCCTTCAGGACCGTCGAGGGCGCGGTAATCGGCTCGTCGTCCAGCTTGACGCGGCCCTCGGCGATCATGCGTTCCGCTTCGCGGCGGCTGGCGACGCCAGCGCGGGCGAGCAGCTTGGCGATCCGTTCGCCCTCGCGCTCGGGCAGCGAGGGATCGCGGGGCGTCGGCGGTGCGGCCGGGCGCGGGACGCGAGGCTTGCGCGGCGCATTGCCGCGCGCGTCGTCGCCGCCGGGACGGCTTTTGTCGCTGCCGGGACGGCCGTTCTCGTTGCCGGATCGGCTGTTGAAGGGACGCTTGCTGCCGGTGGCCGCGCGCGGGCGTCTCGGTTCACCGGGTTTCTGGGGAGGTCTGGCCATGGCAGCGCCTTAGCTGTTGATCGCCGGTTCATCCAGCCTTCCCATACAGGTGGGGGCTGCGTATCCCGAAGCCCCGCACGCCGATGGAGTTTCATGAATGGCCGCAGCCGCGACAGATCAGCCGAAGAAGCCGGGCTGGCGCCGCGTCCTTCGAGCACTCGGGAACCGCAAGACGGGTTTCATGGCGCTGTTCGGCTTCGCATCGGGCCTGCCTTACGCGCTGCTGCTCGGCACGCTCTACGCATGGCTGTCCGACGCCAAGGTCGATCTGGAGACGATGGGCGTCTTCTCGCTGATCGGCCTTGCCTACTCGTTCAAGTTCCTCTGGTCGCCCTTGCTCGACCGGGTGGAACTGCCGCTGCTCAAGCGGCTCGGCAAGCGCAAGCAGTGGATCGTCTCGGCGCAGCTCATGCTGGGGCTGATCCTGCTGGTCCTTTCGACCCTCAATCCGCTCACGGCCCTTGGCTGGTTCTCGCTGCTCGCCGGGATCGGCGCCTTTGCGTCGGCAACGCAGGACGTCGTCGTCGATGCCTGGCGGGTCGATGTCGCCGACGAGGAAGCGACGATCGACATGCTCTCGACCGTCTATCAGATGGGCTATCGCATCGCGGCGCTGGTCGGCGGTGCGCTGGCGCTGTTCTTGGCTGAGCGCACAGACTGGCCGACGGTCTATGCGACGATGGGGGCAATCATTGCGCTTGTCGGCGTGCTGGGTCTCTTCGCGCCCGATGCCGAGGTTACCGCCGCCACGATCGGCGCTGCCGAAGATGAGCTGCTGGCACTGCGCGAAGTGGGCGAGATCGATCCGCGCGTGCGCAAGTGGGCGCTTTTCGGCATCGGCCTGCTCTGGGCCTGGGCGCTGATCACGGTGGGCCTGTTCATGGTCCGCTCGCTTGGCAGCGATCCGGAAACACGCCCCGATTCGGTCGCCTTCATCGCCACGAAGGGACCGCTTGTGGTCATCGCCACCGTCGTCGTGCCGGCGCTGGTGGCTGCATGGCTGGTGCGCATGAAGGACAAGGGGCGCTACGTGCTGACCGCCGCGAGCCCCGCCCGCAGCGCGATGGACCGCTTCGTCGACCATGGCTACCGCGCCCTGATCCTGCCCCTGACCGATTTCGTCGGGCGACTGGGCTGGGCGGTCATCCTCGTTTTCGCACTGGTGCTGACCTACCGGATCACCGATGCGATCTGGGGCAGCTTTGCCTATCCGTTCTACCTTGGCGAACTGAAGTACTCCAAGGACGAGGTCGCGATTGCATCCAAGTTCTTCGGCGTCGGCGCACTCGTCGTCGGGCTGGCGCTGGGCGGAACCTTGCTCACGGTCATGGGACGCATGGCCACGTTGACCTTCGGTGCGCTGATCGCCGCGCTGACGAACCTGCTCTATGCCGACCTTGCCCTGGGCGGCGCGCGTATTGCCGCCGTCAGCGATGCGAGCGGCTTCACCTGGCTCGTCTCGCACCTTGGCGGAGACCAGCGGCTGGCCAAGCTGATGCTGGCGATCGCGGGCGAGAACATTGCCGTGGGCATCGCCGGCGCGGCTTTCGTCGCATATCTCTCCTCGGTCGTCGCCAAGGGCTACAGCGCCGTCCAGTACGCCTTGCTGTCATCCCTGACCTTGCTGGTCGGCACGCTCGGGCGCGGCGCGCTGGGGCAGATGATCGAGGAATACGGCTATTATCCGGTGTTCCTGCTCACCACGGCCATGGGGATGGTCGCGGTCGTCCTGTGCCTGATCGAGTGGGCGCGCGTTGCAAGGCTGGGCCGGGCATCGGGCATCGACGCGACCGCGCTCGAAGGCGCCTGACCGGCTCGATCCTGCGCTGAGCCATTCAAGCCATCGCGCGGCGCCAGCGTGAGCCGGGGCGGCGCCTAGTCGGGAATTTCGTCGTTGTCCCGCAGCACCGTACCGGCGAGGTACAGCGAGCCGCCGATCAGTACGACGTCATCCTGCTGCGCATCGATCCGGAGCGCTGACAGCGCCTCGCGAACATTGGCCGCTGCAACGGGGGCGGGGATATCCGGGACCTGGCGGAAGGCTTCGACGTCATGGCAATCGTGGCCGGGCACCGGCACGACCGTGACGCTGGCAAGTCTTTCGCGCAGCGGTTCGAGCAAGGCCTGCGGGGCCTTGTTGGCCAGCATGCCGAGAACGAGGTGAACCCTGGTCGGCCGCCGGAAATGCGTGGCGATGGCGTTGCCGGCGTCCGGGTTATGCCCGCCATCGAGCCAGCAAGCGGTGCCTGCAGGAAGCAGCGCTGTCAGCGGACCTTCGCCGAGCCGTTGCAGGCGGGCAGGCCAGCTGGCTTGGACCATCGCCTCGGCATAGGCGTTTTCCGGGATGTCGACGGCCTGCTGGTGGCGCAGCATGGCGATGGCCAGTCCGGCGTTCACGCCCTGGTGCAGGCCCGGCATGCGGGGCGTGGGCAGCGACAGGCTGCCTTGGGCGTCCGAGTACGTGAGCCCTTCGGGCGAAGCGACGATCGTCCAGTCCTGGCCGCGGCGGATCACCGGCGCGCCGACGATGGCGGCCTGCCCCTGGATCGCCTGATTCATCGCCGGTGTATAGTCGAGCGTGACCAACGCCGCGCCGGACTTGGCAATGCCCGCCTTCTCGAAGGCGATACGGGTCATGGCATCGCTCGGCACATTGTCTTCGGGCGCGAGGAGGAAAGCCTCGTGGTCGATGCCGAGCGAGGCGATGCCGCCCACTACCGGCGTCTCGATGACATTGGTCGCGTCGTAGCGGCCGCCAAGGCCGACCTCGATCACGCAGGCATCGGCAGGATGGCGTGAGAAGGCAAGGAAAGCCGCCGCGGTCGACACTTCGAAGAAACTCGCGCCGATCCCGGCGGCCTCGGCCACGTCCAGCACTTCGTCCAAGTGCCGGGCCAGCGTTTCGTCCTCGATCAGCTTGCCCGAAACACGGATGCGTTCGTTGAAGCGCACGAGATGCGGGCTGGTGAAGACGTGGACGGTTCTGCCGACCGCTTCCAGCGCGGCGCGCAGGAAGGCGCAGGTCGATCCCTTGCCGTTGGTCCCGGCGACGTGGAACACCGGTGGCAGGTTGCGCTGCGGATTGCCGAGCCGCTCGAGCAGCACGCGCACAACGTCGAGACCGATGCGGCCCTGCGGCACCGAAAGGGCGCCGAGGCGATCGAGCTGGGTCTGGACGCGGGGGTCGTCCGAAACCGCAAAGTCGCGCATGGGATCAGCGTGCCGAATGTACCGCCTGGGCCAAGGCCGCGGTCAGTTCGCGCAAAGGACCCGCGGCATTGTCGCCATGCTGCTTGACGAGGTCGATGAAGGCCGAGCCGACGACCACGCCATCTGCGACCTTGGCGATCTTCCCGGCCTGCTCGGGCGTGCGCACCCCGAAGCCGACGGCCACGGGAATGTCCGATGCGGCCTTGAGCCGGGCTACGGCGTCCTCGATCGAGGCCTGCGCGGCCTGCTGCATGCCGGTGATCCCTGCAACCGATACGTAGTAGAGGAAGCCGGAAGAGCCTTCGAGAACGGTCGGAAGACGGGCAGTGTCGGTCGTCGGCGTCGCCAGGCGGATCAGCGAAACGCCGGCCTCGCGCAGCGCCGGACCGAGTTCGGGGTCTTCCTCGGGCGGAATGTCCACGCAGATGACGCCGTCGACACCGGCCTTGCGGCATTCCTGCGCGAACCATTCCGACCCGCGAATCGTCATCGGGTTGGCATAGCCCATCAGCACCAGCGGTACTTGCGGGTGGCGGGCGCGAAATTCGGCGGCCATGCGGAAGATGTCGGCCGTGCGCGTGCCCTTGGCGAGACTGCGCAGGTTCGCTTCCTGGATCGCGGGGCCATCGGCCATCGGATCGGTAAAGGGCATGCCCAGTTCGATCACGTCGGCGCCGCCTTCGACAAGCGCGTCGAGATTAGCTGCGGTATCGCCGTCACCGCCGGTAATGAAGCAGACGAGCGCAGGGCCCTTGGAAAAGGCAGTTTCGAAGCGGGTCATGTCTTAGAGTTCCACTCCCAGCGCTTCGGCGACGGTGAAGATGTCCTTGTCGCCGCGGCCCGAGACGTTGACGACGAGGATCTTGTCCTCGTCCATTTCGGCAGTGAGCTGCGGCAGGGCGGCCAGCGCGTGAGCGGTTTCGAGCGCCGGGATGATCCCTTCGAGCGCGCAGCACAGCTTGAACGCCTCGAGCGATTCGTCATCGGTGATCGGCACGTAGCGCACGCGGCCGCTTTCGTGCAGCCAGGAATGCTCGGGCCCGAGGCCGGGATAGTCGAGACCGGCGCTGATCGAGTGCGCCTCGGTGATCTGGCCGTCCTCGTCCTGCAGCAGGTAGGTCTTGTTGCCGTGGAGGATGCCGGGCTTGCCGCCGGTTAGGCTGGCAGCGTGCTGGCCGGTTTCGATACCGTGCCCCGCCGCTTCGACACCGACCATCGCTACTTCCGGATCGTCGAGGAAGGGGTGGAACATGCCGATCGCGTTCGATCCGCCGCCTACGCAAGCCAGAACCAGGTCGGGCAGGCGGCCTTCGGCTTCGAGAACCTGCTGGCGGGTCTCGTTGCCGATCACGCTCTGGAAGTCGCGCACGAGTTCCGGATAGGGGTGCGGGCCTGCCGCGGTGCCGATGATGTAGAACGTGTCGTGGACGTTCGCGACCCAGTCGCGCAGCGCCTCGTTCATCGCGTCCTTCAGCGTTTCCGCGCCGCTGGTGACGGGCTGGACCTCGGCGCCAAGCAGCTTCATGCGGAACACGTTGGGCTTCTGGCGCTCAACGTCCTTGGCGCCCATGAAGATCGTGCAGGGCAGGCCGAAGCGCGCGGCGACGGTTGCCGTGGCCACACCGTGCTGACCGGCGCCGGTCTCGGCGATGATCCGGGTCTTGCCCATGCGGATCGCCAGCAGGATCTGACCGATGCAGTTGTTGATCTTGTGCGCGCCTGTGTGATTGAGGTCTTCGCGCTTGAAGTAGATCTTCGGGCCCTTGCCCCGGGGCGCCAGCTTGCGGAAGTGCTCGGTCAGGCGCGGCGCGAAGTAAAGCGGGTTCGGGCGACCCACGAAGTTCTTCAGCAGGTCCTGGAACTCTTCCTCGAACGCCGGATCCTGCTTGGCCTTGCGATACTCCTTCTCGAGATCGAGGATCAGCGGCATCAGCGTTTCGGCGACGTAGCGCCCCCCGAACTTGCCGAAGTGACCGGTTTCGTCGGGCTGGGAACGCAGCGAATTCACGGGCGTGATGGAAGTCATAATCGGGCCGATTGGCAGAGGAGCGCGGCCAAGTCCAGAGCCTTCGCGCACTGGGAGATTCACTCACGAATTCAATTGCAAATTATGCATCTGCACGTGAGCATATAACACGATAGTGTCCTTAAATGGCCGATTTGTGACACTTTCGACCTTTTCTGAATAATTTTGTTCATCTGGCGGCAAGGATGCGGGGCCCAGCGGGGCGGTCCCCGATGAGGGTCGGGGGAAGAATACTGGAGTTTAAAAATATGCGTATTGCACTTGTCTCGCTCGCCGCGGTTGCTGCCGCAGCTGTTGCCACCCCCGCCATGGCCAACGAAGCCCGTATCGAGGCGCGCACCGGCCTTATCTGGAACGGCAGCGACAGCGACGCAGTTGCGGGCGTCGCAGCCGGCTACGACTACGACTTCGGCGACAAGTTCTTCGTCGGCATCGAAGGTTCGGCTGACAAGATCCTGACCGACGACACCCGCGTTTCGTGGGGTGCTGGTGGCCGCGCCGGCGTCAAGGTCCTCCCGGGCAGCAAGCTCTACGCTGCGGCCAACTGGCAGTCGAAGCCCTGCCGTTACTGCAACAGCGCCGTCGGCGTTGGCGGTGGCTGGCAGCAGGACCTCGGCCAGAAGATCTATGCCAAGGTCGAGTACAAGCACCAGCTCATCGGCGACAACACCCCCGATGCCGATCTCGGCCTCGTCGGCGTTGGCGTGAAGTTCTGATTTCGGGCCCAGGCCTGAACTGAAATCGCTCCTCGGAGCGTAAGCCAGGGGAAGGGCGGTCCATGAGGGGCCGCCCTTCCTCTTTGTGCGTTCAGCGCGCCTGGACTGCGCGGCAGAAGGCGGCGATCAGGTCGTCGTCCTTGACGCCGGGCGCACTTTCCACGCCCGAGGACGTGTCGACGAGCGGCGCTGCAGTCAGGTCCAGCGCTTGGGCGACATTGTCGGGCGTCAGGCCGCCGGCGAGCCCCCAGGCCACTGGGCCCTTCCAGTTCGCCACCAGCTTCCAGTCGAAGCTCAGCCCCATGCCGCCGGGCAGGGTGCCCGCAGGCGTCTTGGCGTCGAACAGAACCCGGTCGACGGCACCGGCATAACTATCGGCGCGCGCGACGTCCGTTTCACTCGCCACGGAAAGCGCCTTCCAAACGGGAATGCCGAAGCGTGCGCGCAGTTGGGCGGCACGCTCGGGCGTTTCCTTGCCGTGGAGCTGCAGGACGTCGAGCCGAGCTGCGGCCACCGCTTCGCCGAGCATGGCATCGTCGGCATCGACGAACAGGCCCACGCGGGCAATGCGCCCCTGTGCACGGGCGGACAGAGCTGCAGCTTCAGCAGTCGTGACATTGCGCGGGCTCCTGGGGAAGAAGACGAACCCGGCAAAGGCGGCGCGCGCGCGGATCGCCGCATCGAGCGAACCGGGTTCGCGGATTCCGCAAATCTTGATCTCGGGTGTTGGCATCGCGCAGTCGTCGCCTATGTAATGGCCCCCAGTCATTGCCGGGGACGAAGATGTACCGTGTCGCGCGCTATCTAATGCCATTTGCCGCCGCCGCAATGCTGGCGGGCTGCGGGATCAAGGAGTCGGTGAAGGACGCGAGGGTCGAAGTGGGCCAGTTCCACGCCGCGCTGGATGGTGGGCAATGGAAGAAGATCTGGATCTCAGCGGATCCCGATCTTCGCAAGAACACGCAGAAGGCGAAGTTCGAAAAGCTGCTCGAGGCGGTCCATCGCAAGCTGGGCGGCGTGAAGGACAGCCAGCAGGTCAGCCTCAACGTGAACACCGGAACCGGTGGCACTTTCGTGACCGTGATCATGCAGACCACGTTCGAGAAAGGCACCGGCACCGAGGAATTCGTTTATCGTCGCGGCGAGGGGAATGCGTTGGCGCTGGTGCGCTACGACATCCAGTCGCAGGACATGATGTTGAACTGAGGACGATGCCCGGGCGTCAGGGCGCCAGTTCGAACTGGACCGTGACGCTGGTGTTGAGTTCCAGCTCACCCGCGGCGACCGGCGGAGCCGCACCGACCTTGCTCGATTCCATGCGCACGGCCATCGGCATCGGCCGCGGTGCATAACCGCTGCTCTCGCTGATCGAGATGATCCGCACCACGCGCAAGCCTGCCGCTTTCGCGTAGAGCTCTGCGCGTGCGCGCGCCTGCTTCATGGCGTCGATCCGGGACTCGTCGCTCGCCGCATCCGGTTCGGCCAGCATGAAGTTGGGGCCGTTGACCTGGTTGGCGCCCGCGCTGACCAGTGCGTCGATTACCTTGCCCATGTCGTCCAGCTTGCGCTGGCGCACCATGACGTTGTTGTTGGCCTCGTAGCCGACGATAGTCCGGGTATCGCTGTCATAGCTTCCGTCGGGCTGGCGCTTGGGCTGCGAATAGACCGGGTTGAGGCTGAGATTGCTGGTCTGGATGTCCTTGTCGGCGATACCCGCCTTCTTCAATGCAGCCATGACCTGCGTCATCTGCCGCGAATTGGCGGATAGCGCTTCGCTGGCGGTGCGACCCTGCGTGGCGACACCAGCGGTGTAGCCCGCCATGTCGGGCGTGCGCGTGGAACTGCCCTGTGCAGTGACAGTCAGGAGCGTATGCCCCGCCGCAATGGCGGGCACGACATCGCTTTGCTGGGCAAGAGCCGGCGGCGCGATGGCAGTGGCAAGCGCGGCGGCGGCAATCAGGCTCAGGCGTTTCATTGTGTATCTCTCCGTCTTGGTGACCGTGCAACGGTCTGGACGGAAGGAGGTTTCAGCGCGCTGAACCGAGTTGGCGATTCAGAGGGTGCCCTCGATCGCGCGGGCAGCGGCGAGGGGGTCTTCGGCGCGGCTGATCGGGCGGCCAATCACCAGCACGCTGGCGCCGTTGTCGCGCGCCTGACGCGGGGTGACAATGCGCTTCTGGTCGCCGTTGCCATTGCCGCTGTCGGGGCGCAATCCGGGGACGACGAAGTATCCGTCCTTCCACTGCTTGTGCACCGCGCCGACTTCGTGGCCGGAGCAGACGATGCCGTCGAGCCCGGCCGAATGGGCCAGATCGGCAAGGCGCAGGGCCTGTTCGGCGGGGTCGGACTGGACGCCGATCGCCGTCAGGTCGTCATCGTCGAGGCTGGTAAGCACGGTGACGGCTACGACCTTGCAGTTCTCTCCGGCAGCGGCCTTGGCGTCTTCCATCATCGCCCGGCCGCCGGCGGCGTGAACGGTGACGATCGCCGGTTCCAGCACGTGGATCGCCTGCATCGCGGCGGCCACCGTATTGGGAATGTCGTGCAGCTTGAGGTCGAGAAAGATCGGCAGGCCGAGCTTGTGCAGCTCATGCACACCGTGATGCCCGTGCGCGCAGAAGAATTCGAGCCCCAGCTTGATCCCGCCGATATGGCCCGCGACCTTGCGCGCCAGCGCTTCCGCTGCATCGAGGCGGGGCACATCCAGGGCGAGATAGATGGGGTTGTTGCTCATTCTCAGGCTTCCGGAGAGGGGGTGGGCGTTGACGTATCGAGTGGATCGGCAGCCAGCGGAGTATCGCCGGGCTGCGAAGTCATGGACGGCATCGAGCTTGCCCGGATCGAGTTCTCCAGCGAGGCGATGCGGCGGGTCAGGCGCCAGCGCACGGCACGCAGATAGAGCCATACCGGAAGCATGCCCAGGAGGAAGAACAGCAGGGCGACGACGCCCACCGGCCATTCGAAGTGGACGTAGTTGCCATCGTCGAGCGGCCAGAAGTTCACCGGAACCTTGGTCCAGTTCATGGCAATGAACGCCACGAGGATCGCCGTGAGCGCGATCCACAGGACGGTGCGTATGACCTGCATTTTTCCTCCTGTGCTCCCTTCGGGATTTTCACGATGCTAGGCGTGAAATCAGGGCATTGGAAGACCGGGCAAAAGGCTTAGTTGCCGAACACCCGCGCGAAGATCGTGTCGACGTGCTTGAAATGGTAGTCGAGATTGAACTTGTCCTCGATCACTTCGGCCGGCAGGGCCTTGGCAACGTCCGCGTCGGCCTTGAGCAGTTCCAGCAGGCTGAGCTGTCCGTCGGATTCCCAGACCTTCATCGCGTTGCGCTGAACGAGGCGGTAGCTTTCGTCGCGGGTAAGACCTGCCTGCGTCAGCGCCAGCAGGACGCGCTGCGAGTGAACCAGCCCGCCCATGCGGTCGAGGTTCTTCTGCATCCGTTCGGGGTAGACGAGCAGCTTGTCGATCACGCCGGTAAGGCGCGCGAGCGCGAAGTCGAGGGTGATCGTCGCGTCCGGACCGATGAAGCGTTCCACCGAGGAGTGCGAGATGTCGCGCTCGTGCCAGAGCGCCACGTTCTCCATCGCCGGGAAGGCATAGGATCGGATCATGCGCGCCTGGCCGGTCAGGTTCTCGGTGAGGACCGGGTTGCGCTTGTGCGGCATGGCCGACGAGCCCTTCTGGCCCGGCGAGAAGTATTCTTCGGCCTCGAGCACTTCGGTACGCTGGAGGTGGCGGACCTCGACGGCGATGCGCTCGATCGAGCTGGCGATTACGGCGAGTGTGGCGAAGAACATGGCGTGGCGATCGCGCGGGATGACCTGGGTCGAAACCGGTTCGATCTCGAGGCCCATCTTATCGGCGACATAGGCTTCGACCGAAGGATCGACGTTGGCGAAGGTGCCGACAGCACCGGAGATGGCGCAAGTGGCGATCTCTTCGCGCGCGGCGACGAGGCGCTTGCGGCAGCGCGCGAACTCGGCATAGGCCTCGGCCATCTTGAGGCCGAAGGTGACCGGCTCGGCATGGATGCCGTGGCTGCGGCCGATGGTCGGGGTGTACTTGTGCTCCTCGGCGCGGCGCTTGATCGCGGCCAGCAGGTCGTCGAGGTCGGCAAGCAGGATGTCGGCAGCCTTGGCGAGCTGGACGTTGAGCGTCGTATCGAGAACGTCCGAGCTGGTCATGCCCTGGTGCATGAAGCGCGCCTCGGGACCGACTTGCTGGGCAACCCAGTCGAGGAAGGCGATGACGTCATGCTTGGTAACGGCCTCGATGGCGTCGATCGCGGCGACGTCGATCACCGGCTTGGTTGCCCACCAGTCCCACAGGGCCTTGCCGGCGCTTTCGGGCACCACGCCCAGTTCACCCATCTTGACGGCGGCATGCGCCTCGATCTCGAACCAGATGCGGTAACGGGCTTCGGGTTCCCAGATCGCGGACATCGCGGGGCGGGCATAACGGGGGACCATGGTTCGACTCCTTCAGACCTGACGCGCGTGTGCCGCTAGGGGCAGGGCGCGCGAAAGGCAAGGGCGGCGCGGCGGAATTGCAGCATGCGCCCTTTTACGGCCTCTTCCCGGCCCGGCCAATCGCGCGCGACGAGGACTGCAAGTCCGCCGTGTGCCGCGCTCGCGCCGTCCTCGTTTCGCAGGATTGGCGGAGACCGCACGGGGAAAAGGGGCTCATGCAGCGCCGCAATGCGAAACGATACCGGGGAGAACGGTTTTTTCGTTCGTGCAGCTTGCTACAAGCTCAAAGTCAGCCTTATAATGCAACTAGTTAAGTGCCGAAGAAGGGCGTCGGCACGAAACCGGGGTATATGGATGAAGAACGCTACCGGCTGGGCGGGGCATGGCTGACGAGAACGCCGATCCGGCGCTGCGTCCACTGGATGTGTTCCCCAGTCTGACGCCAAAGCAGCATGAAGTCCTTTCCTACGTCGCGGAAAATCGCACGAGCAAGGAAATCGCATTCGAAATCGGCATCTCGGTCAGTGCCGTCAATCAACGTATTGAAAGCATCCGCAATCGAACCGGCTCGCCGCCGCGCGCCGAACTGGCGCGAGCCTATCGAATCTTCCTGCAGGAACAGGATAAGGCGAACGCGCCTGATCATGCGGCGCAAGCCGATGGATGGCAGGCGGCGCAGGAGAGCGAAGCTGCAGACAATCTCCCGCAAGAAAATGCCAGCGACGGCGATGAGGCTCCTGCGCCCAGGCTGGCCCAGCCTGCCGTCGGGGCGATGACGGACGTTCTGCCTGCGGCGCGTCATCATCTTCCCGTAGAAGGCCATTCGCATGGCCCTCTGGTAAAGGGCCTTACAATCGTGGCCGGCACCGTCCTCGTCGTGCTGGTGGCCCTTGGCATCGTGCTGACGCTGCACCGCGTGCTGTGACGGTCAACCCGAACGCACGGGGCAATGCTTCGGCTCGTTTCAGCCAATTGCGCACTCGCGTCATCCGATCGGGCGTTTGACTTCAATGAAAACGCCATGAAAGTGTTCGCAAGTGCAAACCGCACCGTTCGGCCGGTGGATCTGCCGGCGGTTCATCCTTTTTTCGTTCACGCTATTCAGCTTATCCCGGTGGAGACTTCGGATTGACCCAGATCGTCACGGTTCAAACCCAGCCTTACGATGGACAGGCCCCCGGCACGTCCGGCCTGCGCAAGAAGGTGAAGGTCTTCCAGCAAGCGAACTACGCCGAGAACTTCATCCAGTCCGTCTTCGATTCCGTGACGCGTGAGCCGGGGTCGACCCTGGTAATCGGCGGGGACGGACGTTTTCATAACCGTACCGTTATCCAGCAGGCGATCCGCATGGCGGCGGCGAACGGCTATGGCCGCGTACTCGTGGGGCGCGGCGGCATTCTCTCGACTCCGGCGGCCAGCCACGTGATCCGCAAGTACAAGGCCAGCGGCGGGCTGGTCCTGTCGGCCAGCCACAACCCCGGCGGCCCCGACGAGGATTTCGGCATCAAGTACAACATCGCCAATGGCGGCCCCGCGCCCGAAGGCGTGACGAGGGCGATCCACGCCCGCACACTCGAGATCGACCGCTGGTTTACGGTGGAAGCCCGGGACGTCGATCTCGACCGGATCGGCGACGTCGAAGTGGGAGCTATGACGGTCAGCGTGATCGACCCGGTCGCCGACTATGCGGACCTCATGGAAGAGCTATTCGACTTTGCTGCGATCCGAAAGGCTGTTGCTGGCGGGTTCACCATGCGCTTCGACGCGATGAGTGCGGTGACCGGCCCCTATGCCGTCGAGATCCTCGAAAACCGCCTCGGTTTTGCGAAGGGCACGGTCGTCAACGGCACGCCGCTTGAGGATTTCGGCGGACATCATCCGGACCCCAATCTCATCCACGCCCGGGAACTCCACGATCTGATGATGGGTGAGGACGCGCCGGACATCGGGGCTGCCTCCGACGGTGACGGAGACCGCAACCTGATCATCGGGCGCGGGCGCTTCATCACGCCCTCGGATTCGCTGGCCATGCTGGCGGCCAACATAGAGATTGCTCCGGCCTATAAGGGGCGCCTAGCCGGAATTGCCCGCTCGATGCCGACCAGCGCCGCTGCCGACCGCGTGGCCGAAGCGCTGGGCGTACCATGTTTCGAGACGCCGACGGGCTGGAAGTTCTTCGGAAACCTGCTCGATGCCGGCAAGGTGACGATCTGCGGCGAGGAAAGCGCCGGTACAGGTTCGGACCATGTGCGCGAGAAGGACGGTCTTTGGGCCGTGCTCCTGTGGCTCAACATCCTGGCGGTAAGGCAGATCCCCGTGGATCGGCTGGCCCGCGAACACTGGGCCCGGTTCGGCCGCAATTACTATGCCCGCCACGATTATGAGGGGATCGACAAGGACGGCGCCGATGCCCTGATGGCAGGTCTCGAGGACAGTCTCGGCTCACTGGCGGGCCGCTCCGTCGGCGCGCTGCGCGTGAAGCTCGCCGACAGTTTCTCCTACACCGATCCGGTTGACGGCTCGGTTAGCGAGAATCAGGGCATTCGGGTGCTGTTCGAGGATGGCTCGCGCATCGTTTTCCGTCTTTCCGGCACCGGTACGCAAGGTGCCACCTTGCGCGTCTATCTCGAACGGTATGAACCGGCAGGCGGCAGGCTGGACGAGGATACCGGGGCGATGTTGGCGGAGCAGATCGCGGCAGCCGATGCGATCGCCGGGATCACGCGGCATACCGGTCGTAGCGCGCCAGACGTCATTACCTGACGGGCAGCACCCAAGGGTAGGAGCGGGGCCATGGGAAAGTCCCCTGCCTGTGCACAGCATTTCCCCTGTTCATGCACCGGTTATCCCGGAGTTATCCACAGGCTTGCCCGAACCGGCGTGAACATGCCATTCCGCCGGGAATGGAACTCGGACAGTACCTTGGCCGCATCGGCCTGAGCGAAGCGCCCGCGCTCGATCCGGGCGGGCTGGCCCAGTTGCAGCTCGCGCATCGGCGCGGCATCGGCTTCGAGAACCTGGATATCCGCCTGGGCCGCGGCATTCGCATCGACGGCGCTTCGGTGTTCGACAAGCTCGTGGTGCGTGAGCGGGGCGGATACTGCTTCGAGCAGAACCGCCTCTATGCCGATATGCTCACGCTCCTCGGCTTCGAAAATCGCCCGCTGCTGGCGCGGGTCCTGCTCGGCGTTCCAGAGGGCGTCGCGCCGCCGCGCACGCATACGCTGCTGCTTGCGCAAGTGGATGGAAAACCATGGATCGCGGATGCGGGTTTCGGTGGCAGCTTCGTGCCGCCCCTGCCGCTGGAACACGGCGCTGAAGTGGGGACGTCTGACGGGGCCCGCCACCGCCTGCTTCGCGTGGGCGAACCCGGTTCGCTGCCGGGCGAATGGCGGCTGGAACGCGCCGGGCCGGTAAGCGCGACCGATGGCCGCAGTGCACCGCACGGGGACTGGCAGGCGCAATACGCCTTCGATCTCACGCAAGTCGCTCCCGATGACCTGGAGATGGGCAATCACTGGACTTCGACGCGGCCCGATACGCGCTTCACTTCGCTGCATATCGCCAGCATTGTCCTGCCGGGAGGTTTCGCGGCGCTCAGTGAAAGGCAACTGACGGTCTATCGTGACGGTACGAGCGAAACGCGCACGATCGACGACCCGCGAGATTACGCGCGCCTGCTGCGCGACCTGTTTCGTATCGACCTGACCGACCAGGAAGTCGCCGCGCTACCGCTGTTCGGCTGAACGGGTCAGTTCCATTCCAGCCGCAGCTCGGTCAGCGCCCCGACATTGCCGGCGCGGTATCGCGGCGGCGAACCGGGCTTGACCCGGAACGACCGCATGCCTTTCAGCCATTCCTCGATGAACAGGATCGCTTCCAGCCGGGCGAGCCCCGCGCCAACGCAGCGGTGCGGCCCAACGCCCATGGCGGTGTGGCGCACAGGCGACCGATTGCGCAGCAGGTTCTGGTCCTCAAGATGGCGCGCTAGGCGCAGGGCGAAGATGTCGAGATCGACGACCCGGCCTGCTCGCGCAAGGACGAGGTGGCGCAAGTGGGCCTGCCGAACCCTCGGCTAGTCAGACTTCGCGCAGACGCGGCATGAGTTCGACGAAGTTGCAGGGCCGGTTGCGGCTGTCGAGCTGCTCGGCAAGGATGCCGTCCCAGCCGTCCTTCACCGCGCCATTGGATCCGGGCAGGGCGAAGATGTAGGTCCCGCGCGCAACGACCGCCACGGCCCGGCTCTGCACGGTCGAAGTGCCGATGGTCTTGTAGGAAAGCCAGCGGAACAGCTCTCCGAAGCCGGGGATTTCCCTGTCCTTGATCTTGTCGAGCGCCTCGGGCGTGACATCGCGGCCAGTCAGTCCGGTGCCGCCGGTCGAGACGATGGCGTCGATTCCGCGATCGTCGACCCAGTTGTTCAGCCGGTTGGCAATCCGCACCGCATCGTCGCGTTCGATCGCACGCGCGACCAGCTTGTGGCCGGCATCGCGAATCCGCTGCTCGAGAATGTCGCCCGAGGTATCGTCCTCGGGGCCTCGGGTGTCGGATACAGTCAGAAGGGCAATGTTGATCGGCTTGAAAGTCCGGTCGAGGTCAATGGCCACGCAAGATCGCTCCGTTCGCTGCCATGCGTACGCCCTTTGACCCGGCCAGTTCCGGGAAAGTCGGCCACATGTCCTGTGCAAGCGCCATCCGGCTTTCCGAAACGCCGCCCGCCTGGCGTTCGTACATCCAGTAATTGCGCAGGACAATGTTCACGTAGCCGCGGGTTTCCCAGTAAGGAATCGATTCCATCCAGAGCAGCGGATCGCCGTCGTCCTTGACCTCGGTATTCCAGCGCGTGACCGGCGCTAGACCGGCATTATAGGCCGCCATGACCTTGGGCAGCAGGCCCTGCGTTCCCGATGAGCCCTTGAGCATTTCGAGGTGCCGCTGGCCGAACGCGAGATTGATCTCGGGCTTGTTGAGGTCGCTGGCGGATCCCGACACGCCGATGTCCGAGGCATGATCGCGTGCGGCGGAAGGCATGATCTGCATCAGGCCGCGCGCACCGGCGGGGCTGACGACGCTGGCCTGGAAAATGGATTCCTGCAGCGCATGGGCATAGACCAGCGCCGGATCGACTTTCCAGCCGCCGATGGGCGTCCACTTGGGAGTGGGGAAACGGGTTGCCGGTTCGGGCTTGCCGCCGCGCGGGGCATTGTAGGCCATCCACAATTGCGTCGAAGGCAGGCCAAGGTCGCGGGCTAGGCGGGAGAGCGGTTCGTATTGGCCGGGATCGCCAATGCGGGCCTGATGGCGCAGCACTTCGTCGGCAAGGCCGTCCTCGCCGATTTCCGCCAGCTCAACCGCGGTGCGTACATTGGTGTTGTTGCGCAGCGACTGCCAGTCCGACTGGGTGAAGTCCGCACCTGCATGCTGTTCGGGCAAGTGCACGCCGAGCTGTTCGCTCGCCAGCATGCCGTAAAGCGTCTCGTCGCGCTTGGCCGCCATGCGCAGCGGCTCTGCGGCGAGGTCGGGGCGGCGGCAGCGCACGAGGGCGCGGCTCTGCCAGTAATAGGATGCCGAAGTGAGTTCTGCGTTCTCGGACGTTTTCGCGGCCTTGGCAAAGGCATCGCTGGCGGCATCGCAATCGCCCAGGCGCCATGCGGCAAGGCCTGCTGTCCACCATGCCTCACCAACCCAGGGGCCGGTGCCAAGGGCAGCCAGCTGCGCCATCTGGTAGGCCGAGGCGTCCTGGTTCTCGATGTAGAAGCTCCAGGCGACGCGCTGGCGCCACTCGGCGCGCGCCGAATTGCTCAGCCCGGCGTCGATCCCGTCGAGCAGGACGCGCGCGCCCGTCGGGTCGTCGTTCTTGATGCGCTCGAGGATGCCGGAGGAAATCGCCTCGGGCATCGTGCCGTCGTTGATCGAGGAGGGACGGGTGCGCTTGGGCATCGAGGGCAGGCGGGCGAACTGCTGCTCGGTCGGCAGGTCGGGGATCGCCTCGGCCCCGCGCTTCAGGGCAAGGCGGGAAATCTGGTCGGCGCCGGGAAGCTCCGTGCCCTTGGCCAGCCAGTCCTTCAGGTCGGGCAGCTCGATCTTGGGCGAACCGGCGGCAAGATAGTATTCCGCGCGGGCCTGCTGGTGCAGGGGGCCGTCGGGACGCTCGGCCAGCATCTGCTGGACCTTGGACCAGTTCTTGGCGTCGATCGCGTCGAACACCTGCTTGTAATAGGCGCGATCATCCTGGCTCAGCAGCGAAGGCACGGCAGTGCGGTCCGCGCGGGTGCGGAAATAGTCGACGGCGGCACTGTTCGCATATGCAGGAGCGGTCGCCACGGTCGCGGTGCACGCGATGGCGAGTCCGGCGATCCATCCTGCCTTGGCAAGTTTAGTCAAAATTCGCTTCCCCGATCGTTCGATCACTCTGCCTGCCCGGTGCGGCCCCGGCCGGTCAGGCGCAACTTGGCTCTGCGGTATCTGCGCTGGGCCGGTTCAGCCGGTCGTCCACTTGAGCCAGGCCTGCCAGAGAACGGCTTTCCATCGCGGCTGAGCCAGCAATGCAGGTAGCCCCCTCGAAGCAAGCAGAGGTATCGTTCCTCCTTCATGATGGAATGTGTGCAAAACGGCAGAGCGTTGCGGCAATTCGTGCCCGATGAGCGGCAGGACGTTTGTTCCCAGTAGGATAAGCCGTTCCGGCGCCACCAGGTTGACGTGATGGACAAGCACCTGGCCGAGCCCGCGCTCGTTCATCGCTGCCCAGTCGGGCGCCGGTGTCGCGCGGGGCAGGGCGCTTGCGAGGTAGATGTCCTCGCGGCGCGTGCCGAAGGCGGCCAGCATGGCATCGAGCAGTCTGCCTTGCGGTCCGCCGAGCAGCGCCTGGCTGTCGTCGGGTTCCGGCATGTCGACAACGACCATCAGTTTCGCGCCCGCCTGGCCCTGTGGCAGCATCCTGCCCTCGGTGGAGCCATCGTCGAGCAGCGGTTCGCTCAGCCACCACTGGCCGAAGGCGGCGAGGTCGCCGGGCAGCGCTGCAGGATCGAAGCGGCTGGGTGGCGGCGTTGCTTCAACCTGTTCGACCGGTGTGCGCCGGGGGCGCCGCGGTCCGGTGGAATCGGCGTCTTCGTCCTCGGGCGGGGTCAGCCACTGGCGCGGCTCGTCGAGGAAGGCATAGTCCACCCCCGCATCGCGCCACCAGTCCAGTGCGCCTGCGATATCGTCCAGAAATTGCGTATTCGTGGCTTGAACCATCGCCGGGGTCTTGACCTGTCGGCGACGAGCAATCAAGGCACAAGAGAAATTAATCGTACGACTAAGTTGATACCGGATAACAGGATCGGAGTTGGGGGCCCCCATGATTGAACGCGAAGAGATGCCATACGACGTCGTTGTTGTCGGCGGCGGTCCGGCCGGCCTGTCGACGGCGATCCGGCTCAAGCAGGTTGATCCCGAATTGCAGGTCTGCGTGCTGGAAAAAGGCTCCGAGATCGGCGCCCATATCCTGTCCGGCGCGACGATCGACCCCAAGGCGCTCGACGAGCTGCTTCCGGGGTGGGCCGACGACGGCTGTCCGCTGGCCGAAACACCGGTGACCGACAACCTGCACTGGCACCTGACGAAGAAGGGCAAGGTCTCGATGCCCGAGATCGTGATGCCGCCCTTCATGTCGAACGAAGGCAACTTCACGGGCTCGCTCGGCAACTTGTGCCGCTGGCTTGCCGAAAAGGCCGAGGAACTCGAAGTCGAGATCTTCCCCGGCTTCCCGGCTGCCGAGATCCTCTATGACGACAACGGCGCGGTGATCGGCGTCCAGACCGGCGACATGGGCGTTGACCGCGAGGGCAATCCCAAGGGCGACTTCCAGCCGGGCATGAACCTGCTCGGCAAGTACACCGTCTTCTGCGAAGGCGCGCGCGGCCACCTGACCAAGCGTCTCAAGGCCAAGTTCGACCTCGAGGCGAACTGCGAGCCGCAGATCTATGGTCTTGGCATCAAGGAGCTCTGGGACATCGATCCCGACAAACATGCGCCGGGCCGGGTCATCCACACCCAGGGCTGGCCGCTCAGCGAGAGCGATTCCTGGGGCGGCGGCTTCCTGTACCACCAGGCCAACAACCAGGTCTCGCTCGGCTTCGTGACTGCGCTCGACTACAAGAATCCCTACGTCTACCCCTTCGAGGAATTCCAGCGCTGGAAGCAGCACCCGGAAATCCGCAAGATCCTCGAGGGCGGTAAGCGCGTGGCCTATGGCGCGCGCGCAATCAACGAGGGTGGCTGGCAGTCGGTGCCGCAGCTTGCCTTCCCGGGCGGCGTTCTGGCCGGTTGCTCGGCAGGGTTCGTCAACGTGCCGCGCATCAAGGGCACGCACACCGCGATGAAGTCGGGCATGCTCGCCGCCGAGGCGATTGCCGCCGCGATCAAGGCGGGCCGTGAGCAGGACTCGCTCATGGAATACGACAGTGCCGTTCGCGAAAGCTGGATCGCCAAGGAGCTCAAGCTCGTGCAGAACGCCGAGCCGCTGGTCGCCAAGTGGGGCGGCGAGCTGGGCACGATCCTTGCCGGCGCGGACATGTGGCTGCGCACCCTGTTCGGCTTCGGTCTTGCCAAGCCGATGAAGCACCATACCGATGCCTCGACGCTGCAGCGGGCCGATCTGTACAAGCCGATCGAATATCCCAAGCCCGACGGCGTCATCAGCTTCGACCGCCTGACCAGTGTCGCCTACTCGTTCACCAACCACGAGGAAGAGCAGCCCTGTCACCTGCGGCTCAAGGATCCGACGGTACCCACCGCGATCAACCTGCCGGTCTATGCCGGGCCGGAAGCGCGCTACTGCCCGGCAGGCGTCTATGAGTTCGTCGACCCGGATGGTGCGGGGCCGCGTCTGCAGATCAACGCGCAGAACTGCGTCCATTGCAAGACCTGCGACATCAAGGACCCGACCCAGAACATCGAATGGGTCACGCCCGAAGGCGGCGGCGGTCCGAACTACCCGAACATGTGATTTTCGGATCATGGCGAAATGACTGTGAAGCGTCGGGGGTTGCTCCGGCGCTTCACTCGTTTCAGGGAGGGCGCGATGACTCTTTCCGAAACCGCTTATGCGAAGATCAATCTCGCCCTGCACGTGCGCAGGCGACGCGAGGACGGCTATCACGAGCTGGAGACGCTGTTCGCCTTCGTCGATGATGGCGACCGGCTGACAGCTTCCGTCGCGGACCGCGATCACCTGACGACGCACGGTGAATTCGCCGGGAAGATCGACGACCCCTTCGACAACATCGTCGCCAGGGCGCTCACCGCCCTGCCGCACGGCAAGGGCTGGGCGGTCGACCTCGACAAGCGACTGCCGGTCGCGGCGGGGCTGGGCGGCGGTTCGGCCGACGCGGGCGCGGTATTCCGCATGGTCGAGCGCGGGCATGGCCTGCCCGATGACTGGCACGCGAAGGCGGCGAAGCTGGGGGCAGACGTGCCGGCCTGCGTCCTCTCGCGCCCGTGCATCGGCACCGGGACAGGCACCGACCTTGAGGAAGTGGCCGAGAACGACCTTGCCGGATGCCCGGTCCTGCTTGTCAATCCGCGCGTGCCGGTGCCGACCGGGCCGGTGTTCAAGGCGTGGGACGGCGAGGATCGCGGGGCAATGCCGACAGGATCGCTGCGCGAGATCGCGCTAGCCGGGCGCAACGACCTGGAGGTCCCGGCCATCTCCATCTGCCCGCAGGTGGCCGATGTGCTTGCGGCCCTCGGGCGCACCGATCCGTTTCTCGCCCGCATGTCGGGCTCGGGCGCTACCTGTTTCGCCCTTTACGAAAGCCGCGAGGCCATGCTGGCCGCCGCCGAGGCGATTGCGCGCGACCATCCCGAATACTGGCAGATGACCGGAGCCCTGCGTTGATTCACGAAGCCTATCGCATCGTCGGAACCCCGCGTTTCGGCGGCATCCTCGTCGTTGCCGATCATGCCTCGAACCGCGTTCCGGACGACATCGCGCTCGGCATCGATGCCGCGCTGATGGACGAACACATCGCCATCGACACCGGCGTGGCCGGAATCGCGGAGAAGATGGCGCGCAATACCGGCACGGCGGCCTTCCTCGGCAATGTCAGCCGCCTCGTATGCGATACCAACCGCGACGAGACCGACCCGGCCGCGATCCCCGAAAGGAGCGACGGCCGCGTCATTCCCGGCAATCTCGACATCGACCGCGAAGCGCGTCTGGCGCGTTTCCATCGCCCGTTCCACGAAGCGCTGGGAGAGATCCTGCACGGCACGCCGCAGGCGCTCACTCTGATCCTGCACAGCTTCACCCCGGCGCTGGAAACCCGGCCCGACGAGGAGCGCCCCTGGCACTGCGGCCTGCTTTACGATGAAGACGACCGCGGCGCGCGCCTTGCCGAGCCCTTGCTCGACGCCGATGGCCTGATCGTCGGGGACCAGCTTCCCTATTCGGGCAAGATCTACAATTCGACGATCTGCCGCCACGTCGAAGGCGAGGGACGGCCTTACCTGTACCTTGAAGTGCGGCAGGACCTGATCGCCGACGATGCCGGACAGGAGGAATGGGCCGAGCGCCTGACGCGCATCTGCAATGAAGTGGCGATCGGCCTGGAGTAGCGCTCAAATTGTCGCGTCGGTTGCGACAGGTCGGGACCGAGAGTAGCCTGCAAGGGGCAAGGCCCTCCGTCTGCGCTATTCCGCATCGCCGCCGAAGGCGATCTCGTTCAATTGCTCGCGCGTCTGTTCATACATCATGTCGATGTCGACCCGCTCGCCTTCCTCGACGCGCTGCGAGATCATCGTCACCGGGAAGCACAGGATGCTCGTGCCCGGCCAGTTGAGCGCGGGCTGGCGGCCGTACTCGTCGTCCACCGTCACCCAGTCCAGCATCAGGTCCTGTGCCAGGGCATCGCCCATGGCGATCCCCAGCGACTGCAGCTTCCAGGTGTCTTCTGGGCCGACCCATCCTTGCGCGAGGTTGGCGCGGATCACGGCCAGCTTGCCCTCGATCGTGTCGTAGGCTTCGTCGGGGTTGTTGGCGAAGTGACCCTTGATCCATCCCCTGGCCAGATCGAGCCACTCTTGCTCCTCGGGTGCGAGGGTAAGGGGTTCAGGCATGTCCATGGCACCATGATAGCAGCAAGGCGCCCGGCGGCCAAAACCGGCTTGTGAATAGCCTGTGTGCAATCGTCGCAAGTGCCGCTTGCGCAAGAAAAGGTGCGGCGCAGGCGCCCTTCATGGTATTTTTTCGCTTCGGATGAGGCCCCATATGCCGTAGGGGGCGCACCAAGCACTTGTGCGCCTGTGGGGCGCTGTTTTCGACCGGAGTTTCGCTGATGCCTGCCTATCGTTCCCGCACTTCCACCCACGGCCGCAACATGGCTGGTGCCCGTGGCCTGTGGCGCGCGACCGGCATGAAGGACGGCGATTTCGGCAAGCCGATCATCGCCGTGGTCAATTCCTTCACCCAGTTCGTGCCCGGTCACGTCCATCTCAAGGACCTTGGCCAGCTTGTCGCCGGTGAGATCGAGGCCGCGGGCGGCGTCGCCAAGGAATTCAACACCATCGCGGTCGACGACGGCATCGCCATGGGCCACGACGGCATGCTCTACTCGCTGCCCAGCCGCGACCTGATCGCCGACAGTGTCGAGTACATGGCCAATGCCCACTGCGCCGATGCGCTGGTGTGCATCTCCAACTGCGACAAGATCACCCCGGGCATGCTCATGGCCGCGCTGCGCCTGAACATTCCGGCGGTCTTCGTTTCGGGCGGGCCGATGGAAGCGGGCAAGGTCGTGCTCAAGGGCAAGGAACACGCGCTCGACCTCGTCGATGCCATGGTTGCCGCTGCGGACGAGAGCTACACCGACGAGGAAGTCACCGCGATCGAGCGCTCGGCCTGTCCGACCTGCGGTTCGTGCTCGGGCATGTTCACCGCCAATTCGATGAACTGCCTCACAGAAGCGCTGGGCCTTTCGCTGCCGGGTAACGGTTCGGTGCTGGCCACCCATGCCGACCGCGAGAAGCTGTTCCGTGAAGCAGGCCGCCTCGTCGTCGACCTGTGCCACCGCTACTACGAGCAGGAGGACGAGAACGTCCTTCCGCGCAAGATCGCCAGCTTCGGTGCTTTCGAGAACGCGATGAGCCTCGACATCGCCATGGGCGGTTCGACCAACACCGTGCTGCACCTGCTTGCGGCCGCATACGAAGCAGGCGTGGACTTCACCATGACCGACATCGACCGCCTTTCGCGCAAGGTGCCGTGCCTGTCCAAGGTCGCGCCGGCAAAGTCCGACGTCCACATGGAAGACGTTCACCGCGCCGGCGGCATCATGGCGATTCTCGGTGAGCTGGACCGTGCCGGCCTGATCCATCGCGATTTGCCCACCGTTCACAGCCGCACTCTGGGCGATGCGCTGGAGCGCTGGGACATCGTGCGCACCAAGGACGCCTCGGTGCAGGAATTCTTCAAGGCTGCTCCGGGCGGTGTGCCCACGCAAACCGCGTTCAGCCAATCGCGCCGCTGGAAGGAACTGGATATCGACCGTGAAGGCGGCGTGATCCGTTCGAAGGAACATGCCTTCAGCCAGGACGGCGGCCTCGCTGTCCTGTCGGGCAATGTCGCGCTCGACGGCTGCATCGTGAAGACGGCGGGCGTTGATGACAGCATTCTCAAGTTCACCGGCCCGGCGCGGGTCTATGAAAGCCAGGATGCGGCTGTTGCCGGTATTCTCGGCGGCGAAGTCGTTGCCGGTGACGTCGTAGTCATCCGCTACGAAGGGCCGCGCGGCGGACCGGGCATGCAGGAAATGCTCTATCCGACCAGCTACCTCAAGTCGAAGGGCCTCGGCGCGGCCTGCGCGCTGATCACGGACGGGCGCTTCTCGGGCGGCACTTCGGGGCTGTCCATCGGCCACGTTTCGCCCGAGGCGGCCGAAGGCGGTGCGATCGGTCTGGTCGAGAACGGCGACGTGATAGAGATCGACATCCCCGGCCGCTCCATTTCGCTGAAGATTTCGGACGAGGAACTGGCTGCGCGTCGAGCCAGGATGGAAGCGCGCGGGGCCGATGCCTGGGCGCCGGTCCATCCGCGCAAGCGCAAGGTCTCGGTTGCGCTGCAGGCCTATGCGGCGATGACCACCAGTGCCGCACGCGGCGCGGTGCGCGACGTAAGCCAGCTCAAGCGGAACTGAGCCGCATGGCGCGCGGCGCGGCGGTTGTCGGACTTTCGCGCGGCGTGCTCGCGCTGCTGCCGCTGATCGCACTGGTCGCATGCTCGAGCGGGAAGCCGCAGGCGCCGGCGACGGCCGAAGGGGCCGACCACATCGCCTGCGCCGTGGGCGGCGCGCAAAAGCTGACCGAGGCCTGCGCCGTCGAGCGCGGCGAGGTCGACGGCAAGCTGATGCTGGTCGTTCATCATCCCGATGGCGCCTTTCGCCGCTTTGAAGTGCTGACCGACGGGCGCGGCATAGCCGTGGCCGATGGCGCGGACGAGGCGGTGACTGCGCTCAGGGACGGCTCGCTCGACGTGAGCGTGGGAACGGATCGTTATGTCTTCCCCGCGAAAGTGCGGCCCAGGCCCGATGCCACCGGAGAAACTGATGTCCAGCGAACAGACGCCCAGCGATCGGACGCGAATTGACCAGATCCTGACTGTCGCGCAGATGCGCGATGCCGAGCAGGCCCTGATCGACGCCGGGACATCGGTCGACGAACTGATGCAGGTGGCCGGTCGAGGAGCCGCGGATTGGGTCTGGCGGCTGGCTGGACATCACAAGGTCACGGTCCTTTGCGGCCCGGGCAACAACGGCGGCGACGGCTATGTGATCGCCGAGGCAATCCGCGAGCGCGGGGGGCATGCCGTGGTCATCGCTGCGACCGAGCCAAAGACCGACGCGGCCCGCAATGCGCGGGCGCTCTTCAAGGGCGAAGTCATCGCCCTAGATGCCCCTGGCGGCGATGTGCAGGTGGAAGGCGACGTCTTCGTCGACTGCCTGTTCGGCAGCGGCCTTGCGCGTCCCCTGACCGGGGAGCACGCGGCCGTCGTCAACGCTCTGGCGGCATCGCACCGCCTGTCGATCGCAGTCGACTTGCCCAGTGGCGTCCAGTCCGACAACGGTATGCTGCTCAACGAGCATTTGCCGAAGTACGACCTGACGATTGCGCTGGGGGCCTGGAAATTCGCGCATTTCCTGATGCCCGCTTCTGCGCGCATGGGCGAATTGCGGCTGGTGCCGATAGGCGTGGAACCGGTCGCGGGGGCCGCCTTCGCGGTGGCGCGTCCGGCAGTTGCCGCACCCTCTGCGGATTCGCACAAGTACAAGCGCGGGCTTCTTGCCGTCGTCGGCGGGGCCATGCCGGGCGCGGCGATCCTCGCCAGCATCGCCGCGCAGGGCGCAGGGGCCGGCTATGTCAAGCTGTTCGCCGACAGCAAGCGCAATGCGCCCGCCGATCTCGTCGTCGATACAGGCGCATTGTCCGATGTGCTGGCCGATGATCGCAACAGCGCGGTTTTGGTCGGCCCGGGGCTCGGACGCGACGGTCTTGCGCGCGAAAGGCTCGCCGTCGCGCTCGCCGATGCGGTACCCGCAGTCGTCGATGCCGACGCGCTGATCCTGCTTGCCCCGCGCCATCTCGCCGAACGGCAGGCCGCGACGATTGCCACGCCCCATGAAGGCGAGATGGTCGCGCTCGAACGTGCCTTCGACCTCGATGGCAGCGGTTCGCGGCCCGAGCGCGCCCTCGCGCTGGCGGCGGAAAGCGGCATGATTGTCGTTGCCAAGGGGCCGGATACAGTTATCGCCGCGCCTGACGGTCGGCTCGCCTGCGCACCGCGCGCGACCGCGTGGCTTTCGACCGCTGGTACCGGGGACGTGCTTGCCGGAGCGATCGCCAGCCGGGTCGCCAGCGGGGTACCCGCCTTCGAGGCGGCCTGCGAGGGCGTATGGCTCCACGGCGAGGCAGCGCGGCTTTGTCCGCCGGCTTTCACTGCCGGACAGCTTGCCGAGAGGATACCGGCTGCGCTAGCGGCCTGTGTGTGAGCGAAACCGAAGAAATCCTGCGCATCGCCTCCAAGGGCGATGGCGTAACCGCAAGTGGCCGATTTGCCTGGGGCGCCGCCCCGGGGGACATGCTGCACGAGGACGGCACCCTGGAATGGGGGCCGCATCACGTGGAGCCGCCCTGCCGTCATTTCGGCCATTGCGGTGGCTGCCAGTTGCAGCAGCTCGACGAGGAGAGCCTTGCAGCCTTCGTCGAGGCGCGCGTGGCCAATGCCTCGGTTTCGCAGGAGCTGGGCGCCGAGACGATCACGCCGCCGCATCTCTCGCCGCCGATGAGCCGCCGCCGCGTCTCGCTGCGGGCGGAAAGTTCGGGAGGCCGCATCGTCGTCGGCTTCCGCGAGGCGCGTTCGCACCGGCTGGTCGAGCTTGAGGAATGCCATGTGATGGCGCCCGAGCTGGCGGCGCTGCTGGCGCCCTTGCGCAAGCTGCTGATCACGATGGGCAAGGGCGCGCCCAAGCCGAAGAAGGGCGGAAAGCAGGGCAAGCGCCAGGAAAAGAGCGGCGCAATGCCGCGCATGGCCGCCGACATCGAAATGACCCTGGTCGAGCAGGGCGTCGACCTGGGGGTCAAGGGCCTGGCCACGGAAGGGCTAGCGGCGACCGAGGCCATGCTGGACTTCGCGCGCGACCACGGTCTTGCGCGCCTTACCATGGATGGCGGCTACGGCCACGAAGTGGTCTGGGAGCCTGAACCGGTCACGGTGAAGCTGGGCGAAGTCTCGGTGCCGTTTCCGCCGGGCAGCTTCCTGCAGGCGACGCAAGACGGCGAGGAAACGCTGGTCGGCGCGGCCAGGGAATGGCTCGCCGGGATGCCGACGGTTGCGGATCTTTTCTCCGGGCTGGGCACATTCGCCTTCGCGCTGGCGGGACCGGATAGGAAAGTGCTGGCCGCAGAGGCCGCGCGCGATGCGCATCTGGCCTGCAAGGCCGCCGCGGACCGCTCGCAGCAGCCGGTCTTTGCCGTCCACCGCGACCTGTTCCGCAATCCGCTGCAGGCAGACGAACTGGGCAAGTTCGCGGCGGTTCTCCTCGATCCGCCACGCGCCGGCGCGCGAGAGCAGGTGGACTGCATTGCCGAATCGAGCGTGGGGCGGGTGGTCTATATTTCCTGCAACCCGTCGAGCTGGTCACGCGATGCGGCGCGGTTGATCGAGGCGGGATTCCGCCTTGTCGAACTGCGCCCGGTAGGCCAGTTCCGCTGGTCGACGCATGTCGAGCTGGCGAGCCTGTTCGTTAGGGACTGAGCGTGCGCGGGCGGCTTGTTGCGCGGCCCGTTATTCTCCGGCGGCCTTGGCCATCATGTCCATGAAGTCGCGCGCGGCTTCGCGATCTTCCTCGCTCTTGAATGCGACGTCTAGGTCGGGCGCGGCGCCGAACATGTACATCAGCGTCCACAGCGCGAACTTGCGGCTACTGTCCTTTTCCATTCCGAAGTCGACCTTCATCCGGTCGATGCCCACCTCAAGCGTGGTCGGGGCAATGGTGGTCAGGTCGTCGGTGCCGAAATAGCGGCGAAGCTGGTCGTCGAAATCCATGCCTCACGCCTTACCAGCAGGCGCGCCCGAGACGAAAGCGGATTGTGGAGGAAACGCTCCGGAACCGGTCAGCGGCGCTTTTCGGTCCAGCCAAGGCAGGAAGCGCACAGCTGATAGGACGCGATGCCCCAGGCACTGGCAATGAAGCCGATGAAGAATGTGTGCCAGTTCAGACCCCAGCCGGTCTGAAGGACCTTGTCGACGAGCGAGGTAATGGTCAGCAGAATGCAAAAGACGACCACGCTCAGGAAAACGTATTTTCCCGGTTTTACAGCCGTATATGTGCGGTCGACTACCACGCTCACGCTCCCAGGTCATTTATTATTGGTAGTATACTACGTTGATTCGGCCGCCGGGTCCAGAGCCAGTTTTGCTCAAAACATGGCGAGCGCCGCGCGGGCCACGAGGAACATCAGGCAGAAGCTCGAGAGCGCGAAGATACCGAAGCGCAGGCTGATCTTGTTGATGGTCGATTGCACGATCGAATGGATCACTCGCAGGACGACGTAGGCCCAGCCGATCTGGGCATTCAGACCATCTCCCTGGCCGATGATGGCAAGGGTGATCGCAACGGCATAGAAGACGGTCGGCGCCTCGTGCAGGTGGTTGTAATTGTGGGCCTTCCACTGGACCTGCGGCGGAAGGAGATTGTCGAGTGAGTTTGCGGGATCGCTGGCGAGCTCTTCGGGATCGACCTTTGCGGCGCTGAGGGCCGGAATGCGGGTGCCGTAAAGCCAGAACCACATGACCATGGTCCACGCGGCCAGCGCGACCACGGGTTGCAATATCGCCATTCCGATCATTCGATTTCCCCCTCTGCCAGTGCCTTAGCGTCTGCCGAGACGGGGAACTTGTCAATCGTTCCCGGCCAGTACCGCCGCAAAGCTCGCAGGATCGGTATTGCCGCCGGACAGCACGATGGCCGTGCGCTCCGCAAGCTCGACCTTGCCCGCCAGAACGGCGGCCAGCGCAGCCGCACCTCCCGGTTCGACGACCAGGCGCAGCCTCTGGAATGCAAGCCGCTGTGCGGCCCGAATTTCCGCTGGCGTCGCGATCAGGCCGAAGGGGCAGCGTGCTTTCAGAACCTCGAAATTGACCGGACGCGTCGCCGGGGTCTGCAGGGCATCGCAAGCGGTCGGCGGCGCATCGGGCGCAACGGGGAGGATCTTGCCCGCTGCCAGGCTGCGGCAGACATCGTCCCATCCTTCCGGTTCGACCGGGATCACGCGCGAAGCGGGGCAGGCTAGGGCAAGGCCTGCGGCAAGGCCGCCGCCGCCGCAGGGTGTGACGATCAGATCGGGCGCGCCGTTCATTTGCCGGGCAATCTCGATCCCGACAGAGCCTTGCCCCTCGATGATCCACGGGTCGCCGAAGGCATGGACCAAGGTAGCACCGCGCTCGGTCGTCAGCCGTTCGGCCACTTCGTCGCGGTCCTCGCCGCCAGGCCGGTCGTAGAGCACGACTTCGGCCCCGAGCGCACGTGTGTTGGCGAGCTTCACCTGCGGCGCGTCGATGGGCATGACGATGGTCGCGGCGATGCCCAGTTCGCGGGCGGCCCAGGCGACGCCCTGCGCGTGGTTGCCGCTCGATACGCCGATGACGCCGCGCTTGCGTTCTTGCTCGGACAGCGCGGTCAGGCGGTGCCATGCGCCGCGGATCTTGAACGCGCCGACAGGCTGCAGGCACTCGGCCTTGCACCAGATCCTTGTGCCCTCGACTTCGAGCGGGAGCAGGGGAGTCATGGGAAGGATTTCACCGACCTTGCGCGCGGCGAGGCTCACGCCCTCGGCGGTCGGCTTGCGGGGGGATGCACTGCTCATCGCCGCGCTATAGTCTCAGCGCGAGATGTGCACCATCTGGTAATAGCCGAGCGGTCCGCGCACGTGCTCCAGCCTGAGGTGCTTCTCGCGCGCAATTCGGGTGCAAACGGATTCCATCCCGGTGCGCGGGGTGACGTGGAAATGCGCGAGCCACTTGTGCAATCCCCCCGCGAGCGGCGCGGGCAGGCCGGCCAGATCTCCGAAATCGACGACGCGCACGGAGCCGCCCGGGGCCAGTGCCGCAACCGCTTGCTCCAGCGTCGCTTCCCAGCCCGGGATCATCGAGAGCGCATAGGACAGGACGATGCGGTCGAAGCCCTCGCGCCCGAACAGGCCGCGCGCATCGAAACGGGTGGCATCGCCGAGGGCCAGCCGACCGGACAAGCCCAGCCGCTTGCGGGCGTTCTTGAGCATCTCGGCGGAAATATCGAGGCCGTGGCACTGCACGCCGGGCCAGCGGCGGGCAATGAGCTGCAGGTTGCGTCCGGTGCCGCAGCCCAGCTCGAGCACGGCGTGACCGGCGCGGCATTCCAGCTCGTCGATCAGACGGTCGCGGCCGAACAGGTAGTACTTGCGCGTCAGGTCGTAGATGTGACGCTGGCCGCGATAGACCCTGTCCATCAGTGCGGCATGGTCGGTCGCAGGTGTCGAGCCGGTCACGCGCGCAGCTCGTAGAGGTGCACACCGCCGTAGATCGAGGAGCGGTCGGCCAGTGTCGCCGCCTGCGACTCCACCTCCCGGTATTCCCAGCGATCGAGGATGGCGTCGGGCACACGGCCGGGCAGCAGCGAGGGCTCGGCGGCTGTGCGGAACAGTACGCGCGATCCCGGCCGGGCGGTGCGGGTGATCTGGCTCCACAGCTCGGCCAGTTGCGCGTCGCTCATCCAGTCCTGCGCGTCGAGCAGGATGTAGCGGTCGTAGGAGGCATCGCCGGCTTCGGCGAGGACCTGGGTGAAATTGGCATGGCGCACGGTGAGCCGGTCGAGCCGCTCGCGCACGAGGGGCAGGTTGCCGCGCTGCAGGTAAGGGGGCAGGGGATGCTCCGCGCCGCGCCCATAGCCGCGCCCGAAAGCCTGCCAGGCGAAGTAGTTGTCGTTGACGGGGAAGTGGCAAGCCAGCTTCTCGAGCCGGGCGCGCAGGACGTCCGCCATGCGCTGCTCGCCGGCAAGGGCAGAGTATTGGGCGGGCGGAATGCCAAGGCCGAACAGCGAAGCGGGGTGATTGGTCAGCCAGCGGACCAGGCGGCGTTCGAAGATGGGCGCGAAGCGTTCGTCGAAGACGCGGCGCTGGTCCTCGAGCGACCCTGCGCCGAGGATCTCGGCAGGATCGATCCGGTACAGCTTGGCAAGGATGTGGGCGAGGCCGATGAAATTGCCGAGCAGTCCGTGCTTGTAGATCCCGCGGCTGAAGGCACCGATCCGGCGGCGACCGACGAGATCGCGGCCTTCCCAGTAGCGCCGCGTCGCCTCGTCGAGATGGGGGGCGAGCAGCAGCGAGTAGGTTTCGACGTTCGACGGATGATCGGCCTCGGCAATGAAGCGTCGCACGTTCGCATAGTCTGGCAGATGGCGCACGGCGGCGTGCTTGAGCTTGTTGAGGGCGATGTGCGCAGTGTTGAGGTCGACGCAGGTGATCGAGTGCGGGTTGGCCGTCAGGTAGCTCAGTGCATTGCAGCCGCCGCTGGCGATGGTGATGATGCGGCTGTCGGGCCCGATTTTCAGCGCATCCATGTCTGCCACCGGGTCTTCCCAGATCTGGGCATAGACCAGACCCTTGAACGCCATCGCGAAAGCCTTGTCGAGCAGGCGGGAGAGGCGGGGGGATTCGTGGCGGACAACAGCCTTTTCGATGAGGGTCGAGGCACTCTTGGGCATCTGGATCAGTCCTTCGCCGCTGACGGTTTTGCGACCTTTGTGCGCAGCGCGTGACCGGGTGATGACGCGACGATGGCAGTTTATGACAGCTCGACAATCGACATATCCGTGAACTTCGCAGGCGGATCGGCGTTGAGTTGTCACACAGGCATTCTATATGCGGCCCTTCGCACCTGTTCGTGCGCGCCCTGTCCGGGTGAATTGAAGGAGAAGATCGGTGAGCAAGGTTCTGGTGATCGGCGCAGGCGGCGTCGGCTCGGTCGCAGTCCACAAGATGGCGATGAACCCGAATATCTTCAGTGACATCCACCTCGCCAGCCGCACGGTCTCCAAGTGCGAGGCGATCGCGGAGTCGGTGAAGGAACGCACCGGCGTGACGATCGGCACTTACGCCATCGACGCCGACGACGTGGAGGCCACTTCGGCGCTCATCCGCTCGATCGGCCCCGAGCTCGTCGTCAATCTCGCGCTGCCCTATCAGGACCTGGCGATCATGGACGCCTGCCTGGCGACCGGCGTCAACTACATGGACACGGCGAACTACGAGCCCAAGGACGTGGCGAAGTTCGAGTACCGCTGGCAGTGGGAGTACCAGGACCGCTTCAAGGAAGCAGGACTCATGGCGCTGCTCGGTTCGGGCTTCGATCCGGGCGTTACCAGCGTCTTTGCGATGTGGCTCAAGAAGCACAAGCTCAAGACGATCCGCACGCTCGACATTCTCGACTGCAACGGCGGCGATCACGGCCAGGCCTTCGCAACCAATTTCAACCCGGAAATCAACATCCGCGAAGTGACCGCGCCCGCGCGCCACTGGGAAAACGGCGAATTCGTCGAGACTCCCGCGATGGGCGTGAAACAGTCGTTCGACTTCGAAGCTGTCGGCCCGAAGAACATGTACATGATGTACCACGAGGAACTGGAAAGCCTTGCGAAGTTCATCCCCGAGATGGAGCGCGCACGCTTCTGGATGACCTTCGGCGACGAGTACATCAAGCACCTGACCGTACTGCAGAACGTGGGCATGACCCGCATCGATCCGGTCATCTACAACGGTGTCGAGATCGTTCCGCTGCAGTTCCTCAAGGCTGTCCTGCCTGAACCGGCCTCGCTCGGCCCGACGACCAGGGGCAAGACCAATATCGGCGACATCGCGACGGGCGAGGCGCTCGACGGTTCGGGTGAGAAGACGTTCTACATCAAGAACATCTGCGACCATGAGGACGCCTACGAGGAAACCGGCAATCAGGCGGTGAGCTATACCACCGGCGTTCCGGCGATGATCGGCGCTGCCATGATGCTGACCGGCGCCTGGAAGGGTGAGGGCGTGTTCAACATGGAGCAGTTCGACCCCGATCCGTTCATGGCGATGCTCAATGAGCACGGCCTGCCGTGGACCTGCGAGGAACTGGCCGAACCGCTGCCGTTCTGAGGCTGTCTGGAGGAAATCGTTCCGGTTTCCTCCGTCATCCCCGCTCGGACGGGGATCGCGCTTGTTTTCCCCGCGACGATGAAGCGGGGCCCTGCCTGTGCGGGAGCGACGGTGATGTTGGGGTTTGAGTGATGGAAACCAGAGCCGGTGATCCGGGCGCATTCGCCCAATTCGACCTGTCGCGCGTCGACAGTCCCAGCTTCGTCGTCGACGCGGCGAAGCTGCGCGAAAACTTGCGCGTGCTCTCCGAGGTCGGCGAGCAGTCGGGCGCAAAAGTGCTCTCGGCGCTCAAGGCGTTCTCGATGTGGTCGACCGCCCCGATCATCGGCGAGTACCTCGACGGCGTGTGCACCTCGGGCCTGTGGGAAGCGCGGCTGGCCTCCGAGTTCTACGACGGGGAGATCGCGACCTACTGCGCGGCCTACAAGCCCGACGATCTCGACGAGATCCTGCGCCTTTCGGATCACGTGATCTTCAATTCGCCCCAGCAGATCGAACGGTGCTGGCCGATCATCGAAGCCGCCCGTGCCCGTGGCGAGGATTTCGACATCGGGCTTCGCATCAATCCGCTCCACCCCGAGGGCGAAGTGCCCCGCTACGATCCGTGTGCGCCGCATTCGCGCCTGGGTTTCCCGATCGACCAGCTGACGGAAGAGCATGTCGAGTTGATCGACGGCGTGCACATGCACACCTTGTGCGAGCAGGATTTCGAACCGCTCCACCGCACCTGGGACAAGGCATTCGATTATCTCGAGCCATATTTCGGCCAGTTCAAGTGGATCAACATCGGCGGCGGCCATCACATCACCCGCGCCGACTACCAGCGCGAGGAACTCGTCGAGTTCCTGCGCGACATGGCCGAGGACACCGGCGCGGAAATCTATCTTGAACCGGGCGAGGCGGTCGCGCTCGACGCCGGCATCCTCGTCGGCACGATCCTCGATGTGGGCTTCAACGGCATGCCGGTTGCGATCACCGACATCTCTGCGACCTGCCACATGCCCGATGTGATCGAGGCACCCTATCGCCCCGCGATGCTGGGTGAGGTGCCCATCGAGGGCGACGACCTCGTCGACGAGGCGCAAGGGGGCAGGGTACGCCTTGGCGGACCGTCGTGCCTCGCGGGCGACGTGATCGGCGACTATGTGCTTCCGGTCGAGGCCAAGCCGGGCGAGCGCTTCGCCTTTCTCGACCAGGCGCACTACTCGATGGTCAAGACAACCACTTTCAACGGGGTACCGCTGCCCTCGATCTGGCTGTGGGATTCGGAAACGGATTCGCTCGAGTGCGTGCGCAAGTTCGCATACGAGGATTTCCGCGACCGCTTGAGTTGAAGGACTTAGGCGAGTAGGGGCCGTTCGTCTCAATGCAGGCGCGATCGGGCTCCTTGGCGGCGAGTCGCCGGGACCTTCTTGTCAGCGCTGGCGTTGTTATTGGTGTGAGGGGCGGTTCTGCCGCCCCGGGTTTGCATTTTTCCGAGTGGAGAGATTTCTGGGTAAAATACGGAAATCACAGGAGATAGTCACCGGGAACCACCCTGCTGAGCAGGGCTGGAAACCCTATGTGACGTTTTTGTGAACCTTCCGGATTTTCACTTGCGATTCATCACCGCAGGCTTATATCCCGCCCCTCGCTGCCCCATGGGGACTTCCAAACCGCAAGGCAGCTTTGACGCTAACACACCGATTGGGGGTCCCTTGAGTTGCTCGAACATCCTGACGCACCGGCTGTAGTTCGCGCCCTCGCGCCTGACGAACCCGTTATCCTGAACCGCCCGCACGCTGCTGCGCGCGCTGCCCGCTTCTTTGCAACGAAGTTTCCGGGCAAGTCGCTCTATGCGGTGAAGGCGAACCCGTCCCCGGATCTCGTCCAGATCCTGTGGGACAACGGCATCACGCATTACGATGTTGCCTCGATTGCCGAGGTGCGCATGGTTCGCGGCGTCCTGCCCACGGCAACGCTGTGCTTCATGCACCCGGTCAAGACCGCGAGCGCCATTCGCGAGGCCTATCGCGTCCATGGCGTGCGCACTTTCAGCCTCGATACGCAGGAGGAACTGGAAAAGATCCTCGCCGCGACTGCCGACGATGAAGGCAATCTCGCCGCAGACCTGCGCCTCTGCGTGCGCCTTCGCGTCTCGTCCGAATATTCGGAGCTGAGCCTGGCCTCGAAGTTCGGCATCGACTTGGCCGATGCCGCGCCGCTGCTGCAGGCGACCCGCCAGGTCGCCGACTGGCTCGGCGTCTGCTTCCACGTGGGTTCGCAGGCCATGACGCCTTTCGCTTATGTCCAGGCGCTGGAGCGCGCGCGTGCCGCGATTGCCGATGCCGGCGTCGTCATCGACATGATCGATGTCGGCGGTGGGTTCCCGTCGAGCTATCCGGGCATGGAGCCGCCGCCGCTCGAGGACTACTTCGCGATCATCCACCGCCACTTCGAGGCGCTGCCGATTGCCTACAACGCTGAGCTCTGGTGCGAGCCGGGCCGGGCGCTGTCGGCCGAGTACAACTCGCTGATCGTCAAGGTCGAGAAGCGTCGCGGCGATGAACTTTACATCAACGATGGTGCCTATGGCGCTCTCTACGATGCGGCGCACGTCGCCTGGCGCTTCCCGGTGCGGCACCTTCCGCGCGGTGGCAGCAACGACAATGCGGCCATCGACGTTGCCGAAATGCAGGAATTCTCGTTCTACGGCCCGACCTGCGACGATGCCGACTTCATGGAGGGCCCCTTCATGCTGCCGGCGGAAATCAAGGCGGGTGACTGGATCGAGGTGGGCATGCTCGGCGCTTACGGCGCCGCCATGCGCACTGCCTTCAATGGTTTCGGCCAGGGCGATGTCGTGACCGTATCGGACGAGCCGATGGCGAGCCTGTACACCGGCCGCAAGGATCCGCGCGTTTCGGACAACGTCGTCTCGCTGCGCTGACCGGCACGGCACAGACCGGAATTTGAAAAGCCCACCGCAGCGATGCTGCGGTGGGCTTTCTCGTTTCAGGCCTTGCTGGGGTCGGTCAGTCCTGTTCGAACAGGTCCTTGTAGGTACGCGGCTGGCAGCGCAGGTACTGCGGCGCGGCCGTGACCTGCGCGCCCAGCTTTGCGGCAGCGTGCCAGGGCCAGCGCGGATCGTAGAGGATCGTGCGGGCGATCGCGATCATGTCGGCGTCACCTGTGGCGACAATGGCCTCGGCTTGTTCCGGCTCGGTGATCAGGCCGACGGCGATGACCGGTATCGAAACCGCTTCCTTGACCTTTCGTGCCAGCGGGACCTGGTAGTTGGGGCCGACCGGGATCTTCTGTTCGGGATGGAGGCCGCCGCTGGAGACGTGGATGGCGGCGCAGCCGCGCGCTTCCAGTGCGCGGGCGAAGGCGGCGGTCTGCTCGGCATCCCAGCCGCCGTCGACCCAGTCGGTGCCCGACACGCGCACGGTCACGGGCTTATCGGCCGGGAACGCCGCGCGCACGGCGTCGTAGATTTCGAGGGGGAAGCGCATCCGGTTTTCCAGGCTGCCGCCGTAATCGTCGTCGCGATGGTTGGAGAGCGGCGAAAGGAACTGGTGGAGCAAGTAGCCATGCGCGGCGTGGATCTGAATGGCATCGATGCCCAGGCGCGCTGCGCGGCGCGCGGAATCGGCAAAGGCATCGCGGATGCGGGCAAGACCGGCTTCGTCGAGCGCTTCGGGCGGATATTCATGCGGCTGGAACGGCACCGCAGAAGCGGAGAGGGTCTGCCAGCCGTTCTCTTCGCCCGGCGCGAGTTGTGCGCCGCCATCCCAGGGGCGCGCCGTGCTGGCCTTGCGGCCGGCATGGGCAAGCTGGAGCGCGATCGGCATGTCCGACCAGCGTCGCACACTCTCAAGAACCTTGCCCATGGCCGCTTCAGTCTGATCGTCCCAAAGGCCGACGTCGGCATAGGAGATGCGTCCCTCGGGCGTGACCGCTGCGGCCTCGATGGTCAGGATGCCTGCGCCTGACTGGGCAAGCGTGCCAAGGTGAACGGTGTGCCAGTCGGTCATCCGCCCGTCCTCGGCGGAGTACTGGCACATCGGCGCGATGACGATGCGGTTGGCGAGGGTGAGATTGCCGACCTGAATCGGCTCGAAAAGCTTTGTCATGTCATTCCTCATGATCGTGTCGCCGCCGGGGGGGAGGGAGGGGATGATGCGCCTCGCGGGGGACGGGCGCGCAGCCGCGACGGGCAGAACTTGGGGATTGGCCGGGCCGCAAAAAAGGGCTCCGCCGCCTGAGCGGGGAGCCCTGAGGAGTAGAAATTGTTGCAGGCGCCAAAGTGAGCCTGGCCATGCCTGAAAATCAGGCGGCCAGCTTCATCTCCATGCGCTCCCAGATCTCGACCAGCGCGTTGGTCAGGTCGCGCATCATGGCCTCGGTATGGGCAGGACCCGGGGTGAAGCGCAGTCGCTCGGTGCCGCGCGGCACTGTCGGGAAGTTGATCGGCTGAACGTATGCGCCGTACTCGGCAAGCAGGATGTCGCTGATCTTCTTGGCCTTGACCGGATCGCCCACCATCAGCGGGACGATGTGCGTGGTCGAGTCCATCACCGGCAGGCCGGCGTCGCGGAACATCTGCTTGAGCATGCCGGCCGAACGCTGTTGGCCTTCGCGTTCCTCGCTCGAGCTCTTTAGGTGCTTCACCGAAGCCAGCACGCCCGCAACGAGGACCGGCGAGAGAGAGGTGGTGAAGATGAAACCCGGGGCATAGGAGCGGATGCAGTCGATGATCTTGGTGTCGGCCGCGATGTAGCCGCCCATGACGCCGAACGCCTTGCCCAGCGTGCCCTCGATGATGTCGATCCGGTGGGCTGCCTCGTCGCGGTCGGTAATGCCGCCGCCGCGTGGGCCGTACATGCCGACCGCATGAACCTCGTCGATGTAGGTGAGGGCGTTGTACTTGTCGGCAAGGTCGCAGATCGCATGGATCGGCGCGACGTCGCCGTCCATCGAGTAGACCGACTCGAATGCGATCAGCTTGGGAATTGCGGGATCGGTTTCGGCCAGCAGTTCCTCGAGGTGCTCGAGGTCGTTGTGACGGAAGACTTTCTTCTCGCAGCCGGAATTGCGGATCCCTGCGATCATGCTGGCGTGGTTGAGCTCGTCCGAGAAGATGATGCAGCCCGGAAGCAGCTTGGCCAGCGTCGAGAGCGTGGCGTCGTTCGAGACGTAGCCCGAGGTGAACAGCAGCGCGCCCTGCTTTCCGTGCAGGTCGGCCAGCTCGCTCTCGAGCTCGATGTGATAGTGCGTGTTGCCGCCGATATTGCGGGTTCCGCCCGAGCCGGCGCCGACATCGTGCAGCGCCTCTTCCATGGCTTCGATGACCTTGGGGTGCTGGCCCATGGCGAGGTAGTCGTTCGAGCACCAGACCGTGATCGGCTTCGGGCCGTTGTGACCGGCGAAGCACCGCGCATTGGGGTAGGCCCCCTTGTTGCGCAGGATGTCGATGAAGACACGGTAGCGGCCTTCGGAGTGCAGGCGTTCGATGGCCTGGTCGAAAATGTGCTCGTAGTTCACGTAGGCTTTGTCCTGCGTTACCTCTGCGGGGCCTTCTACCCTCTAGACGGCGGGCGTTTACATTATACTACGGCCCATGACCAGTCAGTTGTCCTTTGCTCCCTAATCGGTGAAACCGCGCTTTACCGAGGTCAGGGTACCAGGCTCATGACCCGTGATGACGGTCATATGGGGAGCGTCACTGGCCAGGGCATTGATCGTCATCAACCAGGAGACGATTTCCGTGCGTTCCCGCGGGCGCAGGTAATTGGTGACGATGCGCGCGGGCGGCAGCACGTCCTGCCAGCTGCTGTCGATCATCGCGGCATCGCCGGTGAAGAGGAATTCGCGTCCGTCTTCCAGGCGGGTGTAGACCATGTTCGAACCCACGGTGAGGCCGGGAAGCGGGATTACCACGACGCCCGGCGCGACGGCATGCGGTGCGTCCGAGTTTGTTGCGGGCATGGTGCGGGCACGCGGAGACCCGAAACCGCCGTCGCCGTTGTGCAGGGGGTGATCGACCAGTAGCAGCGAAAGGCTGGCCTTTTGCGCCGCCCTGTTGATCCGGCGTTCGGCCATGCGGTCGTAATTGCGCACATTGTACCGTTCGGCCGCGGCGGATGTCGTGCCGCAATCGATGGTGATCGGGCCTTCTCCCGGTACGATCAGTTCATAGGCCCGCAGCGCCGAGCGGGCAGGGCGCAGGCCGGTGCCGGCGGCCAGCTTGTTGCTCAGGATGAACCGAAAGCCGAGCTGCTCGTAGTTCACGCCTGTCGGCTTCTGACCGGGAATGCTTTCGGCAAGAGAGCGCAGCTGCGCGATCGAAAGCGGCTTCGGCTTCGCGCCGTCGCGGTCGGCATCGAGCTGGAACCAGTAGTAGGGGACACCGATGATCAGGATCAGGGCGAGAAGAAGCAGGTTCAGTCTCGGAGTCAAAATTTACCGCCCTCGATCAGCCCATAGTTCGCCAGCGCTTCCCGATATGCGCCCAGCGTGCCTTCCGGCCCGGTGAAAAGCGCCCGGTCGGGTACCTGGCGAGTGCATGCCTGCCCGTCAGTCAGGCGCGCGATCTGGCGCGCGATACCTGCGGCGCCGTGCACGAAGCGCACGTCCGGACCGAAGACTTCGGCCAGTTCGGTCCTGAGCAGCGGGAAGTGCGTGCAGGCGAGAACGACGGTGTCGATCCGCTCGCCATCGGGCCTTGATCGCAGGGCCTCGCAGGCCTCCCGGATGATTCTCGTGTCCACCGGCTCGCCGCGCAACTTCGCTTCGGCTGCCTCGACGAGACCCGGAGCGCCATGGCGCAGCAGGATCTTGTCGGCGGCGAATTCGTGCTCGAGCCGGTCGACGTAGGCCTGCCGGATCGTCGCTTCGGTGCCCAGCAGGCCGATCACGCCGCTGCGCGTCATGGCCGCAGCCGGCTTGATTGCCGGAACGGTGCCCACGATCGGAACCTCAAGCACGTCGCGAACCATGCCCAGGGCGATCGTCGAGGCGGTGTTGCAGGCGATGCACACGAGTCGGGGCTTGAAGCGCTCCGTCATGCGGCCGAGCAATCCGGCGACGCGGGCGGCGACTTGCGCCTCGCTCTTGGTGCCATAAGGCAGGCCGGCCGTGTCCGCCGCGTAGATCACCGGCATGGCGGGCTGGAGCTTGCGCACTTCCTCCAGCACCGTGAGGCCACCAACCCCCGAGTCGAACAGGAGAATCGGAGCCGACGGGTCGTTGCTGGCCCGGTCGCCTGCGGTCTGCCCGGTGGTGGAACTATCGGAGGACATCGTTTTTCCCTGAACCTTGCGACCTGTTAACCGCTGCCATGACGAAAGAGCAACTAGGCTTCGCCATTCCAGAGCAAACCGCTAAGGGAGGCGCATGCAGTGGATATTCGCTTTGGCACTGGGCTACGCGCTCGGCTCCGTACCCTTTGGCCTCATCATCACCCGGATTGCCGGTGCGGGCGACTTGCGCTCGATCGGTTCGGGCAACATCGGCGCAACCAATGTGCTGCGCACCGGACGCAAGGGGCTGGCTGCGGCCACCCTCCTGCTGGACCTGCTCAAGGGCCTTGCCGCAGTGCTGATCGCCGCGGCGCTGTGGCCGGCATCGGTCTGGCTGGCTGCACTCGGCGCTTTTCTGGGGCACTGTTTTCCGGTCTGGCTGAAGTTTCGCGGCGGCAAGGGCGTGGCGACGACGGCGGGCATTGCCTTCGGCCTCGCCTGGCCGGTGGGCCTTGCTTATGCCTTGACCTGGATCGGCCTGCTCCTGACCGTGAAGATTTCTTCTGTCGCGGGCATGACGGCGGCCGTGGTCGCTCCGCTGGTGGCCCTGGCGCTGGGGCACCAGGACGCCGCGCTCGTCCTCGCCGTCATCGCTGCGATCGTGCTGTTCCAGCACCGCGAGAACATCGCGCGGCTTCGCGCCGGAACCGAACCCAGGGTGGGCGGCAGCAAGAAGTCCTGACGGAGGCCTGCGCGTGAGTGGCGGGCAGGCGCTCGCCGCGATCGACAGGGACGAAGCGCTCGCGCGCATCCGTCTGCTGCGCTCCCCCAATGTCGGTCCGGTCACTTACGCGCAGCTGCTTGCGCGCTTCGGCGATGCGCGCCGGGCCGTCGATGCGCTGCCCGAAATCGCGGGGCGCTCCGGCAAGCGCTATCGACCGGCGCCCGAGCAGGTTGCACTCGATGAGGCGAAGGCAGTGCGCCGGGCAGGGGCGCGCTATCTCTTCCACGATGCGCCCGAGTATCCTGCGCTGCTCGCCGCAAGCGAGGCGCCGCCGCCAATCCTGATCGTCAGGGGCGATCTTGCATGTCTGGCAGCGCCGTGTGTTGCGCTCGTCGGCGCGCGCAACGCCTCCGCAGCGGCAGTCAGGCTTGCCCGGATGCTGGCCGGAGAACTGGCGGACGCGGGCATGACGGTCGTCTCGGGCCTTGCCCGCGGCATCGACGGCGCCGCCCATCACGGCGCGCTTGGCGCCGGCGGCGCGACCGTGGGGGTGATCGCCAGCGGCATCGACGTAACCTATCCGCCGGAACACGCAGAGCTGCAGGAACGGATTGCACTGGACGGCCTGCTGATCGCCGAGCAACCGCCGGGCACGGAGCCGCTGGCGCGGCACTTCCCGTCCCGCAACCGGATCATCGCCGGCCTGAGTTCAGGAACCCTGGTGGTAGAGGCCGCTCCGCGTTCCGGTTCGCTGATCACGGCGCGGCTGGCCGGAGAGATGGGCCGCGAAGTCATGGCGATCCCCGGCTCGCCGCTCGACCCGCGTTCGCACGGCTGCAACCAGCTCATCCGCGACGGCGCTATCCTCGTCCAGCGTGCCGAGGACGTGATCGAGCTGCTCAGCGGTTTCGATGGATCGGCGCGCTCGACGTTTCGCGAAGCCATGCCGGGCTGGGGCGCCTGCGAGGATATTTCCGAGGCGGAACCCGCGCCGCTTGCCGACTTGCTCACCACGGCCCCGGTGCCCGTCGACGAGCTGATCCGCCAGTCCGGCGCCAGTCCGGCGGCCGTGCAGCTTGCGCTGCTGGAACGGGAGATCGCCGGTGCGCTCGTGCGCCATGCCGGAGGCCGGGTCAGCCGGGCGTGATGGTTTCCCTCTTGATTCGCAGCTCGACCGGCATTGTCCGGTGCATGGTCGATGCCCTCTTGACGGGCGCTCAAAGCCCGACCCAACTTGTACGTGTGTATATGTGTGCGTACATGCGCACGCGCGTAGCGCTTATCGAAAGTCTGAAATGCAGCTTGTCATCGTCGAATCGCCGGCCAAGGCGAAAACCATCGAAAAGTACCTGGGCAAGGACTTCAAGGTCCTGGCGAGTTATGGCCACGTCCGCGATCTTCCGCCCAAGGATGGCTCGGTCCGCCCGGACGAGGGCTTCGAGATGGATTGGGAGCTCTACGGCGACAAGCAGAAGCAGGTTCGCGCTATCACCGATGCCGCGAAGGTTTCCGACCGACTGATCCTCGCGACTGACCCTGATCGCGAAGGCGAGGCGATTTCGTGGCACGTGCTGGAACTGCTCAAGAAGCGCCGCGCGCTGCCCAAGGACGTGCAGCGCGTGACCTTCAATGCCATCACCAAGGACACGGTGACCAAGGCGATGCAGGCCCCGCGCGAGCTCGATCAGGACCTGATCGACGCTTATCTTGCCCGCCGCGCGCTCGATTACCTGTTCGGCTTCACGCTTTCGCCGGTCCTCTGGCGCAAGCTGCCGGGCGCCAAGTCCGCGGGCCGCGTGCAGTCCGTGGCGCTGCGCCTGATCGTCGACCGGGAGCGTGAGATCGAGGCGTTCAGGCCGCAGGAATACTGGTCGGTCGCCGCGCTCATGGAGCAGGATGGCACGCCTTTCACCGCCAAGCTGGTCGCGTTCGAGGGGCAGAAGCTCGATCGCCTGAGCCTGGGCGACGAAGGCATCGCGATGCGCGCGAAGGCCGCCGTGGAGCAGGGTGCGTTCAAGGTCGAGAATGTCGAGACCAAGCCGCATCGCCGCAATCCGCAGCCCCCGTTCACGACCTCGACCCTGCAGCAGGAAGCCTCGCGCAAGCTCGGCTTTTCGGCCAGCCAGACGATGCGCGTGGCGCAGTCCCTCTATGAGGCGGGCGCGATCACCTACATGCGTACCGACGGCGTGCAGATGGACCCTTCGGCCATTTCCGCGTGCCGCAAGGCGATTTCGGACCGCTACGATGGGCACTACTTGCCCGAGAAGCCGCGTCACTACGAGACCAAGGCGAAGAACGCGCAGGAAGCCCACGAGGCGATCCGTCCCACCGAGTTTACCCGCGACCGTTTCGGTTCGGGCGACGAGGCGCGCCTCTACGACCTGATCTTCAAGCGCGCGATGGCCAGCCAGATGGCCTCTGCCGCCCTTGAGCGCACGACGATTACGCTGCGCGACGGCACCGGCCGCAACGAACTGCGCGCCACCGGCCAGGTCGTGAAGTTCCCCGGCTTCCTTGCGGTCTACGAGGAAGGACGCGACCAGAAGGAGGACGACGAGGAATCCGGCCTGCTGCCGATGATGCGCAGCGGCGACGCGCCCGCGAAGAAGGACGTGACCGCCGAGCAGCACTTCACCCAGCCGCCGCCGCGCTTCTCCGAGGCCAGCCTCGTCAAGCGGCTCGAGGAACTGGGCATCGGCCGCCCTTCGACTTACGCCGCGACGATCCAGGTCCTGAAGGACCGCAACTACGTCCGCACCGAGAAAAACCGTTTCTTCGCAGAGGAATCGGGGCGACTTCTCACCGCATTTCTCGAGCGCTTCTTCGAACGCTACGTGGCCTACGACTTTACTGCGGGCATGGAAGAGGAACTCGACGACGTTTCGGGCGGTCGCCATGCCTGGAAGGAGCTGCTCGAGGCCTTCTGGCGCGATTTCAAGCCGAAGTCCGACGAGGTGATGGAGCGCAAGCCCTCGGAAGTGACCGAGGTGCTCGACGAGTTCCTTTCCGACTACCTGTTCCCGCCCAAGGACGACGGTTCGGATCCGCGCGCCTGCCCCAAGTGCGCCGATGGCCGGCTGGCGCTGCGTGGCGGTCGTTATGGCGCCTTCGTCGCCTGTTCGAACTATCCGGAGTGCAAGTTCACCCGCAAGTTCGCGCAGCCCGGCGGCAATGGCGAGACGGCCGATGACGAGGAACTGGGCAAGCACCCGGAAACCGGCGAAGAGATCACCCGCCGGGTCGGTCGCTTCGGTCCCTACATCCAGCTGGGTGAGGGCAAGGAAGCCAAGCGCGCCTCGATTCCCAAGGACATCGACGAGCTGACGCTGGACTGGGCGCTCAAGCTGCTCAGCCTGCCGCGCGAAGTCGGCAAGCACCCCGAGACTGGCAAGGAAATCGTCGCGAATATAGGGCGTTACGGGCCTTACCTGCTGCACGACGGCAAGTACGGCAAGCTGCGCTCCACTGCCGACGTTTTCGAGACGGGCATGAATGCGGCTGTTTCGATCCTGGCCGAGGCCGCGCAAGGCGGCGGACGCGGCCAGCGCGCCAAGGCGGAGCCGATCAAGGTGCTGGGCAAGCACCCGACGAGCGAGGGCGAGATCAAGGTCCTCGCGGGACGCTACGGCCCCTACGTCACCGACGGCACGACCAACGCCACTCTCCCGCGCGACCAGAAGCCTGAGGAGCTGACCGCCGAGCAGGCGATCGCCCTGATCGATGCCAAGGCCGCCAAGGGGCCGGCGAAGAAGAAGGGTGCCAAGAAGGCTCCTGCCAAGAAGGCCGCCGCGAAGAAGGCACCGGCCAAGAAAGCCGCGACCAGGAAGGCTGCGCCCAAAAAGAAGGCCGCCGAAGCGGAAGCCGCCGAATGAGCCAGAAGATCGCCAAGCACAAGCAGCCCTGGAAGCCCGAGGAGCTGCAGAAACTGCAAATGCTCGCGGGCAAGGGCAAAGGTCTCAAGGAGATCGCCAAGGCGCTCAACCGCACCGAGGAATCGACCAAGGATGCTGCCCGACAGCACGGCATGACGATAGCCAAGCTGCGCTAGAGGCTCGCAGTCACCAGGTTGCGTTTCGCGCAACCTGGTGGAAAATTATGGCGTTTGTCGGGAGACATCGGGCGGCCTAGACGTTTTCCTGACATGCTGCAGTTGCGAAACACTATATCTCCGGAAGGGAAGTCGACCGCCAGCGACCTCGCTTTCTCCAGCGAATCGAAGGCTGGAGGGGGCGATGAACCCTTCGGCGAACGGCACGAGGACGATGGCCTTGCGATGCCGCGGCGGATCTGGGCGATCATTGCCATTTCGTTCGGTACGGCGCTTTTCGTGCTGGATGGCACGATTGCCAACGTCGCCCTGCCGACGATCGCGCGCGACCTCAAGGTGCAGGACGGTGCGGTCGTCAATGTCGTCACCTTGTACCAGCTTGTCATGGTCATGGCCCTGCTGCCGTTTTCCAATCTGGGCGAACGGCTGGGACTGCGCCGCGTCTATCAGATCGGGCAGGTCATCTTCATGGCGGCCTCGGCACTCACGCTGTTCGCCCATTCACTTCCGGCCCTCTTGCTCGTGCGCGTCGGGCAGGCGCTGGGTGCCGGCATGGCGATGAGCGTGTCGGCGGCCATGATCCGGGAGATCTACCCGAAGACCGGGTTGGGAAGCGGGCTGGGCATCAATTCGGTGATCGTGGCATCGGCCAATGCCGTCGCACCTGTCCTTGGGGGCCTGATCGTTGCGCGGGCGGATTGGCGGCTGATCTTCGTTGCCGCTGTTCCTTTTGCGCTGGTCTCGTTTCTGATCGGACGTTTTCTTCCCGACCCTGTTCGCGGGGAAGTCCCCTTCAACTGGCGCGCGGGCCTGTGGAGCGCGGGAACTTTCGCCATGCTGGTCGGTGGCATCGAACTGGCGGTCCATGGCGGCTGGGTCGCTGCAGGCATCGCGGTTGCGATTGGCGGCCTGATATCGGCGGTCTTGCTGGCGCGCAGCGAGCGGTCGCGGACCAGTCCGGTCTTCCCGGTCGACCTGCTTTCGCGCCCGGCAATCGGAATCTCGATCCTGGCGGCGATGGCCGGTTTCATCGGCACGGCAGGGCTCGTGGTCGCGCTGCCGTTCCAGCTCGAGCAGGGAATGGGCTTCAGTCCCACCGAAGTGGGGCTGCTGATCCTGCCGCTGCCTCTGACGATGCTGGTCGTCTCGCCCACGGCGGGATGGCTCTCGGACCGCGTCTCGCCATCGATCCTCGGGCTGACCGGCATGGTGATCGCCGCCATCGGACTTTTCCTGCTGGCCTTTCTTCCAGTCCATGCGGGGGCCGTGGAGATCGCCTGGCGCCTCGTCCTGTGCGGTCTGGGTTTCGGCCTGTTCTTTTCGCCCAATGCACGCATGGTCGTCGGCAATGCCCCGCGCGAGCGTACTGCGGCGGCTGGCGGCCTGTTGGCGACGGGCAGGCTCTTCGGCCAGACCCTTGGCGCCGCCTCGATCGGCCTGTTCCTCTCTTTCGGAGCCGGGTTGGGGCCGATTCCCATGCTGTTTGCGGCCGGGCTAGCGTTGCTGGCGGGGCTGGGAAGCCTGACGCGCTGGCGGGTCGCCGAGAACCCGCGCAGCGCGGTCAGCTGAATTGGAAGCGTGTCAGACCTTGGGCTGCTTGCCCGAGGTCGGGCTTTCCGGGCTCAGCTTAGGCTTGTCCTCCCGGGCGGGTTCCGCCGTGTCGGGGTCCTGCGGCTCGGGAGCGACCTGGTCTTCTATCGGTCCCGGTCCGGGCTGCACGACGCCAGGCACTTGCGGGACTTTCGGCTGCACGCCGCTCTTTTCCAGCCAGTAGGCGATGCCGTCTGCAGTCGCCTTCATACCCGCGAGGTTGAGGTGCCACTGCAGGCCATCCTTGCCGTTATAGCCCTTGGGCGCGCCGATCATCCACGGTTCGGCATCGCAGGGGGTGTGGTTGGCGGAGGCCTGGTTCATTTCCACGACGATGGCCTCGTGCGCCTGCGCTACCTTGCCGGTGATCTCGGCCAGCCGGGCGCCGATCCGGCGCACGATGGCTGCGGCATCCTCGCTGACCGGAGTGTTCGCGCACAGCGTCCCTGCGGGCAGCGGCGTGAGGTACTGGACGAAGACGAGCCGCGCGTTCGGCGCGACCTCGCGCACGCGGCGGGCAATGGCGTTGAGCTGCTCCTCGACGCGCAGGTAGTCGGCTTCGGTTGGATTGCGGATCGCGCCGCACGGTTTCGGGGCGAAGCCGGCTGCGGCCAGTTCGCCGGCGCGCTGGATGCAGGTCGCCGAAAACAGGTCGCCGACATAGCTGAGGTCATTGCCGCCGATGGTGACGGTCACCAGCCGGGTCGCTGCATCGACCGAAGCGAGCTGCGCCGGGACGTCCCCCCAGGGGCCGAGGACGTGGTCCGTCGTCGCGCCCGAACAGGTGCGATCGACCAGAACCATGCCGAAGCGCTGCGCCAGAAGGGTCGGATAATTGTTCATGCTCTGGCCGCAGCGCGCCGGCGCGCCGGGCGCCGCGGGCTTGCCGGGCGGCAGCAGAGGTCCGGCAGCATAGGAGGAGCCGATCGCAACGTAGCGCGCGCCTTCCAGGCTCTGCGCAACGGAGGTTTCGGGGTTTGCCTGCTGCGAAGCGATCTGGCCGACGGATTCGATGTTGTCGGTCTCGGTGGCCTGCGCCTCGACCAGCGGGGCAGTCGCGCAGCTGAAGAGGAGTGCCGCACAAGCGGCGGCAATGCGGGGCATCGGGATCATTTTACCCAGTCCAGTCCGATTTCTTCGTAGATGTCGCGAGCCTCGGCCCAATCTTCCTCGACCTTGACGTGGAGGAAGAGGTGAACCTTTTGCCCGAGAACCTCTGCCAATTCGTTACGCGCGGCCTCGCCGATGGCGCGGATCTTCGCGCCGCGCTTGCCCAGGACGATAGCCTTCTGGCTGTCGCGTGCGACGACGATCTGCTGGCGGATCTCGACCGAGCCATCCTTGCGCTGGGTGTAGGATTCTGGGCGCACCGCGCTGTCGTAAGGCAATTCGTCGTGGAGCTGCTTGTAGAGCTGTTCGCGCGTCACTTCGCAGGCCAGCAGGCGCTCCGAGGCGTCGGAAACCTGGTCCTCGGGGTAATGCCACGGGCCTTCCGGCATGAGCCCGGCAAGGTGCGTCTTGAGTTCGGGCACGCCGTCGTTGGTAAGCGCCGATACGAAATACACCTCGTCGAAGCTGACCGCCCCGGTCAGTTCTTCGGCCAGCTTGAGCAGGGGTTCCTTGGCGCTGGCGTCGACCTTGTTGAGCACGAGCAATTTGCGCTCGGGACGGTCTTTGAGCGTTTCGAGCAGCGGCGCCAGTTCGTGCCGGCGTTGCTTGACCGCGTCGACCACGAGCAGGATCGCGTCGGCCTCCTGCGCGCCTTCCCAGGCGGCGGCGACCATGGCGCGGTCGAGGCGGCGCTTGGGAGCGAAGATGCCGGGTGTATCGGCCAGGATAATCTGCACTTCGTTCTGCAGGGCAATGCCCATCAGGCGGGCGCGGGTGGTCTGCGCCTTGGCCGAGGTGATCGCCACCTTCTGGCCGACGAGCGCATTGACCAGCGTGGACTTGCCGGCATTGGGAGCGCCGATCACGGCGACGAGACCGCATTTCTCGGTCATGGGCGAATTCCTTGATAGTCAGGTTGGCACGCGCGCCTCGACAGGCTTGGCTCGCGCGAAACAGGGCAATGGGTCAAGCCGGTAACGCCCCAAGTTTGCCTGAGGACGTGCGCGGCATAATCCATCATGCGAATTTTTTCATGAACTCTTCGGCGGCCTGCGTTTCCGCATCCTGCTTGGACGAGGCCGTGGCCTGGGCGCTGCCGACGTGGTGGATCGTGACTTCGACCGTGAATTGCGAGGCGTGATCGGGTCCGGTGCGCTCCAGCAGGCGGTATTCGGGCATCCGGCGGCGATTGCCCGCGGCCCATTCCTGCAGAGCGGACTTGGGATGCTTGCGCTTGCCCGTCTTGCCCTGCACCGCATCGGCCCACAGCTTGCGCACCATGGCCTTGGCGCTTGCGAAGCCGCATTCGGTGAAACATGCGCCGATCAGCGCTTCCATCACGTCGCCGAGGATGTTGTCGCTGTCCTCGCCGCCGTCGTCGCGGGCCTGCTTGCCCAGCCGCATGCGCGGCCCGAGTTCGATCTGGCGCGCGATCTGGGCACACATCGCCCGGCTGACGAGGGCATTGAGGCGCTGCGACAGGCGGCCCTCGGCCTCGTTGCTGGTCTGGTACAGCCATTCGGCGACAACCAGGCCAAGGACCCGGTCGCCAAGGAATTCCAGCCTTTCGTAATTGCGCTTCTCGCCCGTACTGCCGTGGGTGAGGGCGGCCAGCCAGAGGGCCTCGTCCCGAGGCGCGCTGCCGGTAATTCTGGTTATGAAGTCGCGGGTAGCATCGTCCAGCAAGGTCAGAAGGTCCCGCCGATGCGGCTCCAGCGTGCCGCGGTGAACCAGGTCCAGGGCTTGATCCATTCGGCCGAGCCATCGGTCGAGAACATCATGACCGCGGCCTTGCCCACCAGGTTGCCCTGCGGGACGATGCCGATGCCCTGGCCTTCGACGGCAGGGAAGCGGCTGTCCATGGAATTGTCGCGGTTGTCGCCCATCAGGAACAGGTGATCCTCGGGCACGATGTAGACGCCGGTATCGTCCTGCGGCGTGGTGCCGAGGTCGAGCACATTGTAGCTCTTGCCGTTTGGCAGCGTCTCGCGGAACTGCGGATAGTGGCAGACCGGCTCGCCGTCCTTGCCCGTCGCTTCGAATTCGGGTCCATAGCAGTCGGTGTTCGGCGAGACTGGCAGGATGAAGTCGTCCACGCGCTGCTTGGGCACCGCCTTGCCATTGATGAAGACCTGGCCGGACTTGATCTGGATCTCGTCACCCGGCAGCCCGATGACGCGCTTGATGTAGTCGACGTCGTTGCCCGGGGGCGCCTTGAAGATGACGACGTCGCCGCGCTCGGGCTGGCTGGCGAAGATGCGGCCCGGGATCAGCGGCAGGCTGAAGGGCAGCGAGTACCTGGAATAGCCGTAGGACCACTTGGTCGCGAATAGGTAATCCCCGGTCAACAGGCGCGGCAGCATGGATTCGCTGGGGATGTTGAACGGCGAAATGATGAAGCTGCGCAGCACCACTACGGCCAGCACCAGCCAGAAAAGAAACGAGAAGAAACCCTCGTCCTTCTTCTCCGCCGCCGCAGGCTTCTTCGCTGTCGAGTCGATGGCCGGCTTGGCGGCGTCGCTATTGGTCTCGCTCATGGGCGGAACCCTTGTTGCGCAAGCTGCGATCCGTCAAGTTCAATCCCGCCTTGCAACCGTCTCATCTCGACGAAGAAGCGTCTTGGCCTTCGCAGCCGCAACATGCATAAGGCCAGCAAGTACACTGTTCAGGAGCAATTTATGAGTGAATCAGCCTGGGAAAAGCTCAGGGGACTGGCCAAGCCGTCGCTGGCTGAGCTCTTTGCAGGCGATCCGGCCCGGCTCGATACTCTGGCGACCCGCTTCGAACTGGGCGAGGACGAGGCGGCGACCACGATCCGTTTCGACTGGTCGAAGACCCATCTCGATGCCGCTCACATGGCCGCTTTCGAGGAACTGGCCGAGGCGATGGATTTCGCCGGTCGCCGCAAGGCCCTGTTCGGCGGCGAGATCGTCAATCCGACCGAAGGCCGTGCCGCCGAGCACACCGCCCAGCGCGGCGTCGGCAAGGAAGAGAGCGTGATGCTCGCGGCCGAGAACCATCATCGCATGGCTGCGATCGTCGAAGCGATCCACCGCGGCGCGATGGGTGAGGTCAAACACCTGATTCACATCGGCATCGGCGGTTCGGCGCTCGGACCGGCGCTCGCGGTCGATGCACTGGCGCGTGACGGTGCGATGGTCGATGTGCACGTCGTATCGAACATCGACGGCTGCGCGATGGAAGAGGCCTTCAAGGGCTGCGATCCGGCCAAGACGATGCTGGCGGTCGCGTCCAAGACGTTCACCACCATCGAGACGATGACCAATGCCGAAAGCGCCATCGAGTGGCTGCGCGAGAATGGCGTCGAGGATCCGTACGGCAGGGTCGTCGCGCTGACCGCTTCGCCGGAAAAGGCGATGGAATGGGGCGTCGACGAGACGCGCATCCTGCCCTTCTCGGAAAGCGTGGGCGGCCGCTACTCGCTATGGTCCTCGATCGGATTCCCGGTGGCGATGGCGCTGGGCTGGCCCGATTTCGCCGAGTTCCTGGCCGGGGCCGCGGCGATGGACGAGCATTTCCGCGACACTGACGGAAGCGCCAACCTGCCGCTGCGCGCGGCATTTGCCGACCAGTACTACACGCGCCTGCGCGGTTGCCAGACGCGCGCCGTGTTCGCCTATGACGAACGGCTGGCGTTGCTGCCCGACTACCTCCAGCAGCTCGAGATGGAATCGAACGGCAAGAGCGTGAAGGCAGACGGCAGCGCGGTCGATGGCCCGACCGCGCCGATCACCTGGGGCGGGGTGGGCACCGACGCGCAGCACGCGGTGTTCCAGCTCCTCCACCAGGGCACGAACCTCGTTCCGGTGGACTTCATCGCCTCGATCGCGCCGGGCCATGACCTGAGCCTCGATCATCACCGCATCCTCCTGTCGAACTGCTTCGCGCAAGGCGCGGCGCTGATGGCGGGCAAGGAAAGCGACGATCCGGCCCGCGCCTATCCGGGCGACCGCCCTTCGGCGACGATCCTGCTCGACGAAGTGAGCCCGGCCACATTCGGCGCGCTGATCGCGTTCCACGAGCATCGCACTTTCGCCAATGCGGTGCTGATGGGTATCAATCCCTTCGACCAGTTCGGTGTCGAACTGGGCAAGGAAATCGCCAAGCAGATCGAGAAGGGCGGCACCAAGTTCGATCCTTCGACCGAGGCGCTGCTGGAACTGGCCGGAATCAGCTGAGGCCGCTTCGGGGCCTTTTCGGCCCTGAAATGACCGAGTGGCAATTTCAGTATTCGGCAAGAATTAACCCTGTAAGGTCGGCCGCGATCGGTGATTGCGGCCCGCCTTTTTTCCGGATGCGCGGCGAAGGCATGCGGGCCTGCATGGGCAGGGGGACAAGGCCATGGCGAGGCCTTCGCGAGTGGTACGTGATGCGGTCATGGCGAGTGTCCTCGCAATGGCCCTGGCAGGTTGCGGCGGCGGCGGCAGCGGGAGCGTCAATTCGACGCCGAGCCCGGCGCCCAGTCCGACTCCCGGCCCCACACCAAGCCCGACACCTACGCCCACACCTACGCCCACACCTACGCCCACTCCTACGCCGACTCCGGTGCCTACCGGCTACGTCATCACGCCCGAGAGCCAGCAGCCCCGGCGATCGGTGCAGGACGATGCCGAATATCGGAACAACTACGTCTCGTTCGAGTACGTCAATGCGCTCTATGCGCTCGACAACGGATGGACGGGGCAGGGCGTGAAGGTTGCCGTGCTCGATGACGGCGTGAAGGAAGTGTCCGAACTTCAGGGCAAGATTTCCAGCCTCAGCCGCGATTACGGCACGGTCACCGAAAACGGCGTAACCACGCAGCGCAATGTCATCGGTGACGACTATTCCGACCATGGCACGATGGTCGCGGGCGTGATTGCCGCACGCAACAACGGCACCGGCGTGCAGGGCATTGCACCAGGCGCCGAAATCGTCGCCCTGCGCATCAGCGAGATCGATCTGGACACCACCGATCCCGACGCGCAGGAGACCCTGGGCATAGGAATCTCGCAGGCCATGGCCTATGCCGGGGACAACGGCATCAAGGTCGTCAATGCCTCGATCGCCAAGATCGATCCGGCAGTGGCGAGCCCGACCTGGGCGCAGATGGTGGCGCGCTACCAGACGACCGGGGGACTCTTCGTCAATGCTGCCGGCAATGACAGCGCGGCCAATGTCGACGGCTACCTCGACCTCAATTCCAGCAATTCGCGAAGCTGGCTGTTCGTCGTCGCGCTGGAGGGCACGCAGACCAGCTACGAACTTACCGATTATTCGAATCAGTGCGGCACGAAGGCGATGAACAATTGCGTCGCAGCCATGGGCACGAATGCAACGCAATATACCGATGGCTCGCTCGTCCTGTTCAGCGGGACGAGCTCGGCAACACCGCAGGTCAGTGGTCTTGCCGCCCTGATCCTGAGCAAGTGGCCCCAGCTGACCGGCGTCGAGGCCGGGGAAGTTATCGTCAACACCGCCCGCGACATCGGTGCGCCGGGCGTGGACCCGGTCTTCGGGCATGGCCTGATCGACGCGAAGGCTGCGCTTTCGCCGGTCGATCCAACCTTGTCCAACGGCGTGACCCAGACATCGCTGACAAGTTCCAGCCTCGTCGTTCCCACTGCGGTCGGCGCTGCCGGGCTCAAGGCACGGGCGCTGGGCAATGTGACGGTGCTGGATGCGTACGGACGGGATTTTACCGGCGACCTGTCGGGCCTCGTCGCGCAGCCTGGCGTTGACCGCTTCTCGATAGAGCGGCGGATGCGGGTGCAGGCCAACGCCGGAAGCGCGCGGCTGGCGACCCGCGATCTCGATGCCAGCGCGGGCTTCACCCGCTTGCGGGTCGGGCCGGGTGAGGATGAAGTGCGCACGATGCTGACCAACGGCCATATCGCCTGGCGAAGCGGCAAGACGTGGTTCAGCGCCTCGCTGAATTCCAGCGACAGCGTTTCGAGCGAATTCATGGGCCTCGCGCCGAGTTCCGACGCGGTCTTTGCCTATTCTCCGGTCGCCGATCTGGCGGTTACTGCGGAACGTCCCCTCGCCGGGGGACGCCTTGGCGTGTCGGTGGTGGGTGGCCGCGCCGATTACGGTGCGGCCAATGGTGCGCTCATTTCCTGGCGCAAGGGAGGAACCGGTCTCAAGGCGGGGCTGCTCGACGAGCAGGGAACCGTCTTCGGCACGCCGACCGGAAGCGGCGCGCTGCGCTTTGGCGACGGCGCTCGAACGGCTTTCCTCGAAGTCGCGCAGTCCGCGCAGCTGGGGTCCTGGAGGCTCTCGGGCTATGCCAGCCTTGGAGCAACCAGGCTGAAGCTGGCCGACGACATGCTGCTGACCGATGCCGGGACATTCCTTACCAGTCGTTTCGCAGTCTCGATGAGCCGGTCGGCTTTCGGCGGGACGCTTCGGCTTGGGCTTGCCCAGCCCCTGACAGTCGTTTCGGGCGAGGGGACCTACACCATCGGCTCGGGTTATGACCTTGCCACCCGTTCGCTGTTGTTCACCGACCGCCGCGTCGACTTTGCAGGAGCGATCGATCCACTGCTGACCGTGGGTTTCGAGAAGGGCGGGCCGCGCTCGCTGCTGCGCATGGGTATGGCAAGTACTGCCGATGTGCGGGATTTGCGGGCGCTGGGAACCTGGCGACTGGTCCTGAACTGACCGCTGCCCCGGCTCCGCGAGCCAGGGCAGGACGGGATTAAAAACTCCGCGATTGTGCTCAGGCGGTTGGCAATCGCGGTTTCGATGCCCCATATGCGCCCCGACCAGTCCAATGGCGCAGGCCGGGAGCATGTGAATGTCCGAGTACGATTACGACCTTTTCACCATCGGCGCCGGTTCGGGCGGCGTGCGCGCCAGCCGCGTTGCGGCTGCGCACGGTGCGCGGGTGGCCGTAGCCGAGGAATTCAGGGTTGGCGGGACATGCGTGATCCGCGGCTGCGTGCCCAAGAAGATGCTCGTCTACGGCGCCCATTTCGCCGAGGACCTGGAAGATGCCAAGCACTTCGGCTGGGACATTCCCGAGGCCAAGTTCGACTGGGTCAAGCTGCGTGACAACGTGCTCAACGACGTAGACCGCCTCAATGGCCTATACACGCAGACGCTTACCAGTCACGAAGTGGAGATCTTCCACGAGCGGGCGAGGATCACCGGTCCGCACGAGATTACCTTGTCGAGCGGCGAGAAGAAGACGGCCAAGGTCATCCTCATCGCGACGGGCGCGCGGCCGCATGTGCCCTCATGCCCCGGGCATGAGCTGGGCATCACTTCGAACGAGGCCTTCCACCTCGATGCGATACCCGGCCGCGTGCTGATTGCCGGTGCGGGCTATATCGCCAACGAGTTCGCGGGGATCTTCAACGAGTTCGGCGCCAAGGTGACGCTGATGAATCGCTCCGACCAGCTTCTTCGCGGATACGATGAAAGCGTGCGCGACCGCCTGCTACAGATCTCGCTCACCAAGGGTATCGAATTCCGCTTCAATGCACAGTTCGAGAAGATCGAGCAGAACGAGGACGGCTCGCTCAAGGTCTCGATGAGTAACCACGATCCCATGGACGTCGATTGCGTCCTGTTCGCTACCGGCCGCGTGCCCAACGTCGAGGGGCTTGGCCTCGAAGACGTCGGTGTGGAAGTCGACGACAAGGGGGCGATCAAGGTCGACGAGTATTCGCAGACCAGCGTCGATCACATCTACGCCGTGGGCGACGTGACGAACCGCGTTCAACTTACCCCGGTCGCCATCCGCGAAGGACAGGCCTTTGCCGATACGGTCTTCGGCGACAAGCCGACGACGGTCGACTACAGCTGCATTCCCTCGGCCGTTTTCAGCCATCCGCCGATCGCAGGCGTGGGCATGACCGAGGGAGAGGCGAACCGGACGCTGGGCTCGGTGCGGGTCTATACCAGCGACTTCCGGCCGATGAAGAATGTGGTCGCGCATCGCAACGAGCGCTCGCTCTACAAGATGATCTGCGACGCCGAGACGGACCGCGTCGTGGGTCTGCACATGATCGGGCCCGAGGCGCCCGAAATCATGCAGGCCGCCGCCATTGCGGTGAAGGCAGGGCTGACCAAGGCCGACTTCGACGCAACGGTCGCGGTGCACCCGACGATGTCCGAGGAACTGGTCCTGCTCAAGTGACCCGGGCGCACGCTTGCGCTCAGGCGGGGGTTGAATGACAGCCTGAGGGGTCTATGCCCCCTCGCATGCGTGTTTTCCGATGGTTGCCCGCGAGTCTTCTCGCGGTGCTTTCGACCCCTGCGCTGGCCCATGGCGGGCACGTCCACGCCGATGCCAGCCCCTGGACACTCTGGCAGTTGTCGCCCGAGATCATTGTCGGTCTCGTGGTCGTTGCCCTGATCTACTGGAAAGGCAGCCGGCACGGCCTCGTTGCCGAGCGATGGCGGCTCGTGGCGTTCAACGGCGGGCTGCTCGCCTTGTTCGTGGCGCTGATCTCTCCGGTCGAGCGGCTGGCAGATCACATCTTCGCGGTCCATCAGGTCGAGCACATGCTGCTGCGCACGGTGGCGCCGATGCTCATCTTCCTGGCGCGCCCGCAGGCAGCGCTGGTGCGCGGGCTGCCCAGGGGCGTTAGCCGGTTCTTCGCGGGTTCCGGGCCCTTGCGTGGCCTCGTCGAATTCCTGCGCATCCCGTTCGTGGCGACGGTCCTGTTTCTCGCGGCCAGCCTGTTCTGGATGTTGCCCCACTGGCACGATCTCGCGATTCTCGACGAGCCGATCCATTACATGTGGCACATCAGCCTGCTGGTGACCGGACTGAACTTCTTCTCGGTCATCTTTGACCGGCGCGCCGCGCCGCAGGGGCCGGGGCTGGGCGCGCGGCTTGCGATGTTCGTCTTCGCGGCGCTGGGCAATATCGTGCTGGGCGCATTCCTGACGTTCAAGACGATTCCGCTCTACGACGCCTACCTGGCGCTGGGACACATGTGGCATGTCTCGATGCTCACCGACGAGCAGACCGGCGGCATCATCATGTGGATCCCTGGCACGATGATGTTCGCGATTTCGGCGCTCGTGGTGATCCACCGCTGGGGCAGCGAGGAGGAGCGGCTGGTGTCGCGCCGGATGCGGACGGGACGCGAACTGACCGCCGAGCGAGGACCGGCCAATCGCGCCCTCGCGATCGGTCTGGCGGGCTTCGCGCTGCTCATGCTGGCGGTCACCGTCAGCGTGGTCGCCGTGATCGATCACCCGCACGACAAGGCCCGCGATTTCGGTCTTTCCGGAAAGATCCCCGGCTAAGCGAAAGTTGCGCAGCCAATCCTTTCAGTATTTGGAATATGGCGGTTTCCGAGGCGGCATTGGTTTAATCGTACGATTAAAAACTATTGACCTGAGGCTCGCAACCTGCCTTAGGCACGGACACGAGAACAAGCTGAAACCTCTTCGGATAAGGGAAGCCGAATGTCCGCAAATATTGCCGAAATGGAGAAGCGCCGCGCCGCAGCCAGAATGGGCGGTGGCCAGAAGCGTATCGATGCTCAGCACGCCAAGGGTAAGCTGACTGCACGTGAGCGTCTGGAAGTTCTGCTAGACGAGGGCAGCTTCGAGGAACTCGATCTCTACGTCGAGCATGACTGCGTCGACTTCGGCATGCAGGAGCAGCGGATCCCCAGTGACGGCGTTGTGACCGGTTCGGGCACGATCAACGGTCGTCTGGTTTACGTGTTCAGCCAGGACTTTACCGTCTTTGGCGGTTCGCTCTCGAACCGTCATGCGCAGAAGATCTGCAAGGTGCTGGACAACGCGATGAAGGTCGGCGCCCCGGTGATCGGGCTCAACGACTCCGGCGGCGCGCGTATCCAGGAAGGCGTGGCATCGCTTGCAGGCTATGCCGACGTTTTCCAGCGCAACGTGTTGGCCTCGGGCGTGATCCCGCAGCTTTCGCTGATCATGGGGCCCTGCGCCGGCGGCGCGGTCTATTCGCCGGCGATGACCGACTTCATCTTCATGGTGAAGGACAGCTCCTATATGTTCGTCACCGGTCCGGACGTCGTGAAGACGGTGACGAACGAGGTCGTCACCCAGGAAGAACTCGGCGGCGCGATCACGCATTCCAGCAAGACCTCGGTCTCCGACCTTGCGCTGGAGAACGATGTCGAGGCGCTGCTGGCCGCCCGCGACTTCTTCGACTTCCTGCCGCTGTCCAATCGCGAAGACGTGCCGGAACGCCCCAGCGCCGATCCGTGGGACCGTATTGAGGAAAGCCTCGACACGATCATTCCTCCCAATGCCAACCAGCCCTATGACATGCACGAAGTCATCAGGAAGACGGTGGACGAAGGCGAGTTCTTCGAGATCCAGCCGATGCACGCGGCGAACATCATCTGCGGTTTCGGCCGTGTCGAGGGCAAGACGGTGGGCATCGTCGCCAACCAGCCCATGGTTCTGGCCGGCGTGCTCGACATCAACTCGTCGAAGAAGGCCGCGCGTTTCGTGCGCTTCTGCGATGCGTTCAACATCCCGATCATCACCTTCGTCGACGTTCCCGGCTTCCTCCCGGGCACCGACCAGGAACACAACGGCATCATCAAGCACGGTGCGAAGCTGCTGTTCGCTTACGGCGAAGCCACCGTGCCCAAGATCACCGTGATTACCCGCAAGGCCTATGGCGGCGCTTATGACGTCATGGCCTCCAAGCACCTTCGCGGCGACCTCAACTACGCCTGGCCGACCGCCGAAATCGCGGTCATGGGCGCCAAGGGCGCGGTCGAGATCATCTTCCGCGGCCGCGACGCCGATGGCATGGCAGCAGCCACCAAGGAATACGAGGATCGCTTCGCCAACCCGTTCGTGGCCGCCAGCCGCGGGTACATCGACGAAGTGATCTACCCGCACTCGACCCGTCGCCGCATCGCCCTGGGCCTGCGCAAGCTGCGCAACAAGCAGCTCGAGAACCCCTGGAAGAAGCACGACAACATCCCATTGTAATCCGGAATGGGCGGGACGACATTGCCTCCGGGCGTCGTCCCCGCCGATCCGGAACTGATCGCTGACTGCCCTCTTGGTCTTCGCTTCGACAAGCGCGGGACGGAAACGCCAGAGACGGCATTTGGATCAAGTTGGGCAGGTGCAGGTCTCGGCAAGAGGATCGCCCCCCGGTTCGCAGGTAAAGGTAAAGACCATGGAAGACATCTACATCCTCAGCGGCGCGCGCACGGCCATCGGTTCCTTCGGTGGCTCGCTGGCCTCGCTCCGTCCGGCGGAGCTTGGCGCCATCGTCATGGAAGAGGCGATCAGGCGTTCGGGGATCAGCGCTTTGGACATCCAGAACGTGGTCGTCGGCAATGTCGTGCCGAGCCAACCCAAGGATGCCTACATCTCGCGCGTTGCCTCGGTGAACGCCGGCGTCCCGGTTTCCTCGCAGGCCATGAACGTCAACCGCTTGTGCGGTTCGGGCCTCCAGGCTATCGTTTCGGCTGCGCAGGCCATTGCCCTTGGCGAGCATGACTTCGCTATCGGCGCCGGTGCGGAATCGATGTCGAATGCCCCGCACATGACCAGCTCCGCCCGCAACGGCGTGCGCATGGGCAATGTCGTGTTCGAGGACGCGATGCTCGGCGCGCTGCACGATCCCTTCGAGGGCATCCACATGGGCGTGACCGCGGAGAACATCGCGTCGCAGTGCCAGATCAGCCGCGAGGAGCAGGACGCCCTGGCCGTCGAGAGCCACAAGCGCGCCGCCAAGGCAATCGCCGAGGGCCACTTCAAGGACCAGATCGTCCCGGTAGAGATCAAGTCGCGCAAGGGCACCAAGGTGTTCGACACCGACGAGCACGTCCGCGCCGATGCCTCCCTGGAAGGCATGGCCAGCCTCAAGGCGGTGTTCCGGAAGGACGGCACGGTCACGGCCGGCAATGCCTCGGGACTCAACGACGGCGCCGGCGCAGTCGTTCTCGCCAGCGGCAAGGCGGTTGCTGCCAAGGGTCTCAAGCCCCTCGCCAGGATCCTCGCCTGGGGCCATGCCGGAGTCGAGCCCAGCGTGATGGGCCTGGGTCCGGTCAAGGCGGTTCCCATCGCGATTGAGCGTGCGGGCCTCAGCCTCGATCAGATCGACGTGATCGAGAGCAACGAGGCATTCGCTGCGCAGGCTTGCGGCGTCGCCAAGCAGCTAGGTTTGGACCCGGCCAAGACCAACCCCAACGGTTCGGGCATTTCGCTGGGTCACCCTATCGGCGCGACCGGCGCGATCCTGACGATCAAGACGATCTACGAACTCAAGCGCACGGGGGGCAAGTACGGCCTCATATCCATGTGCATCGGCGGCGGTCAGGGCATCGCCATGGTCATCGAAAACGTGGAGGATTGATCCCATGAAGCTTGGCCGCATGAACCACATCGGTGTCGCGACGCCGGATCTCGATGCCTCGATCGCCTTCTACCGCGATGTCATGGGCGCTACCGACATTACCGAGCCTTTCGTGCTCGACAGCCAGAAGGTGCGCGTCTGCTTCGTCAACACGCCGGGCGAGAACGGGACCGCGGGCACGCAGGTCGAGCTTCTGCAACCGACCGAGGCAGACTCGCCGGTGGGCAAGTGGCTCGAGAAGAACCCGCTCGGGGGCCAGCATCACATTTGCTATGAAGTGCCCGATATCCAGGAGGCGAAGGCCTGGTTCGAAGGGCAGGGCAAGCGGGTGCTGGGCGAGCCGCGCATCGGCGCCCACGGAACGCTGATCTTCTTCGTCCATCCCAAGGACATGGGCGGTCAGCTCACTGAAATCATGGAGACGCCCAAGGAGGCGCATTGAGGAACGAGGTGTCCCGGGTCTGACCCGGGGCCGCTGGCCGGGCGGTTCGGCCTGTGAATGCCAGCGATCCCGGGTCGTACCGGGAGGAAAATATACGAGGGAAACGGGAAATGGCTGACATCAACGACTGGAAGGCAGCGGCGGACAAGGAGGTCAAGGGCAAGGACCTGACCTGGCAGACGCCCGAGGGCATCGCGGTCAAGCCGCTATACACCGCCGAGGACGTCAAGACCGATCCGGGCCTGCCCGGCTTTGCGCCCTTCACTCGCGGGGTCAAGGCCTCGATGTACGCTGGCCGTCCCTGGACGATCCGCCAATATGCCGGTTTCTCGACCGCCGAGGAATCCAACGCCTTCTATCGCCGCAACCTTGCGGCGGGCCAGAAGGGCCTGTCGGTCGCCTTCGACCTTGCCACCCACCGCGGCTACGATTCCGATCACCCGCGCGTCGTTGGTGACGTTGGCATGGCAGGCGTCGCCATCGACTCGGTGGAAGACATGAAGATTCTCTTCGACGGCATTCCGCTCGACCAGATGTCGGTCTCGATGACCATGAACGGCGCCGTGATCCCCATCCTCGCCTTCTTCATCGTCGCCGGCGAAGAGCAGGGCGTTCCCACCGAACAGCTTTCCGGGACCATCCAGAACGACATCCTCAAGGAGTTCATGGTCCGCAACACCTATATCTATCCGCCCGAACCCTCGATGCGGATCATTTCGGACATCTTCGCCTACACGGCGGACCACATGCCGAAGTTCAACTCGATCTCGATTTCCGGCTACCACATGCAGGAAGCCGGGGCGACGCAGGTGCAGGAACTGGCCTTCACCATCGCCGACGGCATGGAATACGTGAAGTACGGCGTGGCCTCGGGCCTCGACATCGACAAGTTCGCCGGCCGCCTCTCGTTCTTCTTCGCGATCGGCATGAACTTCTTCATGGAGATCGCCAAGCTGCGCGCCGCGCGCACGCTGTGGTATCGCGCGATGACCGAGCTCGGCGCGAAATCCGAACGCTCCAAGATGCTGCGCACTCACTGCCAGACCTCGGGCGTCTCGCTGCAGGAGCAGGATCCCTACAACAACGTCATGCGCACCACGATCGAGGCGATGGCCGCGATGCTGGGCGGCACCCAGTCGCTGCACACCAATGCCCTCGACGAGGCGATTGCGCTGCCGACCGACTTCTCGGCCCGCATCGCGCGCAACACCCAGATCGTCATCCAGGAAGAGACCGGCATGTGCAATGTCGTCGATCCGCTGGGCGGTTCCTACTACATCGAGGCACTGACGCAGGAACTGGTCGACAAGGCCTGGGAGATCATCGAGCGCGTCGAGAGCGAAGGCGGCATGGCCAAGGCGGTTGCCGCCGGCTGGCCCAAGGCGATGATCGAGGAAGCCGCTGCCGGTCGCCAGGCACGCGTCGACAAGGGCGATGACGTGATCGTCGGCGTGAACAAGTATCGCCGCGACCAGGAAGACGCGATCGAGACGCTGGAAGTGGACAACCACAAGGTCCGCGAAGCGCAGATCGCCCGCATCAAGCGCGCCCGCGAAAGCCGCGACGAAGCGGCCTGCCAGGCAGCGCTCAAGGCGATCACCGAAGGTGCGAAGGGCAAGGGTAACCTGCTCGCGCTGGCAGTTGAGGCCGCGCGCCACCGCGCGACCCTGGGCGAGATCTCGGACGCGATGGAAGCCGTCTTCGGCCGTCACGGCACGTTCCCCACCCCGGTCAAGGGCGTCTACGGTTCGGCCTATGCCGGCGACAATCGCTACCAGCAGGTGATCGACGGCGTGGAAGCGGTTACCCGCCGCCTCGGCCGCAAGCCGAAGATGTTCGTCGCCAAGATGGGCCAGGACGGCCATGACCGCGGCGCCAACGTGATCGCCTCGGCCTTCACCGACATGGGCTTCGAGGTCGTCTCCGGCCCGCTGTTCCAGACGCCGGAAGAAGCCTGCCAGATGGCGCTGGAAAACGGCGTCGACGCGGTCGGTGCCTCGTCGCTGGCTGCCGGTCACAAGACGCTGATCCCCGAACTGATCGGCCACCTGCGCAATGCCGGGCGGGCCGACATCAAGGTCGTCGCGGGCGGCGTTATCCCGCCCCAGGACTACGACTTCCTCAAGAAGGCGGGTGTTCAGGGCATCTACGGTCCCGGTTCGAACGTGGTCGAGTGCGCCGCCGATGTTCTGCGCCTCCTGGGCCACAACATGCCGCCCGCCGGCAGCGAACTGCAAGCGGCCGAGTAAGGCGCGAAGGGAAGGGGCGATGTCACTGGGTTTCTCTGTCGAGGCGCTTTTGCCTGACGCGCGGGTTTCCGGCCCGCTGCGCATGGGGCTGGTGCGTCTTGACGAAGGCCGGTGGCTCGATCCCGAACCGGACCTGGCGGCGCGCGCGGCAGGCTTCGACGCCCATCCCGAGAGCGTGATGGTCCTGCCCGAAGCCGAAGCGGGGATTGCCGAACTGGCAGACCTGCTTGGCGTGAAGGGCGGGCTGGAGACTTGCGCACGCTCGGTCTGGGAGGACTTGTGCGTGATGGTGCAGGATGCGCCGGGGCAGCCGTTCCGCCTGGGGGCAGGGGCCGTCGCATTTCCGACCGACTGGCGTCTGTCTGAAAAGATCGGCCGTCCGCTGCACCAGGTCCATGAGCCGATCCACGGCTATGCCGAGCAGCTGGCCTCGGGCGTGGACAAGTTCATGAACGGATTGCAGTCGTTCAACATCTTCGGACGCACCAATGCCTTCGTCGTGGCCTCGGATGACTTGCGCTACATGCCCGCAGCGGCGCCGGAGCAGCGCTTTGCCCATGTCACTGCGGACAATGCGGGCGAGACGCTGTTCGTGCGCTGTGAGCGCGAGGCGCTTCGGCGCTTGCCGAAATCGCGCGCGATCGTCTTCACCATCGGCATTTACCGAAGGCCCCTCTGCCAGCTCAGCGACGCTGCGGTGGCGCGAATTGCCCAGTCGGTGGACGGTTTTGCAGGTGGGGAACTGGAACGTCGCGCCGGACCGCACTATGCAGCGGCGCTGACCGCCTATGCCGCGCGCCGTGCGCAGGCCAAGGCAGCCTGAGGAATTCGAGATGACCAACGCCCCCCAAACTGCTCCCCGTACCGACTGGACCCGCGAGGAAATCGCCGCGCTGTTCGACCTGCCCTTCACCGAGCTGGTCTTCCGCGCCGCCGAGGTTCACCGCGCCAATCACCCGCATAACGAAGTGCAGCTCTCGACGCTGCTCTCGATCAAGACCGGTGGTTGCGCCGAGGACTGCGGCTACTGTTCGCAGTCGGTCCATGCCGACAGCGGCGTCAAGGCGACCAAGCTGATGGACGTGCAGGCCGTGCTGCAGCGCGCGGCGCAAGCGGCCGATCAGGGCTCCACCCGCTTCTGCATGGGCGCCGCGTGGCGCAACCCCAAGGATCGCGACATGCCGGCCATCATCGAGATGGTGAAGGGCGTGCGCTCGATGGGCATGGAAACCTGCATGACGCTCGGCATGCTCACGCCCGAGCAGTCGCAGATGCTGGCAGATGCCGGGCTCGACTATTACAACCACAATATCGACACTTCGCCCGAGCGCTACGACCAGGTCATCACCACGCGCACGATGGACGATCGCCTCGAGACGCTTTCCAACGTGCGTTCGGCCGGGATCAACGTCTGTTCGGGCGGGATCGTCGGCATGGGCGAAACGCGCGAGGACAGGGTCGGCTTCATCCACACGCTGGCGACGCTCCCCGAGCATCCCGGCTCGGTACCGGTCAACGCACTGGTCCCGGTCAAGGGCACGGTGCTGGGCGATATGCTTGCCGATACCCCGCTTGCCAAGATCGACGACGTGGAATTCGTGCGCACGGTCGCGGTGGCGCGAATCACCATGCCGCGTTCGATGGTACGCCTTTCTGCCGGCCGCGAGTCCATGTCCGAGATGACCCAGGCAATGTGCTTCATGGCCGGCGCGAACTCGATCTTCACCGGCGACAAGCTGCTCACCGCGCCCAACGCGGGCGACGACAACGATGCGGCGATGTTCGCCCGCCTTGGCATCAAGCCGATGGCGATCAGCGAAACCGATGCCCAGGTCGAAGCGTCCCGCATGCCCAAGGGCTGCGTCAAGCTGGAAGCGATGGGCTGATGGCCGCGGCCCTCCCTCGTCATCCCCGCGAAGGCGGGGAGCCCGCTGCACGGCGGGACCTTGCGTTCAAGCGGAAATCCCGCCTTCGCAAGGGTGACGGCAATGGGGAGGGGGCCGAGTGATCTTCACGCTGTTCCTGATGGCGGCCGAGCCGCAAGTCGATTGCTCCAATGCAATGACGCAGACGGACATGAACATCTGCGCCTACAAGGACCTCCAGGCCGCCGATCGCTCGCTTAACGCGGCGTGGAAGCAGGCCGCGGCCAAGGCCCGGTCCGAAGGCGCACAGCAATTCGCAAGGCTCCTCGATGCCCAGCGCAAGTGGCTCGCGTTCCGCGACGCCCAGTGCCTGGCCGAGAACGGCCCGCGCGAGGAGAGCGGCACGATCTGGCCGCTCGTTCAGAACACCTGCATGCAACGACTCACCGAGGCGCGCACCGATCAGCTGCGCGAATACGTGGAAACGGAGAACTGATGTTCAAGAAGATCCTCATCGCTAACCGGGGCGAAATCGCCTGCCGTGTCATCAAGACCGCGCGCCGCATGGGCATCCAGACGGTCGCCGTCTATTCCGATGCCGATGCCCGCGCGCCATTCGTGCAGATGGCCGATGAGGCAGTGCACATCGGTCCGGCGCCCGCCGCGCAGTCTTACCTGATCGCAGAGAAGATCATCGAGGCCTGCAAGCAGACCGGCGCCGAAGCGGTTCACCCGGGCTACGGCTTCCTGTCCGAACGCACCTCCTTTGCCGAGGCTTTGGCCGCAGAGGGCATCGAGTTCATCGGCCCGCCCGTGAACGCGATTGCCGCGATGGGCGACAAGATCGAGTCCAAGAAGCTCGCCAAGGAAGCGGGCGTCAACGTCGTGCCCGGCTACGTCGGCGAGATCGAGGACACCGAGCACGCGGTGCAGATCTCCAACGACATCGGCTACCCGGTGATGATGAAGGCTTCGGCCGGCGGCGGCGGCAAGGGCATGCGCCTGGCCTATTCCGAGAAGGACGTCCGCGAGGGCTTCGAGTCCGTCAAGCGCGAGGGCCTCAATTCCTTCGGTGACGACCGCGTCTTCATCGAGAAGTTCATTCTCAATCCGCGCCACATCGAGATCCAGATCCTCGGCGACAAGCACGGCAACATCCTTTACCTGAACGAGCGCGAGTGCTCGATCCAGCGTCGCCACCAGAAGGTGGTCGAGGAAGCGCCGTCGCCCTTCGTCACCGAGAAGATGCGCAAGGCCATGGGCGAACAGTGCGTCGCGCTGTCCAGGGCCGTGGGCTACTACTCGGCGGGCACGGTCGAGCTGATCGTCTCGGGCGCCGATCCGAGCGGCGAGAGCTTCTACTTCCTCGAGATGAACACCCGCTTGCAGGTGGAGCACCCGGTCACCGAAGCGATTACCGGGGTCGACCTCGTCGAGCAGATGATCCGCGTCGCTGCCGGTGAGAAGCTGGAGATGACGCAGGATGACGTGAAGATCGACGGTTGGGCCATCGAGAACCGCGTCTATGCCGAAGACCCCTATCGCGGCTTCCTGCCCTCGACCGGTCGCCTCGTGCGCTACAGCCCGCCGGTTGCCGGTTGGGAAGACGACGGCGCCGAGAACCCCGATAACCTGAACGGGCGCCGCGGTATCGATGGCATTCGCGTCGACGACGGCGTCTACGAAGGCGGCGAGGTCTCGATGTTCTACGACCCGATGATCGCCAAGCTGATCACCTGGGGCAAGACCCGCGATGAGGCCGCCGACAAGCAGATCGCCGCGCTCGACGCCTTCGAGATCGAAGGTCTCGGCCACAATATCGACTTCGTCTCGGCGATCATGCAGCACCCGCGCTTCCGCTCGGGCGAGCTGACCACCGGCTTCATCGCCGAGGAATATCCCGAGGGTTTCACCGGCGCGGCGACGTCGGAAGAACTGAAGGTGAAGCTTGCCGCCGTGGCCGGCTTCGTCGCGACTGCGCGCTCGGACCGCTCGCGCCGCATCTCCGGCCAGCTTGCCGATCCGACCGATCCGCCGGCCGACTGGACGGTGACCATCGACAAGACCGACTACGTGGTCGTGCTTGACGAGGATGTGGTGACGGTGAACGGCGAGGAAGTCGAACTCGCGCTCGAATACACGCCGGGGGATCGCCTGGTCGAAGCCGAAGTCGACGGCGAGGACCTTGGCATCAAGCTGGAAATCACCCGCACCGGCTTCAAGATGACCACGCGCGGCGCGATCCACAAGGTCGACTGCCTGCCGACCCGCGTGGCCTATCTGTCGCAGCACATGATCGAAAAGATCCCGCCGGATCTTTCCAAGTTCCTCATCTGCCCGATGCCGGGCCTGCTCGTCGCGCTGAACGTGAGCGAGGGCGAGAAGGTCGAAGCCGGCCAGCCGCTCGCGGTGATCGAGGCAATGAAGATGGAAAACATCCTGCGTGCCGAAAAGTCCGGTGTGGTGAAGTCGGTCAACGCCAAGGCCGGCGAAAGCCTCGCGGTCGACGCCGTGATCCTCGAGATGGAGTGACGATTGCACCTCGATCATGATCCGGCCGCACCTGCAGCCGATGCGATTGCCTTCGACGATTTCCTGAAGGTCGACATTCGCATCGGCACCGTCGTGGCGGCCGAAGTCTATGAAGGGGCGCGCAAGCCGAGCTACAAGCTGCGGATCGATTTCGGTCCCGGCATCGGTGAGAAGAAGAGCGTCGGGCAAGTCGCGGCGATCTATTCTCCTGAAGACCTGATCGGACGCCAGGTGGCGGCCGTGGTCAATTTTCCCGTTCGCCAGATCGGCAAGGCGCTGTCCGAAGTGCTGACACTGGGCTTTGCCGATGAGGAGGGCCGGGTGACCCTGTTCTCGCCGGACAAGGCGGTCCCCAACGGATCTCGCCTGTTCTGATGACCGGCTTTGCGCAGGTGCTTGCTGCAGGCGAGACGCTCGAGGACGGCCTTGCCGTCGAAGTGCCGTCCCGCTGGCTCCAGGGGCGCACGGCCTACGGCGGATTTTCCTCTGCCCTGGCGCTGGTCGCCGCGCAGCAGGTGGGAGGGGACCTGCCGCCCCTGCGCTCAGCGCAACTGGCGATGATGGCGCCGCTTTCCGGTCGTATCGAGGCGCATGCCAAGGTCGAGCGCCAGGGGCGCAATGCCACCTGGGTCTCGGCGCAGATCACCGGCGACAAGGGGCCGGCGTTCACCGCCAGCTTCGTGTTCATGCGGGCGATCGAGAGCACGCTGACCTTGGATGAGCGCCCGGTACCGGACGACGTCGTGGCGGTCGAGGATGCGCCGCCGATGGCGCCAGACTTGCTTGCGCCGTTCATTCGCGACCATTTCGATGTGCGCCTTGGCGTACCCGTGCAGGGCGAGCGAAAGCCCGAATACTGCTGGTGGCTGCGATCACGCGAGCGCGGTACGCTCGATCCGATGGTCGAGATCCTGCTGTGCGGGGACGGGTTGCCGCCTGGCGTCCTGCCGATGATGCCGGCGCTGGTTCCGGTCAGCAGCATGCATTGGCAGGTCAATCTGCTTACGGCCCTGCCGCAGACGCGTGATGGCTGGTGGCTGCTGCGCTGCGCCGGCGATTTCGCCCGGCACGGCTGTTCAAGTCAGCGCATGGCCATGTGGAACGCCCAAGGGCAGCCGATTCTTGCTGGAATGCAGTCCATCGCGCTCTTCGGCTGAGGCCGGTTCAGGCCCCTTGCGATCGCTCCTCGTCCTTGTCGGCAAGGATATTGCCGAGGAACATCCTGAGCACCGCGAAGGCGACAAGGCCGAAGGCTGCGGTGGCGACATGGAGCAGCCAGAAATGGACCGTGTCCATGCTGGAGTACCAGCCGCCGACGATGCCTACCGTCTTGTTGGCCGCGAAGAAGGCCAGGTAGTAGATCCCCACGACCGTTGCATTGAGCGCGCGCGGGGCGACCTTGGTGAACAGGGCCAGGCTGACCGGCAGGACGTGGGCGAAGCCGATCGAGTTGAACAGGTGGAACATGACCGGCCAGAACAGGCCGATCTTCGCGTCGCCCGCTGTCGCCGCGGCGATCACCAGGCACATGCCGCCCATCACGGTGAAGACCGAACCGATGATCATCTTGCCCAGTTCATCCGGTTCGCGGCCGGTGCGATCGCTGCGCCACTTCCAGAATGCGGCAACTGCCACCAGCATCGAGAAGCTGAGCGTTGCATCGATTGTGATCATCCAGCTTGTCGGCAGGGTTTCGCCGAAGAAGGTGAGCTGGAACTTCGCATCCGCCCAGACGAGATAGGCATTGAAGATTTCCTGATTGGTCAGGATGGCGATCGCGAGCACCGGAACCAGGATCGCCAGAGCGCCAAGTCGGGGCCAGTCGCTCCGCTCCAGTCCCGTGGACTTTGCCTTGCCATCCTTGGTGTCGGCGGCATCGGCCGGGAGATGTGGCCGCGCGCGCAGGTACAGCACCAGGCCCAGGACCATGACGACGCCGGCAGTGCCAAAGCCGTAGTGCCACCCCACCTTCTCGCCGAGCGTGCCCGAGATCAGCGGGGCCGCGATGACCGAGACGTTGATGGCAATGTAGAAGATCTGGAACGCCATCGCCCGGCGCAGGTCGTTGGGTTTGTAGAGCTCGCCGACCTGGCTGGCGATGTTGCCCTTGAACAGACCGACGCCGACGACGAGCGAAATCAGTGCGAAGAGGAACATGCCTTCGAAGGCCATCAGGAAATGGCCCAGGGACATGATCAGCGCGCCCGCAATCAGCGTGGCGCGGCGCCCGAGCCAGCGGTCTGCGACGATTCCGCCCAGGATCGGGGTGAGATAGACCAGCGAAGTGTAATCGCCGAAGATCGCGGAGGCGAGCGGCTGCCCGCTCAGCCCTGCGTAGTATCCGGTGCGCAGCCAGTCGAGGCCGATGACTTTCCCGATGTTCTCCGGAAGCAGGAGATACTTGACCATGTAGAGCACCAGCAGGGTCTGCATGGAGTAGTAGGAGAAGCGTTCGCAGCCTTCGACGAACGAGAGATAGCCCAGGCCCCTGGGGTGGCCGAGGAAAGCGCGGTCGTCCGCGACGGCTTCTTCAGGGAAATCCAGCTCCGGCGTAGCTTCGGCAACAGTCATCGCGCTCTTCGTATTATTATTGTCCAAGTTGGTAACTTAGGAACATTGCAGCGTAATGTCACGAGTGCGTTGCCCCGCCGGTTCCGCTATGTGCCGGAGCCTATTCGTCGACGTGCTCGGGCTTGCCCTTGCGGGACGTGCCCGCAAACTCCTCAAGCTGCCTTTCGCTCATCGTTTCAAACATTTCGCGCGAGGCACCCTGAAGGCTACTCTTGCTGGTCTCCCCGCGCTTGGCCGCGAGGGCGGCGCCGGCCGCCTTTTGCTGGGTTTTCGATTTTGCAGGCATGATCGGCGTGTCCCTTCGTGGCTGAAGGCCTTCGCAATCGCGGTCGATTCGCAAGGCCGGAGAAGGCGGCGGGCCCGATCGACCCGCCGCCCTCCGGTGCCCCTGGGCTCCATCGGCACGGATTTTCTCCGACCTGGTGCAGCCATGTGCGACCCGCCGTGGCTCTTGAGCGGGGTCCCCATCCACATCGTGAACGCGCGCAGGCTTCAAGCCGTTCCCGGATCCGGGTACGCTCCGCCGCGGGTGCGGCACGTCATATCCGGGATGCGCAGTGTGGCCGGAATGGCGTCAGGCCGGTTCGCGGGCAAGCTCGCCGTCGAGGAAGTCCGCGACGTCGTCGAGCGAAACTTCCTTGTCGAGGTAAGTCTTGCCTATGCCTTTCATCAGGAGGAAGGGCAGGGTCCCGGCATCCATCTTCTTGTCATGAAGCATGTGCCGCACAAGTCCGGCGCCGTCGCAGTCGAGGCCGAGCCCGGCCAGGCTCGACGGCAGGCCGACATCGCCGATGTGCTGCGCGACATGGTCTGCGCTTGCCATGGCCATCAGGCCCTTGCGCGCGGAGTAACGCGCGGCCAGCACCATGCCCAGGGCCACAGCCTCGCCGTGGAGCAGGCGGCTGGAAAAGCCGGTCTGTGCCTCCAGCGCATGGCCGAAGGTGTGGCCTAGGTTGAGCAGGGCGCGGCGGCCGGTGGTTTCGAATTCGTCCTCCGCCACGATCCGGGCCTTGGCGGCAACCGAATGGGCAACGGCATATTCGCGCAGGGCGCTGTCGCCAGCCAGCATCTTCGCGCCATTGGCATCGCACCAGGCGAAGAAGTCGGCATCGTCGATAAGGCCGTACTTCACGACTTCCGCATAACCGGCGAGCAGTTCGCGGGTCGGCAGCGTCTCGAGCGCAGAGAGGTCCGCCAGCACAAGAGAGGGCTGGTGGAAGGCGCCGACGAGGTTCTTGCCTGCCGGGGTGTTGATCGCGGTCTTGCCGCCGACGCTCGAATCGACCTGCGAAAGCAGGGTGGTCGGGACCTGGATGAACTTGCACCCGCGCTTGAGTACGGCCGCGCAAAAGCCGGTGAGATCGCCGATGACCCCGCCGCCAAGCGCGATGATGTGGTCGCCGCGCTCGACTTCCAGGCCCAGCAGCCAGTTCACGGTGGCGGCCAGTTCGTCCCATGACTTGGTCTGTTCGCCCGGTGGCAGGATGCGCCAGTGCGGTTCATGGCCGTTGTCGCGCAGGCTGGCCTCGACCACGTCGCCCCAGGCGGCATGGACATTGGCGTCGGTGACGATCGGCACGTCGCGCTTGCGCAGCTTGCCGCGGCAGTGGGGCACCAGTTCGGCCAGAAGGCCTGCGCCCACCCGTACTTCATAGGGCCGACCGGCGATGTTGACGGGGATCACAGCCATTGCGAAATTCCCTGCAGGACCTTGTTGATAGTCTGGACGTGCGGTCCGGGGCCGCTCAGAACATGGATCGGCGCTTGCTCATAGTGGGGGCGGCGCTCCTCGCGAAGCCGTGCCAGGATCTCGCGTGGGTTTCCGTCCTTGAGCAGCGGTCGGTTGTCCTTGCGGCTGGTGCGTTCGACCAGGGTTTCGACTTCGCTGTCGAGCCAGATGGTGAGCGCGCGATCGAGAATCAAGGCGCGGGTCTCCGGGTTGCAGAAGGCGCCGCCGCCCGTGGCGATCACGCGGCAGCCTTCGGTGTCGTCGATGAGGCGGGCGATCACCCGTCGCTCTCCGTCGCGAAAGTAATCCTCGCCGTAAGTCTCGAAAATCTCGGGAATGCTCATCTGGGCCGAGTGCTCGATTTCCTCGTCGGCATCGACGAAGGGACAATGGAACAGGGAAGCCAGTCTTCTGCCCACGCTCGACTTGCCTGTGCCCATCATGCCGACAAGCACGATCGGGCGATCGATGCGCTTGGCCAGTCCGGCAATTTCCTGTGCGGAGAAGTGGGTCTGTTGAACGTCCATTGCCCCACCGCCTATAGTTGCGCTAGGTCGCAGCGCAAGCATCGGTGAAGGAAGGCGAGTTGACGGTTACAATGCGAAGGCACACGATTCTGGGAGCCGTCGCCATCCTGGTCATTGCATTGCTGGCATGGAGCTGGATCGACGCTGGCAGGGAACCGGTGCGCGACATCATTCAGCCCGTCCCGGTCCCGGAGTTGCCGAAATGAGGCGCGCCTATCTTCTGGCCGGTGTGGCCCTGACCCTGACCTCGGCCTGGGCGGTGGCGCAGGATGCACCCGAATCGCTGCTTCCCAAGATGTTCCAGGACCCGGCGCCTGCGCCCAGTCCGACGCCGACCTCGCGCGCTACCGCGGCGCCGGCCGCCTCGTCCAGTGACTCGAGCGGCAATCCAGCCGCGCCGCGCGCGGTTTCGACCCCGGTCGTGCAGGCGCTTCCCGGCAACGCGACGGGACAGGCTGCCCAAACACAGCAGCAGGACGGCGAACTCGCCCTGACCCGGCTTCCCACTCTCGAGGAAATCGAGAAGATGACGCCGGACGACTTCGAGGAGTTGCTGGGCAGCAAGATCCAGCTCGACATGCCGCCTGCCGCGCGCCGCTCGATGGAGCAGGTGGGCATGCTCGCGGATGGCGAGGGCGGGCTACCTGCGGCCTCGCTCGCCGGGCAGAACCCGATGCTGGTGGAACTGGCGCTGTCTTCGAACCGCGGCGCGCTCGTTTCGCGCTGGGGCCATATTCTTCTGCGCCGTGCGCTCGTCTCTCGCCTGCAGGCGCCTGCAGGTATGGAGCCGCAGCAATTCGCCGCGCTGCGCATCGGCCTGCTGCTGCGCATGGGTGAAATCGATGCCGCACGCGCCGTGCTGCAGGATATCGATATCGACAACTATACGCCCACCCTGGGCGAACTGGCGATGCGGACCTACGAGCGCACGGCCGATTTCACTGGTCTGTGCCCGGTCATGGCGACCCAGGGCAAGCTGCGAGACGATCCGCAATGGGATGTTGCCAAGGCGATCTGCGAGGCTTTTCGCGGCAACAGCAGCTCGGCGCTGTCCAAGCTGGAGCGGGATCGCCGAACCGGCAAGATGGACAACATCGACATGCTCCTTGCTCAGAAATACGCCGGTGCCGCCGGCAAGGCGCGCCGGGCGGTCACGATCGAATGGGACAAGGTAGAAGGCATGACGCCCTGGCGTTACGGCCTGACGATCGGCACCGGCATGGAGCCGCCGGCTCGCTTGATGAACAAGGCCAGCGTGCAGTACGACTACACCAATGCGCTCGCCCCGATGGTCAGCCTGCAACGCCGGGCCGCGTCCTCTGATCGCGCCGCCGCTGCCGGCATCCTGTCGAACGCGGCCATGGTCGACCTCTATTCGCAGGTCTATGCCGATACAGACATTACCGGCGACTTCCAGGACGCGGCGGAGTCCCTGCGCGATGCCTATACGCTGCAGAGCCCGGATTCCCGGCTGGCTGCCATGCAGGCCCTGTGGAACAGCGCGAGCGATCCGGCTTCCGGTTATGCCCGCAAGGTCCTTACCGCAGCGGCGGCGGCCCGCATGCCGGCCTCGGAGGATTACGCGGACAATGCCGCCTCGCTGATCACGTCGATGCTCTCGGCCGGTTTCGATGCCAATGCCATGCGCTGGTCTTCGGTGGTGGAGAAGGGGAGCCCGGCCTGGGGCCTGTTGGCGCTGGTCTCGAAGGACGGCAGCCGCTCGGTCGATGCCGGCGATCTCGATCGCTACATCGACGACGATGAAAGCGCCAACAAGCGCAAGGCCGCGTTTCTCGTTGCCGGACTGGCAGGTCTGGGGCGTCTGGGTGAAAACGACGTCTCGCGCTATTCCAACGACCTTTCGCTGGAACTGGCGGGCTCGACCCGCTGGACGACTGCGATCGACAGCGCGGCGGGGCGCGGCGATGCCGCCAGCGTGGTGCTGCTCATGGGCTTCGGCATGCAGGGATCAAACTGGCAGCGCATGACGCCGCGCTATCTCTACCACATCATTTCCGCCCTGCGTCAGGTCGGCATGGAAGCCGAGGCGCGCATGATTGCCGCCGAAGCGGTCGGCCGCGCCTGATCGCATGATCGGGGCGGGAGAAGACCTCGCCGAACGGTTTCTCGCTGTGCTGGCAGTGGAGCGCGGTGCGGCGGCCAACACCCTGGCGGCCTACCGGCGCGACCTTGCCGCCGCTCGGGAACAGCTGGGCGATCTGGCCGGCGCTGATGGCCCCGCTCTTGCCGGGCTGGGCGAGGCATGGAGCGACCTTGCTGCCTCTAGCCTTGCGAGACGGTGTTCGGCGTTGCGGCAGTTCTACGGTTTCCTTGTCGACGAGGGCTTGCGCAAGGACGATCCATCCGGCTCGTTGCCCAAGCTGCGTACGCGCCGACCCCTGCCGCGCCTGCTTTCCCACGAGGACGTTGAGCGGCTCCTCGTTTTGGCCGAAGAGGAGGCCAGCACGGGGCGTGCGGATGCGCTGCGCATGCTCACGCTGCTCGAATTGCTCTATGGATCGGGCCTGCGCGCAAGCGAACTGGTCTCCTTGCCTTTGGCGGCGGTGCCGCGCGATGCGCCGTTCCTGCATGTGACGGGCAAGGGCGGTCAGCAGAGGATGGTTCCGGTCAGCGGCCGCGCCCGCCAGGCGCTGTCGCGTTGGCTGGAAGTGCGCCGGGGGCAATCGAAGTTCCTGTTTCCCTCCAGCGGCGCGAGCGGACACCTGACGCGTGTGCGCCTGTTCCAGCTCCTGCGGGCGCTCGCGCTGCGGGCAGGCATCGATCCTACGCGTGTTTCGCCGCACGTCCTGCGCCACGCCTTTGCCACGCACCTGCTGGAGGGCGGCGCGGACCTGCGCGTCTTGCAGACCCTGCTTGGCCATGCCGACATCGCCACGACGCAGATCTATACGCATGTCGAGAGCAGCCGCCTTGTCGAACTCGTCAATGCGCGTCACCCGCTCGCCGGCAAGCGCGGCGGGTGAGGGGAACAAGCGAGGCGCCGCGCCGTTGTGTGAAGCGGACGATCACGAACAGTGCAAAGTCGAGGGCAAAAGTGAATGAAGGGAAGGGCATGACCATGGCATCGCGACGCTTGAGGGCCGCAACTCTGATCGGCACGAGCCTGGGTTTCGTGGCCCTGGGTTCGGCTGCATGCGTTCCGGCCGCCAGTGGCGGCAGCGTGGGATCGACGGGGATGCCGACAACGTCGGCCTCCATCAGCCAGGCCGACAAGGCCGAAGGCGCCAAGGCGCATCCCCAGTTGCTGGAAGAATTCGGCGGTTCGGTGTCCGGTCCCCAAGCCGCTTACGTGGAATCGGTAGGCAAGACGATCGCCGTGCAGTCCGGACTGAGCAACGCGCGCGGCGACTTTACCGTCACCTTGCTCAACAGCCCGGTGAACAATGCCTTCGCGATTCCCGGTGGCTATGTCTACGTCACCCGCCAGTTGACCGCGCTGATGAACAATGAGGCGGAGCTGGCCGGCGTGCTGGGCCATGAAGTGGGCCATGTCGCCGCGCGGCATGCCGCCAAGCGCCAGCAGGCCGCCCAGCGCAACCAGATCATCGGCGTGCTTGGCTCGATCCTCTCGGGCGTCCTGCTCGGCGACAGTTCGTTCGGCCAGTTCGGCCAGAAACTGTTCTCGCAGGGCTCGCAGCTCCTGACGCTCAAGTACTCGCGCTCGCAGGAGCTTGAGGCTGACAATCTCGGGATCACTTATCTCAAGCGCGCGGGTTACGATCCGCGGGCGATGGCGACTGTGCTGGAAAGCCTCGCGCGGCAAAATGCCCTCGAGGCACAGTTGCGTGGGACGAGCAATCAGGTGCCCGAGTGGGCCTCGACCCACCCTGACCCAGCTTCGCGCGTGCGCGATGCGCTGAACCGGGCGGGCAGCAACGCGACGGGGCTAACCAATCGCGACCGGTTCCTTACCGGCGTCGATGGTCTTGTCTATGGTGACGATCCCAAGCAGGGCGTCGTCGAAGGCAGCAAGTTCACCCATCCGGTGCTGCGCTTCGCCTTCGAGGCTCCGGACGGCTTCTACATGGTCAACGGCTCCAGTGCGGTGTCGATCAACGGTCAGTCGGGCAAGGCCCAGTTCTCGGGCGGCAAGTTGAGCGGAAGCCTCGAGACCTACATTCAGACCGTCTTTTCCGGGCTGACCGATTCGGGGCAGGCAAAGATCGCTCCGTCCTCGGTCGAGCGCACGACAGTGAACGGCATTCCGGCCGCTTATGGCGTCGCGCGCGTGCAGTCCTCGAACAGCAGCGTCGATGTCGTCGTCTTCGCTTACGATTTCGGCAACGGGCAGGCCTATCACTTCGTCACGATCGCGCAGGCGGGCGGCGCCGGGGTGTTCAATCCGATGTTCCGCAGCCTGAAGCGGATATCCGCCAGCGAGGCAGGCAGCGTGAAGCCGCGCCTGCTTGATGTCGTCACTGTAAAGTCAGGTGACACCGTGCGTTCGCTGTCCCAGCGCATGGCGTACAGCGATGCGCAGCTCGAACGCTTCCTGGTGCTCAACGGTCTGCAGTCGAATGCGACGCTGACGCCGGGGCAGAAAGTGAAAATCGTCACTTACTGAGGCGCCAGTTCTGTCGAGTATGGAGAACAGCGCGTCCGGGCAAAAGAAAAGGGGCGGCAGGTTTCCCTGCCGCCCCTATCCGGTTCTTGCTATGACTACGCCGAATTAGGCGTTGGCCATCGCCGAAGACGTCTTCTCGAAGGTCGAGGTGAGCTGCGAGCCCATGCCCTGCATGGCGGCGATCGCGGCAACCGCGATCAGAGCAGCGATCAGACCGTATTCGATTGCGGTTGCGCCTTCTTCATTGCGGCGCAGCTTGGCGAGAAACTTCATGTCGTGTCTCCTGATAAGTGCAGTCTTGTGTACCCGGTCCGGCAAGCTCAAAACCCCATTAGCGATCCGGACATCTTGCTGAATTAAGGATCATTCGTTGAAAAATGCTTAAATCGCTTGATCCACTAGGTTCCACTGACAGCGGTGGCCGTCTTGTCGGCGATATCGGTCCACATATCGACTGTGACTGTGGCAACGGAATCGATCGACACGATGACGACCAGGACCACCAGGCCGAGTATCAACGCATACTCGACGGCGGTGGCGCCGCGTTCGTCAGCGTACAGTTTCGGCAGGATGTCTTTGTACATCGTGAGTGTCCCGCAGTTCCCCTAGTAATCCGGGAGATCTCATCTTGGACTTAATTCATTCTTAAAAAGGCGCTTGGATCTGGAAAATTCTTTTACAGCAATGCTGGTGGTCGCAGTTGCACTTCGCGATGCCGCTGGCCGTATCCTCATGCAGCAACGCAGTTTCCGTGCCGAACATGGGGGGCTATGGGAATTCCCGGGGGGCAAGGTTGAACCTGGCGAAAGCCCTGAATTGGCAGCCGTACGAGAGCTGGAAGAGGAACTGGCCGTGCGAATCGAGCCCGAGGCGCTGGTGCCGGTGGGCTTCGCCAGCGGATCGACAGGCGGCGGGAAGGGGCCGTCCCGCCCGCTTGTAATCCTTCTTTACGAATGCAGCCGCTGGCAGGGCGAACCGCAGCCCCATGAGGCCGAAGCCATCGCATGGCACGTCCCCCGGGCGATCGGGGGGCTGTCGATGCCGCCGCTCGACTATCCGCTCGCAGAGGCCCTGTGCAGTTTCCTTGCAAGAAAGGCGATATAGGCGTTGACCCGAGGCGAATCCCTTTCTAAAGGCGCCACTCCAACGCGCCCGTAGCTCAGCTGGATAGAGCATCAGACTACGAATCTGAGGGTCGGACGTTCGAATCGTTCCGGGCGCGCCATTTCTTCCGATCAGGCTTTTCGGCCTTGCCGGTGGAAACGGATAAAATTTGGATCATGCGCGCCCGTAGCTCAGCTGGATAGAGCATCAGACTACGAATCTGAGGGTCGGACGTTCGAATCGTTCCGGGCGCGCCATCATCCCCCGCCAGGCTTTCGGCCTCGGCGGGGTTTGTTTTGTCCGGGCTGGGTGAAGGCTTCGGGCGCCATGTCACAGGCGCAAAAGGAGAGCCCCCGCACTTGAGGCGGGGGCTCCTTTGTTCGGTGCCAGGCCTTGAGGGGCCGTCTCAGGCCTGCTTGGCTGCGGAATCGCCCTGGCTGCTGCGCTGGACCACGAAGCCCTTCGATAGGCCGTGGTAGAGCTTCTCTCGGCACACCAGCTTGCTGACGGCATCGGCGATGATCGCGGTCATGAACAGGGGCAGGATCATGCCCCGGCTGGCGGTTGTTTCCATGAGAATGATGACGGCGGTCAGCGGTGCACGCACGACGCCCACGAAGTAACCGGTCATGCCCAGCAGCACGATGGCGGCCATCGGGTCGTCCGGGAACAGGAACGAGAGCAATTGGCCGAAGCCCGCGCCCACGGACAGCGATGGGGCGAAGATCCCGCCCGGCGCGCCTGAAACGGCAGTCGCCGTTGTTACAAGGAACTTGGCCGGCCCGAACCAGACCGAGGCATCGCCCTGGCCTTCGACGAGCTGCTTGGTAGTCTCGTAGCCGGTGCCCCAGGTCGAGCCGCCGGTAAGCAGGCCGGCGATGGCGACGATGAGTCCGCAGGCAAAGGCGGCAAGCACCGGGCGCTTGCGTACTGCGACGAACCAGGAATGACCGCTGCGGGCGAATGCCAGCAGGCAGCGCGAGAACAGGCCGCCTGCCGCACCGCCGAGGATGCCTGCAACCGGTGCGGCCAGGACGACCGAGCCGACGTCGAGCGTTTCGTGCATGACGCCGAAGTAGACATAGTCTCCGGCGATGCCGAGGCTGACGAGGCCCGAGGCGACGACTGCGGCCATCACCAGCACGGCGACGCGCTGTTCGAAAGCGGAGGCCAGTTCCTCGATGGCGAAGGCGACCCCGGCGAGCGGCGTGTTGAACGCGGCGGCGACGCCGGCGGCGCCCCGGCGATCAGGACGCCTGCAGTCATCGGGACGCGCAGGATCTTGTGGCAGGTGATCATGATCGCGGCGCTGACCTGCACCGTCGGTCCTTCGCGGCCGACCGATCCACCGACCAACAGCATGGCGACCGTCAGCACCAGCTTCGCCATCGCGGTCGGCAGCGAAAGCAGCTTGGAATAGGCCAGATCGAGGTCCTTGCCCGCGGCGATGACCTGCGGGATGCCCGAGCCCTTGGCCGCAGGTGCCCAGGTGTTGGTGATCCAGACGACAGCGGCAAAGACGCTGGGCGTGAGAATCAGCGGCAGGTAGGGATAGCTGCGCGTGATCGAGAGGAAGATCTGCTGTGCCTTGTCGCCGGTCCAGGCGAAGACGATTGCCAGAAGACCCAGGGAAATGGCGCCGGCGGCAGTGGCCGCTCGGCGGCGGGCAAGGTCGAAAGAGGTGTCAAAGCCGGGGACGGCTTTCGCGAATCGTTTGAAATGCTCCTGAGGAGACAAGGCGCCGCAGCTCACTGTGTTTGGATCTGGAAATTGCCGCGCAGCACTGCACGGCGGGATTCGCGGACCCTATTGGGCTAACAGACATGGCGACCGCAAGGATTTTCCCCAGAAATCGCCACTTCAAGCGAATCGGGCTGCGCAAAAGAACAGGGCCGGAAGCGACAATGTCGCTCCCGGCCCTGCAAATTCGCTCGAGTCCGGCCTTTCGCGAGCCCGGCTCGAGCGTGTCGCGATTACTCGCTTTCTGTGGAAGCGTTCTCGGCCTGCGCACCTGCCGGGGCAGCGGCATCGGCACTGGCCTGGGCCGTGCCGGCAGCCGACTGCGTGGCAGCGGCGAAATCGGCAGCGGTCATGCCGAGGGCGAGCGAGCTGTCGGCGGTAAGGCCGATCGACGCCTTCTTGAGCGCGACAGCGGCGCCGTCGCTGAGCGTGAGGGTCACGTCGTCACCTTCGACCTTGGTGACAGTGCCGAGCACGACGCCGTCGCTGCTCTTGATCGGAGCGTCGACGACAAGCGCGGCGTCCTTGGCTTCGGTCGACTGGGCGGCAGCACCGTTAACGGCTGCTTCGAGCTGAGCTTTCGTCATGCCGATGGTCAGGCCCTTTGCGCGCATTGCAAAGGCGCTGGTCGGAAGACCGGCGCGAGCCGTGCCGGTCGAAACCGTGATCACGTCGCCCTGGACGGCTTCGACGGTGCCAACTTCATTGCCTTCGGGGCCGAAAACCTTGGCTCCCACCGTCGGGGCGACGGCGGTAGCGGCTGCGTCCTGCGCCACCGCGGCGACGGGAGCCAGGCTCGCTGCAGCAATCGCGGCGGCGATGAGCGAATTCTTCATGTGTTACTCCTTCTCGTGCAGGATCGTCATGCGATCCCAATGCCGGCTCCCGGTCATGCGGAAGCGCGAAAGGGGGTCCGGAAAGTTGCCGGACGACTGACCCGACCCGAAGGGCCAGGGGTTCATTTCTGGCGAAACGATCGCGCGGCGAAACGAACTGCGATGGTGCAATAGTTACACGCGCCAAGACGAATGGCGCCTGAATGAAACGAGATCAACCGTAGAAAGTGCCATTTTTCGTCAAAGAATGGCCGGAATCCGCCATGCGCTGAGAAAAACGCCGAAGATCGTCAGTCGAGTCGCCCAGGGGGTGCCGTGGAGAAGCGCAATTCGGCGGCGCGGACTGTTTCGCGATAGCCCATGCCGAATCGGCACTTTCATGTCGCAATCGAAGCGCTCGGCCGCGCAAGGGCGGCAGGCTTGCCACTCGCATCGGCGGAACAAGCAGGCGTCTGGGGACTTGATCGCGCAGGCGTGCTGCTCCAGCAAGGTGAATGATGAACGAAGAGGGAGGAAATGCGGCACATGATGCCGAGGGGCAGCGGCCCTCCGTCTGGCGTTTTGCGATGGCGAAGCGCGCGCATCTCGTCATCGATGCAGCAGACTATTTCGATGTGATCCGCGAGGCGATGGTCGATGCGCGCCAGCGAATCTTCCTGATCGGCTGGGACTTCGATTCCCGCATCCTGCTTTCTTCCGGACGGCGCTGGTGGCAGCGCGGGCGCAAGTTGCGCTTTCCGGCCCGCTTGGGCTCTTTCATCCTTTGGCTGGTACGCCGCACGAACAATCTCGAGATCCTGTTGCTCAAGTGGAATTTCTCGCTGATCCGTTCGCTGTTTCGCGGCACGATGCTGGTCGATCTCATTCGCTGGGCAGTCCACAAGCGCATCGATTTCAAGTTCGATTCGGCTCATCCCATCGGTTGCAGCCATCACCAGAAGATCGTGGTGATCGATGATGTCCTGGCCGTGTGCGGGGGCATCGACATGACCTCGGACCGTTGGGATACACCTGAACATCGACCACGGGATACGCGCCGGCGCAGGCCGACGGGAGGGCTTTACGGCCCCTGGCACGACGTCACGATGATCATGGAGGGCGAGATCGCCTCCGCGCTCGGAGAGCTTGGCCGGGACCGATGGCAGGCCGCTGGCGGCAAGGTGATCGGCCCCTGTGCGCCGCAGCAGGAATCGCCCTGGCCGGACAGCATCGATGCCGAGTTCGAAGATGTGGAGATCGGCATTGCGCGCACGCGCGCGAAGTGGGGAGAGTGTTCGCAGGTCTGCGAGATCGAAGACCTGTTCATCGAACAGATCCGCCGGGCGAGGCGCTTCGTCTATGTCGAGACCCAGTACTTTGCCTCGCGGGCGATTGCCGAAGTCATATGCGAGCGGCTGATGGAGGACGATCCGCCAGAGTTCGTGGTGATCAATCCGCGGACTGCGGACGGATGGCTGGAGCAGTTCGCGATGGATACCGCACGGGTCGAACTGGTGGAGATCCTCAAGCACGCCGATCACGCCGGTCGTTTTCACATCTACACGCCGCTGGCCGCCGACGGGACGCCGATCTACGTCCACGCCAAGCTGATGATCGTCGATGACGAGATCATCCGTGTCGGATCGGCAAACATGAACAATCGCTCGATGGGGCTGGACAGCGAGTGCGATGTCTTCATCGATGCCGGAAGACCCGCCAATTCCCACGTAGGCCCCTCGATCAAGCGCTTGCGTATCCGCTTGCTGGCCGAACATTGCGGTATCGAGGAAGATCTTGTCGAGGCCGAACTGGACCGGCAAGGCTCGATGGCGGCGATGATCGAGGCCTTCGCGCCCTTGGGCAAACATCTGGCACCCTTGGCCTTGAAACATTTGTCGGATGCTGAAAGAGCGATTGGTGAGAGCGCTTTGCTCGATCCGGAACGTCCGGATGAAATGTTCGAGCCGATCGAGCGCAGGGGGCTGTTTCGTCGCAAGGGACAGCTCATGCGGATCCGATTGATGCACAAATTGAAGATGAGGAGTTTGAAAGGATGAGCAGCCTGATCGGGCCCGACGAGGACAACCCTCTCGGCAAGCCCCCGTCCCGGAGGACGTGCAGGAAGCGATTCGCACCCTCATCCGCTGGGCAGGCGATGATCCGCAACGCGAAGGATTGCTCGACACGCCCAAGCGCGTAGCGCGCGCGTGGAAGGAATATTGCATCGGCTATGCGGAAGATCCGGCCATTCATCTTTCCCGGATCTTCGAGGAAGTGGGCGGCTACGACGAAGTCGTGCTGCTCAAGGACATCCCCTTCCAGTCGCATTGCGAACATCACATGGCGCCGATCATCGGCAAGGCCGCGATTGCCTACCTCCCGCGCGACCACGTGGTCGGCATTTCCAAGCTGGCGCGCGTGCTGCACGGCTTTGCCCGCCGCCTGCAGATCCAGGAGCGGCTGACCGCGGAAGTCGCGCAGTGCATCTGGGATCATCTCAAGCCGCACGGCGTTGCCGTCGTGATCGAAGCGAGCCACGCCTGCATGTCCGCCCGCGGTGTGCGCACGCCGGGCGTCGGCATGATCACCAGCCGGATGATGGGCACTTTCCTGGAGGACGAACGCACGCGCAAGGAAGTGCTCAGCCTGATGGGCTACTGATCGCGGCCCGCTGATCTTGCGCAGGTTTCTTGGCGAACCTGCGCATTGCCCACTTGCGTCGCCACCCGCGATCGGTTTCCCTGCTCGCCATTGATCCGACCGCGCCGGTCGGAGGCGGGGGGAGGCGGTTGCAGGAGGATTCGCAAAGCACAGGTACAACGGCGCGCTTGCCTTGGGCACGGCTTGCCGAATGGGCGCTGGTCCTTGCGCCCGCGATCATTCTTGCATTGCTCCTGACCCGCAAGGTCTGGGACGTCGATATCTTCTGGCAGCTCAAGCTGGGCGAGATGATCCTGGCCCACCGCGGCCCGATTGCGCACGAGCCCTTCGCAGCTTCCCATATTGGAGATCCGCTTCCGGCGCTGGCCTGGCTGGGGCAGGCGCTCATGGCCGAGGTCCGGCTGCTGGGCGGCTGGGACGCGCTGCGCGTGTTCGATGCCTTGTGCTGGGCAGGCGGCTTCTGGGCTGTTGCACTGGCCTGCCGCTGGAAGGGGGCTGCGCCGGTCGCGGTTCTGGTGGCCTTGTGCCTGTCACTGGTCGCGGCACTGGCGACGGCGAGCATCAGGCCGCAGAGTTTCTCGGTGCTGTGTTTCGGCCTGCTGCTGGCGCTACTGCGCCTGGACCTGCGTACGTGGCTGACCGTGGCGCTTGCAGCGCCTTTGCTGGTCCTGTGGCAGAACCTGCACCCATCGGTCAGCGTGGCTGCCGGAGCGCTGGGCGTCTATGCCGCCGCCGGCTGGTTCACATGGTGGCGCCAAACAGGAAAACGGCCACCGATTGCCGAGACCATCCTGATCCCGGTTGCTGTCCTTGCCATGTTCGCGACCCCGGATGGCGGCTCGATCCTCGCACTTTCGGCGCGCAATGCGCAGGCGAGCTTTGACATCGGCGTGTCCGAATGGCTGCCCATGTGGGCTCCGGACAACTGGCTGGATTCGCTCCCGATCCTCTATGCCGCGTCGCTGGCGCTATGGTTGGTGCTGCGCAATCGCCAACGCGTGGATCTGCGCGAACTTGCCCTGGCCACGGCGCTTTTCATCATGACGCTGGTCACGATCAGGTTCGTTCTCTTCTGGGCAGTTGCGCTTGTGCCCTTGCTGGCGCGCGTCGTCTCGTCCCCGCAGCCGGCACCGATGCGTGTACCGCGCTGGACCGGAACATTCGCCGTCGCACTGGTTGGCTTGCTCGGGCCGATGTTGTTGCCCACGCGTTTCGACGAAAGCCTGCCGATCGCCGCCATCGAGCGTCTGCGCCGGGAAAACGTGCGCGGCGTGATCTACGCCGACTTTCCCTATGGCGGGCCGATCATCGATGCCGGTTATCCGCAGTGGCGTGTCGCTTTCGACGGGCGGTATTATCGCTACACGCCTCAGGAGTGGCACTTCAACGGCAAGGTCGAGGCAGGAAAGCTGGGCCTTCAGGCCATCCAGCGCAAATGGCCGGTGGCTGCCTTCCTGCTCAAGGCGCAGCATAATGCCCCGCTCGCGCACGAGTTGTCTCGCGCGCCGGGCTGGCGCAGGATCTGGGACAGGGACGGCATCGTCGTCTATGTTCCCGCAGACAGGCCGAATGCCTCCCCGGCCGGAGGATCAGCCCCCTCGTGAAACGGGGATCAGTGCGCCGGTAATCGACCGGCCGGCGTCCGAGGCGAGGAAAGCGATGACTTCGGCAATGGCTGCAGGCTGGACCCATGTCGAGAAGTCGGCGTCGGGCATGTCGGCGCGATTGGTCGGCGTGTCGATGATCGTGGGAAGGACAGCGTTGACGGTCACTCCCGTGCCACCAAGCTCTTCGGCGAGGGCTTCGGTCAGCTTGTGCACGCCGGACTTCGAGGCGGCGTAGGAGGCCATGCCCATGCCTGCCTTGAGCGCGCCGCCCGCGCCGATGTTGACGATCCGCCCGGCCGAAGACGCCTTGAGCGCGGGCAGGGCCAGCTTGGTGATCGTGGCATTGGTCATGAGGTTCATCGCATGCATTTTCGCGAAAGTCTCGAGCGAGCCGTCTTCAAGGGTTTCCCATGCGAAGCCGCCTGCGACGTTGACGAGAACGTCGATCCCGCCGTTGGCCGCGATGACCTTGTCGAGCGCTGCCTGCGTGGCTTTTGTATCGGTGAGGTCGACGCTGCCGATATCCATTGTGCCGTCGATCGCCTGCGCTGCGCTGGGCGCGAAGTCGATGCGGGTGACCTTGTCGCCAGCCGCGGCGAAAGCCTGGGCGACGGCTTGGCCGAGTATACCGAATCCGCCTGTGACGATTACCGAGCGTGTCATGATCTCTCCTCAAATCCCTGATGCCGGTTAGCTAGTTGCACGAGAGGCGCAGGGCAAGGTGACTGAGGCCCAATCTGCAGGGCGAAACGCGCTGGCGATCCGTGGCGGATCATGCGGCGATACCTGCGAGACATACGAAAAAGGGCGGCCTTCGTCTGCCGAAGGCCGCCCCGATTGCGTCAAACGCTCTGAAAGTTTCAGAGCTTGCCGAGCATGTATTCGGCCGAGCTGACCTCGAACGTGCCGGGTGCCTCGACGTTGAGCTGTTCGACGACGCCGTCGTTGACGACCATCGAGAAGCGCTGGCCGCGGCTGCCCAGGCCGAAGCCGGAACCGTCCATGACCAGGTCCACGGCCTTGGCGAATTCGCCGTTGCCGTCAGCCAGCATGGTGACGTCGTTGGAACCGGCGGCCTTGCCCCACGCGCCCATCACGAAGGCGTCGTTGACGGCAGTGCAGACGATTTCGTCGACGCCCTTGGCCTTGAGGTCTGCGGCCTTCTCGACGAAGCCCGGCAGGTGCTTGGCCGAGCAGGTCGGGGTGAAGGCACCGGGAACCGAGAACAGCGCGACCTTCTTGCCGGCGAAGTAGTCGGCGGTCTGGACCGGTTCGGGTCCGCTTTCGCCAGCCTTGATCAGCTTGACGTCAGGCAGCTTGTCTCCAACGGCGATGGTCATGGAATGCATCCTTTATTCTGCAAGTGAATCGCAACGTGGCGAGATATAGGGTGCTGCGGCATTCCGGCAACGCCTCTGCGTGGTAAATTTCGATTTACGGTGACCGTTCAATCGTCGGTAAACGCCTGGGGTGATCCTCGGTCTCATGCAGGACTCGGCCTGCGGGGGGGACTGGGACAATGGGCACTTTCGAGAACATATTCGGGGCAACACGCAAGTCAGATAGCTTTGCAAGCGGCGAACGGCGGTTGTTATGGGCATCGCTGATCGGAATCATCATCGCGATCTGTATCGGCTTGCCGATGCCTGCGAATGCAGCGGGCAATGACGGCAGCGCGGAAAAGTTGCGCCGGCTTGACATCATGCTGATGGTCACCGGCCTGCGCTGCCGGACAACCGCTGATAACTTCACCGCCGATTACGGGGACTTTACGCGGCACCACTTGAGCGAACTGAACGAGGCCAGCAACGACCTCAAGACCGACCTCGCGCGGCGCTACGGGGCGAAGGGCGCGAACCGGGCGCTCGATCGCATGAGCGTGGTCATGGCCAATGAATACGGCGGCGGCCATCCCTGGCTGACGTGCGCCGAACTCAAGGACGTGACGCGCAGTCTGGCGAAGGTCCAGGGCCGTGAAACCCTGGTCGAAGCGGCCGGGCAACTGCTCTCGCGCCAGCCGGCTCCCTTGCTGGCGCTGGCCTCGCGCTAGAATCCAATCGTCGATTTCCCGCCGTCCGCGCATAAGCGGGGGCTAGCGCGAAGGCGGCGGCCTTGTGGCCGCGGGAGGAAATGGCTCTACTCCCGCGGCCATATAAAGATTTCTTTATATTTGCTTCTCGCGGACTGAAACGGTAGGTACGCCGCATTCAGGTTGCTGCATCTGCATGCCCAAGGGACAGGCGCGCGGCACCCCGTCGAACCTAACCGAACCGTTTCAGGAGTACCTGTCCGTGGCCACCGCCCAGACCGCCGCACACGATTACGCCATCGCCGACATCGGCCTTGCCGAATATGGCCGCACCGAGATCGCGATCGCAGAAACCGAGATGCCGGGCCTCATGGCCCTGCGCGAGGAATTCGGCGAGAGCAAGCCGCTCAAGGGCGCGCGTATCACTGGCTCGCTGCACATGACGATCCAGACCGCGGTGCTGATCGAGACGCTGGTCGCGCTGGGCGCCGAAGTGCGCTGGGCCACCTGCAACATCTTCTCGACCCAGGACCACGCCGCCGCCGCAATCGCCGCGCAGGGCATCCCGGTCTATGCCATCAAGGGTGAGAGCCTTGCCGATTACTGGGACTATGTCGGCCGCATTTTCGACTGGTCGAGCGAGGGCAATCCCGATCTCACCTGCAACATGATCCTCGACGATGGCGGCGACGCCACCATGTTCGCGCTGTGGGGCGCGCGCGTTGAAGCCGGAGAGCCGCTTTTCGAACCCTCGAACGCCGAGGAAATCGAGTTCGTGCGCGCACTTAACGCCTTCCTCAAGGCCAAGCCGGGCTTCCTGTCGCGCACTGTCAACGCGATCAAGGGCGTTTCGGAAGAGACCACAACCGGCGTTCATCGTCTCTACCACCTCGCCAAGGACGGCAAGCTGCCGTTCCCGGCGATCAACGTGAACGATTCGGTCACCAAGTCGAAGTTCGACAATCTGTACGGCTGCCGCGAATCGCTGGTCGATGCGATCCGCCGCGCGACCGACGTCATGCTTGCCGGCAAGGTCGCCTGCGTTGCCGGTTTCGGCGATGTCGGCAAGGGTTCGGCCGCATCGCTGCGCAACGGCGGCGCGCGCGTCATGGTCACCGAGATCGACCCGATCTGCGCCCTGCAGGCGGCCATGGAAGGCTATGAAGTCGTCACCATGGAAGAAGCCGTCAAGCGCTGCGACATCTTCGTCACTGCCACCGGCAACGAAGGCGTCATCACCGGCGCCCACATGGAGGCGATGAAGGACAAGGCCATCGTCTGCAACATCGGCCACTTCGATTCCGAGATCCAGATTTCGGCGCTCGACAATTACAACTGGCATGAAGTGAAGCCGGGCACTGACCTGGTGACTTTCCCGGACGGCAAGCAGATCCTCGTTCTTGCCAAGGGCGCCTGGTGAACCTGGGCTGCGCCACCGGCCACCCCAGCTTCGTGATGTCTTCCAGCTTCACCAACCAGGTGCTTGCGCAGATCGAACTCTTCGCGAAGTCGGACGACTACGAGAACCGCGTCTATGTCCTGCCCAAGCACCTTGACGAAAAGGTCGCCGCGCTGCACCTCGAGAAGCTCGGCGTGAAGCTGACCAAGCTTTCCAAGCGCCAGGCCGACTACATCGGCGTGCCGCAGGAAGGCCCGTTCAAGCCGGACCACTACCGCTACTGATCGGAATTTCATCCCGGCCTTGCTCCTGCAGTGAGGCCGGCGGTGCCCGAGATCCGGTACTTGCCCAGGCAGGTGCCGGATTTTTTGGTTGCGCGCTGCCGAACGGAGGCGCGCGGATGGGGGATTGCGTCCATTGCAGCGCAACCAACCCATTGTCATCACGGGCAAGGCGCACCATAGCCATCTGCGATGGACCAGGAGCGCCTCGTAACACTGCTGATCGGATTGCTGCTCGCGGCGTGGACGCTGGGGGCAGCCTGGGCGATCCTCTCGGCGCGCACGCGCCAGAAGCGGGCGGAAGGGGCGCTGCGCTCGGCGCGCAGGCTTGCCCGCATGGTGGAGGAATCGCCAGCGATTCCCCTGCTCGTACGTTCCGACGGGCGGATCGAGGCGAGTCCGCGTCTGGCGCAGTGGCTCGGGCTCGACGGCGTGCCGCAGTTCCTGTCCGAACTCGATACCGCCGAACGGGGCCTGCCTGCCGAGAAGCTGGCGGAGCTGACCGAAGCGGTGCGCCGCTGCCAGAAGACGGCCGCGCCTTTCCGCCTGGTCGCCACCCCGCGCAATTCCACCCGCAGCCTGGCGCTGCGCGGGCATCTCGCCGATCCGCAGGTCTCGCCCGGCGGCGCCGCGCTCGTCTGGGTCTTCGACTTTTCCGACAGCGAAAGCGAACTGGCTCGCCTGCGCGAGGAAGCGGCCCGGGCGAGAGGGGACTTCACCGCGCTCGTCTCGCTGATCGAGGCCGCGCCCATGCCGATGTGGTTCCGCCGTCCCGACGGCGAGTTGCAGCTGGTCAATTCGGCTTATGTCGCGGCTGTCGGCGGTCAAAGCGCCGAAGCGGTCGTGGCGGCCGGCGTCGAACTGGTCGAGACGGTTGACGGGCACACGCCTGCACACGTGGCGCAGGCCGCGCGGGAGAAGGGCGCGCCGATCGAGCGCATCGTTTCGGCCACGATCAATGGCCAGCGCCGGGCGCTGCGCGTCAGCGACTTGCCGCTCGGGAATGACGGCGTTGCCGGCTATGCCGTCGACATCGAGGATCTCGAGGAAATGTCGCGCTCGTTCCGCGCCTTCCGCGATGCCCAGCGCTCCATGCTCGACCAGCTTTCGGCCGGTGTGGCGCAGTTCGATGCCAAGCGGCGCCTGTCGTTCGCCAACCAGCCATTCCAGCGCCTGTTCAAGTTCTCCGCCAGGATGATGCAGGACCCGCCTGCCTTCGAGCGCCTGCTCGACGCGGCGCGCGATGTCGGGCGTGTTCCCGAAGTGCGCGACTTTCCGGTCTGGCGGCGCGAACGTGCAGCGTGGTTCGCCTCGGGCGACACGCAGGAGGAGGCCTGGTCGCTGGCCGATGGCACCCATCTGCGCATTGTCGCCCAGCCTGACCCGGACGGCGGCCTGCTGCTCATTGTCGAAGACCGGACCGAACAATTGCGCCTGTCGGCCGTGCGAGACACCCTGCTGCGCACCCGCACGGCGACATTCGACAGCCTCTTCGAATCGATTGCGGTCTTCGCGCCCGACGGCCGCATGCAGATCTGGAACCGCCGTTTCGCGGCCGACTGGGGACTCGACAGCGATTTTCTCGACACCCACCCGCATGTGGAGGCACTGCTCAAGAAGATCGCATCGCGCCTCAAGCGCGGGGCGGAAGCCGAACTTGTCGGCAATGTCGTGCGCGCGGCGACGCTCGATCGCACCCAGAAAGGTGGCCGGATCACCCTGGCCGACGGGCGTATCCTGGAATTTGCCGGCGTTCCGCTGCCCGATGGCAACGGCCTCCTCGCCGTGCTCGACATCACCGATTCGCAAAAGGCCGAAGACGCCCTGCGCGAAAGCAACGCGGCGCTGATGGAAGCCGATGCGATCAAGACCCGCTTCCTTGCCAACATGAGCTACGAACTGCGCACGCCGCTCACCTCCATCGGCGGCTTTGCCGAATTGCTGCAGGCGGGCCTCGGCGGCGATCTTAGCGACAGCGGACGCGAATACGTCTCCGACATTCTCGCCTCGGTCGACCAGTTGGGCGAACATATCGAGAGCCTCCTCGATCTCTCGCAGAGCGAGGCCGGCATGCTGCCGCTCAAGAAGGAAGAGATCGAACTCATGCCCTTCGTGCGCAGCGTTGTGGAAGAGCGCGCCGGGCGGCTGGAAAAGGCGGGGCTTGAGCTGGACCTGCAGGCCAAGGGGCTGCCGCGCCCGATTACTGGCGACCGCAAGCGGCTGGGCCGTGCCATCGGCCATCTGGTGGACAACGCCATCGCCGCTTCCAAGCGCGGGCAGCGGATTCTCGTGCAGGTCGCCTCGCGCAAGACACCGCAGGGCGAAGTCGCGCAGATCCTCGTTCAGGACAAGGGATCGGGCCTCGACAGCCGCAGCCTGACGCGCGCTCTGGACGGGATGAAGGTCAGCGCCGACGGCAAGAGCGTCGAGCGGCGCCAGGGCCTGGGGCTCCCGCTCGCCCGGCAGCTGGTCGAGGCGCATGGCGGATCGCTCAAGCTCGAATCCGAACCGGGCCGGGGCACCAGCGCCATCGTCGAACTGCCATGAGGATAGATCTGCCCGATCTCGCCGCGATGGAGCGGTTGGGCCGCGCCATTGCCGCGAAGCTGCAGGTGGGCGATGTCGTGGCGCTCGAAGGCGGTCTGGGCGCCGGCAAGACGACCCTGGCCCGGGCAGTGATCGCCGGCCTCGGGCACTTGGGCGAAGTGCCGTCGCCCAGTTTCGCCATTGTCGAGCTTTACGAACCGCCCCTCGTGCGCCTGCCGCTCGTCCATGCCGACTTCTACCGCCTCGCGCATCCGTCCGAGGCTGAGGAAATCGGCCTGGACGACTACCGCGAGGGTGCTGCCATGATCGCGGAATGGCCCGATCACGCCGGTGGCTTCGCGCATGAGCCGGGCTGCCTCTCCATCACGCTGGAAATTGCGGATGAGGGGCGGATCGCCATTGTCGAGGCGGGGGGTGATTGGCTAGGGCGAATGCCGATATGACGGACACTGCCGTGATGCTGCCTGCGGGCCTCGATTCCTTTCTTGAAACTGCCGGCTGGGCCGGCTCGCAAGTCGAGCCGCTACCGGGCGACGCGTCGTTTCGCCGCTATTTCCGCATTCGCCGGGGCGACGAGACGGCGATGCTGATGGACGCTCCGCCGCCCAATGAGGATCCGGGGCCGTTCCTGCGCGCCGCGCACTGGCTCAATGCCAATGACATGCGCGCGCCGCGAATCCTCGCCGAGGAGGCTGAACGCGGCCTCGTCCTGATCGAGGACTTCGGCGAGGCGCGCATGCGCGACTACCTCGACCAGTGGCCCGCGGACGAGACCGATACCTACAAGGGTGCCGTCGATGCTCTGGTGAAGCTGCACCGCCTGCCGCCGGGGCCGTTCCTCGAGTACTCGATGAGCGAATACCAGCGCGAGGCGCGCCTTTTCGTCGACTGGTACTGCGCGGCGCGGGGCCTCAAGGTCGACGTGCCCGGCTTCGTCGCCGCCTGGGATGCGGCGCTGGGCGGCATGCTTCCGCGCCAGCATCCGGGCGTGACCGTGCTGCGCGACTATCACGCTGAAAACATCATGCTTCTGGGCGCGCAGGAAAAGCAGGGGCTGCTCGATTTCCAGGACGCGCTGGTGGGCCATCCGGCCTACGATCTCGTTTCGCTGCTGCAGGATGCGCGCCGCGATGTCCCGGCGGAACTGGAAGCGCAGATGTTCGACCATTACACGCAGGCGAGCGGCGTCGATGCGGGTGCTTTTCTGGCCGATTACGCAAGGCTGGGCGCGCAGCGCAACACCAAGATCGTCGGCATCTTCGTGCGCTTGTGGAAGCGTGACGGCAAGCCGCGCTACCTCGACATGATCCCGCGCGTCTGGGCGCTGCTGGAACGCGACCTTGCGCATCCTGCGCTCGCTCCGGTGGCGCAATGGTTCGATGCGAACATTCCGTCGGATCTGCGGCAGGCCGGTGGAGGCAAGTTCGAGCTATGAGCGGCAAGCCCCTCGCAAGCGACACGGCGATGATCCTGGCCGCCGGGCTGGGCAAGCGCATGCGCCCGCTCACCGCTTCGCAGCCCAAGCCGCTGGTGCGCGTCGGCGGCAAGGCGCTGATCGATCATGCGCTGGAAAAGCTCGAAAACGCGGGCGTCGCCAAGGCGGTCGTCAACGTCCACTATCTTGCCGATGCGCTCGAAGGCCACATGAAGGTGCGCAAGACGGGGCCAGCAGTCACGATCTCGGACGAGCGCGAGGTGCTGCTGGAAACCGGCGGCGGCATGGTCAAGGCCGCGCCGATGCTGCCCGATCCGTTCTTCTGCCTCAACAGCGACAACATCTGGCTCGACGGGCCCAGCGACGTTTTCGCCGAGCTTTCGCAGGCGTGGGATCCTGAACGGATGGACGCGCTGCTGCTGCTGGTGCCGCACCCGCGTGCGCTGAACTACCGCGGGGAGGGGGACTTCCACCTCGATCCGGCGGGCAAGGTCAGCCGCCGCGGCAAGGGGCGGGTCGCGCCGTTCATCTACACCGGCATCCAGATCGTGTCGCACCGGTTGCTGCGCGATGCGCCCGAAGGTCCGTTCTCGACCAATGTCCTGTGGTCCCGCGCGATCGAGGAAGGCCGACTCTACGGCATTTCGCATACCGGCCTGTGGTTCGAAGTCGGTGATCCGGGCGCCATCAAGCCCACCGAGGCATGGCTGCCCCGTGCCTGATCGGGCCGGGCCGCGCGTTTACTCGATTGCTGCGCACCGCGGGTTTGCCGATGCCCTCGTGGCCGGCCTCGTGCCGCGCTATGCGCAAGGGGAGCTCGGCCTTGCCCGGCTGACGCTGCTCCTGCCCAGCCGCCGTGCGGTGCGCACCGTCACCGAGGCTTTCGTGCGCCATTCGGGTGAGAGCGAGACGCCTGGCATGCTGCTGCCGCGCATGGCCGTGGCAGGTGACCTCGATCTCGACGAGACGCTCGGCCCCTTGCTCGATCCGCTGGGCGCTGCCGACATTCCGCCGGCTGCCGATCCGATGCGGCGCTGGCTGCGCCTTGCCCATTACCTGCGGGAAGTCGAGGGCGACGAGGCCGGGAAGGGCGCGGCCCTCCTGCGCCGCGCGTGGGAACTGGGCAGCACCATGGACCGGCTGCTGGTCGAGGGGATCGCGCCGATCGACCTGATGTCGGAGCGGGTCATCGGCATCGTCGGAGATCTTGCCGGGCACTGGACGGACAATACCCGCGCTTTCCTGAAAGTGCAGCAACACTGGATCGCCGAACTGGCCGAACGCGGGCAGATCGACGCGCCCGAACGCCGCAACCGCCTGTTTGAACATGCCGCGAAGTGTTGGCGCGCTGAACCGCCGCAGCATCCGATCGTTGCCGCCGGTGTTACCAGCGCCTCTCCGGCGCTGGCGAAGATGCTGCGCGTGGTGAGCGAACTGCCCGGCGGTTCGGTGATCCTGCCCGACCTCGATCTGGCGCTGGATGCTGGCGTCTGGGACGAACTGGGCACGGCTGGAAATCCGGTCGAGCCGGACGATCCGCCCTTCGGTCGCAGCGATGCGGTGACCCATCCGCAATATCACCTCAAATTGCTGCTCAACCGCATGGGCATTGCGCGCGACGAAGTGCAGCCCTGGCACCGTTCGGGGCACGGCGCCGCACCGCCGGAGCGCAGCAAGGTCATTTCCAACCTGTTCCTGCCGCCGCGCGCCTCCTCCGTCTGGGTCGATCTGCCTGCTGAAAGGCGCCGGCTCTCCGGCGTGCGGCTCATGGAAAGCGCACATCCGGGCGAAGAGGCGCAGGCAATTGCGGTGATGATCCGCGAGGCGTTGGAGACGCCCGAACGCCGCGTCGCGCTGATCACGCCCAACCGCGGTCTTGCCGGGCGGGTCGTTGCGCATCTGGAACGCTGGGGGATCGAGGCAGACGATACCGCCGGACGGCCCTTGCCACAGTCCGCTGCGGGACGGCTGCTGCTCCTACTGGCCGAACTGGTCGCCGAACAGGGCGCCCCGGTGCCGCTCATCGCCCTGCTGACGCATCCATTGGCCGGGTCGGGGGAAGGGCGCGCGCGCTGGCTGGAAAATGCCCGCAGGCTCGACCTCGCCTTGCGCGGTCCGCGACCGGGAGCGGGGCTGGCGCCCATCGCCGTGCTCGCCGAAGAAGCCAGGCTCGGCGAGTGGTGGGCATCGGTTGCGGACATGTTGGCGCCGCTGTTCGCCTTTGGCGAGGCAGAGCCGCTCGAAGTCCTGCTCGGCGCCTTCAGCGAAATTGCCGAGACGCTTTGCGGGGATGCCTTGTGGACCGGGCCGGACGGCCGCGCCCTCAGCGCGTTCGTTGAGGAATTGCGCGGCGCGGCGAGCGCGGCGGGCACTGTCCTCGATCCGTGCGAACTGCATGCGGTGCTGCGCGATGCGATGGACCGCGCCTCGGTGCGTCCGCCCTGGGGCGGGCATCCGCGCGTATCGATCTACGGCCTGCTCGAAGCGCGTATGAGCCGTGCCGATCTGGTCATCTGCGGCGGACTGGTGGAGGGTACCTGGCCTGCGTCGCTTTCGCAGGATTCGCTGTTGCCCCCTGCCGTTCTGCGCGCGCTGGGCGTACCGGGAGCCGATTTCCGCATCGGCCTTGCCGCGCATGACCTTGCTGCAGCACTCGGCGCGCCCGAAGTGGTGCTGAGCTGGGCGCAGCGCGACGAAGGCGGCCCGGTCATTCCTTCCCGCTTCGTATTGCGCGTGAAGGCGATGCTCGGCGATCAGGCCGCGCGCCATGTCGAGAGCGAGGCGCTGCGACTGGCGCGCAGGCTTGACGAGGCGGCGAAGGTGGCGCCTCATCCGCGGCCCCAGCCGATGCCCGATGCCGAGCAGCGCAAAGTCGACATCTCGGTCACCGGCCTCGATCGCCTGCGCGGCGATCCCTATCAGTTCTATGCCAGCTCGATCCTCGGCCTGCGCACGCTCGATGCGCTCGATGCTGAACCGAGCGCAGCCTGGAAGGGCGAGATTGCGCATAGGATCCTCGAACTGTGGCACAAGTCGGGCGAGCCCAGGGGCGGTCTGCACGCCATAGCCGAACAGGTGCTCGACGAAGCGAATGCGCACCCGCTGATGCGGGCGCTGTGGTGGCCGCGTCTGGCCGCGGCGCTCGATACGTTCGATGCAATGATTGCCGACCAGAAGGGGCAGGGCCGCGAAGTGCTGTGCGTCGAGGCCTGGGGCGACATGCGGTACCGCGATGTGCGCATCCATGGCCGCGCCGACCGTATCGACCGCAAGGCGGACGGCACGCTTGCGGTTGTTGACTACAAGACCGGAGGCCCGCCCCGGCCGCTGCAGGTCAAGGAAGGCTTTGCGCTGCAACTCGGCCTGATCGCGATGATCGCCGAACAACGCGGTTTCAAGGGCGTCGAGGGCGAAGCCAGCGGTTTCGAGTACTGGTCGCTCGCCAAGAAGCCGCGCACCGACGACTTTGGCTATGCGGTTGAACCGGTCACCGACGATCCGAAGAAGCAGGAGAAGATGGTCCTGCGCGAAGAGTTCCTGGACGAGACCGAGGCTTTTCTCAACGATGCGCTCGACAAGTGGATCCTGGGCACCGAGCCCTTTACCGCGCGGCTCAATCCCGAACTGGCCAGCTATGCCGATTACGACCAGCTGATGCGCCTGGACGAGTGGATCACCACGCTCGGCGGCAGCGGGGAGGACGCGGCATGAGCGGTCCGGCCACCGTCCATCCCCTTCACGGCAAGCAGATGCGCGCGGTCGATCCCGAAGAGACCGTGTGGCTCTCCGCTTCGGCCGGAACCGGCAAGACGCAGGTTCTGTCTTCGCGCGTGCTTCGCCTGCTGCTGCAGCCGGGCGTGGATCCTTCGCAGATCCTGTGCCTGACTTTCACCAAGGCTGGCGCTACCGAGATGGCGGCGCGCATCAACGGCACTCTCGCCGAATGGGTGCGGCTTGAGGATACGCAGCTTTTCGCCAGGCTCGATGCCATCGGCGCCAAGGCCGATGGCGAGACCATGGCACGCGCACGCACACTGTTTGCCGCCGTGCTCGACTGTCCCGGCGGCGGCCTGCGCATCGATACGATCCACGCCTTCTCGCAGTGGCTGCTGGCGACGTTCCCGCTCGAAGCGCAGCTGATCCCGGGATCGCGGCCGATGGAAGACCGCGAGCGCGTGCTGCTTGCGCGGCAGGTTCTGGCCGACCTGCTGGTCTCGGCCCAGAGCGAGCCCCGGGGCGATCCGCAATTGCTGCGCGCCATCAGCGACCTCTCGCTGAGGCACGGACCCGATGCGGTCGAGGCTTTCCTGCTGCGCTGCGCCTCGGCGCGTGAGGCGTGGTTCGGTCCCGGCGGCTGGCAGGAACCGATGCGCGAGAACGTGCTGCGATTGCTGGGCCTGCCGAGCGAAGCCGACGAGGTCTATCTGGCAGATCTGTGCAGCGACGAGCGCTTCGACGTGCGCTCTCTGCGCCGATGCTGCGAGACGTTGGCAGACTGGGACACCAAGGCCGGGCGAGAAGGCGCCGAAGCCTCGGTCGTGTGGCTCTCCGCTTCGCCGGAGAAGCGCGCCGCGACCATCGACGATCTCTATTTCGGGCTGTTCACCAAGACGACCGATGCGCCCAAGCAACTGACGAATATTCTCAAACGCGATCCCGACTACGAGGGTTACGTACTGCGCGTGCAGGAGAGCATCGCCCGGGTGCGCGAGGCCAAGGCATTGCTGGAACTGACCGAGCGACTGGTCCCCGCGCTGCGGCTAGGCCGGACCTTTGCTCTCGCATGGGACGAAGCCAAGCAGCGCGAGGGCCTGATCGACTTCGACGACCAGATCCGCCGCGCGGCCGATCTGCTGCGCAACCAGTCGCAGGCGGACTGGATCCGCTACAAGCTCGACCGCCGCTTCGACCACATTCTCGTCGACGAGGCGCAGGACACCAATGCCGCGCAATGGGACATCATCCTTGCCATGGCCGAGGAGTTCTGGGCCGGCCTTGGCCAGCATGGCGACCTGATGCGTACGCTCTTCGTTGTGGGCGATTACAAGCAGGCGATCTTTCGCTTCCAGGGCACGAGCCCCGAGAACTTCCGCCGCGCCGCCGAGAAAGTGCGCGCAAAGATGAACGAGGCGGCGCAGAATGCAGAAATGCTGCGCAGCAATTTCCGTCCGCGCAGCCTGCTCGAACTTGGCCTCGACCGCAGTTTTCGCACTGCGCAGAAAGTCCTCGATTTCGTCGACGATGCGATCGGCGGGATCGGCCATGCCAATTTCGGTCTCGCCGATGCGCCCGAGCGCCATGACGGGCAGGACCGGCCCGGATACGTCGCCTTGTGGAAGCCGGTTGGCGCGGCGATCGGCGACGATGACGATGACCCGCGCGACGAGGGTGAGGATGAAGGGCAGGAGGGCTGGCTTTCCAAGCCCGACCGCCAGATGGCCGAAGGCATCGCCCGGCAGGTGAGGGCATGGCTCGATCCGATGGCTCCGGGCTTCACCTTGCAGAAAGGCAAGCCGCGCCGCGCCCATGCCGGGGACATCATGGTGCTGGTGCGCCAGCGCAAGGAACTTGCCGGGCTGATCGTCGGGCGGCTTCATGCTGCAGGCGTGCCTGTTGCCGGTGTCGACCGCCTCCGGCTCGGCGCGCCGCTGGCGGTAAAGGATCTCGTCGCCGCGCTGCGCTTCGCGGTCCAGCCGTTCGACGATCTCAACCTCGCCAGCCTGCTCGTCTCGCCGCTGGTGGGTTGGAGCCAGGAGCAATTGCTGCGCCACGGCTACCGGGACAAGCACACGCGTCTCTGGTCGCATCTACGCGCCAGCTCGGATCCGCAAGTCGCTGCCGTGCTGCAGCAATTGGGCGCGCTGCTGGCACTGGCCGACTTCGAACCACCGCAGCAATTGCTGCACTGGCTGCTGGTGGGGCCGTGGCAGGCCCGGCGCAAGCTGGTCGCCCGGCTCGGCAGCGAGGCCAACGATCCCATCGACGAACTGCTCAACGCCGCGCAGGCCTATGTTGCCACCGACACGCCAAGCCTTGCAGGTTTCCTTGCCTGGTTCGATGCCGGTGACGGCGAACTGAAGCGCGAGGCGGACAGCGCCGCCGGGCTTGTCCGGGTGATGACGGTCCACGGCTCGAAAGGCCTGCAGGCGCCTATTGTCATTCTCGCCGATGCGACCGGCAATCCCGAGCGCAGCCGCGACCGCGGCCTCGATCTGCCCGACCCGCGCGATGAGCATCGCAAGATCCCGCTTCCCCCTATCCCCTCGGCGGCAAAGAAGATCGGGCGGATCAGGGACGAGATCGAGACCAACCGTGCGGCGGACGAGCAGGAGCACTGGCGCCTGCTCTACGTCGCGATGACCCGCGCGGAAGAAGCGCTGTTCGTCGGCGGCGCGCTGGGCAAGAGCGACAAGGGCGTGCCTGCGCCCAAGAGCTGGTACGCGCGCCTGCGCGATCTTTTTCCGCCCGAAGCCGAGGTCGCCGATCCGGTCTGGGGTGCGCGCTGCGAATGGGGCGAACTGCCGGAGCCCGTCGCGCCTGAAACCGGCCCGGTCGAGTTGCCCTTGCCCGAACCGCTGCCGGTCTGGCTGGACCGCGCGCCGCCTGCCGAACCGCGTCCGCCAAGGCCGCTCGCGCCTTCGGCCCTGGGCGAGGAGGAAGCGCCCGATCCGCCGTTCCCGCCCGGTGCGGGCCGCGATGCCGCGCGGCGCGGTACGCTGGTCCACAAGCTGCTCGAGCGTCTGCCCGAAGTGGCGCTGGCCGAGCGCGAAGCGGCAGGGCGCGCCTGGCTTGCGCGCAATGCTGCCGATCTGGAAGAGACGCAGCGCGAGGCGATGCTGGGCGATGCCCTGGGGGTTCTTGCCAATCCGGACTGGGCACCGCTGTTCGCCGAGGGCAGCCTTGCCGAAGTGCCGGTGGCCGCCATCGTCGGTGGGCAGGTCGTGGCGGGCACTATCGACCGGCTGGTCGTCGAGCCCGAGCGCGTGCGCCTCGTCGACTACAAGACGTCGCGCCGGCCGCCCGAATCGCTGGAGGCCGTGCCCAAGGGCAACCTGCGTCAGATGGCTGCCTACGCAGCCGCGCTCGAAGTGGCCTTTCCGGGCCGCGCTGTGGAAGTGGCGTTGCTCTACACCACGGCCCCGCGGCTCATCACCGTGCCTGCCGAGGTCCTTGCAGCGCACAAGCCGGACTTCTTGCCACCCGAGTAAAGCTTCACCGCACAGGCGTTGTCACGAGCGGTTTCTTCCCTAGATTGCAGTCAAACCCGATTTTAGGAGTCATTTCATGCCGACCATTGCCGTCACCGATGCCAGCTTCGAGGACGATGTCCTGAAGTCCGACAAGCCCGTTCTCGTGGACTTCTGGGCGGACTGGTGCGGTCCGTGCAAGATGATCGGGCCGGCTCTCGAGGAAATCAGCGACGAACTGGGCGAGCAGGTGACCATCGCCAAGATGGACATCATGGCGAACACCGACACGCCGGCCAGCTTCGGCGTGAAGTCGATCCCCTACCTCGTGCTGTTCAAGAACGGCGAGAAGGTGGCCGACAAGCTTGGCGCCGCTCCCAAGAGCGCGCTCAAGGGCTGGATCGAAAGCAGCATCTGATCGATCCCTGCACCGGCGCCCCGGCGCCCCGGCGCCTGCGATGCGAAATGCCGAACCCCTCTCACCTTACAGGGTGGGAGGGGTTCAGCGTATGCGGGCGATGATTTCGGCGAATTCGTCCCACAGCTTGGGCGATGAGGCGCCCAGCAGTTCGCGGCGTTCGTATTCGTCGACGCGATAGGCGCTGCCGTCCGGCCGCGCGGCCTTGCCGCCCGCCTCGTTGAGGAAGAGTACGCCCGCGGAATGGTCCCAGGGCAGGGTGCGGTTGAACACCGATATGTCGTTTGTGCCCAGCACGAGGCGTGGATACTGTTCAGCCGCGCAGCGCGGAATGTCGACCAGCCGGTAATGCGGGGCGATATGGCGGATGACCTTCTCGCGCGCGTCTTCGTCCATGAAGATCGTCGAGATCGCCGCGACGGGCGGAGACTCGCCGCTCGTGCGCGCGGCCACGCGTTCGCCGTCGATCCAGGCGCCCGTGCCGATTCCGGCATGGCAGAAACGCCCGGTCAGCGTGTCGAGAATCCAGCCGCCGATGGTCTCACCCTTGTCGGCCAGTGCGACGAGAATGCCGAACGGCGGCTTGCCCTGTGAAAAGTTCATTGTCCCGTCGAGCGGGTCGACGATCCAGCAGAGCCGGTCCTTGAGTCGTTCGAGCACCGACTTGTCGGCATGGACTGCCTCTTCGCCCACGACATCGGCTTCGGGCAGGAGCGCGGCCAGCTTTTCGGTGAGGATCGCCTCGCTCTCATGATCGGCGACCGTCACTACATCGTCCGCGGCCTTGGCGATGATCTCGTGGGAGGCAAGCAAGCGATAGCGCGGCGCGATGGCGCGATCCGAGGCATCGCGCATGATAGCCTCTACGGCACGGGTGAGTTCGGGGGTGATCATGTCAGAGGGATCATCACCTGCTGGGCGAAGCCGGGACGCTCCCTGATACGCTCATACCAAGCCGTGACGTTGGGGAACTCTGGCTTGTCGAACGGCAGCGAAAACCAGGTATAGGCATAGACGCCCATGGGAATGTCGCCGATGCCGAACTGGCCACCCGACAGCCACGGCTTTTCGCCAAGATACCGCTCCATCACCGCAAGCTGCTGCGCGCACCTTGAGATGTCGCGCGCAATGGCGGACATGTCGCGCTCTTCCGGCTTTGTCCGGGCAAAGCTGAGGAAAGGCAGGCGCTGGGCGTCGGCATAAGTGATCTGCCAGTCCATCCAGCGGTCGGCGAGCGCGCGGTCGATAGGGTCGTGCGCATACCAGCGCGGGCCGCCGTATTCGGCTGCCATGTAGCGCAGGATTGCATTCGATTCCCACAGGACCAGCTTTCCGTCCTCGATCGTCGGGATCAGGCGGTTTGGGTTCTTTTCGAGATAGTCCTCGGTGTAGCCGAACTGGCCACCGATATCGTGGCGCACGTACTTCAGGCCCAGTTCCTCGGCGAACCAAGCGACCTTCTTGACGTTGTGGGAGTTCAGCCGCCCCCAGATCGTGAATACCGGAACGCTCATCAGCTGCGGTAATCCGCATTGATGGAGATATAGCCGTGCGTCAGGTCGCAGGTCCACACGGTGGCCTGGCCGTCCCCGAGACCAAGGTCGACCTCGATGGAGATGTCCTGTCCCTTCAGGTGCGCGGCGACGGGGGCCTCATCGTAGTCGGCGAGCGGCAGCCCTTCGCGTGCGGCCCAGGTGCCGCCGAAGCCGATGGAGAGCTTGTCGCGGTCGGCCGGCTCGCCCGCCTTGCCCACGGCCATGACGACGCGGCCCCAGTTGGCGTCCTCGCCGGCGATGGCGGTCTTGACCAGCGGCGAATTGGCGATGGCAAGGCCGACCTTGCGCGCGCTTTCGTCCGAGACGGCGCCCGAGACGGTTACGGCGATGAACTTCTGCGCCCCTTCGCCGTCCCGCACGACGAGGTGCGCAAGCTGGCGGCACACGTCGTGGACGGCAGCGGCGAAGGCATCGGCACCGGCGCTCTCGAACGAGGCGAGGGGGCATTGCCCGCCTTGCCGGTGGCGAAGGCCATGACCGTGTCGCTGGTCGACGTGTCGGAATCGACGGTGATGCACGAGAAAGTGCGCAGGTTCGCAGCGGAGAGGCATTCCTGCAGGAATGCCGGCTCAACCGCCGCGTCGGTGAAGAGATAGCCGAGCATCGTTGCCATGTCCGGCGCGATCATGCCCGAACCCTTGATGATGGCGCTGATCGTCACCGTCTTGCCATCGACGATGGCTGATGCAGTCGCGCCCTTGGCGAAGGTGTCGGTCGTGGCGATGGTATTGGCGGCGTCTTCCCAGGTGCAGGGCTGCGCCGTCAGCGCCTTGTCGACGCCCTCGCGAGCCTTGTCCTTGGGCAGCGGCACGCCGATCACGCCGGTCGAGGACACGAAGACCTGTTCCAGCGGGCAGCCGAGGTGTGCGCTGACCTGACCCATGATCTGCTCCACCGCTTCGCGGCCGCGGTACCCGGTGAAGGCATTGGAATTGCCGGCGTTGACGACGAGCGCGCGCGCCTTGCCCTGCCGCACATTCGCGCGGCCCAGCTCCACTTCGCTGGAACAGCACAAGTTGCGGGTGAAGACTCCTGCGACGCTGGTGCCTTCGTCGAGTTCGACATAAGTCAGGTCGCATCGGCCCCAGTCCTTGTACCCGGCGCGCACGACGCGCGCGGTCACGCCGGCAATCGGCGGCAGGGCGGGAAAGGGCGATGCGAGCGGTGAGACGGGGTATGCCATGCCTGCAGCGCGTAACGCGTGCGCGCGCGGCGTCAAGCTTCGACAGGAGGCTGTCGGTCAACCTTCCCTTTGGCGGAGCTTTGGCTGTGCGATAGGTCCCCGGCTTCACCGAGCTTTTGCGCTGACGCGGACTTGGCTTTGTGCCGATGATCGATGGTGAAGCCAAGTCCGGCAGCCAGCATCAGGCTGGTCGCCAGCGCAGCGACGCCGGTGATTGGTGACTGATCGAAGTGACTGAAGAGCTTGAGGATCGGAAGATGCACCGCGTAGAGCGGAAAGGATAGAATTCCGAGGCCGCTGAACACACGTTCGAGGCGTGAGGGAACGGACCCGCATGCGGCTAGCCAGAACAAGGCTGGCATCGCCACCAAGACGCTCAGCGCATCTCCAGAGGCACGGCTCAACCAGCCATTTGTAAAACACAAGGCAATCGGCAAGAGCGAGATCAGGGCAAACGGGACGAGCCAGTGGCTTTCTATGCGAGTGCGTCTGGATTGCCAGAGCCGCCCAAAGCAGATGCCGAGGGTGTAGGCGAAGGCAACCCGGGGCAGCCCGGCATACCAGTCGAGCGAATCGGGCCCGACCCTGTTGCTGCCATAGGTGAATATGACGAGCGCTTCGGTAGTTCCGGAAATGACCGCAATGCCGAGCAGAACTTTGGTTGCAAGGCGTTGCAGCAACATAGCGTGCACAAGGTTTGCAATAAGCTCGAATAGCAATGACCACTGCGGCCCGTTAAGCGGAAAGGCTTCCAGGTCGCGAATGCCGGTGAGCGGAATCATCGCGAGGGCCATCAGGAGCGTGAGGGCGATTTCGACGGTACCCGATCCACCTGTCGCGAACATGACCATTGCGCCGGCGACGGCGCCCAGGGCCGCCATCGGCCAGAGGCGGATGATACGGGCGCGGATGAAAGCGCTGGGAGGCCAGCCTTTCGCCAGCCGCGGTTCGAGTGCCAACGTGAGAACGAAGCCGCTGAGGATGAAGAAGAAGTCTACAAATAGATATCCGCGCGCAAAAAGGTTCTTCACATGGAAAACGTGACCGAAATGATAGCCCATGACGCTGATCGCGGCGATTCCTCGCAGGCCGTCGAGCAGGAGCAGGCGCTGTGGCGATCGAGCCGTCATTGAGGCGCATCCGGACATTCCAGCCATCATAAGCCAAGACTGTTAAATCGCCGTTGCCCTCGCTGCGGGTTGCAGGAGTGTGAGCGCGATATTTTGCTCTCGGGCATTTGTCATAGCCGGGTTCATTGCGCCAGAAGGGGCGATGTTGCCGTATTTTTTCCAGATGCCTGCGGGCTGTCGTGACGCGGTCCGGTGATCGAGTAACCGTGCAATGGAGATAAAGATTGGCCGATGAGGCCGGCTGTGACAGCGGACAATTCACCGCGTCGCGAGCTCTACGGTGGACTATTGTAATTACCGCCCCTATCTGGTCCGCATGGCGAACCGCCTGATCCTGACTCTGCTCGCACTTCTGACGGGCCTTGCCGCGCAGATCGGTCCGGCCGAGGCGCGTGCGTCGCAGGTTGCGAGCATGCAGGTCGGCACGCTGGCCGAGTCATCGGCGGTCAAGGCGCCGCGTGCGCCCGTGGCGCTGGCACAGTTGCCTGAGCCGGGTCTGCGCAATACCCGCAGGCATGCGCCCGTGCTCGTTTCGGCAGAGCCGCTCGCTCTTGCCGCGCCCGCCGTTCTGGCAGGGATAGATCGCGCCCGCGAATAGCGCCGGCGCGCGCATTCTTTCGCTTCTTCGCGATATTCTGTCGTGCCTGCCATGATCGCGGGCGCGCCTTCAGACCATACGCATTCATGTAAAACAGGGATTCCCGCCATGCTCGGCGCACTCGTCAAATCGATTTTCGGTTCGTCCAACGAACGCTACGTCAAGTCACTCGAAAAGATCGTCCAGCAGATCAATGGCTTTGAGCCGACGCTGGAAGCCTGTTCCGACGAAGAACTCGCTGCGCAGACGCCCAAGTTCCGCGAAATGCTGGCGGCCGGGGCGACGCTCGACGACATCCTGCCCGAAGCCTTCGCCACCGTGCGCGAGGCCTCGAAGCGCGTGTTCGGCATGCGCCACTTCGACGTCCAGATGATCGGCGGCATCGTCCTGCATCGCGGTGAGATCGCCGAGATGCGCACGGGCGAGGGCAAGACCCTTGTCGCGACGACCGCGACCTATCTCAACGCGCTGGAAGGCAAGGGCGTTCACATCGTCACGGTGAACGACTACCTCGCCCGCCGCGACGCGGAAATGATGGGGCAGCTGCACAATTTCCTCGGCCTGACCGTCGGCGTGATCGTGCCCAACCTCAACGAGTTCGAGCGCCGCGAGGCCTACGCTGCCGACATCACCTACGGCACCAACAACGAGTTCGGCTTCGACTACCTGCGCGACAACATGAAGCATGAGCGCAGCCAGATGGTGCAGCGCCCCTTCAACTTCGCCATCGTCGACGAAGTCGACTCGATCCTGATCGATGAGGCGCGTACGCCGCTCATCATCTCGGGTCCCACCGACGACAAGTCGGAGCTGTACATCTCGGTCGACGCGATCGTGAAGCAGCTCGACGCGGAAGACTACGAGACCGACGAGAAGACCAAGAACATCACCCTCACCGAGGACGGTGTCGAGAAGGCCGAGCGCATGCTCGAGGATGCCGGTCTGCTGGTGGGGTCGAACCTCTACGATGTCGAGAACACGCAGGTGGTTCACCACCTCGACCAGGCTCTCAAGGCCGTGGTCATGTTCAAGCGCGACACCGACTACATCGTCAAGGACAACAAGGTCGTCATCATCGACGAGTTCACCGGCCGCATGATGGACGGCCGGCGCTGGTCGAACGGCCTGCACCAGGCGGTCGAGGCCAAGGAAGGCGTCAAGATCGAGCCGGAGAACCAGACTCTCGCCTCGATCACCTTCCAGAACTACTTCCGCATGTATCCCAAGCTTTCGGGCATGACCGGCACTGCCGCGACCGAGGCGGCGGAATTCTACGACATCTACAAGATGAACGTGGTCACCATCCCGACCAACCTGCCGGTCGCGCGCGTCGACGAGGAAGACGAGTTCTACAAGAACACGCTCGACAAGTTTGCCGCCATCGCCAAGCTGATCCGCGAGAAGAACGAGAAGGGCCAGCCGGTCCTCGTCGGTACCGTTTCGATCGAAAAGTCGGAACTGCTTTCGGACTTCCTCAACAAGGAAGGCGTCAAGCACTCGGTCCTCAATGCGCGCTTCCATGAGATGGAAGCGCATATCGTTGCCCAGGCCGGTCGCTATGGCGCGGTGACCATCGCCACCAACATGGCCGGCCGCGGCACCGACATCCAGCTTGGCGGCAACTACGAGTTCCGCATCGACGACGAGCTCTCCGAAATTCCCGAAGGTCCCGAGCGCGAAGCTGCGATTGCACGGATCAAGATGGAAGTGAGCGACGAGAAGGACCGCGTCATCGCTGCAGGCGGCCTGTGCGTCATCGGCACCGAGCGCCATGAGAGCCGGCGCATCGACAACCAGCTGCGCGGCCGTTCGGGCCGTCAGGGCGACCCGGGCCTTTCGAAGTTCTACCTCTGCCTCGAGGACGACCTGCTGCGCATCTTCGGTCCGGACACGCTCTTCGCCAAGATGATGAACAGCAACCTTGCCGACGGCGAGGCGATCGGCTCGAAGTGGCTGTCCAAGGCTATCGAGACGGCGCAGAAGAAGGTCGAGGCCCGCAACTACGAAGTGCGCAAGCAGGTCGTCGAATACGACGACGTGATGAACGACCAGCGCAAGGTGATCTACGAGCAGCGCTCGGACATCATGGACGCCGAGACGGTCGACGACGTCGTGGTCGACATGCGCAACGACACGGTCAACTCGCTTGTTGCCGATGCCTGCCCGCAAGGGTCGTACCCTGAGCACTGGGATGTCGAGGGCCTCAAGGAAAAGGCGAAGGACATTCTCGGGGTCGATGCCCCGATCGACGCCTGGATCGACGAAGACGGCATCGAGCCGGAAATCGTCGAGGAACGCCTGGCCGAGCTGGCTGGTGCGCACATGAGCGCGAAAATGGCCAGCGACGATCCGGCGATCTGGCGCCAGGTGGAAAAGTCCATCCTGCTCGACCGCATCGATCATCACTGGAAGGACCATCTCGCCACGCTCGACGCGCTGCGTCAGGTCGTGTTCCTGCGCGCTTATGCGCAGAAGACGCCGATCAACGAGTACAAGCAGGAAGCCTTCGGCCTGTTCGAGCACATGCTCGATACGATCCGCGAGGACGTGACCCGCATTCTGTCGGTCAGCGAACTGCGCATTCCCGAGCCGGCCCAGCTGCCCGAACTGCCCGACTTCCTGACCGGGCACATCGATCCGCTTACAGGTCTCGAGAATTCCAATGACGGCGACGGTTCGGCCGAACGTGCGGCGCTGTTCGGTTCGCTTGCAGGCAGCCCGCAGGCGACGGCTAGCCCGGGCGGCACTGCCGAGAATCCCTATGCGGACCTGCCGATCAGCCGCAATGCGCCTTGCCCCTGCGGTTCGGGGAGCAAGTACAAGCACTGTCACGGCGCGCTGGTCTGACGCTTCAGGCCGCCGCGCTCCCTGATCGGGGCAAGGCAGCACAACTTACGAAATCGAAAGCCCCGGAGCGATCCTCCGGGGCTTTTTTCGTGCTTGCGCGCGCGTGCCTGACCGGGCGGCGGCGATGGGCATTGATGTGCAGCGATAATTCTTTTGCCACATCTTGCTAATGATAATGAGTCGCGTTAACAGGCCGCCAGTCAATCAACTGGGGATTTCATGAAGACCATTCGGATCATGGCTGTGTGCTGCACGGCATTGGTGTCACTGCCGGCCATGGCGGAGGAAGCTGCGGATGTCCGGGACGCCATCGTTGTTACAGGCGCGCGGGCTGACAGCGGCCTGGCCCTGAAGACCGATACGCCGGCAATCGAAACACCGCAGCCGGTCACGGTCATCCCGGAAGACCTGTACACCGCGCAAGGCGCGATTTCGGTCAGCGACACGCTGCGCTACGTCGCGGGCGTCCAGTCCAATCCCTATGGCCCGGACAGCCGTGTCGACGGCGGCTTCGTGCGCGGCATCGATGCGCTGCAGTTCCGCGACGGCATGCGCGACGTCTACAGCTACTACGCCAGCATTCGCGCCGATCCCTACAACTTCTCATCGGTCCAGGTGATCCGCGGTCCGGCCTCGGTTCTCTTCGGCCAGGGGTCGCTCGGCGGCATCATCAACCTGACATCGAAGAAGCCCCAGTTCGAGAGCGCCGGGGAAGTCTCGCTGCTTTACGGCTCGCACGATCGCAAGGAGATGCTGGCCGACCTGACCGGGCCGCTCTCGTCGACGCTCGCCGGGCGAGTGGTTGCCCGCGTCCGCGATTCCGGCACGCAGACGGACCACGTTCCCGACGACCGGGTCATGATCTCGCCGTCGCTGACCTGGAGCCCGGACGCGCGCACCGACCTGACGCTTATCGGGCTCTACCAGGAGGACGACGGTGGATCGACTTCGCAGTTCCTGCCGCTGGTCGGCACGATCCTGCCCAATCCGAACGGCCAGCTGAAGAACAGCCTGTTCGTCGGCAAGCCGGGATGGGACCGCTATGACGGTCGCCTGCTGCAGGGCACGGCGATGCTCGGCCACCGCTTCAGCGACAACGCGAAGATCAATCTCAAGGCGCGCTACATCGATAGCGACCTGACCTATTTCTCGCACTATCCGAACAGCTATTCAAACCCGGCCAATCCCTATCTCGACGAGGAGCAGCGGCTGATCACGCTGATTGCCGCGGGTTCGAAGGCGCGCATGGAGATCTTCTCCAGCGACAACAATGTGCAGTTCGATTTCACTACCGGCAGCGCTGTCGAGCACAAGCTGCTGGCCGGCGTCGACTACAGCTGGAACCGCGTCCGCAAGACAGACGGCTATGCTTATGAAACGATCGATATCTACGACATCGACCGCGATACCCTGAGCGATTTCGGCGGCGGTCTGCCTCCGGGCGCGGCGCAGTCGGACGATACCAGGCAGGAGCAGCTGGGCCTATATCTGCAGGACCAGGTCCGCTTTGCCGACCGGATTTCGGTGGTCCTCGGCGTGCGCCGGGACAAGGTGACCTCGCGCAGCTTCGGCATGAAGGCCATCGACGAAAGCGCGACCTCCTTCCGCGCCGGCGCGATCGGCGAAGTGGTTCCGGGCGTCTCGCCGTTCTTCAGCTTTACCGAGAGTTTCGAGCCGATTGCAGGCACGGATGTATATGGCGATGCATATGCGCCCAAGCGCGGCCGGCAGTTTGAGGCAGGGGTCAAGTTCCACCCGGGCGAGGCGACGCTGGTGACGGTTACCGCCTACCACATCAAGGAGCGCAATCGGCCGGTTTCGGTTGCGGTGGAGGACCCGGACAATCCCGGAAACCAGATCACCGGAATGCTGCAGATTGGCGAGTCCTTCTCCAAGGGCATCGAAGTCGAAGGCAGCACCGTACTTCCGGGCGACTTCCAGATCCTGGCCAACTTCAGCTACAACAAGGCCGAAGAAGCCGGAAGCGGTCAGCAACTCGACAACGTACCCAAGTACAACGCCTCGCTCTGGGCGACGCGGCCATTCCAGCTCTCGCCGGATGTCGCACTCCTGCTGGGCGGCGGCGTTCGCCACACCGGGGGCCAGCGTTCCTACGGGCCTGCGTTCCCCGATGGCCTCCGCACGCCCGGCTACACGCTGGTCGATGCGCTGGCCGAGGTGAGCTGGCAGAACTGGTCGTTCCGTGTCAATGCCACCAACCTGCTGGGCAAGAGCTTCTACTCTTCCTGCCTCGCCCGCGGCGACTGCTTCATGGGTGAAGAGCGCAATGTGTTCGGCACGGTGAGCTATCGCTTCTGATGGTGGGTGACGCGCTCCTCTCTCTCGGAGCGGCGCTCGCTGTGGCTGGCGTGGCAATGCTGCGCCGGTCATGGTCGCGCCGCACCCGCTCGCACGGCCTCAACCTTGCGGCCTGGGGGGCTCTGGCCCTGTCCATCGCGCTGGGTTGGTCAAGCGCCGGTGCCTGGGGACTGCTGTCGAGATCATCGTGGCGATGGCGCTGGCTTTTGTCCTCCTGGGATGGGCTGCCTGGTCGTCGCCGCCCGGCAAGGCGGCAGCCTCGAACCGGCGTGTCGGCATGCTGCCCGAGAATGGGGGGGCGCTGCGTGTCGGCCGGCGCTTTGTCACTTTCGCCTTCGTCGCGGTCCTGGCGCTGGTATCCTCGCTGGGGCTTGCCGTGGCGGCGCGCGGGCTGGCGCTTGCGGCCGGGGCAGGGGAGGTCAACGCCAATGCGATCAGCCTCTACGTTACGCCGCTGGCCTGGACGGGGATGGCCTACGCCCTGATGATGACCGGCAGCCGTCGCCGACAGCTGGTCATGCTCGCCTTCGGCACGGTCGCCGCCGTTCCCGCCTACATGATCGGAGCCATGACATGAGCGCCGCTATCGAACCGGGCACGGTCAAGCGCGCCCTTTCCGCCCATGCCGCCATCGGCCTGATCGCCGGGGCATTGCTCTATCTCGTCTCGCTGACAGGCACGATCTGTGTGTTTGCAGAAGAACTGCAGAGGCTCGAGCAGCCGGATGCGCCGGAAATGGCGCAGATCGCGCCCGATGCGGTCCAGCGCGGTGTGGAGGCGATGCTGGCCGCAGAGGCGGACAAGCCGGTGACGAGCCACCTCTATGTGCACATGCCCAGCGCAGACCTGCCGCGCGCAACGATCACCACGGACAACGGCGCGCGCCATCTCCATCCCGATGGCTCGCTGGCAGAGCCCGAGGAGATCGCGTGGACGGACTTCCTGGTGGCGCTGCATTACAAGCTCAACCTGCCCAGCCTTGTCGGTATTTCCATAGTCGGCGCGCTCGGGGTGATGATGCTGGCCCTCTCGCTGTCCGGCGTCGTGGCGCACCCGCGCATCTTCCGCGATGCCTTTCGCCTGCGTGCGCGGGACAAGGGCGGGGTTGGCCTGGCCGACTGGCATAACCGCATGAGCGTGTGGACGCTGCCGTTCTCTATTGCCATTGCGCTGACCGGTGCGGCGATCGGCCTTGCGAGCCTGACGGCGTTCTCGGTCGCCAGCGCCAGCTACGCCGGCGACGCCGAAGCGGTATTCGCCACCATCTTCGGGGATGAACCCACTCCCGACAAGACGCCCGCGCCGATGCCCGATGTGGCAAGCGCGCTGCGCCACATGGCCAGCGAGAAACCGGACATTGCCGTGGACTACGTCGTGCTTGAGGACCCGCAGACTGCGGGACAGGCCGTGCGGCTGATCGGCAAGCCCGAAAGGCGGCTCATTTTCGGCGAATATTACGGTTTCGACGCCCGGGGGCGGTTCACCGGCAGCGTGGGCCTGTCCGATGGCGCGCTGGGGCAACAGGCCGCGGCATCGACTTATGACCTGCATTTCGGCAACTTTGGCGGGCTCTGGGTCAAGATCGCCTATTTCGTCTTCGGAACGGCGATTACCGCAATCTGTGCGACCGGCACTTACATCTGGCTCGGCAAGCGCCGCAGGCGTGGGCACGATGAGCCGGTTCTGCGCGCCGGATGGGACGGCATTGTCTGGGGCGCGCCGCTTGCAGTGGCAGCGACATTTGCTGCGCGGCTGTTGTGGGGCAACGAGACGCCATTCGCGGCCATTTTCTGGATAATTTATCTTATCGTTGTCGTTGCTTTCATTGCATTGAAATATAAGTGTTTTTACGTATTTAGCAGATCTAAGTTAGCTTCCTGAGTCAAACGTAAACGGGTTGTTAACCAAGTTGGGCTGATAATTCTTAACCAGCGTGTAAGAAGTATGACGCTCAAGAGCTGCGGAAGAACAGGCTCAAACCACACAGTTTGCCATATCTCCACACAAAAATAGCCCGGCTTCCCCGCCGGGCTTTTTTTGTGTCCTGTCAGTAGATCCATCTTCCGGCGCGCTGGCCTGACCTGCCTGTACGCGATTCAGCGTTCAGGGCAGTTCTCGACGCATGTGTCCGCAGGCGTTGCGATCAGCCCGCCACTCGTGCGGATAGTCGCGCCGCTGCCTACCCTATAGGCCGGGGCATCGGTGCTGGTCAGGGGGTCGACACCGCCGGGAAGAGGGGCAACCTGGCTCGCGGCTGCTGCACCGTTTCGTGAGCTGTGCTGCCGCCTGCTTTTCGTTTCGATCCGTGCCCGACGGGCGCGGCCGCCCTCGATGGCCCGCGCGGTTGCGTCCATGCTGTGCGAAATCGCCGAACCCAGCGAGCGGCCCGCACCCGATTGCTGCGCCGAGCCGGAGAGGATCTGGGCCGTTTCGAAGGCGTCCTGTGCGGCAGCAGGCCATGTAGCGCCCAGAAGGATCATCGCTCCTACGAAGCGAAGTAGCGCACCAGTCATTGCCCTTGCTCCCTTCAGGTGTCTGGTCACAGCAAGGCTGAACCTCCTTCGTCTCCATGGCAAGCCTTTGCCAGGCGGAGGGCACGGCGCAGCACTTCCAGGTACAGCCGGGCAATTGCCCCGGACGACCCCATTTGGCGAATCGATCTGGTGGTGTCGGAAAACAGGCTGCGGGCTGCGGGCAAAAAAATAGCGGCCCGAAGACCGCTGATTTTTTCCTTCTTGGAAGAAGGAGGAAGTTGGCTCCCCGAGTAGGATTCGAACCTACGGCCATTCGATTAACAGTCGAATGCTCTACCGCTGAGCTATCGGGGAGCAGCCCTGCAGTGTCTCCACCGCGGGGCAGGGGTGCGCCTATAAGCGGCACTGATTGGGTTGGCAAGCCCGGGGCGAGGAAATTTTGACAAAATTTCCTCGCCCTTGCTTTCGCGCGGCTCAGACCTGGAACTGTTCGGCGAAGATACGCTCTTCCAGCGTGTAGCCGGGGTCGAACAGGATCGTCAGCTCCTTCTCGGTTGCCGCGCGGATTCGCACCGATTGGACCTCGCGCACTTCCTTCTGGTCGGCGACGGCGGCGACGGGGCGCTTTTCCGGTTCGCGAATCCGGAATTCGACCTCGGCGCTTTCGGGCAGGATCGCACCTTTCCACCGGCGCGGACGGAAGGGGCTGATCGGGGTCAGGGCCAACATGCGCGAGCCCAGCGGCAGGATCGGTCCGTTCGCAGAGAGGTTGTAGGCCGTGGATCCCACCGGTGTCGCCACCAGGATGCCGTCGCCCGCCAGTTCCTCCATGCGCACGCGGCCGTTGATGCGCACTTCCAGCTTCGCGGTCTGGCGCGTTTCGCGCAGCATCGAGACTTCGTTGATGGCGTAGTAGCTGAATTCCACGCCGGAGCGATCCACAGCGTCCATGCGCAGTGGGCTGACGGGGACGGGGTGCGCTTCTTTCACGCGCTGGCCGATGACCTGATGCCCATGCGGGTGGTTCATCAGGAAGCCAACGGTGCCCAGGTTGAGTCCGTAGCAGGGCTTGAGCGTGTCCCTGTCGAGCATTTCGTGCAGGACGTGGAGCAGGAAACCGTCTCCGCCCAGGACTACGAGGATGTCCGCCTCCTCCGGCGAAACCCAGTCGTGAGACTTGCGCAGCGTGTCGGCCCCGGCCTGCGCCTTGGCGCTGTTCGAGACGACGAGGGCAAGCTTCTGTTCGCTACTCAAGGAATGTTCCCCCATATTCCATGTGCCCGGGATCGGGGCGGGTGTTGCCCGAGATGCTTGGGCTGAAAAATTTTGAACGGTTTGGCAAGGCCTTTGCGCTAAGGCTGCACGTTATGGGTGGCACACAGCAAGGGCTGGCATTGAGCGGGGCACGAGGTATCGAGGCGCGTCTGACCGGGATTCCCGGTCTGGACGTCGTGCGCGAGCGAATTGAACATTGGCGCAGCGACGGTGCCTGCGGTCCGCAGCATGCCCATGTCCATGCACTGCTTCTTGGCCTGAGGCGGCTCGATGCGATCAATATCGCCTATGGCGCAGCGGCCGGAGACGGCGCGCTTGAGGAAGTCGCCGCGCGGATCAGCCACTTTGCGGAAGACGAACTGGATGGGGCCTGGATGGTGGCGCGGGCAGGCGGGGGTACCTTCCTGCTGATCGCCAACGAGGCCTGCAGCCGCGAGCGCTGGCAGCTTTTCGCAGACCAGTTGGCCGAAGCCATTGCGCGCCCGATCGCGGTGCCATCGGGCGTCCTGCGCCTGTCGCCCCGAATCGCGCTGATTCGGGCGCTCGACGACGAGAGCGTGGATTCGATGCTCGATCGGCTCGGCCATGCGCTGCAGGGCGTCAACGAGCAGCAGAGCGGCCGACTCGCATGGGCAGACGGCGAAGTCACGCCGCCGGGGCGCTCGGCCGCTCAGCTTGAGACCGACCTGCTTGGCGCCATCGACCGCGATGAAATCGAGATTCTGTTCCAGCCCCAGTTCAGCCTGGCAGACGACCGCCTGACCGGCGCCGAGGCCCTGGCGCGCTGGAACCATCCCGAACTCGGCCGTATCGGCGCCGGGGCGCTGTTTTCCATTGCCGAACGCGCCGACCACGTGGCGCCGCTTTCGCGTCATATCGCGCACAAGGCGCTGGCCGCAGCGCGCGACTGGTCGGGCGACCTGCGCCTCTCGATCAACGTCACGCCCGCCGATCTCGCCTTCGGCAGCTATGTGCGCCAGATGCTCGACCTGGTGCGCGAAAGCGGCTTTCCCTTGCGCCGCCTGACGCTGGAAGTGACCGAGCAGGCGATGATCAGCGACGTGACCCTGGCCGCGCAGACGATGGCCGAATTCTCCTCGCAGGGCATCCGCATCGCGCTCGACGATTTCGGGGCGGGGTTCTGCAACTTCCGCTACCTCAAAGTGCTGCCGATCCATTACCTCAAGCTCGACCGTTCGATGATCGAGGGCGTTGCCAGCGACAAACGCGACGTGGCCGTGCTGCGCGCGATCGTGGCCATGGCCGAGGCGCTCGACCTGCAGGTCATTGCCGAAGGTATCGAGGAAGAAGCCCAGCGCGAAGTCGCGGCGAAGGAAGGCTGCGCCTATTATCAGGGTTTCCTGCGCGCGCAGCCGATGAGCGCGGCGATGTTCGAGAAACTGGCGCGCGCGGAGGGCTGATGCCCGGACCCGCGAGCGATCAGATCCTCTCGTAGATTTCCACCTGTCCCATCCGCCTAACGAGGCGGTAGCGCGCGCCCAGCCAACCGTCGATGTCCCGGCCGGCATCGCGTACCCATGCCCGGCCTCGGCCCATGCTGTCGGTGACGATGAAGCGCGGCGTGCTCGCCATGATCCGGCCGATTTCATCGTGGCCGACATAGTCGTGGTCCGCCAGCGTATCGATGATGGCCTTGCGGGACAGATTGCTCGGATAGACCCCGGCGCGCGAAAGCGGCGGTGTATCGAGATAGAAAAGCGCAAGGTGCATGTGGAGGGCCCAGACCGGCGATCCGGTGCCGCCCCGGGCGCGGATCCACTGCGCGGCATCGTGGATGGAGTGATCGGCAGAATCCGGGTTCGCCGCAAGTTTTACGGTCTGCGCGGTTCCGGTTACCAGCACGGCGATCACCGGGCTGGCGGCAAGCGCCGCTGCGCCGACAACGGCACTCGGCGCCAGTCTCCCGAGGCGCGATGCGGCGGGAAAGGCAAGGGCGGCGAAGATGGCAAGGAAGGGCATGACCTGCAGCCAGTAATGCGGATAGGCCGCTCCTCCGATCAGCAGTGAGGCCAAGACTGCAACCATTCCGGTCCACTGGACGAGGGCGAACCAGGCCTTGTCCGGATCGCGGCGATGCCTGACGAGCAGCGGCAGGCTGGCCCCCATGCCAGCAAGTGCGAGCAGGGTCGTCGGGACATAGATCAGCGGGGCAAGCTGCGCGGTATAGTAATATTGCGCCGCGTGGAGCCGCAGCACGTCAAGAGCCGAAAGCTGGCCGGAATAGGCCAGTGGAACGTCGATCATCGCCAGACGGAACGTCGCCAGCTCTCCGGCAAGAGCATAGACCAGCGTCAGCATGGCGAGCGGGACCAGCCCGGCAAGGCCATAGGCCAGCCAGGCGTGACGCGCGCACCGCGCCGGGCGCATGACCGCCAGGGCAAGGAGTAACAATCCGAAGGCCAGCGCCACCACCGCCAGATTGGTGCGCGTCAGAACCGCCAGCGAGACGAGCAGACCGCACAGTGCGGCATCGGCGAGGGTTACGGTCTCGCGGCGCACCAGCAGCCATGTGGCCGGCATCATGAAGGCGATGGCAGGCAGTTCCGAACTCGTATCGAGCCCGAGTGTGCCCGAGCAGAGCGCGACGCTCATCAGCGCTGCGGCCAGAGCCGGCCAGGCGCCGGTGGCGCGCCGCGCGATCAGGAAGGTGAAGAACGCGGCAGTGAACACCGCAAGGGCGCCGATCAGGCGGATCGCGAGCAGGCTCTTGCCGAATGTGGCGATGACCGCGCCGAACAGCAGGAAGACGACCGGCGGCTTGAGGTCGAACTGGTGGACGAAGGGCAGGTGGCCCTTCGCCACGTCCGCGCCCATCAGGATGTAGCTCCATTCGTCCGAATCGATGTGTTCGGTCAGGAACGCGCCGCCGCGCGCGAGCAGCACGAAGAGCGCGATGACAACGGCTGCCGGCAGGGTTGCAGGAGCAGACCCGGCGCGCGCGAGTCGCTGCGGTGTAAATGCACGGCTTGCCATGATCGCGCGACCATGCCGGCAATTGCTTGCGATCGGGTTACGCGCCGCGCCCGCGCCCACCCCCGTCCCGGAGGATTCAGCCCTTGCGGGCGACGGCGCTCAGGCCCTTGGTCAGCTGGAAGAGGCCATTGAGGCGCGACTTGGGATCGCCCCATGCGCGCGTGAGGACGAGCTTGTTGTCCGGGCGCAGCTTGACCGTGCCCTGCAGCCTTTCCGCATAGGCGATGAGGCCGGCCGGGTTGGGGAAGCTGTCGTTGTGGAAGCTGACCAGCGTGCCGCGCGAGCCGACGTCGATCTTGGCGATATGCGCCTCGATAGCCTGACGCTTGATCTCGATGAGCTTGATGAGGTTGATCGTCGGCTGGGGCAGGGCGCCGAAGCGGTCGATCATCTCTGCGGACAGGGATTCGATCTCCTGCTGGCTCTCGGCATCGTTGAGGCGGCGATAGAGCGCCATGCGCACGGCGAGATCGGGGACGTAGTCGTCCGGAATCATGATCGGCGCATCGACGGTGATCTGCGGGCTGAGGCCCGAGGTGTCCTTCTCCAGCCCGACGCCGCCCGCGCGGGCGGCCATGATCGCGTCTTCCAGCATCGACTGGTAGAGTTCGAAGCCGACTTCGCGAATGTGGCCGGACTGTTCGTCACCCAGCAGGTTGCCCGCGCCGCGAATGTCGAGGTCGTGACTGGCGAGCTGGAAGCCCGCGCCCAGGCTGTCGAGATCGCCCAACACCTTGAGGCGCTTCTCCGCGACTTCGGAAAGCGCGGTGGCTGCAGGCGTCGTCAGGTAGGCATAGGCACGCAGCTTCGAGCGCCCGACGCGGCCTCGGAGCTGGTAGAGCTGGGCGAGACCGAAGCGGTCGGCGCGGTGAATGATGATCGTGTTGGCGCGCGGGATGTCGAGCCCGGATTCGACGATGGTCGTCGACAGCAGGACCTCGTACTTGCCCTCGTAGAAAGCGCTCATGCGCTCTTCCACTTCGCCTGCGCTCATCTGCCCGTGTGCGGTGATGCACTTCACTTCGGGAACGTGCTTGTGCAGCCAGTCCTCGACTTCGGCCATGTCCGCAATGCGGGGGACGACGATAAAGCTCTGGCCGCCGCGATGGTGTTCGCGCAGCAGTGCCTCGCGCATCACCATGTCGTCCCATTCCATCACGTAGGTGCGCACCGCAAGGCGGTCGACCGGCGGGGTCTGGATGGTCGACAGCTCGCGCAGGCCCGACATCGCCATCTGCAGCGTGCGCGGGATCGGCGTCGCGGTCAGCGTCAGGACGTGGACGTCGGTGCGAAGCTGCTTGAGCTTCTCCTTGTGGGTGACGCCGAAGCGCTGCTCCTCGTCGACGATGACCAAGCCGAGGCGCTTGAACTGCACCGACTTCGACAGGATTGCATGGGTGCCGCAGACGATGTCCACGGTGCCCGAGGCGAGCCCTTCGCGGGTGGTGCGCGCTTCCTTTTCGGGGACGAGGCGCGAGAGGCGGCCGACATTGAGCGGAAAGCCTGCGAATCGCTCTGCAAAGCCGGAGTAGTGCTGGCGCGCGAGCAGCGTGGTCGGCGCGACGACGGCGACCTGCTGCCCGGCCATGGCAGCGACGAATGCGGCACGCAGGGCGACCTCGGTCTTGCCGAAGCCGACGTCGCCGCAGACGAGGCGGTCCATCGGCTTGCCCGCGGCAAGATCGTCGAGGACATCGGAAATCGCGTTGTCCTGGTCTTCGGTTTCCTGCCAGGGGAAGCGGTCGACGAACTGGTCGTAGGCCGATCCTTCGGGAACCATCGCCGGAGCCTGCCGCAAGGCCCGCTCGGCGGCTGTCTTCATCAGCTCTCCGGCGATTTCCTGGATGCGCTCCTTGAGGCGCGCACGGCGCTTCTGCCAGGCTTCGCCGCCCAGCTTGTCGAGCATGACGCCTTCGCTCTCGCTGCCATAGCGCGAGAGGACGTCGAGGTTCTCCACCGGGATGTAGAGCTTGTCGCCGCCCGCGTAAGTCAGCATCACGCAGTCGTGCGGGGACTGGCCCACCTGGATCGACTGCAGGCCTTCGTAGCGACCGATGCCGTGATCCATGTGGACGATCAGGTCGCCGGGCGTCAGCGCCGCCAGTTCGGCAAGGAAGGCGTCGGAATCCTTCTTGCGCTTCTTGCGGCGCACGAGGCGGTCGCCGAGGATGTCCTGCTCGGTGATGACCTCTACGGTGTCGTTGGCAAAACCGGTTTCGAGCGGCAGCACCAGCGCGGCCGAGCGGCCCTGGACGGCCAGACCCAGCGCTTCTTGCCAGGTGTCGGCAAGGCGCGGTTCGGGGCCCCACTTGTTGGTCTGGCTCGCTTCGCCGAGGATCGAGACGAGCCGCGCGCGGCTGCCGGTCGAGTAGGCGGCGAGGATCGGCTTGCGCCCGGCTTTGCCGACGGCGTGGAGGTGCTTGGCCGCAGCCTCGTAGGCATTGTCGCCGCGGGCGCGCTCGGGCGTGAAATCCCGGGCGTTTGCAAAGCCGAAGTCGATGATCTTGCTGCCTTCGGGCTTGGCGAAGGCATCGGCGCGGTGGACCGGGAAGCCGGACAGGGCCTGCTCCAGTTCCTCGCCGCCAAGGTAAAGCGCGTCGATCGCGAGAGGACGGTAGCTTCCCGCCTTCTGACCCGAGGTGTCGAGGCGCGCCTTGTGATAATCGGCGATGTCGCCCAGCCGCTCTTCGGTTGCACCGACGGCGGAAGTGTCGGCGACGATCAGGTCGTCGTCCGACAGATGGTCGAAGAGGCTGACGAGGCGGTCCTCGAACAGCGGCAACCAGTGCTCCATCCCGGCCAGGCGACGTCCGTCGCTGACTGCCTGGTAGAGCGGGTCGGCGGTGGCATGGGCGCCGAACATCTCGCGGTAGCGACTGCGGAAGCGCTTGACCGTATCGTCGTCGATCAGGGCTTCGCTGGCAGGTACGAGCAGGTGCTCGGCGATGGTGCCGGTCGAGCGCTGCGTGCCGGTATCGAAGAGGCGCAGCGTCTCCAGCTCGTCGCCGAAAAAGTCGAGGCGCAGGCCTCCTTCAAGGCCCGAAGGCACGATGTCGAATATCGAGCCGCGCACGGCGAACTCACCCGCGTCGATGGCGGTGTCGGTGCGCTGGTAGCCCTGGCGGCGCAGCAGACCGATCAGACTTTCGTGGCCGATTTCCATGCCGGGTTTGATCAGGCGAACCGATTCCCGGATACGGAACGGGGTGAGCACGCGCTGAAGCACGGCATTGGCTGTGGTGACCAGCAATTGCGGTCCGCTGCGCTTCGCCTGAAGCCGGTAGAGCGCTGCAAGCCGCCGCGCGCTGACCGAGAGGGCAGGGCTGGCGCGGTCGTAGGGAAGGCAGTCCCACGCCGGGAACTCCAGGACGTCGAGCTCGGGCGCGAAGAATTTCGCCGCCTCGGCAATCGCGCTCATCGCCGCCTCGTTGTCGGCAATGAAAACGGCGCGTCCTTTTGCCGCGCGGGCGAGATCGGCCATCACGAGCGGCTGCGCGCCGCGCGTCACCGCGGCGAGGGTCAGGGGCGTCTTGGCCGAGAGAAGTCGCTGGAAATCGGGCATGGCGGAAAGCGGGGCTGATAAGGCGTCAGCAGGGAATTTCAATCGTGTTGATGGTTCCCCGGCCGGAAAGCCCGTGCCAGGTGCAACCCGCGGCGCCTCTTCGGGGCGCTTGCGGACCTGGTCGCAGGCAAGCCTTGATTCCTCGCGCTAGATGACCGGGCTCATCTTTCCGGTCGATGGCAGGCAGGTCAGATCAGCGCGGGATCTCGACATAATCGAGCTTCATCATGCGCTCCAGCATCGGTCCGCGGTATTCCTCCGGGATCGTCTGGGTGCCAAGCGCCCAGGCCATGATGTCGACATCCTCTTCGTCGATGATCTTCTCGAACAGGTCGAGGTCGGCTTCCGACCAGGTATGGTGGAAGCGGTCGAAGAAGCAGCCGATCATGTAATCGGCTTCGCGCGTGCCGCGATGCCAGGCGCGAAACTTGATGCGCGCGAGACGGGGCGAAAGTTCGGAAGCGTTTTCGTCGGCCATGACAGCGCCGTTACGCGACGGCGCTGTCATGGGCAAGTAGGGCAGGGGGGCTCAGTCGTGCAGGGCGCGCACGATCTCTGCGGCCGGGCGACCGGTCATCGTCTTGGCCACTTCGCCGACCAGCACCTGCTTGAGTTCCTTGTGATAGTGGCGGCGCATTTCACCCAGCGAGCGGGGATCGGCAACCACGATCAGCTGCTCGATCTCGCGTTCCAGCACCTTGCGGTTGAGCCAGTCGGTCACCGCGGCGACGTGGGCGCGCTCATCCAGCGAGTCGTTGCTGGGGTCGCCGGTACGGGCCTTGTGGCGCGATCCGGCATCGTGTTCACGCGCGCCTGCGCTGAAATTCGTGGGCTCGAGTTCGGGAACCGTCAACGCCGTGAGCCGCGGCTCGGCTTCGATCCCGGAGTTGCGATAAAGCTCGAACTTCTCGCCGTCGACGACTGCGAACACGGTTCCGTTGGGCAAGAGCATGCGATTCTCCTTTTCCGGTCATGCCTGTAAGGCCAACAACGCTGTCCCCATCCCTGTTCCCTGGCGTCTGGTGAAACGCTTCAGTATCGCGCTAAGAGGCTGCTCATGAGGCCTGAAGCGCTCAATTCCCTGTTCGTCGAAGTCGATGCGCTCGACGGTGTCGGTCCGAAACTGCGTCGTCCGCTTGAAAAGCTTGGACTCACGCGGCTCAGGGACCTTGCATACCACTTGCCGGACCGGTTCGTCGAGCGCCGCGCGGTCGAGAATCTCGACGATGCCGGGGTGGGCGAAAACATCATCGTGGCCCTGACCGTCCGCGAGCACAGGGCGCCCGCCGGCAGGGGGCCGTTCCGGGTGATCGCTGAGGACGTGGCGGGCAATGTCTGCACGCTCACCTATTTCGGCCGCGCATCCTACACCGCCCGCAAGCTGCTGCCGGTGGGTGAAACACGCTGGATTGCGGGGCGCCTCGACCAGTACGGTCAGATGCTGCAGATCGTGCATCCCGAACATGTCGCGGAAAGCGGTTCGGCGCTTCACGGCCATCTTTGCGAGGCGGTCTATCCCCTGTCCGAAGGGCTGACGCAGGGGCGCGTGTCCGGGCTTGTGCAGCAGGCACTCAAGGTCCTGCCGGAAATGCCCGAATGGATCGAGCCGGGCCTGCTCGCGAAGATGAAGTGGCCGGTCTGGCGCGAGGCGCTGCTGGAGGCGCACAAGGGCGTAAATGGCCCGGCGCGAGACCGGCTGGCTTATGACGAACTGCTTGCCAATGCCCTGGCTTTGATGCTGGTGCGGGAGAGCAATCGTGCCCAGTCCGGCACGCCGCTGGCAGGAGACGGCTCGCTGCGCGCGAAGCTGCGGCTGCCTTTCGAGCTGACCGGGGCGCAGAAACGCTCGATCGCCGAGATCGAGGGCGATGTTGCGCAGAAGTCGCCGATGCTGCGCCTGCTGCAGGGCGACGTCGGTTCGGGCAAGACAGTGGTCGCCCTGTCGTCGATGCTGATTGCAGTCGAAGCCGGGGCGCAGGCGGCGCTGCTGGCGCCCACCGAAATTCTCGCCCGTCAGCATCACGAGACTCTGTCCCGCATGGCCCAGGGCACCGGGGTCGAAATTGCCCTGCTGACGGGGCGCGACAAGGGCAAGGCGCGCGAATCGATCCTCATGGGGCTGATCGACGGTTCCATCGACATTGTCGTGGGCACCCACGCAATCTTCCAGGATACCGTCTCCTACAAGAACCTCGCGCTCGTGGTGATCGACGAGCAGCACCGCTTCGGCGTCGGGCAGCGCCTGATGCTGGCGCGCAAGGGACGGCGTACGCCGCATACGCTGGCGATGACCGCCACGCCGATCCCGCGCACGCTCACGCTTGCGCAATACGGCGAGATGGAAGTCTCGCGCCTCGACGAACTGCCGCCCGGTCGCCAGGCTATCGATACCCGCGTCGTCTCGGTCGAGCGGATGGAGGATGTCGTCGGTGCCATCGCCCGGCATCTGGAGACGGGGCAGCAGGCCTACTGGGTCTGCCCGATGGTGCGCGAAAGCGAGAGCGACGATCTCGCCGCGGCCGAGGCGCGCTATGCTGCGCTCAAGGAGCGGTTCGGCGAAGACATCGTCCTCGTCCACGGCCAGCTCAAGCCCGAGGCCAAGGACGCCGCGATGGAACGCTTTTCCGGCGGCGAGGCGAAAGTTCTGGTGGCAACGACGGTCATCGAAGTCGGCGTCGATGTACCGAACGCCACGCTGATGGTGATCGAGCAGGCCGAGCGGTTCGGCCTGGCGCAGTTGCACCAGCTTCGCGGCCGTGTCGGGCGCGGCAGCGAGAAGTCGACCTGCCTGCTGCTACGCGGACAGCAGCTCAGCGAAACCGCTCGCCAGCGTCTGGCCCTTATGCGCGAGACGCAGGACGGTTTCCGTCTGGCCGAGGAAGACCTCGAATTGCGCGGCGGCGGTGAACTGCTCGGCACGCGCCAGTCCGGCGATACGCCGTTCCGCCTCGCGACGCTGGAGCAGATCCAGAAGCTGCTGCCGCTGGCACACGACGATGCGCGGCTGCTGATCGAGCGCGACGGCGGCCTCTCTGGCCCGCGCGGGGAAGCGGCACGCCTCCTGCTCTACCTGTTCGAACGCGATTGGGGCGTGCAGCTGCTGCGGGGCGGGTAAATCGCGGGCGAGTGAAAATCAGGCGGCGAGGCGAACCTGGTCGCGCCCGCCGTGCTTGGCTTCGTAGAGCGCGCGGTCGGCCCGCTCCATCAGCTTGTTGGCATTCTCGCTGGGGTCCAGCTGCGCCACGCCGGAACTGATCGTGACAGGTACCGTGGCATCTCCGCTCAGTTCCATCGCCTGCGCCTGGATCTCCACACGCAGCCTTTCGCAAATTGCGCGGGCATGGTGCATGTCGACATTGGGCAGCAGTACGCCAAATTCCTCCCCGCCGATCCGCCCGACCAGATCGCACGCGCGCACGGTGCCGACCGCAAGCCTGGCTACACGCCTGATCACATCGTCGCCGGCGGCATGGCCGTAAGTGTCGTTGATGCTCTTGAAATGGTCGATGTCGAAAATGGCGAGAGAGAATTGCGACTGGTTGCGGCGCGCGAGGGCAATAGCCCGATCCAGGGCCGCCAGGAATTCGCGCCGGTTGGCGATGCCGGTCAGTTCGTCGGTCTGGGCGATATAGCGCAGTTCCCGCTGGAAGGCGCGTTCGCGCGCAATGGAGCGGCGCAGCGCGATGACGGTCAGCGATGTCGTGAAAAGCAGGCATACGCCGGTACCGGTCATGGCGAAAAGGTACATCAGGAGGATATTGTTGACCGATCGTGTCCTGGCGTTGAACTCACTGAGTCGAGCGCGTTCGCGCGTGATGATCTGATGGACGTCGGCATTGATCCGGTTGATCGAATTGCGGGCGTGGCCAGTGCGCACGATATCGATCGTTTCTTTCCTCATTCCGGCCTTGTCGAGGACGAGCACCGTGCGCAGGTCCATGAAATAGCTCTGCACTTCGTCTCCCAGTCGCTGGAGCTCCCGGTTGTTCTCCTCGTTGCCGTCGATGTGACTGCGCAGGTTGGCCATGTAGCCGGGAAGGGCGCGTTCCGCTTCGAGCATGGGCTCGAGATATTCGGGGTCGCGGGTCAGAAGGTAGCCGCGTTCGCCGCGCAGAGCTTCCAGGGCGATGAGCCGGATACGGTGGGCATCGCGCAGGAGTGCGATGGTTGCGGAATTGAGCCGTGCCAGTTCCTGCTGCTGCACATTCGCCCGCCAGGCAATAAGGCTCGATCCGACGAGGAGCGAGCCGAACAGGACTGTCGACGCGATGAAAAGACCGACGCGTGAGGAGAGGCCGTTGACCGCATTCAGGAAATTTCGGGATCTTGTCACGTTCTCACTCGGTGGCGCGAGATCGTTTCTTATTCGGCGATAGTTATTTTCACGTAAATTCAGCTGCGGCCGCCGGCTTGCGGGGAGAATGAAGCATTGACCTCAACGGACACTCGCAAGACATTGGGCGGACGATGAATTTCGGGAGGCTTTCCGTGCAGCACAGGGCGTCGATACCATGCTTGATCTGACGCGGCGCGGCTTGGCTGGACTGGTCGCGCTCTATGCTGGCGTGGCCATCCTCGGCTGGATTTTCGATTTACCTGCACTGACGAGCTTCAATGTCGGAGCGGCGCAAGCGTCCTTTGCGACGGCGACTTGCGCGATACTCGTGGTGCTTGCCGTGCTGGCTCACGAGCCGGACGGGCGAGGGGAGCGGCGCGGAGCGCGCATTTTCGCCTGTTGCGTCGTTGCGGCCCTGGCGCTGACAGCTCTGGGGCAATATGCGCTTGGCCTGAAGGATGCAGGCTACCTGATGGGGCGCAGCATGGGGCGCTTTTCTCCCGCAACGGCGGCCAGCTTCCTGCTCCTGGCCGGGGCGCTGCTCATGATCGGCTCCCAGCGCTACTACCTTGGCGCAAGCCTTGCCATCTGCGCCTTGACGGTCGCGGGTAGCGCCATCGTCGGTTATGCTTATGACGTCGCCGCGCTGACCCAGGTCCTGGGCTTTTCTGCAATGGCCTTCCCTACGGCGCTGGTCATTACGCTTCTGGCGATTGCCATATTGATGCTGGATCCCAGGCGCGGATGGCTGCGGCACATGGCGTCCGGCACGCAGGCACGCAGCGCTTTCCAGCTGATGATGCCGGTTGCGGTGTTTGCGCCTTTCATCATCGGCGGCCTGGCGAACTGGTCGGTCGGCGCCGGGCTCGTCGGCACTTCGTTCGGTTTTGCCGCCTTCGCCGTCATCATGATCATTACCCTGGGCGTGATGGTCGTCCTCACCTGCGCCCAGCTCGCCCGGATCGACCGGACCGATGCGCGGCTCGCCGCCATTGTCGAATCGTCGGACGATGCGATCATCGGCAAGAACCTGGAAGGCGTGATCACCAGCTGGAACAGGGGAGGCGAGCGGCTTTTCGGCTACACCGCGCGCGAGGCGATTGGCCAACCGATGCAGATGGTGATCCCGCGCGATCGGACTGATGAGGAAGCCGAGATCCTGGCGAGAATCCACCGCAAGGAACACATCGACCATTTCGAGACTGTCCGTTGCCGCAAGGACGGGAGCACGTTCGACGTCTCGATCACGGTTTCACCGATCCTGCTCGCGTCGGGCACGGTCATCGGCGCGTCTTCGATCGTTCGCGACATAAGCGCCCGCAAGCTCAAGGATCTCGAACTCCAGCGCAGCAACGCCGAACTGGAGCAGTTCGCCTATGTCGCCTCTCATGACCTGCAGGAACCCTTGCGCATGGTTGCCAATTACGTCGAGCTGCTCAGCCAGCGCTACAAGGGGCAGCTTGATGAGAGGGCCGACAAGTTCATTCATTATGCCTCAGACGGGGCACGCCGGATGCAGCAGCTGGTTTCGGATCTCCTGGCCTATTCGCGCGTGGGATCGCAGGGCAAGCAGCCTGCACCGGTCGAGGCCAATGCCGTCGTCGACCGCATCATGCACACGCTCCAGCGCCGACTGGCCGAAACCGGCGGCACGGTGGAGCGCGGCGACTTGCCGCGCGTGATGGGCGATGAGGTGCAGCTTGGGCAACTGTTCCAGAACCTGATCGGCAATGCTCTCAAGTTTCGCGGAGAGGAACCTCCGCGGGTGCTCGTGCAGGCCGAACGCGAAGGCAGGCTGGTGCGCTTCGCCGTGCGCGACAACGGCATAGGAATGGACATGCGTTTCGCCGAGCGCATCTTCCAGATGTTCCAGCGCCTTCATGAACGGGCGGCCTTCGAAGGCAGCGGGATCGGTCTCGCCATCGCCAAGCGAATCGTCGAGCGGCACGGCGGAACCATCTGGGTCGACTCGGAACCGGGCCGCGGAACCGTGTTTTTCTTCACGCTTCCCAGCGAACTTTAAAGCAACGATTGCATCCCGAATTCGAGGCAAATCCGGCAATCGCTGTTTCATGCCGGACTTAAGCGGTTAAATCCTTGTCATCGCTCGAGACGTGTTACTGCCTTACTTGATTGTACCTATCCAATTGCTTTAACTTGCTTTCTCGCTGGCAGGACATATCGTGTCTTCGAAGCCTGCCGACGCAATGACAGATGCAGGCGTAAGTCTCTCACAAAGAAGGGGGTCAGGGGATGGGCAGTCAGATTCGATTATTGATCGTTGAAGACAACGAAGCCGACGCCTTCCTGATAACCGAGACCCTGCAGCCCGGACCGCTCTCGTGCGATCCGGTCATTGTGAAGGACGGCGTGGAAGCCTGCGATTATCTTCATGCGCGTGAGCCATACGAAGGAGCTGCGCAGCCCGATCTCATCCTGCTCGACATGAACCTGCCGCGGCTCAACGGGCACGGTGTCCTGCGCGAAATCCAGCGGGACGAGCGCCTCAAGCGGATTCCGGTAGTGGTGCTCTCCTCATCCGATGCCGCTCCGGACGTGGAGCGGAGCTATGACCTTGGCGCCAACTGCTACGTCACCAAGCCGGTGGGACTGCACGAATTCCAGTCCCGGGTGAAGGAGATCGAGAACTTCTGGCTATCGGTTGCCAGGCTGCCGTGAACGGATTGTTGGCAGGCGATCGGGATAATGGCCCGCGCGGCCATCAAGTCGAGGACATCGGCCCGATCCTGCTGGTGGAAGACAATCCCGGCGATGCCGACTTCATAGAGGAGATCCTTGCCGATCAGCGGTCGCAGCTGATCCATGCGGCTTCCCTCTCGAGGGCGAGCGAAATCCTTCGCGACATTGCGGTAAACGCCATTCTGCTTGATCTCGGCCTGCCGGACGGCAACGGCATCGAATGCGTCCATGCCATTCGCAGCGTGGCCAGCGATGCGCCGATCGTGGTGCTGACCGGACTGGACGAGGAGCGCCTGGCGCTGCAGTGCCTGGAAGCGGGCGCGCAGGACTACATTCCCAAATCGGACCTCAAGGGCACGTCATTGGCCCGCGCCATTCGCTATGCCGCGGCGCGAACGCGCGAAGCATCGGAACGCTCCCGCGCGGAGCAGTTGCGCGCGCTCCTGGCGGGCATCGTCGAGGCATCGGGCGACGCGGTGTTCAGCGGCGGGCCCGACGGGACGATCACCAGCTGGAACCCTGCGGCCGAGCGGATCTTCGGTTATTCCTCCGCCGAGGCTATAGGCACCCGCGCCCATGACCTGCTGCGTGCCGTCGATGTCGAAAACGCAGTCGAGCAACGCGGTGTTCTGGCCGTTGCATTGCAGGACGGTAGCGTGGGCGAGCATGAGATTACCCTCTTGGCGCGGGACGGGCGGCAGATGACGCTGTCGATGGTCGCCTTCGGCCTGCCGGATGCGGAAGGAACGATCCAGCAGTTCGGCGCGATCTGCCGGGACGTCACCGAGAAGCGCAGACAGGAGGCGCAGATGCGCGCCCAGTTCGAAATGCTCAAGATCCGCGACCGGCAGATGCGGCAGCTGACGGCGCGTCTCAATACCGTGCGCGAGGAAGAGCAGAAACGCATCGCCCGCGAAGTGCACGACGAACTCGGTCAATTGCTGACTGCCTTGAAAATGGACGTCTGGTGGATGAACCGCAAGCTCGAAGCGGGTACGCCGCTGGCGGACATCCTCGTGCCCAAACTCAACGATGCCAGCGAGCTGATCGAAGCGACCATCGAGACAGTCCGGCGCATCGCCGCGGAGTTGCGGCCCAGCGCCCTCGATGTCCTGGGTCTGGCTGCCGCCGTCGAAGATGAAGCGCGCCGCTTCGAGATGCGCACCGGCCTGTCTGCGGTGTGCCGTGTCGACGAAAGCGATCTGCCTCCGCCGGAGATCGCTACGGCCTTCTTCCGGGTGCTGCAGGAAATGCTCACGAACATTATTCGCCACGCTCAGGCCAGCTGTATCCGGATCGATTTCACGACCACGCAGGAAGACTGGCGCTTGTCGGTGAGTGACGATGGCAAGGGCTTTGCCGAGATTCCCAAAGAGGGCGCCTCGCTCGGCCTGCTGGGCATGCGCGAAAGAGTCGAACTGTTCGGCGGTTCCATTCGCATTGCGCCCAATTCCCCGACCGGGGCGGTCGTGAGCGCAAGGGTGCCGAAATGAGGGAGATGGCAATCGGCAAAATCCTCGTGGCGGACGATCACGCCATCACCCGGTGCGGGCTGCTCTCGATGGTGCACGAGATCTTCGGCGATGTGGAAGTGGCGGAGGCCGGGGACTCGCAGTCCGTCGTCGAAAATGTCGCGCAAGGGGACTGGGACCTCATCCTGCTCGACATGATGATGCCGGGCGGCATGGACATTCTCGAGGTCCTCGGGCGGATCAGGAAGGTCAATGCCGAAGTTCCCATCCTTGTCATCACTGCCGAGGGGGAGGCCTCGTTTGCAGTGCGATCGATCAAGGCGGGCGCCAACGGCCTGATCAACAAGCATCTGCCGCCTGACGAACTGGTGAGGGCGATAGAGAAAGTCGCGCAAGGCGGTACCTACCTGCATGCCGATGTCGCCGCGGCTATCGCCCGTTGCATCCGCGACGACGAACCGCTTCCGCACGAAAGGCTTTCCGAGAGGGAACTGGAAATCCTCAAGGGGCTGGCGATGGGGCGTGCGGTCAAGGAAGTCGCGGCCGACCTTGCCATCAGCGACAAGACCGTCGCCACCTACATCGCCCGGATCCGGCAGAAGACCGGTCTGGCAAATGCGGTGGAAATGGCGCGATACGCAATGCAGCACGATCTGGTGAACTAACGCGGGCATTCAGGGCCGCGATGCGCCTTGCCTCAGATCCGCCCGCAATTTGCTGGCGCCTGTGTAGTCAAATTTCTGACGTCGGCTGGCGAACGTTCCGACAAGACCTTGCAGCGCAAATCCCTATTCTGGGCCCATGGTCACCGAGGCAATTCACGGGGGGCAGTGTGGGGGCCTTGTCAAAAGCCAGGGGGGCGTTGGCAAGGTACAGGCGCGGGCCAGCATGGGGGCGGCCCGAATGGGGAAGCGACGCTGCGTGCTTATTGCGGACGATGCACGCAGCGTCGCTATCCGGCTGGCGGATCTCGTGGGGGAAACGGGGCAGTTCGAGGTCGTCGGTCCGGTTTTCGATGGATTGGAGGCAAAGAGGAGCTTTGAGGCCAAGCGACCGGACGCGGTCATCCTGGATTTTGCCATGCCGCTTCTTTCGGGGTTGGAAGTGGTTCAGGCGATCCGCAAGGTCAGCAGCACCTGTTTCATCATCGTGCTGACGAACCAGCCGGACGCTTCGCTCAGGCGGAGCTGCCTGATGGCGGGAGCCGATAAGTACCTTCACAAGTCGCATGATTTCGAAGCGGTGCCCGGCATTCTTGCCAGCCACTTCGAGCGCATTCCCTGAGCCGCAAGCATCAGGGGGAGATCTGGGCGGGGCTCGGCGCTGGGGGGTGTCCGGCCCCGCTCAAACCGAAAAGGGTTTACGCAAGCAGAAGCCTTTCGGGTCGCACCAACCGCACAATGCGGGTAGAGAACAGGCATAGCGCCTGTATGGCCTCTCGGCATTGCCGGGAGGCCACGTCTTTATGGGGCGGTGCGTTGCGGCGCTGCGAAGCGGATGATCGGATCGCCCGGCGACCACGGCTTCACCCGCAGCATGATCGCCTTGAACAGATCGCTTTCGAGGTGGGCTTCCAGCCACGGTTTGAGGTGTCGCAGCGGCAAGGTATCGAACCAGGTCCTGTCGACGGCCGCGAACTGGCGTATGAACGGCATGATCGCCATGTCGGCCAGTCCGCGTTTTGCGCCGCAGAGCTGGCCTTTCCCGGCAAGGCGCGCGTCCAGGTCGAGCAGCACCTCCAGGCCGGCCTCGCGGTGGGCAAGGGCATCGGAGCCATGGCGCTCAGGGTACTTGTAGCGGTCAAGGTCGTGCTTGAATGTACTGTCGTTGCGGGCGATCAGGTCCGGGGCATCGCGCTCCAGCCAGCCCTCGGGATCGTTCTGAGCAAGCGATCGGCGCATGATGTCGATGCTCTCGTCGATGACTTCGCCTTCGGCGGTGACGAGTACGGGCACCGTTCCCTTCGGCGAGGCGGCCAGCATCGCCCCGGGCTTGGCCGACAGCTTCACCTCTCGCAGTTCGCAGGCGGTGCCACTCACCATCAGCGCCAGCCTTGCGCGCATCGCGTAGGGGCACCGGCGGAAACTGTAGAGGATCGGATCAGGCGCCGCGGTCATTGCGCTGTTCGGCCTGTACCTGTTCGAACCGGGCGCCGACATGGGCCTCGCCCCGGGCAGCGGCCAGCGCTTCCTGGCGGTGTCGTTCGCGATAGGATTCGCGCTGCTCTTCTGTGCGCTCGCCATGGCAGGCCGGACAGCTCACTCCCTCTTCGTACATCGGTGAGGTGGCACCTTCCGCACTGACCGGACGGCGGCAGGCGTGGCACAGCGAATAGGAGCCTTCGACCAGCCCATGGCCGATGGTCACCCGCTGGTCGAATACGAAGCACTCGCCGCGCCAGAGGCTTTCCTCTTCGGGCACTGTCTCGAGGTATTTCAGGATGCCGCCCTTGAGGTGGTAGACGTCCTCGATGCCCTCCTGTTTGAGGAACGCCGTCGACTTTTCGCAGCGAATACCGCCGGTGCAGAACATCGCGACCCTGGGCGGCTTGCCGCTGCCCAGCAGGCGTTCGCGTTCCTGCCGGAACCACTCGGGAAAATCGCGGAAGCTGGGCGTTCTGGGATCGATTGCGCCTTCGAATGTGCCGACGGCCACTTCGTAGTCGTTGCGGGTATCGATCACGATGGTCCGGGGATCGGAAATCAGCGCGTTCCAGTCCTGCGCCTCGACATAAGTGCCAACGCTCGCGCGCGGGTCGATGTCCGGCTGGCCCATCGTCACGATTTCGCGCTTGAGGCGCACTTTCATGCGATGGAAGGGCATGACCGACGCGCTAGAGAGCTTCACATCGAGATCCGCGCAGTCAGGAAGGGCGCGAATATGCGCCAGCACTGTGTCGATGCCTTCCGGCGTTCCCGCAATGGTACCGTTGATGCCCTCGGCTGCCAGCAGCAGGGTGCCGCGAATACCCTGCTTCCGGCAGAGCCGGTCGAGCGGCTCGCGCAGGCTGGCGAAGTCCTCGAAGCGAGCGAAGCGATAAAGCGCAGCTACGCGCAGCGGCGCGTCGATGTCACGGCAGTGTGTGTCCATGGCAGGCCCATAGCGCCATGCGGCGGCCGCGTCAGCAGCCCAGCGCGAGATCGCCACCATATGAAGGACCGCCCGGCGACAATTTTGCTTGCGACCGGCCGAGCCTGCGGACGATCCGGAAGCTCCGTTTAAGTGCGTCGACCGGAATAGTGGACATCACGGGCAGGGGGCAGCGCTTCATTTGCGCGCGCCAGTTTCAGTCATCCAAGTGGCCTTTGAGTCACCCTTGAAGCTGCCGATCGTTTGGCAAATGCTCCGCGGCGCCGCGGCACAACAGATCGATAATTCCTGTGACATGATACAAGGAAAGCGCGCTACGGTCGGATTCCAGTTTGAGGTAAGTTCGCTACGCTAACACAAGAAGACGCTTGCCCTCTTTGAGTTGTATGCCGATACCTGCTTTGTCACTTCTCTCAATTCAGTGGTGAGAATTTGTGCACGGCCCGGTCCGCCAACCCTTGAGAAAGACGACGGAGGAGCACTCCGTTTCTTCTTTAGCCGACGCGCCCCCTCGCAAATACGATTACCGCAAAAGCGCACGGGCAGCCATTGCCGACCTCGGCAATGATGCGAGGTTCAGTGTGCCGCTTGGGGTGATCGGTCCGTTTTCACAATGGCTGGGGTGGCCGGACTGGCTGCGTGAGGGCACTTCGATACCGGGTTGCGGCAAACTGCCACAGCGAATTTCGATGGCTGACGACATCACGATTACCGCCAACTTCCTTGAACGTGGGCATGGCCCTGAGCTGATAAGGAAAACTCTGCAGACAAATCGACTGATAACCGGACCGACGGCTTCGATCATCATCAGGAATGCACCCACCCTTGAACAAGCGTTGATTCATCTGACCTCATTGATCGAAGCCACAAACATGAACGTCTCGCTTCAATTCGCTGCGACGGTTCGGCGGGCTGAGGTTAATGTCGTGCAGAAATTGCCCCTCGGTCCGATGCTGGATTTCGTGGCAGCCATCAGGCTCATCCTCGTGATGCGGACCATTGAGTGGTTCTTGCTGGCTGACCTGCAGCCGGTCGGCTTGACCCTTTCTCTTCCGTATGACCAATCGATCGAAGGCCTGTTCAGGGAGAAAGGGGTGAAGGTCGAGATGGGGGCAGACCACAATCGAATAAGCTTCCCTTCGGAATGGCGTGAGACGTCCAATTCGGATTACGACGCTTCCTTGTGGTATACTGCCTTGCTGCGCTTGAAAAAGGCGGACGAAATCAAGGGTAATCGAGAATTGGCAGCCCGCCTTCGCGGACAGGTTGCAACCAGCCTCGCGTCTCAGGGAAAGGTCTTGCGCCTGAAAGAAATTGCGGTGCGTGAAGGAGTAACGGTCCGCACTCTCGCTAGAAGGCTGTCGGCTACCGGAATAAAATTCCAGGAACTTGTAGATCAGGAACGCCGGCAGTTCGTCGATGGCTTGATGGCCGATGCCTCACTTACGCTGGCGGATGTCGCCAGCATGTCCGGTTTTTCGAACTCGTCGAGTTTCGGCCGCGCATTCCAACAGTGGCATGGTCAGTCCCCCGGGGCGTATCGGGACGCGCTCAATCGGCATTGACAGCTGGTATGCAGCAAAGGTCCCACCTCATTGTCCTGATTTGTAGATGGTTTGTCACCAGATGTGCATTGCGCCGGGAGCCGATTCACACCTTAATGATCAACCTGAATTCTATGGCTTTATGCTGAATTGTCTTCTCGACGCATAGACACCGGGAGGTGTTGGATCAGGCTTCGGTCTGCGAGACACCAACACCGCAAATTCCCGCCCAACGTTGGGAGAGCTATCAATACTTGCATGTAGGAACGCACTTTTCCAGAAATGGGGTGCGTGCAAAGCGGAGTATCCGCACTGCGCCATGTTTGGGTGCAGTCGATCGAATATTATCCTGTGAAGAGCAATCGGATAGGGGGCATGCATGCACAAGTGTATCCGTAAAGTCGCTTATTGGACGATATTGCCTGCGGCCGTGATACTTTCTGCTACGGGCACCGTTGCCCAGGATCGCGACCGTGATGACGGATACTACGGCGGGATGGACCTGCACCTGGTCTGTTACGGTGAGGGAGAGAAGCCGAACGTCCAGACTGTTCCGATCTTCCACTGGAGTCGGCGTCATCACGAATTTGATACCGATTACGCGACCGTCATGTCGCGCCGGCAATTCGACAGCATCGTCCAGATCGACATTCACGGCGACGAGGGCCACATCTGGCTGCCCAAGAAGTTGATCCCGCCGATCCATTCGGGCGGACAGGACGGCTGGTGGGAACTGCATGACTTGCAGGTCGGCTACTCGGAAATTCACGCAAAGTATCGCCTCAACGGCCTGAACAAACCGAAGGTCAAGATCAACCGCCAGACCGGGCATATCAGTGTCGACGGGATCGAGGATTTCCGTGGCACTTGTGAAGAGCATAATTCCGGCGAACAACGCCGGTTCTAATTTCTCCTGAAAGTATAGGAGGTCCAGATGCGTAGCGTTGTTCTGTCGGCAGGCCTTGCAATACTTCTCTACGGCTGTGGATCGGGAGCGAAGGCCCCTGCCGCTTCGGAGACGGAGGCAAGTTCGCCGGCCTCCGAACCGGCTTCTGCGCCGACGAGTGAAGCTTCCGCTGCTCCCCAGCCTGTAGCGCCTGTCGAAGCGCCGAGCGCAAGCGAACCCTCACCCGCTTCTGCCGCCTCGTTGAAGCCACGCATCCCGCTGTTCAATGCAATATGCGGTAACGCTATCGAGGTTCACGCCAACGAAGGCGGGCCGGTGTTCATCAATGGTGAGGAAACGAGCCTCAAGAAGTTCAACGACAACTATTTCGAGGCCTCACGAGATGGAACGACGATCTCCATTTCGTTCAATCCGGACGGCTCGTTGAGCCTCAGTTTCTCGGGACCCAACCGGGCCAACGGGATCTGCACGCTCAAGTGAAGAACGCGTGGCTGTCGCGCTCGGGTGCATTGCACGGCCACGCAATTTGGAGGAGTGATGTCGATGATCAAGCATATTCTGGCTGGAGCGGGCCTTGTCGCGGCTCTCTGTGCCGCCCCCGCTCTGGCTCAGGAAGCGCCGCGGATATTTGCCGGCAGTAACGGCGAGATCGAGGCAACTTTCTCCAACAATTGCGTGGTTTATTACGGCGCCGACGGCAGGCGCAAGAGCGCCAACAGCAACTGCTCGCGGAGCCAGAGGAGTCAGGCTGACACTGGCGTAGCGGCCTATCGGCGGGAACAGGGAATGGATGGCTATCCCGGCAGCGAAGCGCCTCCGGGAGGCTTTGGAAGCCAAGGCAGTCACGCCGGTCACCACTACGGGCCGCCCGAGGTCGTGATGGATCGCCATGGGCGAAGCCATGTCAATGTCGGTGCTGCATGCATCGTCTACTACGATCGCGATGGCGAACGTAATGGGACGAATGACCATTGCTCTCATTCGGACCGGAGCAAGGCCGATGACGCGATGGAATCCTATCGCAAGGAACAGGGACTGACGCAAAAGCATCACTCGGGCTACACATATGGCGTTCCGGTCCTGCGCCTGCGAAACGGCAATTATCAGGCGACCGTTTCGGGAACCTGCACGGTATATTTCAACGACAAAGGCGGTCTCATGAGCGCACTGCCGGGCTGCACGACAGGCGAAAAGGCAAACGCCGCAGTCGCCGTGCTTCAATATCGCAGGAATAACTGATCGGGCTCGGGACAATCGGAGGAAGCGTAATGGGCAAGGGCAAGCTGCTGGCTGGCGCAACCGGAGGTCTCCTGCTGCTGGCGAGCGGTTCTGCTCTTGCTGATGATGACGGGACGGACCCCACTCCGGATACTCTGGCCTTCTCGATCGAGAACATGGATCGGTCGGTCAATCCCGCCGATGACTTCCTGCGCTATGCGTCGGGCGGCTGGTTCGACCGGGTCAAACGGCCAGCCGATCAGCCGACCTTTGGTTTCATGCAGTTCATAGCCAACCGGATCAGCCGGCAAATGGCCAGCGTATTGACCGATGCCGCCGCGACGTCCTTCTCGGCGGCAAAGGGAAGCCCGGCGCAGCAGGTCGGAGCCTTGTACAGTTCCTATGTCGATGTCGATCGGATCGATGCCACTGGCCTTGCCCCGATTGCCGGGGAACTCGCGCGGCTGGACGCCGTCGAGAGCAAGAAGGAGCTGGCGGCCTACCTCGGCACGTTCTCGGCGCACACCGGGCACTGGCCATTGGTCAGTCTCGATATTTTCCCGGAGCTGACCGATGTTTCGCGCAACGCAGTTTATATGGAGATTGGCGAGCGGGCGCTTTCTGTTGATGCCATCTACGAAAGTCCCGAAGACTCTCCGCTTCGCACGATTTACCGGGAATACGTATCGGCGATGCTGGAAGTCGCCGATGTGCCTGCGGAGCGTGCGAAGGCGATTGCCGCGACATCGCTCGCAATCGATTCCATGCTGCACGCAGGCGAACTCGATCCGGTCAAAAAGGTCGACAAGCGCAACGTCAACAACCCGCGGACAATGACTCAATTGCGCGCCGAGTCAGCCGGTTTCGAAATCGATGCGTATCTTCAGGCTCTGGGCCTGCAGGAACCGGACCGGGTCATACTGGTCGATCCCGATGCGGCCCGCACACTCGGCAAGGTGATGGCTGCCTTCACCGTCGACGAGTTGAAGGATTATCTCAAGCTGCGCCTGCTCCAGGCATTCGGATCGGTTCTGAGCACGAAGTTCGAGGAACCGAAGAAGCAGGTGAACATCGCCTTGCTCGGTGCCTATTCCGAAAAACCGCGCGAAGAGACGGTCGTCGAATTCATGGAGAAGTCGCTGGGTCAGCCTCTGGGGCACCTTTACGTCGACAACTTCTTTTCAAAACCGAAGGAAAATGCGGGCCTGGACATGATCCGGCGCATCCAGGCTGCCTTTCGAAAGCGGATCGAAGCAAACGACTGGATGGCCGAAGCAACGCGGTCGGCGGCGCTCGAGAAGGTCGACGCGCTCTACTACCGCGTCGGTTATCCCGACCGTTGGATCGACTATGGCAAGGTCGAAGTCGGCGACGATCCAGTGCAGAACCTGATCAACCTTCATGAATTCGAAATGGCCCGGATGGCGGCGAAGCAGAACGCCCCGGTCGAGTTCTGGGCCTTTTCCGAACCGCTGCATACGACACCGACGGTAGTAAACGCGGCCTACGATCCCACCATCAACGGGTTCCAGGTTACGGCCGCCATCGCGCAGCCGCCTACTTTTTCGGTAAATCGTGATGCGCCGCTCTATTTCTGCCGCCTCGGCGCGATAATCGGCCATGAAATGACCCACGGCTTCGACACCGGTGGACGGAATTTCGATGCGAAGGGAAACCTTCGCAACTGGTGGACGGCCAAGGACGGCGCCCGCTTCGAAGCGGAGGCACAGAAGCTGATCGACCAGGCAAGTGCCTTCGAGGCGCTTCCCGGAACCTTCATGAACGGCGGCCTCACCGTGACCGAGAACCTTGCCGACATCGGCGGCATCGCACTCGCCCACGATGCCTTGATGAACTACCTTGCAGAGCATCCCGACGAGAACGTCGAGATCGATGGCCTCAGTCCGAGCCAGCGCTGTCTCATCGCCTATTCCCAGCTCTGGGCAGAGCAGCGATCGGACGGTTCGATGCGGGTGCAGCTGGAAGACAACCACGCGCCGGGCATCTATCGCGCCGTTGCTCCGCTGCAGCATCTGGATGCGTTTTACGAGGCATTCGACATCCACGAAGGTGACCCGATGTGGCTTGCCCCTCAGAAGCGGGTCGACATCTGGTAGGTCGGTTCGAAAGGCGGAAGAATGGCTGACACGGAACTGAACGCAGCTGACGGATCTGAAAGAGACTATCCGTTCTACAACGGATGGCCGATCGAGATTTCCGCCCTGAAGTGGCTGGTGCCGCTGGCAGCGGTCGGTTTGGCCGTTGCCGTTCTGCTGAGGCATTTGCCGATGTTCTCGCAGGGCTACCTGCAGCTTGCCCCGGGCATGCTGCTGACCCTTCTTCCGCTCCTTGGAATGGCCCTGGTCGCGGGCAGGCACTGGACCGCTTTGTTTCGACGGGTTCGCCTGAAAGACATCGGCTGGATGTTCGCCTTCGCGTTGCTCAACTACGTGATAGCGGTTCCTTTGGGCTTTATCGTGCTGAACTTCGTCGATACCGAAACAAACGCTGCTATCGAGGGGTTGAAGACCTTCGGACAGGCAGACAGGGTTCTGTTCTTCGTGAACTCCATACCTCAGCTCATCGGGGAAGAGCTGATCTCGATCGTGCCCTTCCTTGCGCTGCTCTACTATCTGACGCGGAAGTTTGGGCTATCGAGACGGACCGCAGTGATTATCGCCTGGTTGGCTACTGCCGTGTGGTTTGCTGCCATCCATCTGCCGACCTACAACTGGAATATCCTCCAGTGCCTGATCCTCATCGGCGGAGCCCGGCTTGTCCTGACGCTGGCGTACCTCAAGACCAAGAACCTGTGGGTCTCGGCCGGGGCGCACATAATCAATGACTGGATGACGTTCACGTTGACATTGGTCGGCGCGAGCATGGGGGCCGGTTGAATGTCGAAATGGTCTTGCATGATCGCGCCAAAGATTCTCGTGCCGGTACCCACTGCAATGGCGCTGGCCATTTCGCTCTTGTCGATCACGTTTGTGTCGAAGGCAAACGCGCAAGGGGCCGTTGCCAGCTCTCCGCCGGAATTCGCGCGTGACATCGACAGGCTCAAGCCGGGGGAATGGGTTTGGGCACCCGAAGTTGCCCCCAGCGGTCCTGTCCTGATTTACGTCGATCTCTCGCGCCAGATCGCCATGGTCTATCGCAACGGCATTCGCATCGCGGCAACCACGGTCTCCACCGGAAGACCCGGCCACCCGACGCCGACCGGCGTTTTCACCATCCTGCAAAAAGACGCAAGGCACCGGTCCAGCACTTATAACAACGCGCCCATGCCCTACCAGCAGCGGCTGACATGGGACGGCGTGGCGCTGCATGCGGGCGGCCTGCCGGGTTATCCCGAAAGCCATGGCTGCGTGCATCTGCCGATCGGATTTGCACGCGAGCTGTTTGCAATCACCGATCTGGGGGGAACGGTCGTCGTCGAAGGCGATGCCGCGGATCACGTAGTCACGAGCGAGAACAGCCTGCTCGCCCCGTTCAACGAGCGCGGGGAGGCGATTGAGAAGCTGACCTTGCGGAGCGGCGAACGCTTTCGCTGGAATCCCGAACTTGTTGCCAGCGGTCCGCTTTCGATCATCGTCTCCAAGCTGGATCAGCGCATCGTGGTATTGCGCAGCGGCGTGGAGATCGGGCGCAGTGTCGCCACCATCGATGATCCCGACCCCGGTTCGCATGTCGCCACCAGGATCATCCAGAATGGACAGGCGAAATGGACCTTTGTCGGCATGACAGGGCACGAGGATGAAGATGGCAAGGCCCTTGACGAAGCGCAACTGAACAGGGTCCGCATGCCGCGTGAATTCCGTGAGCTGCTGATGGCGGCAGTCGAACCGGGCACGACAATGCTGATTACCAATTCACGCGTAGGCAGCGGAGCAAGACCGCATCTCACGCTGGTGGATGCGATCGAACATCATGAATGATCGGTGGGGGTGCTTCCGACAAAATATCCGTGAAGGCTGATCGAAGGAGGAGAAACACCATGATCTGCAAGAGTTCCGGAAGAAAGCTCATCTCGGCGAGCGCCGCGATGGCACTGATGCTTGCGCCAACAGGTGCTGCAATGGCGAGGGACCGCGACCACGATCATGAACGCCACCGGCATCATGACGACGGCCACAGCGCGGCAGGTGTTATCGCCGGCGTCGCTATTGCGGGTGTGCTGGCTGCCGCCATCGCCAGCAAGAAGAAAAAGGAACGCGAGCGCGAGCGATATTACCGCAATAACAGCTATTATTATCACCACGATCGCGAAGCTTTCGCACCCGAGGGTTCGAGAGACACATGGTGCTATCAGCAAACACGTTCGTGCTACACCCACGGCCACTATTCCAGCCGTTGGACGAGCTACGAATTCGGGCATGATCGGAGGTTCTGATGAAAAAGGTGTTCAAGAACTGTGCCATGCTCGCGCTGCCGTTGGCTGCATTGCTTGCTGCCGGCTGTAGCCAAGGAAAGGCCGAAGCAGCGACTGAAAGCAGCACTGAAACGGCAGAGGACGCCAATACCGTTCCTGCGGCCGTTCACATGCAGATGAGTGTCGACGATGCGCTGAATGAGGCGATGAAGGATTCGCTCAATACCGGCCAGATCACCATGCTCAAGAACATGGCCCACCAGGTCACCGTGGGTGAGCGCTGCGAGGGTTTCGAGGTTGATCAGGATCGTTTTGCCAAGGAAATGAACCTGATCCACTATGATGAAGACGGAAAGCAGATGGATCTGACCGAAGCGGAGCTGAACACGCTTGAGAAAAAGGCTCTGCTCGGGTTTGGCATGGCAATGGGATCGCAGATGGCGATCGCCGCGTTCGACGTGAAAAGCTATTGCAATGCTGCCGAAGAAGAACGCGCCAGCCTGGCCAAGGACGACGATTCCTCTACTATCTGGAAGACGCCAGCCTGATCAATCGCTTTGATACCTCACTGGATCGGCCGGTTTCATGCCGTCCGGTCCAGTGGCTTTTCATGCAGGCAACCTGGCCGCGCTACCCTATGGCATATTCATCCGAACACCGCCATTCTCTCGGAGAAAACTCGATAGGAAGCCAGCACGGCAAGTACCGCTCCGGCTGGCAGGGAAAAACAGAGGAGCCAAGGTCCAAACAGCGGCCCGGGCCTGGTCTGCCGAAGATGCGCGCCAGTCCCGATGGCGGCGAAAACCACGCCCATGGTCAGATTGCGGATCGCTCCGCCGGGATAGAGCAAGCCGCTGACGGATACGATCGCTGCCAACCCTGTCCAGAGCGCAAACGATGCGAGGCTCATCCTTCGAATTACCGACTGCCTGTCCATGAATTCGTCCATTACGCTCGGGGCGCGCGATGCAGCCAGGTTTCGCCGTTTGCTAATTGCCAATGGGCTTGGCCACCTATTCTGCAAGCGCTTCCAGTTACACCGCATTTTGCCTCAATGGTATGTACGACAAGCGCTGCGACGATGTTACGTGTACCTTGCATGAGTGCAATGAGCCGCCCAACATTCACATTGCGCTGCGGAAACAGTTGATTGCGTTTCTTCATGAATTTCGAAGCACGCGCATGCTGCTGGGGATTGGCGATGAAAAAGCTGATGTGGTTTCTGCTGGCTCGATGGCTTGTCTTTGCAGGGCTGGCGATGGCGCTCTTTGCGGCGACTGCGAGCGATGCCGCGTCTCGCCAGCTTGAGGCGCCAAACGTCACTGCCCGGACGCCGGAAGCCACGGCAGGCGAGCAATCTGAGGTGGTCCCGCCTTCCTGTACAGGTTTGCGGCTAAGTTAAGCTCATCCGGTTGTTGTTTACGCCGCCATTCTGGTGATCAGATCATGGGGGGCATGCCCCCCATGATCTGAAGCGTCGATTTGCCCATATGCCTCTGCCGGGGTTTTGCCTGCAAGGCGTGAGTGAGGCCGGTGATGGTTGTAATAGGCGAACCAGCGGGACAGGCCTGCGCGCAGTTCGGAACCCGTCTCGAAGGCGTGCAGATAGACGCACTCGTACTTCACCGAGCGCCACAGGCGCTCGATGAAGACGTTGTCCATCCAGCGCCCCTTGCCATCCATGCTGATTTTCACTTCGGCCGCCCGCAGCACGCCGGTGAAGGCCTGCGAAGTGAACTGGCTGCCCTGATCGGTGTTGAAGATGTCCGGCTTGCCAAAGCGGGCCATGGCATCCTCCAGAGCCTCGACGCAAAAAGCCGCGTCCATGGTATTGGACAATCGCCAGGCCAGCACCTTGCGGGTGGCCCAATCCATGATCGCAACGAGATAGAGGAAGCCTCGGCGCATCGGTAGATATGTCACGTCCGCACACCACACCTGATTGGGCCGCTCGATCTTCATGTCCCGCAGCAGATAGGGATAAATCCGATGCTCCGGGTGCGGATCGCTCGTGCGCGGGCGCTGGTAGATCGCCGCCAGCCCCATCTGCGCCATCAGCCGTCGTACCCGGCGGCGGCCCACCGCATGACCAAGCCGCTGCAGGTGCCGCACCATCTGCCGGCTGCCGTACCACGGACAGTCCATGAACGTCTCGTCGATTACCCGCATCAGCGCCAGCGTCTCCTCGCTCTGAGGCGCAGGCGTATAATAATAGGAAGACCGGCTGATCGACAGCAGGCGGCACTGCGCCGCGATCGACAGGCGCTGGTGAGCAGGCTCGATCAGCAATCGCCTCTGGCCCGCGCTCATCGACCGGAGGCTTTCGCCAAAAAATCCCGCTCCACCAGCAATTGCCCGATCTTGGCATGCAGCTTCTCGATTTCCGCTTCGGTCTCCGTCTTCGACGCCTGCTCACCGCCGTCGAACAGGCTGGCCATCCCGTCCACCGCCTGACGCTTCCATCCCCCGATCATCGTATGGTGGACGCCGTGCTTCGCAGCCAGTTCCGCCAGCGTCAGTTCACCACGGATCGCCTCCATCGCAACTTTCGCCTTGAATTCCGCGCTGTAGCGCTTTCTCGTCTTCTTCATTCCCGTCCATTCCTTAGGTCGGGATGAGCTTAACACCCTGTCCAGATTTCCAGCACCACGTCACTTGGCTGGGCGGTTAGAAACGGACCGAGGCTGCCCGGTCGTATTCCCATCTGGCTTCCAAAGTTAGTTGAAACGAAGCGCAGGCATTTGTCCCATGCGGAGTTCGAACGGTTCTACGCTAGCGTGTCAGCCGAGCACGCCAAGCTGTACGTGATGCTAGGCCTCTACTCGATGGCGCGCCCGACGGCGATCTTGCAGCTTGAGTGGGATCGGGTTGATTTCCATCGCAAGCAGATCGACTTCACTCCGCCTGGACATATTCGCACGACTAAGCGGCGCACGGTGGTCTCAATCTCCGATGACCTGCTGCCATTGTTAGAGGCCGCCTATTCCCAACGGACGAGCGCGTATGTGATCGAACGTGCCGGAGAGCCCATCAAGTGCATCAAAAAAGCCTTCCAGGCAGCGTCCGAAAGGAGCGGTGTCCATGCTACCCCATATACGCTGCGTCACACTGGAGCAGTCTGGGCGGCTGAGGCTGGCGTGTCGATGGCCGAACTTGCCCAGTTTATGGGCCATGACGACGATCGGACGACCCAAAAACACTATGCCAGGTTTAGTCCTGAGCACCTTCGTGGGGTCGCAAACGCGATCCGTCGCCGGCCCTGAAGGTTCAATCTGAACCTTCAACCCCTGTTCATAGGATGGATAAAAATGCTTAGATTTTATAGAGTTAGTTGGTCGGGGAGAGAGGATTCGAACCTCCGGCCCCTGCCTCCCGAAGACAGTGCTCTACCAGGCTGAGCTACTCCCCGACCGATCGTGCCACTTTGAAAGCGGCCCGAGGCAGGAGCGCGCCTATAGAGAGCGATTCCGGGGCTGGCAAGGGGCCAAAGTCACTTTATGCGGCTTGAGCGAGTTTTGCACAGGGGGCGTCCTGCTTGCCGGCAAGATTTTGGCCCGAAACGCGGAAATGGGCGACGGTGCGGGTCATGCCTTCAGCTTCGCTTGAGAGGTGGCGAGCCGCCGCGGTTCCTTCCTCGACCATCGCTGCGTTTTCCTGCGTCGCGGAATCGAGCCGGGCGATACGTTCGTTGATGCGCGCGATCTCTGCCGCCTGTTCCTGCGACACGCTGGCGATGCGGGCAATCGCTTCGTCGATCTCGGCAATGCCCGAGACGATCGTCATCAGCGATTCGCCCGACTGGCCGACGAGCTTCACGCCTTCGGAGACCTGAACCGAGGAGGTGCCGATCAGGTCCTTGATCTGGTTGGCCGCTTCGGCAGAGCGCTGCGCCAGCGCGCGTACTTCGTTGGCGACCACTGCAAAGCCCTTGCCCGCTTCGCCCGCGCGCGCGGCTTCGACGCCGGCATTCAGGGCGAGCAGGTTGGTCTGGAAGGAGATGCCGTCGATCAGCGTGATGATCTGGTGGATCTCGTCGGCCGAGCGTTCGATCTCGCCCATCGCGCCCACCGCGCTTGCGACTACGGAATTGCCCGATAGCGCATCGCTGCGCGCTCTGGCGACGTTGGCCTGCAGGTCCTGCGCGCTCTTGGCATTGGCCTGCACGGTGGTGCTGAGCTGGCGCAGGGTATTGGCGATGTCTTCCAGCGTCGCTGCCTGCTGCTCGGTGCGCAGCGCAAGATCGTCGCTGGCGCTGCGAATTTCGCGCGAGCCCGATTCGATCTGCCCGGCCGAGCGGGTGACGTCGCGCACGATGTCGTCGAGATCGCTGGCCGCTGAATTGAAGTATCCGCGCAGTTCCTCGTAGCCTTCGGGGAAGGATTCGGAGAGCCGCAGCGAGAGATCGCCCGAGGCAAGGCCGCGCAGACCACGGCCGATCTGTTCGATCACTTGTTTTTGGTCCTCGGCTGCCCGGGTGCGTTCGATCTGGGCGGCTTTCTCCGCATCGGCCCTTGCTTCATGCGCTGCCGCCTGGTCGATCACCAGCCTCTCGAACCCGGCCGAGAGCACGACGAGAACGCCGGTTTCCAGCACGACGATGACGGCATGGAGCAGCACGCGGGCAAAGTCGGCGCCGTCAGGGAAGACGAGCGAGGGAGCCGCGAAATTGGTAGTGAGGTGATGAACCGCGGTCACGCCGGCAGCGAGCAGAACGGGGCGCCAGTCTGCGAGCAGGGTGAGCATGGCAATGGCGGCAAAAAAGGTCATGTGGATGTCGAGCATCCAGTTCTGTCCGCTCCATTGCCACAGCATGATGGCCGGGTAGAGCGGCACGGCAAGGCCAAGGGCCAGCCGGGCCTGCAGGCCGTTGTTGCCAGCCATGACCTGCAGCGTCGGCACGATCGTGATCGCGGCTGCCAGCAGGGCAGGGGCCGGGCCGGAGCCGGAAGCCCAGGCGCAGCCGGCAATGATGGCTACGCTCAGCCAGGAAATGGCGAGGAGAATCTTGGCGCCCTTGCGGCGCATTTCATCGAGTTCGTTCATGACCAGTTATGTCTTCTTTGAAGGATCGGGCGAACCGCACAGGAATTCCGGAACCGAGATCAGCAGCGCGCCTTGCCGCAGGGCTTCCATGGCAAGATGACCTTGCGGAATGCGCAGGATGAAAGCGCCCTCGTAAGGCCCCGGAGCGACCACTTCGGCACCGCGCTGGCGTGACCAGGCGACTGTATGGGCCGCTCCGCTTCCATCCAGGGGCAGGTAGATGGCTGCGCCCCCTTCTGCGGGAGACAGCGCGACGAGCATCACGAGGCCTGCGATGAGCCCTTGCAGCGCAAGAGGAGCGGGCAGGAATCGGGAAAGGACAGATCTGGGCGATGGGACCATGCAATCGATGATGCACCATGGGGTCCTGCATTGGCGCAAAGCCGATCCTAAGGGCGAACCCGGATCGTCACATCCTTCGAAGGTAATGCATCGGGACCATTCATCATGGTGCGTCGGCGGGGAAATTGAGCGCGCCGCCTCTTTTCGCTCGGGGCCGGCGGGTCTAGGCTTTGCCCATGAACGCGCCCTCGACACTGCTTCGATCCGAATCGCCAGCCAGCGGCCGCGTGCCGCATTGGGAGTGGCAATATCTCGATCTCATGCGCCATATCTGGGAGCATGGCGACGAGCGGGTGGACCGCACCGGGGTTGGAACGCGGTCAGTCTTCGGCGCAACGATCCGCTTCGACCTTGCAGACGGGGCCATGCCGCTGCTCAGCACCAAGCGGGTCTACTGGAAGACGGCGACGCGTGAGCTGCTCTGGTTCCTGACCGGCGACACCAACATCCGTTCGCTTTGCGCGCAAGGCGTGCAGATCTGGACCGACTGGCCGCTCGATCGCTATCGCCGCGAAACCGGCGACCAGATCTCGCGCGCGGACTTTTCCGACCGGATCGTTGCCGATGCCGCATTTGCCGAGAAGTGGGGCGACCTCGGACCGGTTTACGGCAAGCAGTGGGTCGATTGGCCGGTCTTTGAGGATGCCGGAAACGGACTTTTCCGCCGGCGCGAGCAGGGCATCAATCAGGTTGCGCAGGTGATCGCATCCTTGCAGGAGAACCCCGGCAGCCGTCGCCACATCATCGAGGGGTGGAACGTCGCCGAGCTGGACGCGATGGCTCTCCCACCCTGCCACAAGACCTATCAGTTCCATGTTGCGGGTGGCCGTCTTTCGTGCCTGCTTTACCAGCGCAGCTGCGATTTGGGCCTGGGATTCGCGTTCAACATGTGGTCGCTTGCCCTGTTGACCCGCATGTTCGCGCAGCAATGCAACCTGGAGCCGGGTGAAGTCGTTTGGACAGGGGGTGATGTCCATCTCTACCTCAACCATGGCGCGCTGGTGGAAGAGCAGATTTCCCGCAAGCCCGAGGGGCAGGCGACGCTCGAGATCCTGCGGCGTCCGCAAAGCGTCTTCGACTATCGTATCGAAGACTTCGAAGTGCGTGGATATGCGCCCCAGTCGCACATCTCCGCACCGGTTGCGGTCTGATTGACATTGCGGGGGTTTGTAATATTATGACTCAACCGTAGAATTTTGATACGCTCCGATTCTCCCGGTGCGTGGAGTTCTCACGGGCCGAAACTGGCGGGAGAGAACGAAAATGGGCGAAAGTCCGGTCAGGTCTGGAAAGCCGCGCGGCAACTTGCCGCCACTTGAACTCTATGTGCCCGAGCCGAAGTACAGGCCGGGTGACAAGGTCGATTACTCGGAGCTGGATATTCCCGAGCCGGGCGAGCTGGCGCGGCCCGACGAGGCCTGCGCGGCAAGCGAAACCTGGCCGCTTACGACCGACATGATCCGCGTCCTGGGTGACGACGACAAGGCGGTCGGTCCCTGGAACCCCAATCTCGACCCGGAATCGCTGCGCCGCATGCTGCGCAACATGGCGCTTACCCGCGCCTTCGACGATCGGATGTATCGCGGCCAGCGGCAGGGCAAGACCAGCTTCTACATGAAGTGCACCGGCGAAGAGGCGATTTCGGTCGCCTGCGCATTGGCGCTGGCCGGCGACGACATGGTCTTCCCCAGTTATCGCCAGCAAGGCATCCTGATCTCGCGCGGGTATCCGCTGGTCGACATGATCAACCAGATCTACTCGAACCGCGCGGACCGATTGAAGGGCCGCCAGTTGCCGATCATGTACTCGGCGCGCGATTATGGCTTCTTCACCATCTCGGGCAATCTTGCCACGCAGTTCCCGCAGGCCGTGGGCTGGGCCATGGCAAGCGCGATCAAGGGCGACACGCGCATCGCCACCAGCTTCATCGGCGAAGGCTCCAGCGCAGAGGGCGATTTCCACGCGGCGATGACCTTTGCCGCCGTTTACAATGCGCCGGTCGTGCTCAACGTCGTCAACAACCAGTGGGCGATCTCGAGCTTTTCCGGCTTTGCAGGGGCCGAGCGCACGACCTTTGCCGCTCGCGCCGCGGGCTATGGCATTGCCGGGCTGCGCGTGGACGGAAACGATGCGCTGGCGGTCTATGCGGCGATGGAGTGGGCGGCCAACCGCGCCCGCGGCAACCTCGGTCCCACGCTCATCGAGCATTTTACCTACCGCGCCGAGGGCCATTCGACCTCGGACGATCCCAGCGCCTACCGTTCGGCGCACGAGCGCGAGGAATGGCCGCTGGGCGATCCGATCATGCGGCTCAGGAACCATCTGATCGCGATCGGCGAGTGGTCGGAAGACCGGCACGCCGACATGGACCGCGAACTGGCGGAAGAGGTGAAGGCGGCGACCAAGGAGGCCGAAAAGAACGGCATCCTCGGCCATGGCCTGCACCATCCGTTCCACACCATGTTCGAAGACGTCTTCGAGGAACTTCCCTGGCATCTGGACGAACAGGCCGAGCAGGCCATTCGCGAACGCCAGATGAAGTGGCCCGAGTGGAAGGAGTAAGGGCAATGCTCGAAGAAGAAGCTGTAAGCCTCCACGATGCCCCCACGCGCTCGCTCAACATGATCGAGGCGATCAACGAAGCGCTCGACGTCATGATGGCGCGCGATCCCGATGTCGTCATACTAGGCGAGGACGTGGGCTATTTCGGCGGCGTCTTCCGCGCGACCGCGGGCCTGCAGGGCAAGTATGGCAAGAACCGTGTGTTCGATTCGCCGATCAACGAATGCGGCATCATCGGCGCGGCAGTCGGCATGGCCGCCTATGGCCTGCGCCCGGTGCCGGAAATTCAGTTTGCCGATTATATCTATCCCGGCCTCGACCAGCTCGTGTCTGAAGCGGCGCGCCTGCGCTATCGTTCGGCAGGCGAATTCGTGGCCCCGATCACGGTCCGCTCTCCCTTCGGTGGCGGCATCTTCGGCGGCCAGACGCATAGCCAGAGCCCCGAGGCCCTGTTCACCCATGTCGCGGGCCTCAAGACGGTGATCCCGTCGACCCCGCACGATGCCAAGGGGCTGCTGATCGCCGCGATCGAGGACAACGATCCGGTCATCTTCTTCGAACCCAAGCGCATCTACAACGGACCCTTCGACGGCTATTACGACAACCCGTCCAAGAGCTGGAAGAACCATGCCGGGGGCAAGGTGCCCGAGGGCTACTATTCCATCCCGCTGGGCAAGGCGCGGGTCGTGCGCGAAGGCGCGGCGATGACCGTGCTGGCCTATGGCACGATGATCCATGTGGTCGAGGCGGTGCTTGCCGAAAAGGGCGTCGATGCCGAAATCATCGACCTGCGCACGCTTGTTCCGCTGGACATAGAGACTGTGCAAAAGTCGGTGGAAAAGACCGGCAAATGTCTCATCGTCCATGAGGCGACGCGCACTTCGGGCTTCGGCGCCGAGCTTTCCGCGCTCGTCCAGGAGCGTTGCTTCTATCACCTCGAGGCGCCGATCGAGCGCGTGACGGGTTTCGACACGCCTTATCCGCACAGCCTCGAGTGGGCCTATTTCCCCGGTCCCGTCCGCATCGGCGAGGCGGTCGACCGGCTCATGAAGGATTGATCCGATGGGTCGCTATACATTCCGCCTCCCCGATATCGGGGAAGGCATTGCCGAAGCCGAGATCGTCGCCTGGCACGTGAAGATCGGCGACATGGTCGAGGAAGACGGCCGTGTTGCGGACATGATGACCGACAAGGCGACGGTCGAGATGGAAAGCCCGGTCTCGGGCAAGGTGATCGAGGTCGCCGGAGCGGAAGGCGACGTTATCGCCATCGGTTCGCCGCTGGTGGTGATCGAGGTGGAAGGCGAGGGTAACGAGCGGGACGGCAAGGGCGGTCGCCCCGCTGCTGCACCGGCGCCCGCTCCTGAGGAGACGGCCGCAAAGGAACCGGCCGCGGTGCCGGCCCCTGAACCCGCGTTTGAACCGGCTCCCGCTCCCGTTGCCGAAAAGAGCCCAGCGCCCGCTCCCGCGCCTGCACCGACGCCGAGCCCGGCCCCGGTGCCGGCCCGCGCGATGGGTCATACGCGCGTCATGGCCAGCCCGGCGGTTCGCAAGCGCGCGGCAGACCTCGGCATCGATCTGGGCGAAGTCCGCCCGGCCGAGGATGGCCGCATCCGCCATTCCGACCTCGACGCTTTCCTGTCCTACAATGCCGCGGGCGGGTTTCAGCCTGCCGGTCTGAAAGGCAAGGACGAGCAGGTCCGCGTCATCGGCCTGCGCCGCCGCATTGCCGAGAACATGGCGGCATCCAAGCGCCAGATCCCGCACTTCGCCTATGTCGAGGAATTCGACGTGACGGCGCTGGAGGAAACCCGCGCGCAGCTCAATGAAGGGCGTGGAGATCGTCCCAAGCTGACGATGCTGCCGTTCCTGATCGCGGCGATCTGCAAGCTGATGCCCAGGTACCCGATGCTCAACGCCCATTACGACGATGAGGCAGGCGTGGTGACGCGCTATGGTTCGGTACACCTGGGCATGGCAGCGCAGACTCCGGCCGGGCTGATGGTCCCGGTGATCCGCGATGCACAGGATCGCAACCTCTGGCAGCTTGCGAGCGAGATCTCGCGCCTCGCGCGGGCGGCGCGCGACGGTTCGGCCAAGTCCACGGAGCTATCCGGCTCGACGATCACGCTGACCTCGCTCGGCCCGATGGGCGGGGTGGCGACGACACCGGTCATCAATCGCCCCGAAGTGGCGATCATCGGTCCCAACCGCATAGTCGAGCGCCCTATGTTCGTGCGCGATGCCGGCGGCGTGGAGCGGATCGAGAAGCGCAAGACGATGAACATCTCGATGAGCTGCGACCATCGCGTCGTCGACGGATGGGATGCCGCCAGCTTCGCGCAGGACCTCAAGAAGCTGATCGAAGCACCGGCGCTCATTCTCGCCGGTTAGGAACCGAAGGAAAGGGCGGCTTGCGCCAGGGTGCGGGCCGCCGTCCTGCTTTCACCGAAAATCGGCTATCAGCGCACGATGGCGCTGTAGGCGAGCTGGCCGCGGCCATTGGCGGCGCTGCCTGCCGGAATGCGCCAGCGTACATGGGTGACGTCCTCTGCCGTCGCCAGTCGCCCACCCTTGCGTAGAGCGCCGAGGTGGCCCCAGGTGCGGCCGCCGTCCACCGAGACTTCCTGTCCCTCGTTCGCGCTCGCCTCATAGGCAAGCTTCGTGGGCATCGGGTTGGTGATGACGAAGCCCCCGTTGCCGCCCATGCGGTACCAGGTGACAACGGTCACGACCTTGTCCCCGCGCGAAAGGCGCGCGGCCGGCTCGAGGCGGCTGCTCGAATCCGCCATGACCTTCTCGACGAAGACGGCGCTGTCGGTGGCGACCGAAACCGGCGCCGCCGGTTGTGCCAGAGCCGGCGCGCACAGCGCCTGCGTCATGGCTGCGATAAAGACGAACTTGCTTTTCATAGGTTCCGGACAGCCCCCGCTGGCCTGTTGGCGATGCGGGGGAGATTGACGGCCAATTCGCCAAAATATGGTTAACACGGACTTGATCGCGCAGGCCTCGTATCGGCGTGCCGGGGCAGGGCGCGCAAAAAAACCACTTACCCTCTCAAGGCAGTTGACAGCCCGGTGAGCCTGTCTTAGTGGCGCGGCTCCCAAGCGGACGCACCGCCTTAGAACGCGGGTGTAGCTCAGTTGGTTAGAGTGCCGGCCTGTCACGCCGGAGGTCGCGGGTTCGAGCCCCGTCACTCGCGCCACTTGGGAAAAGCCTGTGAAAACAGGATACATAGAAAGAACTGAGGTGCAGTTCTTTTCACTGGTGAGCGGGTGTAGCTCAGTTGGTTAGAGTGCCGGCCTGTCACGCCGGAGGTCGCGGGTTCGAGCCCCGTCACTCGCGCCACTTCAGGAATGTCCTGAGGTGAATCATCAGAAGAAAAGGCCGGGCATGTCCCGGCCTTTTTCTTTTTGCGATCAGCGGCCTGTGAAAGACATCGTGCAGCCTCTCTGAGGGTGCCGGGGCAAGCGACTCGGTTACCCGCAGGACAGGCATCCACCAGGACGGCTCAGTGCCGTGCGGGCATGCCGATTGCGCAGCTTGTCATGTCGATGTTCGCGAAGGTTTGAGGCTGCCGGGGCTCAACCCCAGCGGCCGGTCTCCATCCATATCAGGAAGCGACGCATCGGCATGATCCAGGCGACGCCGAGCACGATGTAGACGGGCGTCTGCGCCAGGGCGTGCCAGTTACCGATCAGCGGCGGCACGTAAGTCGCGATGAGAATGCCGTAAACCGCAAGCGCGACGCACAGTCCCAGGACGCCGATCGGAATTCGCCATGTCGGGGTCTCGCGCATTTCATTCGCTTCCTTGATAGATCCGGGTCGGCGTCACGACGGCGTCGAGATGCCGGTCGTGATCCTCGATCGGAAGCGCATCGGCGATCTGGCAGTCCCATGCAAGCCCGATGGCGCGCACCTGCGGATTGGCCTGGAGCCAGCGGTCGTAGTGTCCACCGCCCTGGCCGAGGCGTTCGCCGCGCTCGGTGAAGGCGATCAGCGGTACGACGACAAGATCGGGGATGAGCGCTTCGCCGGTTCGGTCCGGTTGCAGCCCGCCCCAGGGCGAGATTGCCAGTTCATCGTCCACGAAAGGATCGTTCCAGGCGCGAAATTCCATCGGGCTCTCGCGGGATTCGAAGGCGGGCAGGGCGATGCGGCGGTCATTCTCGACCAGCCAGCGCGCCCAGCCCAGTGAGGGTGCCTCGTCACCTACAGGATAATAAAGTCCGACCAGCGCCCCTTCAGGCATCATCTGCGCGATGGGAGAGGGCGGCCGGTTGAGCATGAGCGCACGCATGCCCTGGGGCAGCGCGGAGACATGTTCGCGCCGGGCGGTCCGGAAGGCCCTGCGCAGCCGGGCCTTTGCTTCATTCGCGGGAAATGGGGGTGACGGGTCCACCTTGGGTCGTTTTCCTAGAAATCCTCTGACGCCTCAACGTCAGGTGGGAGCCATGTGCGTCGGACCACGGTCCGGGCAGGGACAGCCCCCTTGGATTGCTTATAGCCTCAGGGATGTTCGAACGGCTCGTGCCGGGCAGATCCCGTCGAGCCCTAGTTAGGCGTTGCCGGCGTCAGCCTCAAGGAGGTTCGCGATATTTTCTATGCGGCCCGCGACCTCGGCGAGGCGCTCGGCCAGATCTTCGGGCAGTTCGCTTGCCGGGGCGGGGGCACTTGTGCCCGAACGACGCAGTTCATGCACCTCGTCCGCCAGCAGCAGCGCCGCGAAGAGCAGCATGCGCGTTTCGGTCTGACCTTGCGCGCCGGCCTGGCTGACCTTGGCGTCGATCAGATCGCCCAGGTCGGAAACATGGGCTTCCTCGCCGTCGGCGCAAGCGACGGTGAAGCGGCGGGAGCCGATGGAAAGGGTGACGTTGCTCATGACTTCAGGGGCTTCGAAAATGTGATCTGGATCCGGCGGATCATTTATCGGCCCGTCCGATCAGCCCGTCGATCCGGGAGAGCGATTGCTCGACGCTGGACTTGAGTGTCACGTGCCGGGTGGCGAGAGCCTCGTGCTGCCCGATCAGGGCCTCGTGGCGACCGCGCAGGTCTACAGCCTGCCGGGTTGCGCCCTCGACACGCGCAAGCGCTGCCTCGATCCTTTGCAGTGCTTCACAGATCGCCGTCTGTTCCATCCTCCGTTGGCTACCGGAAAGAAGATAAAACGCAAGCAATTGGCCCTTGTTGTTCACAATCATTTCGACGTGCGGCTCAACTGGTCGGTCGCGCGAAACTGACTGGCGAACTTGACGGGAAGCCGCCTCTCCCTAAAGGGGGTCCGGACTTTCGAATCGCCCAGTAATTTCCGTATCCGGAGCCATCAGATGACCCTCGCCCCCAACCGCCTCGCGCCGATGGCCAATGCCATCCGGGCGCTTTCGATGGATGCGGTCCAGGCTGCCAACAGCGGTCACCCCGGCATGCCGATGGGCATGGCGGACGTCGCCACGGTGCTGTTCTCCAAGTTTCTCAAGTTCGATCCCGCCGCGCCCAAGTGGGCCGACCGCGACCGCTTCGTGCTCTCGGCCGGCCACGGCTCGATGCTGATCTACTCGCTGCTCCACCTGACCGGCTATGCCAGCCCGACGATGGACGACATCCGCAACTTCCGTCAGCTCGGCTCGGTCTGCGCCGGTCACCCGGAAAACTTCCTGATCCCGGGCGTGGAATGCACCACCGGTCCGCTGGGTCAGGGTCTGGCGATGGCGGTCGGCATGGCGATGGCCGAGCGTCAGCTCAACGGTACTTTCGGTGACGACCTCGTCGACCACAAGACCTGGGTCATCGCCGGTGACGGCTGCCTCATGGAAGGCATCAACCACGAGGCGATCGGCCTGGCCGGCAACCTCAAGCTGGGCCGCCTCAAGGTCCTGTGGGACGACAACAACATCACCATCGACGGCGATACCTCGTTGTCGACGAGCGAAGACATCCCCGCGCGCTTCCGCGCTACCGGCTGGGACGTTTTCTCGTGCGACGGCCACGACTTTGCCGATATCGAGCGTGCGCTGGCCGAAGCCGCTGCCTCGGACAAGCCCTCGCTCGTTGCCTGCAAGACGGTGATCGGCAAGGGCGCACCCAACAAGCAGGGTAGCCATGACGTTCACGGTGCTGCGCTCGGCCCCGATGAAGTCGCCGCCGCTCGTGAATTCCTGGGCTGGACGGCAGCCCCGTTCGAGATCCCGGCCGAGATCCTTGCCGACTGGCGTTCGCTGGGCGAAGCCGGGGCCAAGGCCCGCGCCGAGTGGGAAGGCCGCCTGGCCGCCAGCGCCGACGCTGCCGAATTCAACCGCCGCATGGCCGGCGATCTTCCGGAAGGCGACGAGGCTGCGAAGACTTTCGCCGGCTGGCTCGACGGCGACACCACCGTCGCTACCCGCAAGGCTTCGGAAAACTGCCTCAACGTCCTGGCGCCGGTGGTGCCCGAGATGGTTGGCGGTTCGGCCGACCTTACCGGCTCGAACAACACCAAGGCCAAGTGCCAGGAGCCGTTCACCCCGGAAAACTACGCCGGTCGCTATGTCTATTACGGCATCCGCGAATTCGGCATGGCCGCGGCGATGAACGGCATGGCGCTGCATGGCGGCGTCATTCCCTACGGCGGCACCTTCCTGATCTTCTCGGACTACTGCCGCAATGCGATCCGCCTCTCGGCGCTGCAGCAGACCCGCGCGATCTACGTCCTGACCCACGATTCCATCGGCCTGGGCGAAGACGGTCCGACCCACCAGCCGATCGAGCAGGTCATGAGCCTGCGCCTGATCCCGAACCTCTACGTGTTCCGCCCGCGGACGTGATCGAGACGGCAGAGTGCTGGAACATCGCGCTGCAGTCCAAGGATACGCCTTCGGTTCTTGCGCTGACCCGCCAGAATCTGCCGCAGCTGCGCAATAGCGGTGACATGCTTTCGGCGCGCGGCGCCTACACGCTTCGTCATGCTGCGGCCGACCGCAAGGTCATCCTGATCGCCAGCGGTTCCGAAGTGGAACTGGCCGTGAAGGTCGCCGAGCAGCTGGAATCGCAGAACATCGGCGCCGATGTCGTCTCGATGCCCTGCATGGAGCTGTTCGAAGCGCAGGATGAAGCGTACAAGCACGAAGTGCTGCCGCACGATGCGTCTGTCCTGCGCGTTTCGATCGAGGCCGGCTCGACGCTGGGCTGGGAGCGCTATACCGCTGCGAGCCGCAACGGCGGTCTCAACATCGGCATCGACCGGTTCGGCGCGTCAGCGCCGGCAAAGGACCTGTTCGCACGCTTCGGTTTCACCGCCGAATCCATCGTGCCCAAGATTCTTGATAAGCTAAGCGCCTAAAGGAGGAGAATTTTATGGCGACCAAGGTTGCTATCAACGGTTTCGGACGTATCGGACGCCTTGTCGCCCGGGCCATTCTCGAGCGCCCCGACTGCGGTCTCGACCTCGTTTCGATCAACGACCTGGCCGACACCAAGTCGAATGCTCTCCTCTTTGCCTATGACAGCACCCACGGTCGCTTCCCCGGCACCGTTGAGGCAGGCGAAGGCAAGATCACCGTCAACGGCAAGGACATCGTCGTCACTGCCGAGCGCGATCCGGGCAAGCTGCCGCACAAGGATCTGGGCATCGACATCGTGCTCGAGTGCACGGGCTTCTTCCAGTCGAAGGAAGCGTCGCAGCCGCACCTCGATGCGGGCGCGAAGCGCGTGCTGATCTCGGCCCCGGCCACCGGCGTCGACAACACCGTCGTCTTCGGCGTGAACCACGAGACGCTGACCGCCGATCACATCGTCGTGTCGAACGCTTCGTGCACCACGAACTGTCTCGCCCCGGTTGCCAAGGTCCTCAACGACACCGTCGGCATCGAGCGTGGCTTCATGACCACGATCCACAGCTACACCAACGACCAGCGCATGCTCGACCAGATCCACAGCGATCTGCGCCGCGCCCGTGCCGGTGCCGCCAACATGATCCCGACCACCACGGGCGCTGCCCGCGCGGTCGGCCTCGTGCTGCCGGAACTCAAGGGCAAGCTGGACGGTTCGTCGGTCCGCGTGCCGACCCCGAATGTCAGCCTGGTCGACCTGTGCTTCGTGCCGAAGCGCGACACCACCAAGGAAGAAATCAACGCCGCTCTCAAGGCAGCGTCGGAAGGCCCGATGAAGGGCGTCCTGGCCTACACCGAAGAGCCGCTGGTTTCGTCGGACTTCAACCACTACCCGGCGAGCTCGACCGTCGACAGCCTCGAGACGGCCGTCATGGAAGGCAAGTTCGTCCGCGTCGTATCCTGGTACGACAACGAGTGGGGCTTCTCGAACCGCATGCTCGACACTGCGGGTGCGATGGCGAAGTTCCTCTGAAAGTGAATCCGGCGACGGGCACACTCCTTGGCATAGCGCGGCGTTCGCGATCGCGTGGAACCATGGAGGAATTGTCGTCCGTCGCCGTCACTGCCGCCGCGGGAGTCCAGGGGGACTTTCGCGGCGCCGTGCGTCAGGGCCCCGATGGGGCAAGAAAGCAGCCGCGCCGGCAGGTCTCGCTGATCGAGGCCGAGAGCTGGCGCGCGGCCCTGCGCGATCTCGACATTCCCGACGACGCGTTCCTGCCGTGGCATGCACGGCGGGCAAACCTGTGCGTCTCGGGCCTGCGCCTGCCGCGAGCGGCGGGTGCGGTAATCGCGATCGGGCCGACCTGCCGCATCGAGATAACCATGGAATGCGATCCATGCAGCCGCATGGATGAAATCAAGCCCGGACTGATGGCCGCGCTGACGCCGGACTGGCGTGGCGGCGTGCTGGGCCGGGTTCTGGACGATGGCGAGATCGCCGTCGGAGACGAAGTAAGGATCGAGCAATGAGCGCTTTCAAGACCCTGGACACCCTCGAATCTGACCTGGGCGACGTGACCGGCAAGGTGGCGCTGGTACGTGTCGACCTCAACCTGCCGATGAAGGACGGCCTCGTTACCGACGAGACCCGCATTCGTGCATGTGCTCCCACGATCCTGGAACTGGCCGGGAAGGGCGCCAAGGTCCTGCTTCTGGCGCACTTCGGCCGTCCCAAGGGCGAGCGCTCCTCCACCATGTCGCTATCGATGGTGGTCGGTGCGGTCGAGAGGGTGCTGGGCAAGGAAGTCATGTTCGTGCCCGAAGTCGCCGGTCCGGTGGTTGCGCAGTCGGTCGGCATCCTGCGTGCCGGTGACATTGCGATCCTTGAGAACACGCGCTTCTGGAAGGGCGAGGAAAAGAACGATGCCGATTTCGTGAAGGCGATTGCCGAGAACGGCGACTTCTACGTCAACGACGCGTTCTCCGCCGCGCACCGCGCCCATGCGACGACCGAGGGCCTGGCGCGCGTCCTGCCCGCCTATGCGGGCCGCTCGATGCAGGCAGAGCTCGAAGCGCTGGACAAGGCGCTGGGCGCTCCGGAAAAGCCGGTGGCGGCCGTCGTCGGCGGAGCCAAGGTTTCCTCCAAGCTCGACGTGCTCAAGCACCTTGTCGGCCAGGTCGATCACCTGATCATCGGCGGGGGCATGGCCAACACCTTCCTCGCCGCCAAGGGCGTCGACGTGGGCAAGTCGCTTTGCGAGCACGACCTGACCGGCACTGCCAACGAGATCCTCGAGGCGGCCGACACGTCAGGCTGCACCGTGCATCTGCCCTATGAGGTCGTCGTGTCGAAGGAATTCGCGGCCAACCCGGCTTCCTTGCGCACCTGCAACGTCCACGAGGTCGCCTCTGACGAGATGATCCTCGACGTCGGTCCGCTGGCGGTCGAAGCCCTCGGCGATGTGCTCAAGACTTGCCGGACGCTGGTCTGGAACGGTCCGATGGGCGCCTTCGAGACGGTGCCCTTCGATGCGGCCACTGTCGCCCTTGCGCGCACGGCAGCCGCACTGACCGTCGAAGGTTCGCTGATTTCGGTCGCCGGTGGCGGCGATACCGTGGCGGCGCTCAATCACGCGGGCGTGGCGCAGGACTTTTCGTATATCTCGACGGCCGGCGGTGCCTTCCTTGAATGGATGGAAGGCAAGGAACTGCCCGGCGTCGCCGTGCTGGAGGCCTGAGCGCGATCCGCACCTCGCGAGGCAAAGGCGCTTGAGCGGATTAAGCCCTTTGCCGAGGTTGCGCGCCGGGTCCCCCGCCGATAGCCCCGATTACCAACAGGTGAGACAAACAGGAGGAGAACCATGCAAGTTTCACAGATGACGGCCAAGATGGCCGATGGCGACGGCTTTATTGCCGCGCTCGACCAGAGCGGCGGCTCCACGCCAAAGGCACTCAAGGGCTACGGCATCGAGGAAGGCGCCTGGTCGACCGAAGAGGAAATGTTCGGCCTGATCCACCAGATGCGCAGCCGCATCATCTCTTCTCCTGCCTTCACCGGCGAAAAGGTCATCGGCGCGATCCTGTTCGAGCGCACCATGGACGGTCAGGTCGACGGCGTTCCCACTCCGACTGCGCTGATCAACAAGGGCATCGTGCCCTTCATCAAGATCGACAAGGGCCTCGAGGACGAGGCCAACGGCGTGCAGTTGATGAAGCCGATGCCGACGCTCGACGCGCTGCTGGAGCGTTCAAGGGCGCTCGGCGTCTTCGGTACCAAGGAGCGTTCGGTGATCAATTCGGCCAACGCCGAAGGCATCGCCGCCGTGGTCAAGCAGCAGTTCGAGATCGGCCAGCAGGTTCTCTCGCACGGCATGATGCCGATCATCGAGCCCGAGGTGAACATCAAGAGCGAGACGCGCGCCGAGTGCGACAAGATCCTGCTTGCCGAGATCCTCAAGAATCTCGACGCGCTGCCGGAAGGCCAGCAGGTCATGCTCAAGCTATCGCTGCCGGTCGTCCCGGGCACGTTCGACGCACTGGTCGATCACCCCAAGGTGCTGCGCGTCGTCGCGCTCTCGGGCGGATACGAGCGTCCCGAGGCCTGCGTCGAGCTGGCCAGGAACAAGGGCATCATCGCCAGCTTCAGCCGCGCGCTGCTGCAGGACCTGCGTGCGCAGATGAGCGACGCGGAGTTCGACGCCTCGCTCGGCGCGGCGATCGATGAGATCTACAAGGGTTCTACCCAGAAGGCCGGCGCTGCTGCGGCTGCCTGACAGGTCTGACCTTGCCGGAATGATGAAAGGCGGTGCCCCGGCGGGCGCCGCCTTTTTTCTTGCGACCATGGCGACATCCTGAGGGCGTTATACGTACATCTCCTGATGCCGGTCTGCGCTCCCGATCAAGCATGTGTGCGTAGCGTGGGCCGAGCGGCATGCGAATGCCGACAAGAATGACCGGGGCGCCAAGCATGTCCCCGGCACCGGAGAGCGGTTCTGCAGGCAGGGGAAAGGCAAGAGTCCGACAGGAGTGGTATGCAGGATCAGATAATCGACCTCGCACTGGAACTGACGAAGGTCACCAAGGCCAAGATTGCCGATCTCGACCAGATCATGATGCGCACGCAGATTCTTTCGATGAATGCGCGCCTGGAAGCCGCGCGCGCTGGCGAAGCGGGCAAGAGCTTCAGCGTCGTGGCGCAGGAGATGGGGTCGGTATCGCGCGAAGTGACGGAGCTGTCCGGCTCGCTCAACCTTGCGATCAGCGAGAATGCCGCGCGCATCCAGAATGCCGGCGAAGAAATGATGATGGGATTCAAGGGCAGCCGCTATGCCGACATGGCGCGCAATGCCGTGGAGATCATGGACCGCAACCTGTACGAGCGCTCCTGCGACGTGCGCTGGTGGGCGACTGACAGCGCCGTGGTCAGCGTGGCCGAGCAGCCCGGCGCCGAAGCTGTTGCCCATGCGACATCCCGGCTTGCCACGATCCTGCGGTCCTACACCGTCTATCTCGATCTGTGGATCGCGGATCGTTCGGGCAAGGTTATCGCCAATGGCCGTCCCGACCGCTACCACGGGGTGATCGGAGCCGACGTCTCGCGCGAGGACTGGTTCCGGCGCGGCCTTGCAACCGCTGACGGCGATGATTTCGCGGTCTGCGACGTCGAGAAAGTTGCCCGTCTGGGCAATGCGCAAGTCGCGACATATTCCACTGCCATTCGCGCCGGGGGCGAAACCGGCGGCAGATCCGTGGGTGTGCTGGGGATCTTCTTTGACTGGGAGCCGCAGGCCCGGTCCATCGTCGAGGGCATTTCGCTGTCGCAGGAGGAGCGCAAGCACAGCAAGGTGATGCTGCTCGACTCCCGCTACCGCGTGATTGCCTCGACCGAGCCCGGTGCCTTCGGTAAGACCTATCCGCTCAAGCCTGAGGCCGAATGGGGCTATGGCAACAAGGACGGCAAGATCGTCGCCTATGGCCTGACACCCGGCTACGAGACCTATCGCGGGCTGGGCTGGTACGGTTGCATCGAGAGCGCGATGAACGCTGCGGCCTAGAGCCCGCCCATGAAGCGGAAGCCGAAGCGGTAGGTTCCCGGATCGATCACGCCGCCGCTTTCGCCTCCGGCTACCCGGTCGGGCCGTATTTCGACGAGTTCAAGGCTTCCGTCTGCTACCTGGAGCGGCTTGCCCGAGGTGATTTCGCGCGTGGCGCTGCCGGAACCGAGGTCGATGCGGATGCGCAGGCGGACCTGCCCGGCCCAGACGCAGCGGGCGTTCATCGGACAGCGGCTGTCCTCGAGGAGTTCCAGCGGCGTCACGCGCGGACCGTCGACATAGACGCTCTGGCCAAGCGCGGCGTAGGTGAGGTGCGCTTGGTCGTTTCCTGCGCTCTCGCTCGCCTGTTCCTGCGGCGGCGATGGCGGCGGCAGCGGGGCGGACTGCGGCTCTGCCGGAGGTATGATGGTGCACCCGGCAAGGGCGAAAGCGGCCATGAAACCGGCGAGCAGGGCCTGAGATTGTCTTGCGATCATGGGGGCAATCACAACATGTGGCAGATGAACCGCTCCGGAATGCTTGGCGCAAGCCGCGTGCAGGGCTAGAGGGCAGCCATGACCGATCAAATCGACACCGACCAAGCCGAACAGGACGAAATCGAGCGCGAGCCGACGCTGCTCTACCTGATCTCTCCGCTCAAGGTGGACGGGGACTTCCCGCAGCGCCTGGCCCGCGCGCTCGACGCAGGGCCGGTGGCTGCCTTCCAGTTCCGCGTTAAGGACATCGACCAGCACGAGGCCGCGCGCCTTGCCGAGCCGTTGCAGGCGATCTGCGCCGAGCGGGAGGTTGCCTTCATCGTCAACGATTCGATCAGCCTCGCCAAGCGCCTGGGGGCGGACGGCGTGCATCTGGGGCAGGAAGACGGCACCGTCGAGGAAGCGCGCAAGGCGCTTGGCCGCGATGCGCAGATCGGCGTCACCTGTCACGACAGCCGCCACCTTGCAATGGAAGCAGGCGATGCGGGCGCCGACTATGTCGCTTTCGGTGCCTATTTCCCCACAACGACCAAGGACGTGAAGCACAAGGCGGGTCTCGACCTGCTCGAATGGTGGCAGCGCATCTTCGAGATCCCCTGCGTTGCCATCGGCGGGATCACCCCGGAGAACTGCGGAGCGTTGGTCGCGGCCGGAGCGGACTTCCTGGCCGTGTCGGGTGCGGTCTGGAATGGCGATGAGGCGGCCGCGGTGAAGGCCTTCAACGAGGCGATTGCTGCCGCGATGCCGTGATGCCGTGATGCCTTGCGGTCAGGCGAGGACCGCGGTGCTTTCGTAAACGAGGCGCACCAGTTCGGCCTGACCGCGCACGCCCAGCTTGGCGTATAGCCGCTTCGAATAATTGCGCGCGGTCTCCAGCGTGAGCCCCATGCGTTCGGCGCTCTCGGCGATCGAATGTCCACCGGCAAGTTCCATGGCCAGCTCGGCCTCACGCGGAGGCAAGTCGTGAACCTGTGCCAGCCGCGCTGCGCCGTCTGCGGGCAATTCGCGGGGTAGCGGGACAAGCGCCAGGATGTCTCCGGGATATTCGCTGCCCGCGTCCATGGCCATGAGCAGCGCTTCCATCCGGGGCACCCGGCGCAGCAGAACGGCACGCGCCGCGCGGCCCGGATCATCCACAAGGTCCGCCATCGCTGCCGCCAGTTCGCGATCCGTGCCCTGATCGAGGCCGCGCAGCCGTTCGCCGATGCGCGGCTCGGTGCCGCAATGCGCTTCCCAGTAGGTGACGGTCTCGGGGTCGATGGCGGTGAGGCGCTGGTCGAGATCGAAGGTCATCCAGCCCCGTCCGGCGCGGGCGAGGCTCAGGGCATTGATGCGCGCGAGCAGGCGGTCGCGTTCGGCGGCTACCAGATTGCCCAGCGCGATTCCGACATAGGGAGCAAGGTTGGAGAGCAGGGCGCTATCGGCGGCAGAGCAGGGTTTTGCGCGGGCCAGCATCAGCCACGCGGTGAAGCTGTCACCGTCGGTGATGCGGACCACGCGTTCGTCGGCAAGGCCGAGGTTGGCCATTCTGCGCGCGCGGGCCGCCCGCGCCACAGGGTCGTGCTCGACGAGTTCGGAGAGGCTGTATACCCGGTTGGGGCGCAACTGTTCGAAAAGCGCGCGGTCGGTTTCGAATGGATCGGGACTGTTGGTCTCGGCCGCCCGGCGACTCAGATCCTCGCCCGCGAAATAGATGGACTTGCGGGCACCGGTCCAATCGTGCGTGTGATTGATAAGTCCGATATGGTTTGCATCGGTTCGGCGGCGCAGGCGCTCGAGGAACGTTGCAAAGCGCGGATTCTCATGCGTTCCCGTGAACAGGGGAAGGATCAGATCCGTTTCGTCGGTGCTGGTCAGGGCCATACCCTCCCATATGGGAGGTTCGCGCAAAAGTCATCCCTGCAATGACATGCGCGACAGACGGGCGACGGCCGCGCCGATCCCCGCCGAAGCCCACGCGAAGGGATTGAGATGAAGACACTGACCCACCTTGAGAGGCTGGAGGCCGAGAGCATCCACATCATCCGGGAAGTCGTTGCCGAGGCCGAACGGCCGGTGATGCTCTACTCGGTCGGCAAGGACAGCGCCGTCATGCTGCACCTTGCGCGCAAGGCTTTCTATCCCTCGCCGCCGCCGTTCCCGCTGCTCCACGTCGACACGACCTGGAAGTTCAAGGCGATGTACGAGCTGCGCGACAAGATGGCCGAACTCTCGGGCATGGACCTGCTCGTCTACCAGAACCCCGAAGCGCAGGAGAAGGGCATCAATCCCTTCGACCACGGTTCGCTGCACACCGACATGTGGAAGACCGAGGGGCTCAAGCAAGCGCTGGACAAGTACGGCTTCGACGCTGCCTTCGGCGGTGCCCGCCGCGACGAGGAAAAGAGCCGCGCCAAGGAGCGCATCTTCTCGTTCCGGACTTCCTCGCATGGCTGGGACCCAAAGAACCAGCGCCCCGAGCTGTGGAACCTCTACAATGCCAAGAAGGCGCGCGGGGAATCGATCCGCGTCTTCCCGATCTCGAACTGGACCGAGCTCGACGTGTGGCAGTACATTCACCTCAACGACATTCCGATCGTGCCGCTCTACTTCGCCGAGAAGCGCCCGACCGTTGAGCGCGACGGCATGCTGCTGATGGTCGATGACGAACGCTTCCCGCTGCAGCCGGGCGAGGAGCCGGTCATGCGCTCGATCCGCTTCCGCACGCTGGGCTGCTACCCGCTGACCGGCGCTGTGGAGAGCGAGGCGAAGACTCTCCCCGAGGTGATCCAGGAAACGCTGCTCACCACCACGTCCGAGCGGCAGGGCCGCGCCATCGACAAGGATGCCGGCGGTGCCGGCATGGAAGTCAAGAAGCAGCAGGGGTACTTCTGATGACCGACACCAAGACCCACAACGATCCGGTGTACGTCGTCGACGAGCTGATCTCCAAGGATATCGACGCCTACCTCGAGCAGCACGAACACAAGACGATGCTGCGCTTCATCACCTGCGGCAGCGTCGACGACGGCAAGTCCACCCTGATCGGGCGCCTGCTCTACGATTCGAAGATGATCTTCGAGGACCAGCTCGATGCGCTGACTTCGGATTCGAAGAAGGTCGGTACGCAGGGGCAGGAAATCGACTTTGCATTGCTGGTCGACGGCCTCGCCGCCGAGCGTGAGCAGGGCATCACCATCGACGTGGCCTATCGCTTCTTCAACACCGAGAAGCGCAAGTTCATTGTCGCCGACTGCCCGGGCCACGAACAGTACACCCGCAACATGGTGACCGGCGCCTCGACCGCCGACCTCGCGGTGATCCTGATCGACGCGCGCAAGGGCGTGCTCGTCCAGACGCGCCGTCACAGTTACCTGTGCCACCTGATCGGCATCAAGAACATCGTCCTGGCCGTCAACAAGATGGACCTTGTCGATTACAGCCAGGAAGTCTTCGACAAGATCGTTGCCGATTATTCCGCATTCGCCAACTCGATCGGGATCGAGAGCTTCACGGCCATGCCGATCTCGGGCTTCAAGGGCGACAACATCACCACGCTCTCGGCGAATACGCCGTGGTACAAGGGGCCGACGCTCGTCGAGCATCTCGAGACCGTCGAAGTCATCAGCTCGGTCGACGCCGACAAGCCGCTGCGCATGCCGGTACAATGGGTCAACCGCCCGAACCTCGACTTCCGCGGTTTCTCGGGCCTTATCGCGACCGGCGCCGTGAGGCCCGGCGACAAGATCCGCGTCCTGCCTTCGGGCAAGACCAGCACGGTCAGCAAGGTCGTCACCTTCGATGGCGAGATCGAAGAGGCCGTGGCCGGCGAGTCGGTCACCGTCTGCTTCGAGGACGAGATCGACTGCTCGCGCGGTTCGGTGATTTCGATCGCCGACAATCCGCCGCAGACGGCCGACCAGTTCGAATCGACCATCGTATGGATGGCAGACGATGCGCTGGTGCCGGGCCGGGCCTACTGGCTCAAGCTTGCCACGCAAACGGTCTCGGTGACGGTCCATGAGCCCAAGTACACGGTCAACGTGAACACGATGGAGCACATGGCGGCCAAGACGCTTGAACTGAACGAGATCGGCGTAGCCGAGATCGTGACCGACAAGCAGATCGTGTTCGAGCCTTATGCGGACAATCGCGCACTGGGCGGGTTCATCCTCGTCGACAAGATGACCAACGCCACGGTTGCGGCGGGCATGATCAACTTCTCGCTGCGCCGTTCGCAGAACGTGCACTGGCAGGCGCTCGATATCGGCCGCAAGCAGCATGCCGCGCTCAAGAACCAGACCCCGGCGGTGCTGTGGTTCACCGGCCTTTCCGGCTCGGGCAAGTCGACCATCGCCAACATGGTCGAGAAGAAGCTGCACCGGATGAACCGGCACACCTTCCTGCTCGACGGCGACAATGTGCGTCATGGCCTGAACAAGGATCTCGGCTTCACTGAAACAGACCGCATCGAGAATATCCGCCGCGTCGGCGAAGTCTCCAAGCTGATGGCCGATGCCGGCCTGATCGTCATCACCGCGTTCATCTCGCCCTTCCAGGCGGATCGCGAAATGGTGCGCTCGATGCTTCCCGAGGGCGAGTTCTTCGAAGTCTTCATCGACACGCCGCTCAAGGTGGCCGAGGCGCGCGACGTCAAGGGCCTCTACAAGAAGGCGCGCTCCGGTGAGCTCAAGAACTTCACCGGCATCGATAGCCCCTACGAAGCGCCGCGCAGCCCGGAAATCCGGATCGACACGACCAAGATGTCGCCTGAAGAAGCGGCGAACCTGATCGTCGATACGCTTCTGGGAGACGCCTGATGACGATGACCGATGGCGATCTCGCCGCGCATCTGGCCGGGGTTGCCGGCAAGATCCTCATCGAGGTCCGCGAATCCGGCATGTTCGAGGGCAAGTCCCTCGGCAAGGCGGGTGACCAGACCGCGAACCAGTTCCTCGTCCACGCGCTACGTCAGCAGCGCGCGGATGACGGGCTGCTGTCCGAGGAAGAAAAGGACAACGCAGAGCGCTTGTCGAAGGAGCGCGTGTGGATCGTCGATCCGGTCGACGGCACCCGCGAATATGGCGAGGAGCGCTCCGACTGGGCCGTACATGTAGGCATGGCATTGAACGGCGCGCCGGTCCTGGGCGCCGTCGCGCTGCCCGGTCTTGGCGAGGTTCTGCGTTCGGACCAGCCGGGTCAAGTTCCCGTAGCGCCCGAGAAGCTGCGCATGGTGGTGAGCCGGACCCGCCCGGCCCGGGAAGCGACCGGCGTGTGCGATGCGATCGGCGGTGAACTCGTGCCCATGGGCTCGGCCGGCGCAAAGGCCATGGCGATCCTGCGCGGCGAAGCGGATATCTACCTTCACTCGGGCGGCCAGTACGAATGGGATAGCTGCGCGCCAGCCGCGGTCGCGCTGGGCTGGGGCCTGCATGTGTCGCGCATCGACGGCAGCCCACTCGTCTACAACCAGCAGGACGTCTATATGCCCGACTTGCTGATCTGCCGTAAGGAACATGCCGCAATGGTCTTGCGCGAAGTGAAGGCCTTCCTCTGATCGGATCTTCGCGGGAAACCGGTCGGTAGAGGCCGGTTTCCCGACCGATGGCCAGTGGCGCACAGGGCTCCGCAATATTTTCACTAGTCAATTATAAGCAAGCCTACTAAGTTCGGGGCATGGAACGAAGGTTTGGCACATTAGTGGGACAGGTTGCGCGTTTGATGCGCCGTAGCTTCGACCAGCGCGCCCGGGAAATCGGCGTAACGCGGCCGCAGTGGCAGGTCCTTTCCGTTCTCAGTCGCCGGGAGGGTATCAAGCAGGCCGAACTTGCTGAAATTCTCGAGGTCGAGCCGATTACCGCCGGGCGCATGATCGACCGTATGCAGGACGCCGGGCTGGTCGAGCGTCGCGCCGATCCGGCAGACCGCCGCGCATGGCGTTTGTTCCTCACGCCGCAAGGCCAGAATCGCGTGGGCGAGTTGGGGCCCTTGTCCGAGGAAATATCCGATCTGGCGCTCACGGGCGTCAGCGATGCCGATCAAGCCCAGCTGTACGCTACACTGGAAATCATTCGGCTCAACCTGTCAGGCAAGCCAGCAGCGGACGATAACGCCGGCAAGTGAGCGTCATGGCCGCACGCCATGGCATTCGTGCTGACCTGCGCAAATTCCCCCCTAGAAGTCGATCGAACGCGCTGGCGGAACTTGGGCGCCCAGAATTGCCGCAACGTCGGCGAGAGCGTGCTGAGGGCGCTCGTGTGCGAGCACCGTGATCGTATCTGCCACGCCTTCAGGGCCCCAGGCACTGGTGAAGTCGGCTTCGGGAAACAACTCGAGCGCGCGGCGCATCACCTCAAGGGGCATCTCTGCCCCGGCGCAGGCAATGGCCCGCAGGGTCGTGAGGTCACGGCCCACGCCCGCTTCCATATCCTCGACGATGCACGCCAGAAGCGCCGGTACGACCAGGGCTTGCGACACCCGCTGGCTCTCTACGAGAGTGAACCAGGCTTCGGCGGCGATGTAGGGGAGCAGGACTGCCTTTCGACACTCCTGCACCGCAAAGAGCAAGGCCAGAATGCCGACGATATTGTGCGGAGGAACCGCCAGCAGAATGACGTCCGAGCGCTCGGATCGCGGAGCGGACGCAGCCTTGGCTAACTGGTCGAGCAATTGGGAATGCCGGAAGATTTCGGCACGGGGCGAATCCCGGGTGTCGCGCGTGAAGATCTCGATGGCGACGCCGCCGCCGGGGTCGTATTCGCGGGCATTGTCGTCAGGCACTGTCTCCTGAGCCTTCAGGCTGAAGTCCTCTCGCGAAAAGATCATGTGCCCTTGGGTGCCGGCAATGCGCGTGGCGCGCTCTTCGTCGCCGATAACGATGGCCGGGGCCAGTCGCTGCAGTTCGGCGCCGAGAACCTCATCCGCCAGCGTGCTGTCGAGCGGGCAGTACGGCACGCCTGCCAGGGCCGCGCCGAACAGCGCGAAGACGCTGGCCTCGCTGCAGTCGTCCAAGATTGCAACTGCTTCCGCTTCGCTTTCCTGGATCAGTTCGAAAGCTCCGCGCGCCGCGTCCAGAAGATCGCCGTAGCGCCATGATCGCTCCTGGCAGACCAGGCCGATCCGGTCGGGAGCGGCCGCAGCCGCACGTTCTAGAATGAGCGCTATATTCATCTGTTCTACTCAGCCTGAGGGACGATTGCAGCGGCAGTTGGGGAGAAGGGTGCGCTCGTTGCGCAGGATGGCGGCGCGAACGGACCGGCGCATGTGAGCGAGATAGCTTGGCAAACGCGGTGTGTGAGGCAGGCGCAAGGGCTGAGGTGGGCGCTCAGCCAAGTGTTCCGGTTCTTTCAGGCGCGTCTCGACCATGGCCTAGACATCCTCACCGCGTTTCTTGTGCTTTCGTCTGAATGTAGTGCTTTTCGCAGCAAAAGTCAGGGGGCGGCCTGCTTTTGGTGCATCGCCGGTTCGCTCAAGCAAACCACCTGCATGCCGCAGTCGTCCCGGCTGCAGCCCCAGATGCCCGGGAGGGGATGCAGGTCTCAGCCGCGGCTGACGTTCTCGTAGATGCGCAACATGAAGTCGAGCAACTGGTCGACTTCTTCGTCCGAGAAATTGTTGAACATGCGATCCTCGCTGGCCAGGGCGATTTTCTGCAGTTGCTCGAGCAGAGGCGCCGCCGCGTCCGTCAGATAGACGGCGCGCGCGCGGCGGTCGTCCCGGCGGTCGCGCCGTTCCAACAGGCCTTCGGCGCACAGCCGGTCGATCAGGCGCCCGGCCGAGGCTTCCGACATTTCGAGATGTTCGGCAATCACCCGCTGGGTGGCGCCCGGAATGCGCGAGACGACGGCTATCATCGCCCATTGCGAGCGTGTGACGTTGAGCGCCGATACCTTGCGATCGAAATTGTTGCGCATGAGGCGGGCGATTACGGTCAGGCTCAGGGCGATTTTCCGCCTCGCGCCCTCATCCTCGTTGGTGAAGGTCTGGGTCAGGATGTTCGGGGAGGTTTTCTCGGTTTCGCTCGCCACGCCTGCTCCTGGTCTGTAGCCGCCGGCAGGAACCGCGCGTCCCTGCCAGAAAGTCTGAACTTCATCGCCTCCGACCGACGATGTCGCCCCGGAGCCCGCTTTCAGACCCCGTGATGATGAGGCCGGATGCACGTTGCGTCGGTTGTGCCTCGCAGCCGCGCAAGGTCAAGCGCAGGCGTCGATTTTTTAACTCGGCGATGGGGAAATTAACGCGGCTATCGCAGGTTCGCTCGTGCCGGATGGCTGTCCCGGGCTCAGCGCGCGGGGGAAGTTTCGCTGGCCTGATCGCCGCCCAGCACCCGGTAAAGGGTGATCCGGTTCGATGCGGAGGCAAGGCGCACGGCGATTTCGGCCCTCCGCGCGGAATAGAGACTGCGCTGCGCATCGAGATTGACGAGATAACTGTCGATGCCTTGCTTGTAGCGTGCCTGGGTCAGCTTCGCGGTGTCGCTGGCAGCTTCGGTAAAGGCTTGTGCCGAGCGCAGCCGCTCGGCCAGCGTGCCCTGGTCGGCCAATGCGTCGGCCACTTCGCGAAAAGCGGTCTGGATCGTCTTTTCATAAGTGGCGAGGGCCGCGTCGCGGCGGGCCTTGGCGACATCGACATTCGCGGCCTTGCCACCTGCGTTGAAGATCGACCAACTGGCGTTGCCGCTTCCGGTGGCGGCAAATGCACCGTCGGTGAACAGGGACGAGAGCGAATTGCTGGCGAATCCCAGCAGCCCGGTAAGGGAGATCGAGGGAAAGAGCTGCGCGCGTGCCACGCCGATGTCGGCATTGGCGGCGCGCAGGTCGTATTCCGCGCCGATGACGTCCGGGCGACGCAGCAGAACCTGCGAACGCGTTCCGGCCGGCAGCATGGCGAGGCTTGCGTTGACCTGGTCTATGCCATCGGGAAGCAGCGTTTGATCGAATTCGGCGCCGATGAGCAGGCGTATCGCATTGATGTCCTGCGCAAGGGCCGACTTCTGCGAAGCCAGATCGCCGCGGGCGGTTTCGAGAATCTGCTGCGCCTGACGCAAATCCGTGCGCGGCGCGACGCCGGCATTCAGCAGGGCGCCAGTCAGCTCCACGCTGCGCTGTGCGTTCTGCGCGGTTTCCTGCGCAATGCGCAGCAGGTCCTTGTCCGCCGCGTAAGTAGACCAGGCGCGGGCGAGATCCGCGACAAGGCCGAGCCTAACGGTGCGCGCCGCCGATTCGGTCGATAGCGCCGCGTTGCGCTGCGCTTGCGTTGCATTGGCGAGCTTGCCGAAAAGATCGAGTTCAAAGCTCGAGACGCCGCCTTGCGCCGAATAGGACCAGCCGTCGGCGCCACTGACGCCGCCATTGACGCCGCCACTGCCTGCCCCGCCATTACGGTCGGTGTAAGTGGCGGAGCCATTGACGCCAAGCTCTGGGAATTGGTCGGAACGCACGACGCGCACTTGCGCGCGCGCAGCCGCGACATTGGCAGCAGCCACGCGCAAGTCCCGGTTGTTTGCAAGAGCCTGTCGGATCAGGGCCTGCAGACGCTCGTCGCGGAAGATCTCGGTGTAGGAAACGAGGGGAAGCGCTGCCTCGCTTTGGGTCAGGTAGGCATCGCCGACGGGCCAGGATACCGGAACCGGAGCATCGGGTTGAACGTATTTCGGCGCCATGGAGCAAGCACCGAGCGCCGCGGCGGGCAGGAAGACGGCAAGGCGGGTCCGGTGGGAGAGCTTCATGCGCCATCTCCCGCCGCCGCGCGCCGTTCGGCCAGCTTGCGCCGCGCCGCTGCCAGCCCGTCGCGGACCCCGCGCCGGACCAGAACGAAAAACAGCGGAATGTAGAAAATCGCCAGGACCGTCGCCGTGAGCATGCCGCCGACCACGGCCGTGCCGATGGCAACACGGCTGTTCGCGCCTGCGCCTGTCGCCGCGGCGAGGGGAAGTACGCCGAAGATGAACGCGAAGCTGGTCATCAGGATCGGACGCAAACGGATCCTTGCAGCCTCGAGCGCGGCGTCGATCACCCTCTTGCCCTGCCGTTCGGCCTGTTCGGCGAATTCGATCATGAGGATCGCGTTCTTGGCGGCCAGTCCCATCGTTGTGAGCAGGCCAATCTGCAGATAGACGTCGTTTTCAAGGCCGCGCAGGGTCACGAACACGATGGCCCCCAGCAGGCCTAGCGGGATGACCAGGATTACCGCGATCGGGATCGACCAGCTTTCATATAGAGCGGCAAGGCACAGGAACACGACCAGCAGCGAGAGGCCATAGAGCAGGGGCCCCTGACCGGTGGACAGCCGCTCCTGGTAAGACGAGCCTGCCCAGGCCACGCTCGTTCCGGGCACCTTGCTGGCCAGTTCCTCCATCACTTCCATGGCCGTGCCGGAACTGAGGCCCGGCGCGGGCGTTCCGGAGAATTCGTAGGCCTGCAACCCGTTGAAGCGCGACGTGCTGCTGGGTGCGGTTGACCAGCTTACATGAGAGAAAGCGGAGAACGGCGCCATTTGTCCGCTGGAGCCGCGCACGAACCACTGGTTCAGGTCTTCGGGGCGTGAGCGGAACCTGGCTTCGCCCTGCACATAGACTTTCTTGATCCGGCCCTCGTCGAGGAAATCGTTGACGTAGTTCCCGCCCCAGGCGGTGCTCAGCGTTGCGTTCACGTCACTTTGCGACAATCCGAAGGCGCTGAGGGCCTGGGTATTGGTATCGACCTTCAGCGTGGAAACGTCCGGCAAGTCGCTGAGGCGAACCTGTGCGAGACGGGAATCGCTGTTCGCCAGCGCCAGGAGCTTGTCGCGAGCGGCAGCGAAATCCTGGCGGCTGAGGCCGCCGCTGTTCTGTAGCTCCATGGTGAAACCGGAATTCTGCCCTAGACCGCGGATCGAGCCGGGAACCAGTGCGAAGACCTGTGCATTGCGCAAGGTGCTGAACGCCGCAGATGCGCGGTTGGCGATGGCCTGGGCGGTATTGTCGTCACCCGGCCGTTGATCCCAGTCGACGAGATTGAGGAACGCGCTGCCGGTGTTCTGCCCCGAAGCCCCGAGGCCACCGCCCGAAATCGTCAGCATGCCCGAGACGAGAGGCTTCTGGCCGCCGATGAAGTACTTGTCGATTTGCGACTGGACCTCCTCGGTCTTCGAGCGCGGTGTGCCGGCCGGGAGGCGCCATTGCACGAAAAGCGAACCCTGGTCCTCGTTGGGCAGGAACCCGGTCGGCAGCCTGATGAACAGGGCGTAAGTCGCCACGCAGACGATCGCGAACACTCCGAGCCAGCGCCACTTCTGCTCGACCACGCGCTCGACCGCCCTGCCATAGCGCTCGGTTCCTCGCTCCATCGTGCGATTGAAACCGTTGTGAAACTTGCTCCAGGCCCGGGTGAGCCACGGCAGGCGTTTGTCGACCCATGTCGGTTCGTCGTCGCCATTCCTGGGCTTGAGCAGGGTGGAAGTGAGCGCTGGGCTGAGAATAAGCGCGACCAGCACCGAAAGAACCATGGCAGAGACGATGGTCAGCGAGAACTGGCGGTAGATGACACCGGTCGAACCGCCGAAGAAGGCCATCGGCAGGAACACGGCCGAAAGCACCAGCGCGATCGCGACGAGCGCCACCTGTATTTCCTGCATCGACAGGATCGTGGCTTCACGGGCGCTCATGCCGGGGTTTTCCTCCATCAGGCGCTCGACGTTCTCGACGACGACGATGGCGTCGTCGACCAGCAGGCCGATCGCCAGGACCAGCCCGAACAGGGTCATCGTATTGATCGAGAAGCCGGCGAGATAGAAGATGCCGAAGGTACCCAGCAGCACGACGGGCACGGCGATGGCCGGGATCAGAGTGGCGCGCCAGCTCTGCAGGAAGATGAACATCACCAGCACGACAAGGACGATAGCCTCGAAAAGGGCCTTCGCCACTTCGGAGATCGACAGCTTGATGAACGTCGTGGAGTCGTTGGCGTAGATGAATTTGAGTCCGTCGGGCAGCCGGGGCGAAAGGGCGTTCATGGCCTTCTTCACGCGTTCCGCGGTCTGCAGGGCGTCCGCACCCGGAGAAAGCGATATCGAGATACCGGCGCCGGGGTGCCCGTTCACGCGGGTAAGCGAGGAATAGTCCTCCGCTCCGATCTCCACCCGCGCGACGTCACCGATAGTAACGGCGGAGCCGTCGCTCTTCGTCTTGACGACGATACTGCGGAACTGATCTGGCGTCTGCAGTCGCGAACCGGCGGTGACGATGGCATCGAGCGCCTGGTCTTCGGTCGAAGGCAGGCCGCCCACTTCGCCGGCTGCGACTTCGGTGTTCTGGGCCTTGATCGCGGCGATGACGTCGCTGGGCATGAGCGAAACCGCGGCGAGCCGTGCCGGATCGAGCCAGATGCGCATGGCGTGCGGCGATCCGAAGACGTGAACGTCGCCCACGCCCTCGACGCGCGAGAGCGGGTCCTGCATGTTCGATGTCAGATAGTCGGAAACGTCCTGGTTCGAACGCGTGTCGGTTTCGTCGAAGACTGCAACCACCAGCAACTGGTCGGGATTGGACTTGGTGACGCGAACGCCTTGATTCTGCACGGACTGCGGCAGGCGCGACAAGGCGGTCTGGACCTTGTTCTGGACCTGCACCTGGGCAATGTCCGGATCGGTTCCCTTGCTGAAGACCGCGGTAATCGTGCCCTGGCCGCGGTTGGTCGACTGCGAGCTGAAGTAGAGCAGACCGTCGATCCCGGTAAGCTGCTGCTCGATGATCTGCGTAACGCTGTTCTCGACCGTCTCGGCAGAAGCACCGGGGTAACTGGCGCGAATGTTGACTTCGGTCGGCGCGATGTCCGGATATTGCTCGTTGGGCAGCAGCGCGAGGGCGCCGATGCCCGCCAGCATGACGATGATCGCCAGCACCCAGGCAAAGATGGGGCGGTCGATGAAGATCCGGGACATTCGCGATCAGTCTTGCTTGCCGGAGGGCTGGAGTGACGCGTTGACCCGCTGCGGCGTTGATGCCGGCACCGGAGTTATCGCGTCGCCCTGCTTTAGGCCGTTCAAGCCGTCGACGATGATCTTTTCCCCGTCCGCAAGCCCATCGGTAACGACGGAGAACTTCCCGCGCGTTCTGTCGGTGATGACCTTGCGGCGCATCGCCTTGCCCTCCTTGCCCACGATCATGACATAGGCGCTGCCGTCGAAGTCGCGCAGGACCGCGCTTTGCGGCACCAGGTAGGCATCGTGCTGGACCGACTGGTCGAAGACTGCGTTCACGAACATGCCCGGCAGCAACAGGCCGTCGGGGTTCGGGAATTGAGCGCGTATGGTTACGGTTCCGGTCGATTCATCGACGGTTACTTCCGAAAACTTCACGGTGCCGCTCGCGCCGTACGCGTTCCCGTCCTGCAGCTTGAGGCGAACCGAAGTGCTTCCTGCGCTTGCACCGCCCTGGCTGAGTTTCTGGCGCAGCGCCGTCAGGTCCGTCGAGGACTGCTTCATGTCGACATAGATCGGATCTGTCCGCTGGATCAGGGCCAGCGGGTCGGCCTGGCTTGCGCTGGCGAGCGCCCCGACCGTAAACAGCGAGCGGCCGATGCGACCGCTGATCGGCGCCGGAACCGTGGTGAAGCGCAAGTTGATGCGTGCGGTATCGAGTGCCGCGGCATTCTGGGCGACCGCTGCCTTCGCGACGCGGGCCTGGGCGAGTGCGTCGGTATAGTCCTGCTTGGCGATGGCTTCCATCTCGGCAAGCGGCTTGTAGCGCTCGGCCTTCACCGCGGCGGCATCGGCCGACGCGCGGGCGCTGGCGAGATTGGCCTCAGACTGGTTGACGGCGGCGCGGTACAGGCTGGGGTCGATCTGGAACAGCGGCTGCCCGGCACGCACATAAGCGCCTTCCGTAAAGTACCGCTTCTTGATCACGCCGGAGACCTGCGGGCGCACTTGCGAAGTTTCATAGGCGACCGTGCGTCCGCCCAGCACGACTTCGACCGGCACATCGCTGGATTTGGCGACGACGAAACCGACTTTGGGCTTTGGGGCGTGGCGATCCTGCTGCGAACCGCCGGAGCAGGCGGCGAGAGCCGTCAACGCGGCCATTGCAATGATCCCGCGCCGAAGCCGACCGGCGCTGACCGGATGAATGGAGGGTCGTTTCAAGACAAACACCGTCTGCTGATCAGAGGGGCCTGCTATCCGTTCATTCCGCCGGCGCTGCAAGCATCCATTTCCCAATTGCGACAAATTCTTACAACGGCAGGAATGGCTGCTGCATTGCACCGGGCGCGCGGCGCGAGCCAAGCGCCGCATCAAGGCGCTTCGCAAGCGAACCGGTTCGCAAGTGTCGGTTTTTCGAGGCTTGTATCGTTGAGGCCACTCTGACCTTCCCGCGAGGGAGGAGAGTGGTGCCCGGGGACGGAATCGAACCGCCGACACCATGATTTTCAGTCATGTGCTCTACCAACTGAGCTACCCGGGCATCTAGGCCAGCGACGGTTGCGATTGCGTCCCGTCGAGCGTTGGTGGCGGGCCTATGACGAAGCTCGCGCACCTTTGCAACCCCCTATCGGTCAGGAATTTTCATTCATCCTGTGGAATATCCGAAAAGCTGGGCGGACCGGGCAGGGCATAGCCGTCATCCAGCCACTGCAGCAGGTCTCGATCCCGGCACCGTTTCGAGCAGAAGGGACTGTGCTCGGCGACGCGGGGTTTGGAACAGATCGGGCATTTGCGTTCGGAGCGGGTCATGATGCCACGGCCTGCGCGAATCCTCCGCCGAGTGCAAGGTTGCTGTCCGCCTCGATGCGAATGCGGCGCCCGGTGCGGCGTTGCAGTTCTTCCTGCCATGCAGGCGCAATCGCCGCGCAGACCTGCGGATGGGCCTTGAGCAGCAAGACGCCTGGGTCGCGCACCGATTCCGCACGGCGCAGCAGCAGTCTTGCAGCCGCCGCGAAAGGCTCCTGTCGCACGTGCTGGAGAATCGACGGGCGCTCGAGGCGGGCGACGAGCTGGACGAAACCGAATCCGTTCATCGCCGTGCGCTGGTGGGGCCAACGATCGAGCGCTGCGCCGAGAGCCTCGTCCACGGCGCGCCGATCGTCCTTGCGCTCGAGCGAGGGGAAATCGATGCCGATCGAGCCCGCCAGGTCGAACTGGCCGATGGCGGCGGCGATCGCGGGAATTGCGGCTAGCGCAAGCAGCCGAGGTGGCAATGCGCCGTCGATGTCGATCAGGGTCATGGCAGGCGTGGGGCTGACGACGATCGAGCCGCCGTCGAAAGCCATAACGCCATCGAGTGCTTCGCTTACGATCTCGGGCCAGGGATCGTCTGGGAAGCGCTCGACCACGCGCACGTTAAGCCCTTCCTTGCGCAAGCGCTCGGCAAGCGTGGAGGCGGGGCGCACGGGCCGGTCGGTGAAGCGGGCCTGAGCGCGCTTGTGGCGCCCGGTCTCGGCAATGGCTGCGCGTAGTATCGTCGCGCGCACGAGGGCTCCCTCACTGGCACTGGCGGGAAGACCGTCGATCAGGGCTTCCTCGCCGCACGGGAAGCGCACCGTGCCCCGCTTGGCACCGCTTCGCCGGGAAACGAGCGTGGCATCGGCCGTTTCGCCTGCTGCCAGCCTGCCGGGCCATTCAAGCCGCGCGGCCAGCACTTGCCCGGCCTCGACGAGGATTGCCCGGGTTTCCCCGATCCCTTCCTCGACCAGCCACTCAGCCAATCGGGAATCCTGCCGCCTTGAGCAGGGCGCGGGTTTCGAACAGGGGCAGGCCGACGACGCCGGAATGGCTGCCGCCGATCCAGGCGATCAGGCCCTCGGCGCTGCCCTGGATGGCATAGCCACCGGCCTTGCCGTGCCATTCGCCGCCAGTGATGTAATGCTCGATCTCTTCGCGGCTGAGCGGCTTGAAGCGCACGACCGTCTCGGACAGGCGTTCGCGCACGGTGCCATCGGGGCTCTTGAGGGCAATCGCCGAAAGCACGCGGTGGCGCCGCCCGGACAGCAGGGCAAGGCACTCGCGCGCGGTGTTTTCGTCTTCCGCCTTGGGCAGGATGCGGCGTCCGCAGGCTACGACCGTATCGCCCGCCAGCACATGCGCGTCGGAGACCTCGACCGCCATGGCTTTTTCGCGCGCCATGCGCCGGGCATAGACGCGCGGCAGTTCGCGCGGTTCGTGAGCTTCGTCGATGTCGGCAGAAATGATCGCGTCGGGCTGCAGGCCGAGCCGCGCGATCAGCTCGCGGCGGCGCGGGCTGGCCGATGCGAGGACCAGCCGCGGACTGGGGGCGCGGGTGTCACCGGCTTGCGTCCCGGCGACGGGCTGGGCCTCAGTACTGACCGGGGCCACCGCGACCGGGCATGAAGCGATAGGTGATGCGCCCCTTGGTAAGGTCATAGGGCGTCAGTTCGACGAGAACTTCGTCGCCGACCAGCACGCGGATGCGGTTCTTGCGCATCTTGCCGGCGGTATGGCCAAGTATCTCGTGGCCATTTTCCAGTTCGACGCGGAACATGGCGTTGGGAAGCAGTTCCACAACGCGGCCGCGCATCTCGAGGAGTTCTTCTTTCGCCATCGGCGATCAATATCCGTAGTTTTGCTGCAACAGTGCGGCGCGCCATAGCCACGACTCGCGAAAAAGGGAAGCCTCGCTTGTTCATTCTCGCGCAAGCAACATGCGACAAATTGTTACCCCGACGCGACTTGCGGGGTGGAACGGCTCACGGCAAGAGCGGGGTGGGAAGGACAGAGCGTATCATGGCGGAGAATTTGTTTGCGATCCCACCTTTTGCTTCCCTTGATTACGGGCGCATCCCTGCCGTCCCTGGCGCTGGCACAGGTTGCTGCACCCGCGACGATCATTGACGAGGATGACGACGCCATCGAAGTCAATTCGACCGAGATCGTCGTCGTAGCCCCGCGTATTCGCGGGCAGATCGAAGTTCCCAACCAGCCGGTCCAGACTTTCGACGAGGAAGACATTGCCGCCTATGGCGCCGACTCGATCGCTGACCTGATCGAGGCGATCTCGCCGCAGACGGGCAGTGGGCGTGGGCGCGGTTCGGGCCGCCCGGTGATTCTGGTCAACGGACAGCGCATCACCAGCTTCCGGGAACTTCATCGTATCCCGCCCGAAGCGATCCGCCGGATGGAGGTGCTGCCCGAAGAAGTCGCACTGCGCTTTGGCTATCCGGCGAATCAGCGCGTCCTCAACCTGATTCTGAAGGACAACTTCGCGGCGCTCATGGCAGCGGGCGAGTACAATGTCCCGACGCGCGGCGGCTATGACAACTATGAAGCCGAAGGCGGCATCTTCAAGATCTCGGGACCGCGCCGGTACAACTTCTCCGCGAAGCTGACCGAGACGACGATCCTGACCGAGGACGAGCGCAATATCCGGCAGAGCGCTTCGGGCCAGCCGACGGTCGCGGGCGACCCCGATCCGGTACGCTATCGCAGCCTTGCCGATGCCGATTCGACGCTCGAGCTGAACGGCACGATGACGCAGGGCATCGGCGAGGGCGGCCTTGCCGGTTCGATCACCGCCAACGGTGCCTATACGCATCAGCAGACGACCTCGCTTTCCGGCCTCGACACGGTCAGGTTGAGCTATGGTGGCGAAAGCCAGACCCGCACGCTGCCCGATCCTCTGACGACGCGTTCGGTAGTCGACACCTTCGCGGGCGGGCTGGGTTACAACACGATGATCGGGGACTGGACGTTCTCGACCACGGCGGACGGCAGCTACACCGACACCAATACGCGTACCGACCGGCGCCGCGATACCGATGCCCTCGTGGCCGCGGCGGCAAGCGGGACGCTGGCGATTGGCGGCGCGCTGCCGGCCGTGCCCGGTGCCGGCGTCGATGTCGCGCGCAATCGCGCGCTCGCACTCGCAACGCTGACCACGTTGTCCGGTCGGCCGTTCCGGATGCCCGCGGGCGATGCCAACCTGACGATCAAGGGCGGATTCGATTTCAATCGCACCACGAGCGAGGACAGCCGCACCGACATCGGTGCCTTCACGCTCAGGCGCTCGGACGTGTCGGGCGGCGTCAACCTCGCCGTGCCGCTGACCAGCCGCGGCGAGGATTTCCTGGGCGCCGTCGGCGACTTCACGCTGAATGTGGGCGGCGGGATCGATCATCTCTCTGATTTCGGTTCCTTGAAGAACTGGAACCTGGGGCTGACCTGGAACCCGACCGATGCGCTGTCCTTCCAGGCGAGCTATCTGGTGGAGGACGCGGCGCCGAGCCTGTCGCAGCTGGGCGCACCCACTATCCTGACCTACAACGTCTCGGTCTATGACTTCACCAATTCGACGACCTCGCTGGTCACGGTAACGTCCGGCGGAAACCCCGATCTGGTCAAGGAAAAGCAGCGCGACATCAAACTTTCGGCGACCTGGAAACTGCCTTTCCTCGATCGCTCCAACCTGCTCGTCGAGTACTTCCGCAACCGGTCGAGCGACGTCACCAAGTCATTCCCCTTGCTCACCCCCGCGATCGAGGCGGCGTTTCCCGGACGCGTCACGCGCGACGCATTCGGCAACCTCATCGCCATTGACCGGCGCGCCGTGACTTACGACGAGGTCTCGACTTCCAGCATGCGCTGGGGCTTCAACATATCCGGCAAGCTGGGTAGCGACAGTGCTTCGGGCGGCGGTGCGAGCCGCGGATCTTCTCGCACGGCAGCGCCTGTGCATAGCGCGCCGTCGACGCCGCCCGGTGGCTTTGGCGGGCCGCCTCCCGCCGGTGCCGGCGCTTTCGATCCATCGCGTTTCGAGGCCTTGCGCAAGAGCCTGTGCGCACCGGCGGGCGAGGGCGCAGCATCGCCCGATCTTTCGGCCATGCCCGAGCGCATGCGCGAACGCCTGGTCGGGGCGGACGGCAAGGTCGATCCCGACAAGCTGGAGAAGATGAAGCAGAGGGTCTGTTCGGCTGAGGGGCCGGGCGCTGCCGGGGGCTTCGATCCCGAACGCTTCGCGCGCATGCGGCAGGCGGTCTGTGCCCAAGGCAGCACCGGGCCCGATCTTTCGAAGCTGCCCGAACCGATAGCGGAACGTCTCAAGGGCCCCGATGGACAGGTGGACAAGGCGCGCCTTGCCGCCATGCGCGAGCGGATGTGCAGCAGCGACGGCGCCTCGTCGCCGGGCGCAGGTGCAGCGCCTGCCGAGCAGAAGCAGTCGGGTGACGCCTCGCGTTCTGGCAGCGGTGGCGGCGGGCACTCGGGCTTCGGACCTCCGGGGGGTGGGCGCTGGAACCTCTCGGTCTATCACACCTGGCGTTTTGTCGACCGGGTGCGCATTGCACCGGGCGTCCCGGAGCTCGACGAACTGGCGGGCGATGCGATCAGTGCCGGCGGCGTTCCGCGCCATTCCATCGAGATGGAGGGCGGCCTGTTCAAGAACGGCTACGGCCTGCGTCTCAAGGGCGAATGGAATGCCCCGGCCAAAGTCAACGGCAGCGGCCTGCCCGGCAGCTCCGACTTGCGCTTCGGCAGTACTTTCGTTCTCGACGCGCGGCTTTTCGTCGATCTCGGCCGCATGGAGAGCCTCGTTGCCAAGGCTCCGTTCTTCAAGGGCGCGCGGCTTGCGCTGACGGCTGACAACCTGCTCGATTCGCGCCAGAAGGTTACCGACGGGAACGGCGCCGTGCCGCTAGCCTATCAGGCCGCCTACCGCGAGCCGCAGGGGCGCGTTGTGGGGATCGACTTCCGCAAGATGTTCTGAAGCGCGGTCTCAGTTGAGGATGACATGGTGCGCAGGTCTACCGCTCGCGCGCACCATGTCCTATCTGGCGGGCATGGCGCGTACTCCAGCCGGAACTCCCGATCACCCAAAGGGGCTCGAACGCTTCAACGAGGAGCGGGCGACAACGACCGTGCGCGGGTCGGACAAGCCCGACCTGCAGGCCGGTGCGGAAGTGATCCGCGACACGGTGCGCACCTTGCCGCACAGGCCCGGCGTCTACCGCATGCAGGATGCGCGCGGGGAAGTGCTTTATGTGGGCAAGGCGCGCGCCTTGAAGAATCGTGTTGCCAATTACGTCCAGTGGGAACGGCTGCCCGGTCGCCTGCAGCGCATGGTCAGCCAGACCCGGTCGATGACGATCGTCACGACCAATTCCGAGGCCGAGGCGCTGCTGCTCGAAGCGCAGCTCATCAAGCGCTTTCGCCCCGCCTACAACGTGCTGCTGCGCGACGACAAGTCGTTCCCGTTCATCCTGCTGCGGGCGGACCACGCCTTTCCGCGAATCATGAAGCACCGCGGCGCGCGCAAGGCCAAGGGCAACTACTATGGCCCCTTCGCCAGCGCGGGATCGGTCAACACCACGATCAATGCACTGCAGAAGCTGTTCCTGCTGCGCAGCTGCACCGACAGCTTCTTTTCCCGGCGCGACCGACCTTGCCTGCTTTACCAGATCAAGCGCTGCTCTGCTCCGTGCGTCGACCGGATCGACGAGGCGGGTTATGCCGAGCTCGTCCAGGAGGCGAAGGATTTCCTGGGCGGCAAGTCCAGTGCGGTGCAGCGCAAGATCGAATCGCAAATGGCCGAGGCGGCCGAAGCGCTGGACTTCGAGCGTGCCGCGATGCTGCGCGACAGGTTGCGCGCCGCCACGTTCATCCAGGGCAGCCAGGCGATCAATGCCGAAGGCCTCGACAATGCCGACATCTTCGCGATGGCCAGCAAGGGCGGGCAGATCGGGGTGCAGGCCTTCTTCATCCGCGGCGGGCAGAACTGGGGGCACCGCGCCTTCTTCCCCGCGCACACCGAGGGGTTATCGGAGGAAGAAGTCCTGCAGAGCTTCCTTGCCCAGTTCTATGAGGAAGTGCCGCCAGCGCGCACCATCCTGATCGACCGCGAATTGCCTGAGGCGGACCTTCTGGCCGAGGCGTTCCGCGAATTGGCAGGAGGCAAGGTCGAGATCTCCGTGCCCCAGCGCGGCAATCGCAAAAGGTTGATGGCGCAGGCCCATCGCAATGCGGTGGAAGCGCTCGACCGCCGCCTCGCAGAGCGCGGCACGCAGGCCAGGATTCTGCGCGAACTGGCCGAATTCCTTGAACTGCCGGACGTGCCGCAGCGGATCGAGGTTTACGACAACAGCCATATCCAGGGCACCAAGGCCCTGGGCGCCATGGTTGTCGCCGGGCCCGAAGGCTTTCTCAAGAACCAGTACCGCAAGTTCAACATCAAGTCGGCCCGGACCGACGACGACTACGCGATGATGCGCGAAGTGATGACCCGGCGATTCGGCCGGGCGCAGGAGGAAGATCCCGAGCGTGAAAGCGGGACCTGGCCCGATCTCGTCCTGATCGACGGCGGCAAGGGACAGATGAGCTCGGTAAAGGATGCACTTGAGGAACTGGGCATCGAGGACGTGCCGCTCATCGCGATTGCCAAGGGACCGCACCATGGCCGCGAAGGGCGCGAGGTATTTCATTTCCCCGATGGCCGGGAAAAGATGCTGCCGGTCAATTCGCCACTGTTGTTCCATCTCCAGCGCCTGCGCGACGAAGTGCACCGCTATGCCATCGGCGCGCATCGGGCCAAGCGCAGCCGGGCCATTTCCGCCAGCCCGCTCGACGAAATTCCGGGCATCGGCCCGGCGCGCAAGCGGGCGCTACTGCTGCATTTCGGTACAGCAGGGAAAGTGCGGGCGGCCAGTCTGGAGGACCTGCAGCGCGCGCCCGGCGTGAGCAAGGCCGTCGCCCAGACGATCTACGATTTCTACCACCCGAACGGCTGAAGCCGCGCCCCGATCCGTCAGCGGTCCACTTCGGCCGTCACGCGGTGGAAGAAGGGATGGTGCGGAGTCGCTCCATTATGAATGTTATTGAAGATCCCTCCGCACAGGCTGCCCAACCGGGCCGCGGCGGTAGAGACTTCCTCTCCGGTGCGGACATCGATGTGCAATTTCAGCTTGCCGTCGAATTCGAAGAAGACCTTGATGGCCTTGGGAAATTCAGATTTCAGTATTTCAAGTAACTTGCCAAGCTCTTCGGCAATAGAAATCGCCCTCGTTGCCTGAGGGAAAGGCTCGACCTGGCTGATGTTGGTGACTTCGGACATGGTACACCCCTGTGTTCCCAGAAGTGTTCTAACAGGCGGCTGCGAACTTGTGCAGGGGGAATGCGGTTTTTGCGAGCGGTTATTAATTGGTAGGCGTTACCCTGCGCCCAACTTGCGCGCTACTCTCCAGCCATAGGCCTTCGCCAGATTGCGCGCTGGCCAGCGGCCGGGACTGCGGGGCTTCAAACCGTATTTTCGCAGCAAACCGTTGAAGGCGCGGGCATCCGCTTCGGCAAAGCTCCATTCGGAGCGCCAGGTAATCGAAAGCGAAATCGATGGTTCCGGTCCATTTCGGACGAAATGCGGCGCCATGACCGGGACGAACAGCGCCTCTCCTGCAGCAATCGCGAATTCACGGCCACCCGAGAGCAGATCTTCGCTCCAGCGCAATTCCCGACCGCCGCCAGTGTGGTAGGTTTCGTGCACTTCGTCGGGCGCATAGCGGGCATCCCCGGCGGGAAACTGCGTCATCACCTTCGAGCCGCGCACCTGCAGCAGGATATTGTGCTCCGGATCGAAGTGATAGGGCGTCACACCGCCTGCCGAGGTCACGAAGACAAAGCCCTGGGTCTTCATCATGCGCCCGGTCCTAGCCTCGATCTGCGGGCGCAGTTCGCCGAGAAGGTCCTCCAGCAAGGCCGCGTAGGACGGATGCTGCTCTATGTTCTTGAGCGCGGCCCACGAATTGCTCGTCTCGATCGAACGGATCGTTTCGCCGATGGGAATGCCGGTCGCCGCAGGCTTGCCATCTATGCCGATGGGCTGGTTGCCGGCGTTGTACTCTATCGAGGCTTCCGGCAGCGCTTCGGCAAGATCGGCAAGCGCACCGAAGTCCAGCAGCGGATGGGCACTGAGTGTGTGAACCAGCTTATGCGGAATTTCCGGGTAGTTGGCGGAAAATGTCGCGCGGGCGCTGGGCGGGAAAACGCTCATGAAGACGTTCCTGTGGGATTGCGCGCAGTTTCGGCGCGCACGAATTGGCGGAAGGCGGCGCGGCGCAGGCGCCCGCCGATTGCAATGGATAGACGTCCGACCGGGCGACGCTCGCGCCAGAAGTGGTCGATCATCGGGTGGTCGGAGGCTGCGCAACTGTCCGTCCAGGCGATATCCTCGCGCGCGAGCATCTCGAGGTTCTCCCGCTGCAGGAGGACGCCGGGGGAGAAGCGGGCGTAGGTTTCGTCGAAGGCGGTCTTGAACGAGAAGGCCCCCGGTGGAGACAGGAACGTCGCCAGCATCGCCAGCGGCCGACCGTCCAGCGTCAGCGTCAGCCGCTCCAGCTTGCCGTTCAAGGCGCCGCCCGCGAGGCTTTCGCGCAAGAGGCTCTCCGTCGCCGGATCGCAGGCGAGGGCCGAGCCGGCCTTGCCTTTCCAGCCCGAAGCCTCGAGCGAGAGGAAGGCATCGCACCATGCCTCGATCCCTTCGGCATCGCGCTGGCGGATCACGGCAAGTTCGCCTTCATCGGCGAGGCGCTTGGCCTGGCGGCGCAGTTCCTTGCGCTTCTTGGTAGAGAGCGATGCCTCGAGATAGGCCTGCGCGCCAAGATCGGAGGCCAGCATGGCGCGGTGTTCAAGGTGGACGAGCGCGGCTTGGCGCCGCTGCTCGGCAAGGATGCTCTCCAGCGCGGCGTGAAGCGGCGTGCCGAGCGGCATGGCGCGCAAGTGCATGAACAGGGCTGCGCCGGGGCTATGGTCGGCCCACTTGAGTACCGCTCGCCAGAATTCGTGTTCGCTTCCTTGCGCAACCAGCGGCGCGCCGCAGAAACAGTTGGCATGCAGCCAGCTGGAGATCTGGGGGACCGGCCAGCGATAGTAACGGCCCGCGCGCAGGACCGGCAGGATTCCGACGAGGCGGCCGCCGCGTTCGAAGCGCAGGATCCTCACGCGGTGGGTCTCGGGCAATTGCCGCAGCGAAGGCAGCAAGTACCAGCTCTCGAAAAAGGGATTGGGCTCACTGGCTTCGCGCGCAAGACTGTCCCACGCGGCGATTTCCGCCTCGAGGTCGCGCCAGGGAACGCAGCTCAGGGTCCCGGCGTCGGTACGCAGGTCGACGGCATCGGTCGCAGGGACCGGGCGCGTACGTTCCTCCTTGGGCAGGCTTGCCACTGTCCTGAACTTCCACTTCGAGCGAGCATGGATTTCCTGAAGCTGACCTAGCGGGTTTCCTTCAAGGAATTGCTAACGATGCCCGGTCACCCTGTTTCGGCGCGAAGCAGGCAGAAAAAAGGGCCTGACGGATGATCCGACAGGCCCTCAGGCTTACCGTCGTGTGGTAACTTTTATCCCGCGGCGAGTGCAGCGAGCAGCAGCAATGCCACGATGTTGGTGATCTTGATCATCGGATTGACGGCCGGACCCGCGGTATCCTTGTAGGGATCGCCCACGGTATCGCCGGTGACCGCGGCCTTGTGGGCTTCAGAGCCCTTGCCGCCGTGGTTGCCGTCCTCGATGAACTTCTTGGCATTGTCCCATGCGCCGCCGCCCGAGGTCATCGAGAGTGCGACGAACAGGCCGCCGACGATCACGCCCAGCAACAGGGCGCCCAGAGCGGCGAAGCCGTTCTCGCGCCCGGCAACCGCAGTGATCACGTAATAGACCACGATCGGCGCCAGAACCGGCAGCAGCGAGGGGATGATCATCTCCTTGATCGCCGCCTTGGTGACGAGGTCGACCGTGCGGGCATAGTCGGGCTTCGAAGTGCCCTCCATGATGCCCTTGTTCTTGGCGAACTGGTCGCGCACGTCGACGACGACATCACCGGCCGCGCGGCCCACCGCGGTCATGCCCATGGCTCCGAAGAGATAGGGCAGGAGCGCGCCAAGCAACAGGCCGACGATGACATAGGGATTCTCGAGACTGAAGTTGACGGTCAGCCCCGGGAAGAACTCCCGCAAGTCGGTCGTATAGGCGGCGAAAAGGACCAGCGCGGCCAGGCCGGCAGAACCGATGGCATAGCCTTTGGTGACCGCCTTGGTGGTGTTGCCCACGGCATCGAGGGCATCGGTCTTTTCGCGCACCGTGTCTTCCAGTCCGGCCATTTCCGCAATGCCGCCGGCATTGTCGGTGACCGGGCCATAGGCGTCGAGCGCCACGACCATTCCCGCCAGAGCGAGCATGGCGGTTGCCGCATAGGCAATGCCGAGCAGGCCCGCGAGCTGGTGGGCGACGATGATGCCGGCGACGATGACGATCGTCGGCAGCGCAGTCGCCTCAAGGCTGATGGCAAGGCCCTGGATCACGTTCGTGCCGTGCCCCGTGACCGAAGCCTTGGCGATGGACTTGACCGGGCGAAAGTTGGTGCCGGTGTAGTATTCGGTAATCCAGATGATCAGGCCGGTGATTACCAGGCCCACCAGCGCGCAGTAGAACAGTGAGCGGCCGTTGAAGTCGGCATCGCCGATCGGCGTTTCCATGCTGCCCAGGGCAAAGCTGATAGACCACCAGATCGCCGGAACCGACAGCACGGCGGTGACCAGGAAGCCCTTGTACATGGCGCCCATGATGTTGTTAGACTTGCCGAGGCGGACGAAATAGGTGCCGATGATCGAGGTCACGATGCACACGCCGCCGATCAGAAGCGGCAGCGACATCATCTGGATGAGCACTTCACCGAGGTTCTTCATCAGCAGCGCGGTGAGGATCATCGTTGCGCCCACGGTGACGACGTAGGTTTCGAACAGGTCGGCGGCCATGCCGGCGCAGTCGCCCACGTTGTCGCCCACGTTGTCGGCGATGACGGCCGGGTTGCGCGGGTCGTCTTCGGGAATTCCCGCCTCGACCTTGCCGACGAGGTCGGCGCCGACGTCGGCGGCCTTGGTGAAGATGCCGCCGCCAAGGCGCGCGAAGATCGAGATCAGCGACGCGCCGAAGGCCAGGGCCGTCAAGGCCTGGACGACGGTGCGGTCTTCACCGCCGACGCTGTATCCGGCAGGGCCGGTCAGGTACCAGAACAGGACCGAAATCGCGAGCAGGGCGAGGCCCGCCACGAGCATGCCGGTAATCGCGCCGGCGCGGAAAGCCAGCGTCAGCCCTTGCTGCAACCCTTCCTGGGCTGCGGCTGCGGTGCGCACGTTGGCACGGACAGAGATGTTCATGCCGACGAAACCGGCCACCCCCGACAGGACGGCGCCTGCGACGAAGGCCACGGCCGAAATCGTGCCCAAGGTTACCGCGATGATTATGGCGACGACGATGCCGACCAGTGCAATCGTGGAATACTGCCGCTTGAGGTAGGCCTGTGCGCCTTCCTGAATGGCCGCTGCGATTTCCTGCATCTTTTCATTGCCGGTCGAATTGACCAGAACTTGCCTACTGGTCTCCAGGCCATAGATAATGGCCAGAAGTCCGAGGCCTATTGCGATCGTGACTAGACTCACAGAACGCCCCCTTCCCAAAGAGTTCCTCTATTTCGGCGAGTTTTCCCGCTCGAAGTGGCAAGGGCTATAGACAAGGCTCGATACTGGCAAGCGCCATGTTCTAAGGGCTTGCGTACTGTTCACCGACTTGTGCGCGGTCGCAATGTCAGTGCTGGTAGCCGAGGCGCTCGGGCAGGGGGACCGGTTCGTCGTCGTGCATGAGCGTCAGTCCATCGCCCTTGACGACGACGCCGACGGCATTGACCTCGCATCCAAGGCCTGCCGCAGCTTCGCGAATTCCGGCAGTTCTTTCAGGCGGCGCGGTGAATAGCAGGCAGTAGTCGTCGCCCGCTGTGACTGCGGCGATCCGGGCAGCGCGGTCCTGTCCGGCGGTCTCGCGCAAGGCGCGCGAAAGCGGCACGCTTTCGAGGCCAAGGACGATCCGCACCGCGCTTGCGCCCGCCATGCGCCGCGCATCGACGAGAAGGCCGTCGGAAATGTCCATCATCGCATTGACCATCGGGCCAAGCGCAGCGCCGAGTGCGGGAACGGGGGAAGGGCGGCGGTAGCGTTGGCTTAGCCAGCGGGCGTTTTCGGCTGAGAGCGTGGCCGCATTCAACTTGCCGTCGAGGAGCGCGAGCCCGACCCCGGAATCGCCGATCGTGCCGCTGACCCAAACCCGGTCGCCCGGCCGTGCGCCCGAACGCGAGGGGACCGGGCAGCCATGTGGCCCGCGACCCAGCGCCGTGAGCGAGAAACTGCGCGGTGCGCCTTCGGGCATGCGCACCGTATCCCCGCCCAGCAGGGGAAGCGCGAAGTGATCGGCAGCAGCCCTCAGGCCAACGAGAAACGCCGCGTCCCAGGCGGCTTCCCCAAGTGCATGGGAATAGAGGCAGCCAAGCGGCTGAGCGGCTTTCGCCGCCAGGTCGGAGACGTTGACGGCGACCAGCTTCCACGCGACGTCGGCCGGCGGATCGGCGGGCAGGAAATGCACGCCTTCGACCACGGTATCCATGGTCAGGACCAGCTTTTCCCCGCCGATTTCGATGACGGCGGCATCGTCATCGAGCCCGCGCGCGGCCGGATCTGTGGCAATCGCACGCAGCGCTTCGATGAAGGCAAATTCGCTTGTCACGCCAGAAGCATGGCGATGAACCGCGATCCTGTCGAGGGTTCAGCGAACCGCCTTGGCGACCGAATCGAGTACGCCGTTGACGAACTTCGCCTCGCGCGCCTCGAAGAACGCGTGGGCGACGTCGACATATTCGCTGATCGCGGCTCCGGTCGGCACGTCGGCACGGGCCATCAGCTCCCATGCGCCGCAGCGCAGGATCTGGAGCATGGTCTTGTCGAGGCGGGCGAGCGACCAGCCTTCGGCCAGCTTGCCGGTGAGGATCTCGTCGATCTCGTCGCGGCGCGCGATCACGCCCTTGACGACGTCGTCGAAGAAGGCGGTCTCGGCCTTGGCGTACTGGTCCTCGTCGATCTCCATGCCGAGGCGATGGCGATGGAATTCGTCGAGCAGCGAGGCTTGCGGCGTCGCTTCCATGTCATGCTGGTAGAGTGCCTGCACCGCGGCGAGGCGGGCGGCGGCACGGGCTTTGTTACGGGCGGTCATTGGCCAAGCCTTACTTGAATCGAGCGCGCATGCGCGGGGAGCCCTTCCGCATCGGCAAGGGCGACGGCGGCGGGGCCAATGGCCTCGAGCGCCGCCTGGTCGAGCTGGATGAAGCTGGTGCGCTTCATGAAATCGAGGACCGAAAGGCCCGAGGAGAAGCGTGCGCGCCGTCCGGTGGGCAGCACGTGGTTGGGACCCGCGACATAGTCGCCGACCGCTTCGGGGGTCATGCGTCCGAGGAAGACCGACCCGGCGTGGCGGATCTGCTTCATCAGCGCTTCGGGATCGTCCGTGGCGATCTCGACGTGTTCGGCCGCCAGTGCATTGGCGAGGGCAGGGGCCTCGTCGAAGCTGCCGACGACGACGATCACCCCGTTGTCGTTCCAGCTGGTGCGGGCGGTCTGCTCGGTTGCCAATGCTGCCAGTTCGGTCTCGACGGCCGCAGCCACGGCATCGGCGAAGGCAGCGTCGTCGGTGATCAGGATCGACTGCGAGGTCGGATCGTGTTCGGCCTGGCTCAGCAGGTCGGCGGCGATCCGGCGCGGTTCGTTCTTTGCATCGGCGATCACGAGGATTTCGCTCGGCCCGGCAACCATGTCGATGCCGACAACCCCGTAGAGCTGGCGTTTGGCTTCGGCGACCCAGGCATTGCCCGGCCCGGTGATCACGTCGACCGGGGCGATCCGCCCGGTGCCATAGGCCAGAGCGCCAACGGCATGAGCACCGCCCACGCGCCACACCTCGTCCACGCCGGCCAGGTGTGCGGCGGCGAGGACAAGTGCGTTTACTTCGCCCTTGGGGGTGGGGGTGACGACGACGAGACGCTCGACGCCTGCGACCTTGGCGGGAATCGCGTTCATCAGCATCGATGAAGGATAGGCCGCGCGTCCGCCGGGGACGTAGAGGCCCGCAGCGTCGACCGCGCGCCAGGTTGCGCCGAGGCGCACGCCGGCCGCGTCGGTGTAGTCGCGATCCTCGGGAAGCTGCGCTTCGTGATAGGCGCGGATGCGGGTCGCAGCCAGTTCAAGGGCTTCGCGCAGCTCGGGTTTGAGCGCTTCGAAGGCCTCACGGCAGGTTTCGACGTCGACCTGCCAGCCGCTCCGGTCCAGGTCGTGCCCGTCGAAGCGCTGCGTGTATTCGGCCAGCGCAGCGTCGCCGCGTTCGCGCACGGCGGCAAGGATTTCGGCAACGTCCTTGGTGACATCGACCGCGCTTTCGCGGCGGTCGGCGACGACGCGCCGGAAGGCTTCGGCGAAGCCTTCATCGTGTGTCGAAAGGCGCAGCATCAGGCGGGCGCCCCGGCGCCTTCGGCAACGAGTGCGCGGAAACGCTCGACCAGCGAGGCGACACGCTCGTCGGTCTTCAGGGCGGCGCGGTTGACGATCAGGCGCGCGGAGATGTCGAGGATGCGGCTGGTCTCGACCAGGCCGTTCTCCTTGAGCGTGCGCCCGGTGGAGACGAGATCGACGATGCGGCTCGAAAGGCCCAGCGTCGGGGCGAGTTCCATCGCGCCGTTCAGCTTCACGACTTCGGCCTGCACGCCCAGCTTCTCGAAGTGGCGGCGGGTGAGATTCGGATACTTGCTGGCGATGCGCAAGTGCGAGGGCAGCGGCCCGCCGACCTTGTCAGCCATCTCGGCAACCGAGAGGCGGCAATGACCGATGTCGAGATCGACCGGGGCATAAAGGTCGGAATAGTTGAATTCCTCGACCACGTCCGAGCCGACGATGCCGACTTGCGCAGCGCCATGAGCGACGAACGTGGCAACGTCGAATGCGCGCACACGGATCAGGCGCATGTCGCTGCCTTCGCAGGCGAAAGACAGCGCGCGCGACTTCTTGTCGTGGAACTCCGCATCGGGCACCACACCGGCGCGCGCCATCAGCGGCAACGCCTCGTCGAGGATACGGCCCTTGGGCACGGCAAATGTCAGCGGATTTGGCATAGGGCGCGCATTTAGGCGCGGCAGCGGCAAAGGGCAACACGCGATGGAGGGGCAATGCGGCGCGATCGTCTGGATGGCCTGCCTCCATCGCCCCGGTTGCTCATTCAGAGGCCCGCGAGGACCTTGCTGCCTTGTCGCCGATCCGGCCGGATGCCGGGCCTAAGGGCCTGGACCTACTCCCCGGGTGCGCGGGCCTTGATCGCCAGCGCATGGACCTGTTGACCCGGGATGTCGCCCAGCGCCGCATTGACGAGGCGTTGGCGCTGCAGGCGCGAAGCGCCGGCGAAGCGCTCACTCTCGATCACGATGGTAAAGTGCGATTCGCCGCTGCCGTCATCGCCCATATGACCGCTGTGACTGGCGGAATCGTTGGTGATTTCGAGATGGGTGGGGGCAAAGGCCGCTGTGAGCAGTTGCCGCATTTCCTGTGCTATCGGTCCGTTCATGTCTTCCATTTAGGCGCATCCGAGTCCATCTTGAAGCGGGTGAAGTACAGCAGATTTCATGGAAGACACGAAACCGCGGGCCGCGAATGCAGCTGGCCCGGGTGCGAGCATGCGGGCGAATTCCGGGCGCCGGGGGCTCGTCCCTCGGGATTTGACGGCCCGGGAGACTACCGCTGGTTCTGCCTCGAACACGTGCGGCAGTTCAATGCGGGCTACGACTATTTCGAGGGCATGGAGGCCGAAGAGATCCTGCGCGCCCAGTCGCCGCTACACGGATGGGAAACGCATACCCGCGCCTTTCGGCCCGACGCCGGGGTGGACGGCGTGCCGCGCTGGGCCGACTTTGCCGATCCGCTGGAGGCGATCAGCGGCAGGGCCCGCGCGCATGTGCGGCGCAGCCAGGCCGGGATGGGCCCCCAGAACCATCGCTTCACGCCGGACGAACGGCGCGCGCTCGACGTGCTCGGGCTGAACGCGGACATCGACCGCCGGGAGCTGCGCCAGCGCTACACGAGCCTGCTGCGCAAGTATCATCCCGACCATAACGGCGGTGACCGCGGCCACGAGGCGCGCCTGCAGGTGGTGGTCGAGGCCTACCAGTTGCTGCGCCGGGCGGCCGCTTTCGCCTAAGCGCAATTGCGCTTAGGCTGCTTCGGCTTCGCAGATCTCGGCAAGCTGGGCGGCGCAGGCATTCCAGCCCTCGATGAAGCCCATTTCCTCATGGTTGCGGCGGGTTTCCTCGCTCCAGTGGCGGGCCCTGGCGGTATAGCGCGTGCCGTCTGCTTCGGGCGCGATTTCCCAGATTCCGATCATGAAAGGGCCTGATGGCTGAAAGTCCCCGACGACGGCATCGGTAGTCACGAAGCGCTCGCCCTCGTCATAGGCGAGGTAGATGCCGACCTGCGGGGCGACTTCGCCATTGGGGCCGTACATGGTCATCCGGCAGGCGCCGCCAGGGCGGCGTTCCTGCTGGTCCACCTCGACGCGCCATGGCCTGGGGCACCACCATTCCTCCTGCCGCTCGGCCATGACTTCCCAGACCTTGGCAGGCGGCGCGGCAATGAAACGGGTTACCGACAGCTCATTGGATGCCTCGGACATCGATCTCTCTCCTTTTGGAAGTCCGGTTTCGATTCAGTCCCGGTCGGGCGCGCCGAGCGGGAAAAAGGCGCGATAAGGCCGGGCGGCATCGACACATTTGGCGACCGGGGGCAGGGCGAGCAGGTGAGCGCGCCAGCGTTTGAGCCGCGACATGCCATCGGCGATGGGATGCACCCAGTCGGCGTAGAACAGCGAAGGCGCCGCCGCGCATTCGATCAGCGTCACGCTTTCGGGCAATTCGTAGGATCCGAGCCAGGCCTCCAGCCAGCCGTACGTGCGGTCCAGCCGTCCGCGCTGTTCGGCCACGCGCGCCATGTCGGGATTCTCGGGCGCGCGCAGGTATTCGTCGACCACGGCCTGCATCGGGGCCATGACGTAATTGTCGAAGACCCGGTCCATCATCCGCACCCGCGCGGCTTCGGATGCATCGAAGGGAAGCAGGCCTGCATCGGGCGCGTGATGCAACGCGATGTGCTCGACGATCGATGTCGCTTCGAAAATGCGGGTCTTGCCGTCGACGAGGACCGGAAACTTGCCGAGCGGCCCCGTCGTCTGGACGACTTCTCCATTTTCGGGATGGTCTGGGTCGACGATGCGAAAGTCGAAGGCGATCTGCGCGGCGTGAAGCGCGATCATCGCCTTCCAGGTATAGGACGAAAAGGGGTGACCGTAGAGCACGAGACTCATGCTTCGGCCTCTGAGTAAGGAGCAGTCAGGGCTTCGAGGTTGTGGCCGTCAGGCCCTTCGAAATAGACGCCCCGGCCGCCGAACCTGTGATTGATCTGCCCGGGTTGTTCCTGGCCGGGATCGGCCCAGAAGCGGATGCCCTTTTCCTTGATGCGGGCGAAGATGGCGTCGAACTCTTCATCGCTGACCAGGAAGGCATAGTGTTGCCGCGCGATTGGGCCCTCTCTGTCGGCAAAGTCCAATGATGCTCCGTTGGCGAGTTCAAGGACGCGAAAGCGTCCGAAACTGCCCGGCTCGGGCAGGCCGAGAATATCCGCGACAAACCTCGCCGAATGATTCTTGTCCGAAGACCATACGATCGTGTGGTTCAGCTCGACGCTCACGCTTCCGCTCCGCTTTGCGCGCCCTCATAAGCCTTGCCTTCGCGCGCAAGGCCGGTGCGGTTCTTCGCTGTCATTTCCTCATCTCCGCTATCAGGGCATTGTCGACCGCCTTGGCTGCCTTGTAGGCCCGGCGCGACTGGACCCGCTCGGCATAGCCGACGAAAGCCCGGCGGGGCGGCATCACGCCGAAATTGAGGCCCCAGTCGACCGAACTGCCGACATAGACGTCGGCCATAGTGAAGCGGTCCCCGCAGACCCAGCGCACGTTGTCGAGATGCGCTTCGAGTGCGTCCATCGTGCGATCGAAGTTGCCCCAACCGGCCATCGCCTCCTGCTCCGGCGTCGGTTCGAAGCGGAGACTGCGCGAAGTGATCGCCTGCTCGACCGGCCCCGAGGCGAAGAAAGTCCAGCGATAGTAGTCGGCCATCTCCGAATCGTTGGGCAGCAGGCCTGCCTCGGGATGCATTTCGGCGAGGTAGAGGCAGATCGCTGCAGCCTCGGTCACGACCCTGTCGCCATCCTCGGCATGATGGATCAGGGTCGGCACCTTGCCCATCGGATTGGCGGCAAGAAATGCGGCCGGCTTGTCCTTCCAGTCAACGAGGACCTGGTCATAGTCCGCACCCGCTTCGTGCAGGGCCCAGCGGGCGATCTGTCCGCGCGACATCGGGTTGGTGAAGAAGGTATAATCGGCCACTGTCCGGTCTCCTCAAGACGCCAAGGCTTTAGGGGAACATGCGTAGAACATGTGCCGCGCGTCAATGCCTATTCGCTTATTCGCCCTTGGGGCCGACCAGACCGAACGGGGCGCCATGAGGATCGAGACCGACCACGATCCATTCGCCGCCCGGAACTTCGTGCGGCCCCATGATGATCTGCCCTCCGGCATCTTCGATCCGCTGCTTTGCGGCGAGCAATGAGGGCACCCCGAAATAGAACAGCCACAAGGTTGGCTGCTGCGGGTTCATCTGCGGCATGATTGCGCCCAGGGTGACGCCGTGATGATCGATGAAGCAGTAGTCGCCCATCTCGCCCATCGCCATCTTTTCGTTGAATGCGTATCCGAAATGACGGGCGTAGAAGTCCATCGATGCGGCCTGGTCGGGACTGGCCAGTTCGTTCCAGCGCACGTGCTGGTTTTCGGACACGGAGAAGACGTCGCTGGCGGCATCGGGCTTATCCGCAGGCGGGATCGGGGCCATGAGGTAGATCGGGACGCCCTGCGGATCGGTGACCATCGCAATGCGGCCAACGGGCAGGTCGCTTGCGGGCATCATCACCTTGCCGCCTTCCGCTTCGATCTCGGCCACTTCGCGGTCGACATCGGGCGTATGAAGATAGGGCAGCCATGTGGGCCGTGCGCCGCCGGCAACCATCTCGTCCGTCAATTTGAGCATTCCGCCCGCATTGCCGCCGTCGGAACGCTCGAACATGCGGTAATCCATGCCGCCGGTCTGGTCAGGCGTACCTGCCGCAACCGTCCAGCCCACGACGCTGCCGTAGAAGCGCGCCGCCGCATCGGGATCGGTCGTCATCAGTTCGTACCAGATGAAGCTTCCTGTAGGATTGGTCATGGTCACGCTCCCATGTCGACGATGGGCGTAAAGCAGCCGAAGATCATCCGTGCCCCGTCGAATGGGACGGGGTTGTTGTTCATGTCCATGCGCGGATCGGCCATGACCGCGTCCATGCCCTTGTCGCGGGTGGCCTTGTCGGGCCACTCGATCCAGCTGAAGACGACCGCCTCGTCGTCCCGGGCCGCGACGCTGCGGTAGAAATCGGTCTGCTTTCCGTGCGGAACGTCTTCAGCCCAGCATTCGACGACGCGGCTGGCGCCCTTTTCGACGAACAAGGCGTCGAATTCCTCGGCATGGGCGATGAAGCTGGCCTTGTTCGCGATGGGGACCGCGATCACGAATCCTTCGACATAAGTCATGTCAGGCTCCTGCGGGTTCGACCGGGGCATGGGCATCGAAAACGTCCAGTTGTGCTTTTAATGCAGTCTGGAACGCCGGACGTGCAGTGGCCCGTTCGACATAGGCGGCGAGGCCGGGGCGGTCATCGAGCTGTCCGCGTCCGGCCAGTTCGCGCAGGGCCGTGACCATCGCGATATCGGCGATGGAAAATTCGCCGGCGATCCAGCCGTCCTGCGGCGCCCGCGCTTCGAGCCGGTCGAGCCGCCTGGCCACGGTTTCCAGCAGTGAGGGGCGGCGCAGGGGCGCCCAGTCGGACTTGGCGGAGAAAGTCTCCACATTGTTGAGTTCGAATACCATCGGCTCGATGCTGTTGAACGCCGCGAACAGCCATGAAAGCGTCGACGCGCGGGCTTGCCCGCTTTGCGGGAGAAGACCACCGCCTTTCTCGGCCAGGTGGATCAGGATCGCTCCGCTTTCGAACTGGCACACTTCACCGTCGCGCAGGAACGGCACCTGGCCCCAGGGCTGGTCGTCGTAGTACCACTCGGGCCGTTTCATTGCGCTGATCAGCCGCTCGCGATAGGGCAGGCCGAGTTCCTCGCAGGCCCAGCGCGGGCGCAAGTCGCGCACGAAACCGCGAGCAAAGGAAGGGACCCAGTCGAAGGCAGTGATCTCGATTTCGGCATCGGGGCGAATCGGCATCCGTACTCTCCTGTATGTCGACGAACGGCGGGGGCAGTCCGTGTTGGCTTGCGATGCGCTTTATGGCGAATCGAGCTTGCGCAAGGGTGTGCTTGAGGGTTACAAAAAGCAACTATGAAGTTACAAAAAGATACCAAAGGGTCGAAAGTTGCGGTGAGTAGTGACGAGGGACCGCATGGCCGGTGGTACGCCGATGCCTGCGGCGCGGCCTTCGCCATGGAGCTGATCGGCGAGCGGTGGTCCTTGCTGATCGTGCGTGAAATGATGCTGGGCGCCCGCCGCTTCAGCGAACTGCGCCAGGCGCTCCCCAACCTAAGCGCCAAGGTGCTGACCGAGCGGCTGGAGACGCTGCAGGCGAACGGGATTGTCGCCCGATCGTTCCGCAAGCCGCCGGTTTCCGCGCAAGTCTATGGCCTGACCGACTGGGGCAGGGCGCTCGAGCCGGTGTTGCAGGAACTTGGCCGCTGGGCGGTGCGCTCGCCGTTGCACGACCACACACTTCCGTTGACGCCCGTTGCGCTGATGCTTTCCTTGCGCACGATGATCGTTCCGGCCCGGGCGAGCGGGTTGGAGCTGTGGATCGCGTTCAACGTGGGCGAGCAGCACTTTGCAGGGCGTCTGCGTGAGGGTGACCTGGCGATTCACCCCATCGGGGAGGGGATGACTTCGCCCGACCTGCGCTTCACGGCGCCGGATGCGACCGATTTCCTGCCCGTTTTCTACGGCAAGCAAAGCCCTGCCGAAGCCGGGGGCAAGCTGAAGATCGAAGGCGATCCGGCCTTGGCGCAGCGTTTCATCGACCTGTTCGCCTTGCCGCCCAAGTGCGAAGGCTGAGGCGCGGGGGGAGGAAGGGCCAGCTTGCCTCCCGCAAGTCACAGGTCCACCGCTTCAACCCCGTAAAGCTTATTGCGGTGCAGCGCCCGGTCCTTTAGGCGAGGTCACGCAATGACTGACTCCGCGAACATCAAGACCGACCGCCGCGATTCCACGCTGCTTGCCGCTCCCGATATCGAGATCGACGTCCGCGAGACGTTCGGTATCGACATCGACATGAAGGTGCCTGCCTTCTCCAAGGCGGACGAGCGCGTGCCCGATCTCGACGAGACTTACGTCTTCGATCCGGACACTACGCTGGCGATCCTTGCCGGCTTTGCCTACAACCGGCGCGTCATGGTGCAGGGATACCACGGCACCGGCAAGTCGACCCATATCGAGCAGGTCGCAGCGCGCCTCAACTGGCCGTGCATCCGCATCAACCTTGACGCGCACATCAGCCGCATCGACCTGATCGGCCGCGATGCCATCGTCCTGCGCGACGGGTTGCAGGTCACCGAGTTCCGCGAGGGCCTGTTGCCCTGGGCTCTGCAGCACCCGGTCGCGCTGGTCTTCGACGAGTACGACGCAGGCCGCCCGGACGTCATGTTCGTGATCCAGCGCATCCTCGAGACCGAGGGCAAGCTGACGCTTCTCGACCAGAATCGCGTGATCCGCCCGGACCGCAATTTCCGCCTCTTCGCCACGGCAAACACCGTGGGCCTTGGCGATACCTCGGGCCTTTATCACGGCACCCAGCAGATCAACCAGGGCCAGATGGACCGCTGGAACATGGTCGTGGGCCTCAACTACCTGCCTGAGGACATCGAAGTGGACATCGTCCACAAGAAGGTCCCGAGCATGGACGTGAAGACCATCACCGACATGGTGAAGGTTGCCGACTTCTCGCGCCAGGGCTTCATGAACGGCGATATCTCGACCGTGATGAGCCCGCGTTCAGTGATCACCTGGGCCCAGAACGCCGAGATCTTCAAGGACGTCGGCTTCGCGTTCCGTCTCACCTTCCTCAACAAGTGCGACGAGACCGAACGCGTGATGGTGGCCGAGTACTACCAGCGCGTCTTCGGCACCGACCTTCCCGAAAGCGTCGTGGGCAAGGTCTGACCCTGCCCACGCCCGGCCTGCCCGATCACCCGTTGGGCAGGATCAGGAATTTCTGTCCGGTTCGCCGCGCCGCGTAACGGCACACCGCTTCGCGCGTGAGCATGTCGCCAAGACCGATGCGGTCGCTGAAGCGGCTGGCGAAAGTGGTGTCCAGGCCCTGCATGACGCGAGCGCGCATGCGCCCGGCTACCTGCGGTCCGACTTTGGCGAGGAAATTGGGCAGCAGCCATCCGGCTAGCTCCCAGGCGAAGCCGATGTTGCCGGCGATCGTGGTCGGCCCGGTATCCAGCTTTCCATAGATGTAGACCTTCTTGAATTCGGACGAACCGTAGCGGTTGAATTCGATATCCCTGGCCGCGTCCACTTCCATCGCATTGAGCATGGCGCTGGCCATGGTGCCGCCGCCGATGGGATCGAAGCCGAGGCGTGCACCGGTTTCGGAGACCGCGGCAACGAGCCTGGACATGAAATCGGGCTCTGACGAGTTGACTATGTACTTGGCACCAAGGTCCTGCAGCAGCTTCACCTGTTCATCGCTGCGCACGATGTTGATGAGGTCGATCCCGTCCTCCTGGCAGATGCGTACCAGCATCTGGCCCAGGTTCGACGCGGCGGCGGCGTGGATCAGGGCGGTGAAGCCTTCGGCCTTCATCGTTTCCACGAAGCCCAGCGCGGTCATCGGATTGACGAAGCTGGAGGCCGCCTGCTCGGCGCTCGTGGCATCGTCAAGGGCAATCGCCATCGCGGCATCGCAATAGGCATAGGTGGCATAGGCCGTGCCCGGAACGCAGGCGACGCGTTTGCCCATCAGTGCCTGCGCTGCCGGGTCGTCACCGGCAGCGACGACAGTGCCTGCGCCTTCGCTCCCTGCTGGCAGGTCAAGGCCATGGCGCGCGCTTGCAACCCTGGTGTAGGCCTCGGGCATCTGCGCGACGAGCTTGCCGGGAGAGTAGGTAGCGTTTTCAATGTCGGCCGCCGCGAAAAGGAGGGCGAGGTCCGAAGGGTTGATCGGCGATGCTTCCATGCGGACCAGAACCTGGCGGCCCTTTGGCGCCTCCCAGGTCCGTTCGCGCAATTGCACGGTCAAGGTGCCGTTGGCGTCGAGCCGCGTTGTGAGTTCCTTGCCGGTATGGCTCATGTCATTCTCCAGAATATACGGCCCTTACGAAATAAAGGCCGTCCGGGGGGGCATTCAATCCGAGCGCCTGGCGGTCGCGCGCTTCCAGTGCTTCGCGCACCTGCTCCTCGCGCCAGCGGCCCATGCCGACCATGGCAAGGCAGCCGACCATCGAGCGCACCTGATGGTGCAGGAAGCTGCGCGCCTCGGCCTCGATCAGGACATGTTCGCCCTCGCGCCGCACGTCGAGGCGATCCAGCGTCTTGAGCGGGCTCTGCGCCTGGCAATGGGCCGAGCGGAAGGTGGTGAAGTCATGACGCCCGACAAGGAACTGTGCGGCGCGATGCATCGCCTGTGCGTCGAGCGGCTTGGCGACCTGCCACGCCTTGCCGCGCTCTAGAGTGAGCGGGGCGCGGCGGTTGACGATGCGATAGATGTAGGCGCGCCCGATGCACGAAAAGCGGGCGTGCCAGTCGTCGGGCACTTCCTCGCAGGCGATCACGGCGATGGGGTCGGGGCGCAGCTTTGCGTTGATCGCTTCCATCAGCCGGAAGGGTGTGAACGGCTTTTCGATCTCGACATGGGCCCGCATCGCCAGGGCGTGGACGCCCGCATCGGTGCGTCCGGCCGCGTGCATGATCGCGGTTTCTCCGGTGATCGCGTGGACGGCGTCCTCGACGCTCTGCTGCACCGAGGGGCCGTGAGCCTGTCGCTGCAGGCCCATGAACGGGCTGCCGTCGAATTCGAGCGTGAGGGCGTAGCGCGTCATCGGGTCAGGCGATCACGGTTCCGGCCGGGACCGGGCGGCCGCGCAGCAGGTCGGCGGTATCCATCGCGGGCTTGCCGGCGCGCTGGATGCGCATGACCCGGATCGCGCCCGAAGCGCAGGCGATCGTCAAGGCATCGTCGAGCACGGCGCCGGGATTGCCCGATCCTTCGACGACCTGTGCGGAGAGAACCTTGTAGCGCTCGCCCTCCAGCTCGAAAAAGGCGCCGGGGGCTGGCTGGAAGGCGCGCACCTGCCGTTCCACCTGATCTGCATCGGCGGTGAAATCGAGGCGGGCCTCTGCCTTTTCGATCTTCCTGGCGTAAGTCACGCCGTCTTCGGGCTGGGTGACCGGGCGGTGATTGTCCAGCTCGCGCAAGGTGCCGACCATGAGCTGCGCGCCCTTGTCGGCCAGTTCGTCGGTCAGTTCGCCGGCGGTCTTGGCGTCGATCGTGGTGCGCAGGGTCGCCAGCATCGGCCCGGTATCCAGCCCGGCTTCCATCTGCATGATCGTCACGCCCGTCGTCGGATCGCCGGCAAGGATGGCCCGCTGGATCGGCGCGGCGCCGCGCCAGCGCGGCAGGATCGAGGCGTGGATGTTGAGGCAGCCCTTGCGCGGGGCATCGAGGATCGCCTGCGGCAGGAGCAAACCGTAAGCCGCGACGATGGCGACGTCGGCCTCCAGCGCCGCGAACGCGGCTTGCTCTTCCGCGCCTTTCAGCGAAACCGGGTGGCGCACTTCGATGCCGCGCACTTCGGCTTCCTTGTGGACCGGGGAGGGGGTCAGTTCCTTGCCGCGACGGCCGCCGGGGCGCGGCGGCTGGGTATAGACGGCCACGACTTCATGCCCCGCCTCCACCAGCGCGACGAGCGCCGGCACTGCGAACTGGGGCGTTCCCATGAAGATGATGCGCAATTCGATTCTCCGCTCGCCTGAGGCCGGAACCTGTCGAAGAGTCGAAGGGCGCGATTGCGCATAAGACATGGTCATGCTTCGACAAGCTCTGCCCGAGCGGTTAGGGAATTGGCCATGGCATCGCAAGAGATCGAGACGCTTACTGCCGCCTTGTCGCGGCTGCCCGGGCTGGGGCCGCGTTCGGCGCGGCGCGCGGTTCTCTGGCTGATAAAGCGGCGCGAGACGTCGCTGGTGCAGTTGCTAGAGGCGCTCTCTGCCGTGCGCGATACGCTCGTCGAATGCGATACCTGCGGCAATATCGATACCGCCAACCCTTGCGGGATCTGCGCCGATCCGCGCCGCGATGCCCGTTCGATCTGCGTTGTCGAGGAAGTTGCCGACTTGTGGGCGCTCGACCGTGCGCGCCTGTTCACCGGCAAGTATCACGTGCTGGGCGGACGGCTCTCCGCGCTCGACGGGGTCCGCCCGGAAGACCTGACGATTGACCGCCTGCTGGCGCGAGTCGCGCAAGGGCAGGTCGATGAAGTGGTGCTGGCGATGAATGCCACGCTGGAAGGCCAGACGACCGCGCACTACATCGCCGAGCGGCTGGAGGCCTATCCGGTGCGCATTACCCAGCTGGCCCACGGGCTCCCGGTGGGCGGTGAACTGGACTATCTCGACGAGGGTACGCTCGCCCAGGCGATCCGGGCGCGCAGGCCGGTCGGCTGAGAAATCGCGAAGACCGCAATTCTGCGCGCATCGTCAATATTGCGAAAATCGCGCTTCGCCCTTATTTGCGATACATGGCTATTCGCGAAATCCTGGAAGTTCCCGACCCGCGCCTGAAGCAGGTCTCCGCGCCCGTCGAAAAGTTCGACGACGAGCTCAAGACGCTTGTCGATGACATGTTCGAGACGATGTACGATGCCCCCGGCATCGGCCTTGCCGCCATTCAGGTCGGTGTGCCGCTGCGCGTTCTGGTCATCGATCTCCAGCCCGAAGATCCCGATGCCGAGCCGGAAGTCTGCACCGCCCACGGCGGCCATGCCCACACGCATCAGCCGACCAAGCGCGAGCCGCGGATCTTCATCAATCCCGAAATCCTCGAACCTTCCGAGGAGCACTCGGTCTATCAGGAAGGCTGTCTCTCGGTTCCCGAGATCTACGCCGAAGTGGAGCGTCCGGCCCGCATACGCGCGCGCTGGCAGGACCTTGAGGGCAATGTCCATGAAGAAGACATGGACGACCTCATGGCCACGTGCCTCCAGCACGAGATGGACCACCTCGAAGGCATCCTGTTCATCGATCACCTCTCGCGCCTGAAGCGCCAGATGGTCCTCAAGAAGCTCGACAAGCTGCGCAAGGCAGCCTGATTGCTGCGGAGCGGTCCTGGCACAGGGCCGCTCCCGCACCTTCCCATCATTCCTGTCGATAGTTCGATGCAGGGTCTGGCGTTCCTGAAACGTTCCGGATAACCTGACGGAATGGAAGGGATCATTTTCGCTATCGTCGCCCTCGTCATCGGGCTGGGGCTGGGCTGGTTCTTCGGTTCGCGGACGGGCGCGCAGTGGCGCGGCCAGTTCGAGACGCGTGACCGTGAGGCGCGCGAGCTGGACGAGAAGTTCCGTGCCGCGATTCGCGATCTGGCGAGCGCTGAAGAGCGCGCCAGCCGCGCCGATGCATTGGGCGAAGCGCTTGAGCGGACGCGCAGCGAAAATGCCCAGCGCATCGAGCAGTTGCGTGCCGAGGCGGGAGCCGCGCTCGAGTGTGTGCGCAGTGAAGCGACGGCGACGCTCGACAAGGTCCGTTCGGACAATGCCGCGCTTGTCGACGGCCTGCGACGGGAACAGCGCGAACTGGCCTCCGAACTGGCGACCCTGCGCGAAAAGACCGCCAATTTCGACGAGCAGAAGCGCCTTTTGCTCCAGGCGCAGGAAGCCTTGCGCAAGGAATTCGAGAATGCCGGGGCCAAGGTCCTCGAAGGTGCGCAGGAGGCCTTCCTGCGCCGCGCCGGCGCTCGCTTCGAGGAAAGCGAAAAGGCCAATGCCGAACGTATCCGCTCGCTGCTCGAACCGGTCGGGGCGCGGCTCAGGAGCTACGAGGAACAGGTCCAGGTGCTCGAGGCCAAGCGAGTCGATTCGTTCGGCCAGCTCACCGGCCTGATCCAGTCGATGCGCGAAGGGCAGGAGAAAGTGCGCGAGGAAGCCGCAAGGCTCGGCAATTCACTGCGCAATGCCCCCAAGGCGCGCGGGCGCTGGGGCGAGCAGCAGCTGCGCAACGTGCTGGAACAGTGCGGCCTGTCCGAACACACCGATTTCATTACCGAGCACTCCATCGAGACCGAGGACGGGCGCCTGCGGCCCGATGCCATCGTCAACATTCCCGGCCACAAGAAGCTGGTGATCGACGCGAAGGTTTCGCTCAATGCCTATCAGGAGGCGTTCGAGGCGCAGGACGACATCGCGCGCGAAGGGGCGCTGCGCCAGCACGTCGCCTCGATGCGCAATCACGTCCAGACGCTCGGCGCGAAGAGCTACCAGAGCCAGTTCGAGGACGCGCCCGACTATGTCGTGATGTTCGTGCCGGGCGAACATTTCGTGGCCGCCGCGCTCGAATACGATCCGGAGCTGTGGGACTTCGCCTTCCGCAACCGCGTGCTGCTGGCAACGCCGACCAACCTCGTCGCCATCGCCCGCACCGTCGCGCAGGTCTGGCGTCAGGACGGTCTGGCCCGCGAGGCGCGAGAGATCGGGCGCATGGGCGGCGAACTCTACGATCGCCTTGCCGTTGCCGCCGAACACATGAAGCGCGTGGGCGCGGGGCTGGAAAGCGCGGTCAACAACTACAACAAGTTCGTCGGCAGCTTCGAGCGCAACGTGCTGTCCTCGGGCAAGCGCCTGCGCGACAAGCACATCGAGATCGGCAAGCGGGAAATCGAGGACGTACCGCAGGTGGAATCCATGCCGCGCTATGGCGTCGATTCGCTTGAGGAGGATCCGGAGACGCCGTCGCTCCCGGCCGCCGCCGAATAGGCGCTACTTCGCAGCCTGCAGGTCGCGGACCAGTTCCGCGGTATGGCCGCTCGACTGGATGATCATCCGGTTCTCGTCCACGGCAAGGCGCGGGGTTGCGACGAGGAGGGCGGTGACGGCCTTTTCCTGCCCCCAGACCGGATTGTTGCAGGGTATTTCGGACTGGCTGAGCGCTGCGGCGACCAGTCGGTCGTCCTGCATGCTCCACTTGCCTTCCATCAGATTGCAGCCGATCTGGACGCGGATCTTGCTGCCCAGGAAAATGATGCTGGCCGCGTCGGTTGAAGGCCGTTTCCCGTCGATCAGGGCAAAGCGCCAGGCGCTCCCCTTGAGCTGGACGTCGGCCTTGGGACCGGTGCCGCAGGACGCGGCGCCGAGAGACAAGGCCAGAATGAGTGCGGAACGAAGAAGCATCGTCGCAGCACCTTAACGGCCTTTGATGATGCCTTGATGAACCTGTTCTCAGGACCTGTCCAGATGCGCCAGCGCCTCGTAGGCAAGGACCGCACCGGCAACCGCGGCATTGAGGCTGTCGGCCCGTCCACGCATCGGAATCGTGACCCGCAGGTCGCAGGCTTCCTCGTATTCCCGGGGCAATCCTTGCGACTCGTTGCCGACCATGAGGAAGCACGGGGCGGCGTAAGGGGCCTCGCGATAATCGGTCGGATCGCGCAGCGATGCGGCGACGAGCTGTCCTTCATCCTGACGCAGCCACGCGATGAATTCGTCCCAGCGCGCGATGGCGAGCTTCTGGGTGAAGATCGCCCCCATGCTGGCGCGCACGGCCTCGACCGAGAACGGGTCGGCGCAGTCGTCGATCAGGATCAGCCCGCCTGCGCCGACGGCATCGCCGGTGCGCAGCATCGTGCCGAGATTGCCCGGATCGCGCAGCGCCTGCGCCACCAGCCAGATCGGTGCGGCGCGCCTGTCGACATTGGCGATGCGCGTGTCGAATTCGGCGAAGACCCCGGCGACGGCCTGCGGATTGTCCTTGCCGGTCACCTTGGCAAGGATGTCGACGTCCATCTCGACGATCTCGCCGCCAGCTGCGGCCACGGCGTCTTCAAGAGCGTCGAGCAGCGGGTGCGGATCGCGGCCGGTCGCCATGACCAGCATTTCGGGCACTATCCCGCATTCGCGCGCATCGGTCAGCAGGCGCAGTCCTTCGGCAAGGAAGCGTTTCTCCCGCTTGCGGTGCTTCTTCTCGCGCAGGGAGCGCAGGAACTTGACCAGCGGGTTGGAAAATCCGGAAATCGTGCGGCGCGTGGCCACTGGTTTCAATCCTCGCCGAAGCCGTCCCTGACGAGCGAGGCGAGCGTCGAGAGCGCGCCTTCGGCACCTTCACCGGAACAGGCAATTTCGATGGTGTCGCCCTTGGCGGCCCCGAGCATCATCAGGCCGAGGATCGATCCGCCCGAAGCTTCCGAGCCGTCCTTGATCACGGTGACGGTGACCGAACCGGGCAGGTCGGCGACGTGGTTCACAAATTTGGCGCTGGCGCGTGCGTGGAGCCCACGCTTGTTGACGATGAGCACCGACTCACGGCAATCGATCATGCATCCTGTCCCAGGTATTCCGAAGCTATCGTTATGTAATTGCGTCCGGCATCGCGCGCAGCGGCCACGGCATCGCGCACCGGCATGCAGGCGCGCGCCTTGGCCAGGCGGATGAGCATGGGCAGGTTGATGCCGGCGATCACTTCGACCTTGCCTGCCTGCATCAGCGAAATGGCGAGGTTCGACGGCGTGCCGCCGAACAGGTCGGTCAGGATGATGACGCCTTCGCCGCTGTCGACGGCCTTGATGGCATCGGCGATCTCTCCCCGGCGCTTTTCCATGTCGTCATTGGGGCCGATACAGATGGTCTCCACCGCCGGCTGATCGCCGACGACGTGTTCCATGGCGTGAACAAACTCCTCGGCGAGATTGCCGTGAGTGACCAGAATCATACCGATCATGCGGGAAGAGCGCTCCGAAATACCTGCATTCGCCCTTGGGTTTTCCAGTTATCCTTCACGCCGCAGACCTCCTTCCAGAAGATCGGCTGCTCGCGAGCCCAAGTTGCGGTGCAGCAATGTGGGCGAAAATCCATTCTGACGCAAGGCCGCAACCAACTGTTCGGCAACGAACACCGAACGGTGTCTCCCTCCGGTACACCCAAAGGCTATGTGGGCGTACGCCTTCCCCTGCGCCGCGTAGCGGGGCAGCAGCAAGAGCACCAGATCGCGGATCCGGGTAAATGCTTCCTCGAAGGCGGGGTCCTTGCGGATGTATTCGCCGACCGGCAGATCCTGACCGGTCATCGGGCGCAAGTCGGCATCCCAGTGCGGATTGTTGAGGAAGCGCATGTCGAAGACGAGGTCGGCGACGGGCGGCATTCCGCGTGAAAATCCGAAGCTGGAGACAGTCACCGTCAGTTCGTTCGGCGCGCTCGAGGCGAACTGTTCGCGAATCGTGCGCTGCAGGTCGTTCGAGGTAAAATCGGTCGTGTCGAGCAGGATATCGGCCCAGCGGCGCAGCGGGGTGAGCAGTTCGCGCTCGGCGCGGATGCCGGTTGAAACCGGGGCGTCCGAAGCCAGCGGATGGCGCCGCCGCGTTTCGTTGTAGCGTCGTTCCAGTTCCCGGCCCGAGCAATCGAGGAACAGCGTGGTCAGCTCGATAGTGCCGCTCTTGCCCAGCGCCTGGACCTGGCGAATGATCCGCTGCGGATCGAAGCCGCGGGTGCGGCTGTCGAAACCGATGGCGAGCGGCGCGCCCGGTCCATCGCCGGGGGAAGTCTCGATCAGGCCCTTGAGCAGGCGGATCGGAAAATTGTCGATGATCTCCCAGCCCAGGTCTTCCAGTACGCGCAGCGCCGTCGTCTTGCCGGCACCCAGCATGCCGGTGACAAGGAGAACGCGCTGTTTTGCGACTTCGGGAGCTTCTGTACCGGACTCGACTGTCATCTGCGGCTGTTTGCGCCCGATGATCGCGAAATGAAAGGGGGCGCGCAGCGATCCTGTTGAATGCGCGCTGTCAGAAATGCAGGCCGAAATGCCTGAGCGCGAGTTCGGCCTTGATCGCCAGGGGACCTCCTTCCGGCCAGATCCGCAAGTGCGGCAGTGCGATCCCGGCGATTTCCAGCGCACCGGCTTCTTCAACAAAACGCGGAGCCTTGGCGTCCAGGGTCAAGGCGAGCGCAAGGGCTACCCCCTCTGTGCAGGGAAACTTCAGGATGCCGAGGTTGCGCACTTCGATGAGGCCCCGGGTGCGGGGATGCGGGCTGGCGATCAGGCGCGAGCCTTCGGCCCGAAGGAGTACCCCGTCATCGCCTACCAGCCGGGCGCCGCGGTCGATCAGTTCCAGCGCGAGGCTGGTCTTGCCGCTGCCCGGCGCTCCCTCGATCAGTACGCCGCGTCCGTCGATCTCGATACAGGTTGCTTGCCGGGTGATTTCTTCGCCGGTCGCCATCATCGGGCCTGCCATGCCGGGAGGGAAATCTCGATGCAGGCGCCACGGCCGCCGTCGGGCCGGTCATTGGCCGCGATACGGCCGAAATGCGCCTCCACGATTGTCCGCGCGATCGCGAGGCCCAGGCCGCTGTGCTTGCCGAACTCTTCGCCGGAAGGGCGCAGTGAATGGAACCGTTCGAAGATGCGTTCGCGCGCGTCCGCGGGAATGCCGGGGCCATGATCGCACACGCTGATCTTCACGCGGTTTTCCTTCGCGCAGAGGGTGACTTCGATGGTGCCGTGCTCGGGAGAGAAGGACACGGCATTGTCGAGCAGGTTCTGCAGCACGCGCTCGAGGCGCGGCGGATCGCCGGCGACGGTGAGCGGGGCAGCCCCTTCGCGGCCGATGACGATAGTGCAGGTGCCGTTGACGCCGCGCTGGTCGCGTTCGGCAACGAGGCCACGGACCATCTGGCCCATGTCGACGGGTTCGAAGACAGTGCGGCTCAGTTCGGCGTCGATGCGACTGGCATCGGCGATCTCTGTCACAAGGAAATCGATCCGGCGCACGTCGTCCTTGGCGACGCCCAGCAACTGGTTGCGCAAGTCGGGCTTCTCGACGCGGTCGATGCTTTCCAGCGCGCTGCGCAGCGATGTCAGCGGGTTCTTCAGCTCATGCGCGACGTCGGCGGCGAAGCTCTCGACCGCGTCGATGCGCTGGCGCAAGGCCACGCTCATGTCGGAAATGGCGCGCGCGAGCAGGCCGATCTCGTCTCGGCGGTCGGGCAGGCGCGGGACCACGACGCTGCGGTCGCGGCCCAGGCGCACCCGCACCGCGGCGCGAACGAGCTTGCGCAGGGCTCGACGATGGTGCGGGCCAGGAACAGGGAGAGCAGGATCGAGACGGCCAGTGCGGCGCCGACGATGATCGCCAGGGTCTGGCGCGCCATGCGTACGTTCTCGGTGATGTCGCGGGCGTTGCGAGTGATCAACAGGGCCATGCCGGTCCTGCCCACGGGCGTTGCGGCGATGATGACGGGGGTCTGGTCCGGGGCGGCCTTGTGGCCGATCTCGGTCCGCCCATCTGCCAGTGCCGCGGCGATTTCGGGCCATGCCCCGGCGCTGCCGTCTGCCGGGTCGCGATAGTCCGGGATCGGCGGGGCCCCGAGCATGAAGTCCATGCCGCGGTCGAGCGCGCGGGCGGCATCCTGCAACCACGGTTCGCTGGCCGGATCGATCAGGCGATAGGAGGGCGGGGCAAGTTCGAAGCTGTCGATCTGCAGCACCCCGTCGGCGCCATAAAGACGCAGGCGCAGCGACTGGCTGGTACCGATCCGCCGGATCAGCTTGCGCTGCTTTTCGGGAGTCTCTCCGGCTAGGGCATTGGCGGTGATCTCGGCTTCCGCCTTGGCGAGCCTGTAGCGCTCGGCCAGCAGTTCGCGGCGATAGCTGTCGATGTAGAACAGGCTGCCCGCCAGCAGGGCGAGGGCGATGATGTTCACCGCTAGGATGCGCGCCGTCAGCGAAACGCGCCAGGACAGCCCGAGGCGCGCGGCCAGAGAGGGTTTGCGGCGCTTGGCCGCCGGTTCAGCCATCGGAGAACGAATAGCCGGCGCCGTAGAGTGTATCGATGGCGGCGAATTCGGGATCGACTGCGCGGAACTTGCGGCGCAGGCGCTTGATGTGGCTGTCGATCGTGCGGTCGTCGACGTAGACGTCGTCGCTGTAGGCCGCATCCATGAGCTGGTTGCGACTTTTCACCACGCCGGGGCGCAGAGCCATGGCTTCCAGGATCAGGAATTCGGTGACGGTGAGCGAGACCGGCTTGTCGTCCCAGTCGACGAGGTGGCGCGCCGGGTCGAGGCGCAAGCGGCCGCGCACGACGGGCTCGGGCAGGTTCTCCTGCACTGCTTCCTCGGGCGTTGCGCGCACCAGTTCGCTGCGGCGCAGAATCGCGCGAATCCGGGCAACCAGCAGGCGCTGGCTGAACGGCTTGGTGATGTAATCGTCCGCGCCGAGGGCGAGGCCGAGGGCCTCGTCGGGTTCCTCGTCTTTCGAGGTAAGGAATATTACGGGTAGGCTCGATTGTTCGCGCAGGGCCTGGAGCAGGTGCAGACCGTCCATGCGCGGCATCTTGATGTCGAAGATGGCGAGATCGGGGGGATTGTCCAGCAAGGCCTTCAGCGCCGTCTCCCCGTCGGTATAGACCCGCGTTGCAAATCCTTCGGCCTGCAGGCTGATAGAGAGCGTTGTCAGGATGTTACGATCATCGTCGACGAGCGCGATTGACTTCTGCTGCTCGACCTGCGGCTGCGTCTGGCTGTCGCTCTCGGCGCCGTTGGGTGGCGAAGCATCGACCATGGATGCGCTGATCTTGCCCTTGCTGCGAATTTCAAAGGGCTGGTTAGCGGGTCGGGGCGTGCATGACAATCGCCCAGCGGAAATGCTCGCATATCGAGGTAATCCGCCGCATGGCGGTTCCAATTGACGCAGATTTGACGGACAAGGGGGCGTCGATTATGCGCCGGTCGATTCCTTTCAGGAATTGTCGATGCGTCGACCAAATCGCTGCTGGCAGACGCGTCAATCAGGAGGAGAAAACATTGACCGCTTCCCTTAGCTACCCGCTCGCCCGCCAAGGCATCGAGACGGAGGCCGAGATCTTCGCAAACCTGGGCACGGCGCCGCTGGTTGAGCATGCAGTTGGTAACGGGGAGGGGATGCTTTCTGCAGACGGTCCTTTCGTCGTCGCAACCGGCAAGCACACCGGCCGTTCCGCCAAGGACAAGTTCATCGTCAAGGACGCCGAGACGGAGAACACCGTCTGGTGGGGCAAGACCAACGTCCCGATGACGCCTGCGCATTTCGCCGCCCTCAAGGAAGATTTCCTCAAGGCCGTTGCCGGGAAGGACAAGCTCTATGTGGCCGACCTGTTCGGCGGCTCACAGCCCGAGAATCGCGTCAATGTCCGCGTCATCAACGAGTTCGCCTGGCACAACCTGTTCATCCGCACCCTGCTGGTCCGTCCCACCGCAGAAGAGCTGAACGGTTTCGAGCCGGAATACACGATCATCGACCTGCCCAGCTTCCGCGCCGACCCAGAGCGTCATGGCAGCCGCAGTGAAACCGTGATCGCGGTCAACTTCACCGAGAAGCTGATCCTGATCGGCGGCACTGCCTATGCGGGCGAGATGAAGAAGTCGGTCTTCGGCATTCTCAACTACCTGCTGCCGACCAAGGGCGTCATGCCGATGCACTGTTCGGCCAACATCGGTCCCGATGGCGACACCGCCGTGTTCTTCGGCCTGTCGGGTACCGGCAAGACCACGCTTTCGGCCGATGCATCGCGTACCCTGATCGGTGACGACGAACATGGCTGGTCCGATACGGCCGTCTTCAACTTCGAAGGCGGTTGCTATGCCAAGATGATCCGCCTCTCGGCCGAAGCCGAGCCGGAAATCTTCGCAACGACCAAGCGTTTCGGCACCGTGCTTGAAAACGTCGTCATCGATCCGGAAACCCGCCAGATCGACCTCGACGACAACTCGCTTGCCGAGAACAGCCGCGGTTCCTACCCGATCGACTTCATCCCGAACTGTTCCGAGCACAACCTCGGCCCGGTTCCGAAGAACATCATCTTCCTGACCGCCGACGCCTATGGCGTGCTGCCGCCGATTGCGCGTCTCACGCCTGACCAGGCCATGTATCACTTCCTCTCGGGCTATACCGCGCGCGTTGCCGGTACCGAAATCGGCGTGACCGAACCGGAAGCGACCTTCTCGACCTGCTTCGGCGCGCCGTTCATGCCGCGCCATCCCACCGTCTACGGCAACCTCCTCAAGGAGCGCATCGCCAAGGGCGGGGTGAAGTGCTGGCTGGTGAACACCGGTTGGTCGGGCGGCAAGGCCACCATGGAAGGTATCAAGCGCATGCCTATCAAGGCGACCCGCGCCCTGCTCAACGCCGCACTCGACGGCAGCCTCAACAATGCCGAGTTCAAGGAAGATCCCAACTTCGGCTTCGAGGTTCCGGTCGCTGTGCCCGGCGTCGACAGCAAGCTGCTCGATCCGCGCGGTGCCTGGGCCGATGCGGCCGAGTACGACAAGACCGCGCAGACCCTGGTCAAGCAGTTCATCGACAACTTCGAACAGTTCGAAGCCCACGTCGATGAAGGCGTACGCAAGGCAGCGCCCGTCGCTGCCTGACCGGCGCTTGACGGACTGACGTGACAGAGGCCCCGGAACTTCGGTTCCGGGGCCTTTCTCTTTGCGGGCAAGGCATTTTGTCGAAAGGTCCTTGTACCGTCACCGAGATGGGGCATCCTGCCCTGCTCAATAATCTGGAGATCGGCGCATGGGACTTTTCGACGGCATTCTCGGCCAGGTGAGCGAGCACACCGACGTTGCCAACCTCGCAGGCCAGTTGGGCATCGACCCGTCGATGGCCGAGAAGGCGATCGCCGCCCTTGGCATGGCGCATCAGGAGCCGGGTGACACGGCGCGGTTGGCCGCCGACAAGACCGGCCTCGATCTCGAAACGATCATGAAGATCATCACCGCGATTGGCGGCGAGGGCTCGCTCAGCCAGTTTGCGGGTGAAGTAGCCAAGGACCCGTCGAAGTTTTCCGCCATCTTCGACAGGGACGGTGACGGCAGCGCGATCGACGACCTGACCGACATGGCCAAGGGCTTTTTCGGCAAGAAGTAGAGGCAAAAGCGGGACCCCGAGCGGGGATGACGGTTTGGCGTGGGGCGGCGATTGACTGCCCGACCCTGCCAACATTCTCGTCGTCCCCGCGCAGGCCGGGATCCCGCTCCCATCCGCAGGCGCGCAGCTCCTCCCGAGGGACAAAGCGCGCGCCTCGAAGCCGACCTCAACCCGGTTTCGCCTTCGCCATGTAATGGTCGATATTGTCCGCCAACACGTCGAGCGGGACATTGCCGCCATCGACGACGGCCTGGTCGAAATCGCGCAGATCATAGGCATCGCCAAGCGCGGCGATGGCGCGTTCGCGCTGCCGGTTGATCTCGCTGTGGCCCATCTTGTACCCGCATGCCTGACCTGGCCATGAGCAGTAGCGGTCGACTTCGTTGACCACTTCCTCGCGCTTGTTGCCGTTCTTCTCCATGAAGAATTGCACGGCCTGCTCTCGCGTCCAGCCCTTGGTGTGCAATCCCGTATCCACGACCATGCGGCACGCGCGAAAGGCGATGGACTGCAGGTAGCCGAGGCGGCCGACCGGATCGTCGTCATAGGCGCCCAGTTCGTCGGCCAGTTGCTCGCCATAGAGCGCCCAGCCTTCCGAATAGGCATTGAACGCGAGGATCGAGCGGATCAAGGGCAAGCGATTGGCGTATTCGCCCTGCCAGACATGGCCCGGGATCGCTTCGTGGTGGACGAGCGTGGGCAGGTCGTATTTGCGGTGAAGATCGGTGGTGCGCAAGTTGATCCACATCTTGCCGGGGACCGACCCGTCGATCGAACCCGCGCCGCCGTATGCGGTCGGCGCGCCCGGTTCCTCGGCAAGCGGCAGGCGGCGCACTTCGACATTGCCCGGAACGACTTCGCGAAAGGCGCGCGGCATCTGTGCACGGATCCAGTCGATCCGCTTGCGGATGAAGGCAAGGATCTCGGCGCGGCCGGGGTCGCCTTCGGGGAACATGAAGCGTTTGTCCTTGCCCAGCGCCGCCATGCGCGCGCCGACCGAACCATCGCCGTATCCGAGGGACTTGAGGATCGGGTCCATGCGCGCATGCAACGCAGCCAGTTCCTCAAGCCCGCGTTCATGCACTTCGGCGGGCGGTACGCGCGTGGTGGTGCTGGCGCGCAGTGCCCATGCGTAGAACGCTTCGCCGCCCGGTCGCTCGCGCATGCCCGGATCGCCCTTGGCCATGGTGCGCTGTCGCTTGAGTTCGGCCAGCTGGCGTTCGAGTGCGGGAAGGGTTTCCTTCGCGACGATTTCCCTTGCGCGTGCTTCCCAGTTGCCCGGGATCGAGGTGGTGCGGCTGACCAGCGAATGCACCAGGCCGCCGCCGTTGTCGCGCGCGTCGGCGATAGTGCCGGTCATCTGCGCGATGGCGCGATCGAGCAGGAAATCGGGCGGGACCAGTCCTTGCGCAGCCGCGCTCTTCATCCGGTCGAGTTCGCCGTCGAGTTGCTCGTCCATCTGGCCCAGCCGCGCAACGTAGGCTTCCGCATCGGCCTGGGTCCTGATCGTGTGGTCGGCATCGAGGAAGCGCGGGCTGTCGAGATAGGCGCCCACGTTCTGGATCACGACATATGGCGTATTGCGCCAACCGCCGACGGCGACGTCACCGTAAGGCAGCGCGAGGCCGTCGAGTGCGGTTCCGTAGGCGCTTCTGACGACGGCAAGGCTGGTCTGGGTGGAGGGATCCAGATCGGCGGTGTCGACTTCTTTGACGCGGGCTAGGTCTTCGCGAAGGGTCTGGGCGAGTCTGGCCTTGCCCGCCGGGGAGCGGTCTTCAAGGCGATAGCGCAGCGCAGCATGTTCGCCTTCATCGACGCCCAGGCTGGTTGCGGCTTCCGGCGCATGTTCAAGGAGGCGCCAGGCGATCTTGTCGAGCAGTGCCGGGGCCTGCGCAGTTCCGGGCTGGCCTGCGGGGGGTGCAGAGGCAGGGGGAGGCGGCGTCGAGGCTATCGAGCGGGCACAGCCGGGAAGGGCCAGCGTGGCCGTCCCTGCGGCGAGCAAGTGCAGCGCCGAGCGGCGCGACATCGGGTTGGAATCGTGGGGGTGGCTGAAAACAGGGGGGGTGTTTGTCATGGCCGGGAAGTTGGCCGGGGCCATCTGACAAGTCAAACGCGCTCGCGCCGCTATGCCCTCTGCGCTAGAGGGCGTGGCATGGATATCGCGATTTCCCTCCTCGTGCTGACCGCCATCGCCCTCGTCCTGGGCGCCGTCGCCCTGTTTCGCCGCGGCGGCTATCGCAAGCAGGCGGTGCTGATGCTGGTCCTTGCCGTTGTCATGGCGGCCAATGTCGTCATCTGGACCTTGCCCAATTCGGAAGGCCAGTCGCTCGTCACGCAGGCGGACAAGCAAAAGGCGCCGGAGTGATCCGACGCCTTTGCAAATTCACCGCGATGACCGCTTACTTGATCGGGCAGTCCGGCGCGAGGCGCATGTCGAGGTAGTTGTCGACGGCACGCATCAGGTCGCCCATCTCGTTCTCGAAGAAGTGATTGGCGCGCGGAATCTCGTCGTGGTGGATGGTGATGTGCTTCTGGGTGCGCAGCTTGTCGACCAGCTTCTGCACCGCATTCGGGGTGACCACGGTGTCCGCGGTGCCCTGGATGATGATGCCCGAGGCCGGGCAAGGCGCGAGGAAGCTGAAGTCGTACATGTTCGCCGGCGGGGCGACCGAGATGAAGCCGCGAATCTCGGGGCGGCGCATCAGCAGCTGCATGCCGATCAGCGCGCCGAAGCTGGTGCCCGCGATCCAGGTGGTCGAGGCTTCGGGGTGGATCGACTGTACCCAGTCGAGCGCGGCGGCCGCGTCGGAAAGTTCGCCGATGCCGTTGTCGAAGCTGCCCTGGCTGCGTCCCACGCCGCGGAAGTTGAAGCGCAGGGTCGCGAATCCGCGAGCTACGAAAGTCTTGTACAGGTGCTGCGTGATGCGGTCGTTCATCGTGCCGCCCGCCTGCGGGTGCGGGTGAAGGATCATCGCGACCGGCGCACGCGGGCGCGGCGCGGGCTGGAACCGGCCTTCGAGGCGACCTTCGGGACCGGGGAAGATGACTGCGGGCATATGCGTTCGGGACCTGACCTGTTGAAACTCCCGTCAACGGGCGGCGATCCTGATCGCCTGCCACCTGCGGGAGTGGAAAAGATGAGGTTCGCTATATAGAAACCTTTGCTCTGAAAACAACTTTGCAAGCGATGCCTACAAAACCTCTCTATCTTGACCATGCGGCAACCACGCCGCTCCTGCCTGCCGCGCGCGATGCCTGGCTGGAAGGAGCGGCGATCTGGGCCAACCCTTCCAGCCCGCACAGGCAGGGCCGCGCTGCGCGTTCCGCGCTTGAGGACGCCCGCGTGAAAATCGCAGAAATGCTGGGGTGGACGGGGGAAGTCGTCTTCACATCGGGCGCCAGTGAGGCCATCGCCCTGGCAATCGTGCGCAGCAAGAAGCCGCTTTGCGCAGTCTCTCCCGTCGAGCACGAAGCGGTGCTGCGTCATGCCGGCGCCGCGCGCCGTCTGCCGGTTGACGCATCGGGCCGAGTCGATCCGGATTCGCTGGGCGGCGATGGTCTCGTCGCTATCCAGCAGGTGAACAGTGAAACCGGGGTCATCCAGCCGCTCGACGAGGTCGCTTCGAGGGTTCGTGAGAGCGGGGGCGTCCTTCTTGCCGACTGCGCGCAAGGGGCCGGCAAGTTGCCGCTTCCCGGAGCTGATCTGATTGCGCTCGCGGCGCACAAGTTCGGCGGGCCGATCGGGATCGGGGCGCTGCTGGTGCGCGACTGGGCGTTGCTCGAGCCGGTCGGGGGCAGGAGCGCGGCTATCGCGCCGGTACGGAGAACCTGCCGGGCGTGCTGGCGATGGTCGCGGCTTTGGAAGCCGGCAGCAACTGGGTAGGCGAAGCGGTTCGACTGCGGAACAAGCTGGAGGCGGGCATCCTTGCGGCAGGGGGCGAGGTGATTGCAGCGGGCGCGGAGCGCAGCCCGACCATCGGCGGCTATCGCATGCCCGGCAAGTCCTCTGCCGCGCAACTGATCCGCTTCGATGCCATGGGAATAGCCGTATCGGCGGGTAGCGCCTGCTCCTCTGGCTCTCTGCGCACCAGCCACGTGCTTTCTGCCATGGGGCTGGACGACAAGGCGGCATCCGAAGTGATCCGTGTGAGCATCGGTCGCGAGACGGAGGAAGGGCACGTCGAACGCTTCCTTGAAGCGTGGCGCGAAATCGCCGGGAAGCGGGCGGCTGCATGATCTATCTCGATTATCAGGCCACGACGCCGCTGGCGCCCGAGGCGCGCGAGGCCATGATGCCGTGGCTGGGCGGCCCGGACACGATGGGCTTTGCCAATCCGCACAGCCCGCATCGGCCCGGCCGCGCAGCCGCAGCGGCCGTGGAAGTGGCGCGCGAACAGGTCGCCGCGCTTCTCCCGCCGGGTGGCCGCGTCGTGTTTACTTCCGGCGCGACCGAGGCGCTCAACCTCGCGCTGGCGGGGTCGGGGTCGGGGTCGGGGGCGGGCCGCCATTGCCTTGCCGTATCCGCAATCGAACATGCTGCCGTTCTCGATACGGCCCGCGCACTCGACCCAGCCACGAGGATCCTGCCCGTCAATGGCGAGGGCTTGGTCGATTCCGCGGTCTCGCTTGGCGAGGGAACTGGTCTCGTTGCGGTCATGCAGGTCAACAATGAGATCGGCACGGTCCAGCCGGTCGAGCGGCTTGCCGAGGCTGCTCACGCCGCCGGAGCACTGTTCCTGTGCGACGCGGTGCAGGGCGCGGGCAAGATGGCGCCGCCTGCCGATGCCGACCTCATCGCCGTTTCCGCGCACAAGCTCTACGGTCCCAAGGGCGTCGGCGCCTTGTGGGTACGCGACGGGCTGGAGCTTGCACCGCTCATCCATGGCGGGGGGCAGGAACAGGGATTGCGCTCCGGCACGCTCAGTCCGGCCCTGTGTGCGGGCTTCGGGGCGGCTGCGGCCCTGTCGATGGCGCGAATGGAGGAAGACGCGGCCCATGTTGCCCTCCTGTGGCGGCGCGCCCGCGAGATCCTGGGTCGCTGGACGCTGAATGGATCAGCCGATCAGCGCTGGCAGGGCAATCTCAACTTGCGCCTGCCCGGCCTCGACGTTGCCCGGCTCATGTCGGAGGTGCGCCAGGTTGCATTCTCTGCCGGATCGGCCTGTGCCAGCGGCTCGGGACGGACCAGTTATGTCCTCAAGGCGATCGGACTTGTCGACAAGGATGCCAAAGCCTCTATCCGTCTCGGATTCGGGAGATATACTGAGCTACGGGAACTGGAGGATGCCTGCGCACAAATAGATGCCGCAGCGGCGGCGCAGGGAGTCTGAATTGCTGAGCGTTCGATTTGTAACGACCGACGGAAACAAGCTTACGGTTGAGGCCGAAGCGGGAGCCTGCCTTCTCGAAGTGGCGCAGGGAGCGGGCATGCCGCTTGAAGGAACATGTGAAGGCCAGATGGCGTGCTCCACATGCCATGTGATTGTTTCGCCGGAATGGTTCGATAAACTGAAACCCGCCTCGGCAGATGAAGAGGACATGCTCGACCTCGCCGCGGGCGTGACCCGGACCAGCCGCCTGTCCTGCCAGATCGAACTGACCGAGGCGCTCGACGGAATCGAGCTGCGCATCCCCGGCGTTTCTCACGACATGCAGATCGACTGATCCGCGAAAGCACGGGCGTCAGTCAGCCTCGGCCAAGGCGTTTACAGCTTCGATCACCGCGTCGGAGAATGCGGGAATATCGTCCGGCTTGCGGCTTGTGATGAGGTTGCCGTCAACCACCACTTCCTTGTCGACGACGGTTGCCCCGGCATTCGCCAGGTCAGTGCGGATCGAAGGCCAGCTGGTCACGGTGCGACCGGCAAGGCAATCGGCCTCGGCCAGCAGCCAGGGGCCATGGCAGATCGCGGCAACGGGTTTGCCACCTTCCACGAATGTGCGCACGAGATCGACGACCGTGCGGTTCATGCGCAGGTTGTCGGGGTTCATCTGACCGCCCGGCAGGACGATCGCATCGAAGCGGCTGGCAAGAACGTCCTCGATGTTGAGGTCGACATCTACGCTCTCGCCCCAGTCTGTGTGGTTCCACCCCTTGATCTGGCCGGACTCGGGGCTCGCGACAGTCGTCTCGATGCCGGCCGACTCCAGGGCCTCGCGCGGCTTGAGCAGTTCCGACTGTTCGAAGCCGTTGGTGGCGATGATGAGGACCTTCTTGGTCATCGGTGAATCTCCTTGGGGACTGAGGGGTTTCAAGAAAAACGGGCGAAGGGTGAGGGCAGTTCCGCCCGCGCCAACGGCTCGGCGCGTTGGCGGGGCGGTCTGGAGAAGGGGCTCCTCCTTCGATTGCGACCTTCAAGGGCCAGCCGGGCAGGCTCCGGGGGTCAGTGATTTGAAGGTAATCTGCTGTGAGGCGGCAAGTTATGGAAAACGGGGAAATGCAGCTTTGGAGCGCGCCCGGCACTGCTAGTGCTGGCAAACCATGGTGAATATGACAGAAGACGAATCCGATCCCTTCGACGCCATCGTCGATGCGCCTTTCGACGCCGCTCTGTCCGAGCGTTATCTCGTCTATGCCCTGTCCACGATTACAGCGCGTTCGCTGCCGGACCTCAGGGACGGTCTCAAGCCGGTCCATCGCCGCCTGCTCTGGGCGATGCGGCAGCTCAAGCTCGATCCGGCTAGCGCCTACAAGAAGTCCGCCCGCGTCGTCGGTGACGTCATCGGTAAATACCATCCCCATGGCGATGCCTCTGTCTATGACGCCATGGTCCGCCTCGCGCAGGACTTTTCGCTGCGCTACCCACTGGTCGAGGGGCAGGGTAACTTCGGCAATATCGACGGCGATAATGCGGCGGCCTACCGCTACACCGAGGCACGCCTGACGCGCACTGCGATCCAGCTCATGTCGGGGCTGGACGAAGGCACGGTCGATTTCGTTCCTACTTATAACGGTGAAGAGAGCGAGCCGGAGATCTTCCCCGGCCTGTTTCCGAACCTGCTGGCCAATGGCGCCACCGGTATCGCTGTAGGCATGGCGACCTCGATCCCGAGCCACAATGTGGCCGAGATCATCGATGCCACCTTGCTCCTGATCGACAACCCCCATGCCGAACACGACCAGCTCATGGAAGTGTTCCATGGCCCCGATTTCGCCACCGGCGGCCTTGTGGTCGATAGTCCCGCGGCGATTTCCCATGCCTATGAAACCGGCAAGGGTGCCTTCCGGATGCGCGGTCGCTTCTCGACCGGCAAGGACGGGGACGGCAACTGGGAAGAGACGGGAATAGAGAAGCTGGGCAGCGGGCAGTGGCAGCTCGTCATCAGCGAAATTCCCTATATGCTCGCCAAGGGCAAGCTGATCGAGCAGGTCGCGCAGCTCATCGCCGACAAGAAACTGCCGATCCTCGAGGATATCCGCGACGAGAGCGACGAGCAGATCCGCATCGTCTTCGTGCCCAAGAGCCGCAACGTCGATCCCGAGCTGCTGAAGGAGAGCCTCTACAGGCTCACCGACCTCGAATCGAAGTTCAGTCTCAATCTCAACGTCCTGGATTCTCACCGGACTCCGGGCGTCATGGGGCTCAAACTGCTGCTGCAGGAGTGGGTCTACAGCCAGATCGACATCCTGCTGCGGCGCACCCGCCACCGCCTCGACAAGATCGCCTCTCGGCTTGAGCTCGTCGAGGGCTACATCATCGCCTATCTCAACCTCGACCGGATCATCGAGATCATCCGGACCGAGGACGAGCCCAAGCCGGTGATGATGGCCGAGTTCAACCTCACCGACCGGCAGGCCGAGGCGATCCTCAACATGCGCCTGCGCTCCTTGCGCAAGCTTGAGGAAATGGAGCTGCGGCAGGAACGCGATGACCTGCTCAAGGAGCAGGAAGACCTGCAGAAGCTGCTCGACAGTCCGGCGCGCCAGCGCACCCGGCTCAAGCGGGACCTGACGACGCTGCGCAAGGACTACGCCGAGACCACGGTGCTCGGTCGCCGCCGCACCACTATCGCGCAGGCAAGGCCCACGGTCGAATTCTCGATGGACGCGATGATCGAGAAGGAGCCGGTGACCGTGATCCTTTCGCAGCGTGGCTGGATCCGTGCGGCGAAAGGTCATGTCGCGCTGGATGGCGACTTCAAGTTCAAGGAAGGCGACGGCCCCGCTTTCGCCTTTCATGCGCAGACGACCGACAAGATCCTCATCGGGGTCGACAACGGCCGCTTCTATACGCTCGGAGCGGACAAGCTGCCCGGTGCACGCGGCTTCGGTGAACCGATCCGCACGATGGTGGACATCGATGCCGATGCCCACATCATCGCCGCCTTCACCCATCGCCCCAAGGCGCAGCTGCTGCTGGCCTCGACCATCGGTCGCGGATTTGCAGCGGAATCCGACGAGATCCTGGCCGAGACGCGCAAGGGACGTGCGGTGATGACGACCAAGCCGGGAGTGAAGCTGGCGGTCGTGCGCGAGATCCCGCCAGAGCACGACCACGTCGCAGTCGTCGGCGAGAACCGCAAGCTGGTGATCTTCAGTCTCGAGGAACTGCCGGTCCTGGCCAAGGGACAGGGCGTGACGCTGCAGCGCTACCGCGACGGCGGCATGTCCGACGTGACGACGCTCAGGCTCGAGGACGGCCTGTCCTGGACGATGGGCGGCGATACGGGGCGCACGCGCACGGAAAAGGAAATGGTGATGTGGAAGGTCGCGCGCGGCGCGGCCGGACGCCTGCCGCCCAACGGCTTCCCGCGCGACAACAAGTTCCAGTAATCCGTCGGCGCCATCGGAGCCGCCCGGGACTGGCTGCGGTCAGGGTCCCGCCGCCGGTTGCGGGCGGTTCGGGACGAGGATCAAGGTCCGGCCCTCGACCCGCCAGCTGGCGAGGCGCGAGAGGAAGTTCATTCCGATCACGTTGGCATCGCCCAGACCCGGCGCGACGACGGTATCGAGATCGCGCGCGACGATGTTGCCGAAGCGGAACTCGCGGATCGTGCCGACCTCTGCGCGAACCACGCCATTGGCCGTGCGCATGGTGATGGCCTGACGGATCGGTTTGGGATCCACGCCCGACAGTCCGGCAGTCTGCGGCGAGATCGCGGTGATCGTCGCGCCGGTATCGACAAGGAAATCATGCGGTACGCCGTTCACTTCGGCCGTAACCCAGAAGTGCCCATCGTCGCTGATCGGCACGCGCGTCTCGTTGCCTTCCACGGATTGGCGGGGCATGCCGAACTGGGGCAGGGCGAAGTCGGTATCGGTGGTGAAGCGAGTGACTTGCGCGATGGTGAGCAGCAGGGCCGCCACGAGGCCAAGATGGCTGACACCGCGCAGCAGCCCGCCCAGCCTGGGGGCGGACCGGCGCAGCATGCCGCCCGCGACCCCGATGAAGATCGCCAGCATCGCCAGCGCCAGCAAAGGTTGGGTGGCAAGGTAATCCGTCAGATCGGAAATGTAGGCGGACAATTCCATGCGCGGATCATATCACTTCCCAGCTTGCCTGGCGCTGACTGAGATGCGGTCACAGGCTTCAGGCGGCGCGGTCGGCAAGTTCAGCATCGAGCAGGGCATCGACCCGGGCCTTGTCGGGGAAGCCCTCCGCGATCCAGCAGTCCTCCACACTGCGCAGGATGCGCGCCACCTCGGGCCCGGCGCCGACACCCTTGCCGACGATTTCGCCGCCCTTTAGCGGGAACTGCGGGATAACCCAGTGATCCAGCGATGACGCATCGGCGCCGGCGATCAGGAGACGGTCGAGCGCCCCTTCGATACCGAGGCGATAGGCAAGGGCGCGCGGCTCGACAGGCTCGTCCGTGCGTGCGGCGGCTGTGGCAAGACGCTTCTTCTGGGCGCCCGAGAGGCGAAAGCGCGATGCCACCTGTTCTGCCAGCGGGACTTGTGCGGGAAGCAGGGCTGCCAATCGCCGCAGGGCATCGGGAGCGATGCCCTGGCTCCTCTCGGCAGCGACAAGCGCCGTGAGGGCCTCGGGATCGGCCTCGGGCAGGATGACGGCAAGGACGCCCAGTTCGGCCATGCGGCGCAGGGTCGGCGAGGGGGCGGCCAGGCCGAGCAGGTTCATCGTCTCCATGCCGATCCGCTCGCGCGACAGACCCTTGAGCGTAGCTGCCAGCTCGGCGCAGGCTTCTTCCGCTTCTTGATCAGCAGGTTGCGATCCGAACCTGGCCTGGAAACGGAAGTAGCGCAGGATGCGCAAGTGATCCTCGCGGATGCGCTGGCGGGCATCGCCGATGAAGCGGACGGTGCGCTGCCTGAGGTCGTGAAGACCACCGAAGAAGTCGAAGATCTCGCCGCTTTCGGGATCGGCGTAGAGCGCGTTTATGGTGAAGTCGCGCCGTGCCGCGTCGTCGCGCCATTCGCTGGCGAAAGCCACGGTGGCGCGCCGCCCATCGGTGCTGACGTCATGGCGCAAGGTCGTGATCTCGACCGGACCGCCGGGCAGGACTGCCGTCACGGTACCATGCTCGATGCCGGTGGGCACGTTGCGCATGCCCGCATCGTCGAGCCGGGCGATGACATCCTGGGGTAGCAGCGTCGTTGCCATGTCGATGTCCTTGACCGGCAGGCCCAGCAGTTCGTCGCGCACCGCGCCGCCCACGAAGCGGGCGTTGTCGCGGCCAAGCGCCTCGACCAGTTGCACGATATCGGCACGCCGCATCCATTCGGCGGCGAGACGGTCAGTCATTCCAGTTCAACCTGTAGGAGAGATTGTGAAGGATCGCACCGGTTACGCCCCAGATGCGATGGTCCTGTCCGCGTTCGGACCAGACGATCTCGACGAACTTGTGCGTGCGCTCGTCGAATTCCAGGGTCCGTGCCTGCTGGTTGGCGGGATCCAGCACGAAATCGACCGGCGCCTCGAACCACTGCGCGACTTCGGCCGGGTTGGGCGTGATCTCGAGGTCGGGCGGAACCACGCCGACTACCGGCGTGATCTCATAGCCGCTGCCGGTGCGGTAGAGGTCGCTGGAGCCGACCACGCGAACTTTCGCAGGGTCGATGCCCAGTTCCTCGTTGGCTTCGCGCAGCGCGGCCTCGACCGGAGTTTCACCGGGGTCGATGCGGCCGCCGGGAAAGGCGATCTGGCCGGGATGGGCGCGCATCGTCGAGGGGCGATGGAGCAGGAGCATGCCCGGCCGTTCGCGCTCGGTAATCGCGATGAGGACTGCGGCGGGCTTGAAGCTCGCTATGTTCGCAATGCGCGGATCGTTCCACAGCCTTGAAGGCTCTGCCATGTGCCCGCGCTCGAAGCGGCGCGATACCTGTTCGAACAACGTGCTCATGCAGGCACCAACGGGAAGCTGGCGCCGCCGCTTGTCACGGCAAGCTCTTCGTTCTCCAGCGCGATTTCCACCAGCTGCGCATAAGTGCTGCGATTGAGCCGGGCCTCGGTGCCATTGCGCACGCGCAGGTAGAGCGCGGGCGTGTCCGGATCGCCGTGGCTGCGGATGGGGTGATCGGGGCCGGCGATGACAAGATCGTCGGTGTTGAGCCGAAAGGCGATGTCGCTGCCTTCGCGCTTGAGGTCGACGGCGATGAAGGCCGCGTCCTCGACCTCGATGCTCAGCTTCTGGCTTGGCGTAACGAGCCAGTGCCGCCCTTCCTTGTCGCGCGTCAGGAGTGCAGCGAAGGCGCGCACCATGGCCGGGCGCCGGATCTCGCCGTCTTCATGGAACCAGCGCCCGTCCGCCGCGATGCGCATGTGGCTGTCGTCGACGTGAGCAGGTTCCCATTGCGCGACGGGCGGCAGCTTGCGGGCTGCAGCCAGTTCGGCAATCTCGGCCAGCGAGAGGCCGGAGAGTTCGGGAGGCGGTTCGTAAGGCATCGTCGTGCGATGCCAGATAGGACCTTTCGCGCCAAGGTCCAGTCGGCGCAGATCCGGGGATCGATCAGCGCAGCCAGGGACCGAGCATGCCGTTTACGGGAAGAACTGCCGGGTTTTCGCAGCGCACGAGCAGGCGGCGCGGGTCGAACGGGCCGGGCAGGTCCCAGCCGGCGGTACCTTCGTTCGAGAAGCCCCAGAAGCGGCCATAGTATTCCGGATCGCCGACCATGACCTGCGGCAGCGGCGCGCGGCCATCGATGCATGCCATGCTCGCTGACATCAGCGCCTTGCCGTAGCCCATGTTCTGAAGCGCGGGCAGCACTGCCACCGGGCCGACCATGATCATCGGATGCGCACGGCCCTCGGGGTCGGTCAGGGCGACCGGCCAGCACTGGATCGAGCCGACCAGCATCTCGCTGGAATCGAGCGCGGCGAAGCTCAGGGCCGGGAGCCAGTCCACCCCGTCACGCACCTTGTAGGCGGTGCGTTCGTGTCGCTCGGGTTCGAACGCGCGGTCGAGCAGGGCCTCGACGAGGGCGGGTTCGACATTGTCGAGCGGGATGATGGTGGCACTATCGGACATGGCGCGCGCCGATAGGAGCGACGCGGCCATTTGTCGATTCAATTCACTTCGTGACCGGGCTCAGTTTCAGCAATTTGCCAGAATTGCGCTGTTTGCCATCCTCCAGCAGCCAGATCGTGCCGTCCGGGGCCTGCTCGATTTCGCGAATGCGCTTGTCGAAGGAATAGCGCGCTTCCTCGAATCCCTTGTCGACATCGATGTCGCCATCGATCCGCACCCGCACGATGCCGGGATCGACCATGGCAGCGATAAGGGCCTGGCCCCGCCAGGCCGGGAAGGCCTCGCCGGTGTAGAAGATGAAGTCGCCCGGGGCGATCACCGGGTTCCAGCTGATCGCGGGCGCAGCCAGGTCGGGCCGCGTATCGTGGCGCGGGATCGGCCTGCCGTCATAGTGGTCGCCGTTGGAGACGAGGGGCCAGCCGTAATTGCGCCCAGGCTTGACGAGGTTCAGCTCGTCCCCGCCGGCCGGACCGTGCTCAAGGTCCCAGAGCCGTCCTTGCGGATCGAAGGCGAGGCCGAGCACGTTGCGGTGGCCGAAGGACCAGATCTGGTTGGTCGGCGCGCCCTTGTCCGCCCATGGATTGCCGGGGGCAGGGGAGCCGTCGGGCAGGAGCCGCACGATGGAGCCGAGGTTGTTGGTCAGGTCCTGCGCGGGAGTGAATTTCTGACGTTCGCCGGAACTGACGAAAAGGAACTGCCCATCGGGCGAGAAGGCGAGCCGGTGGGAGAAATGGCCGCGGCCGGTGACCTTGAGGCTCTGGCGCCAGATCACCTTGAGGTCGTCCAGCGTGCAGGCGGTTTCTTCCGGGCAGGAAAGCGTGGCCCTGCCGACAGCCGCGCCGCGCGTGTCGCCTTTTCCCGCTTCGGCCCAGCTGAAGTAGATTTCCCGTCCGTCCAGAGTGGGGCCGCTCTGTCCCGGTGCAAAGATCACGTCGCCCAGGCCACCCTGTCCGCCGTAGTCGACTTTTGGCAGGCCGGTGACGCGGCCCATTCGGCCATCGGCCAGGCGCAGGCGCATTGTCCCGGCCTTTTCGGTGACCAGAAGCGCGCCTGTGGGTTCGTCGAAGTCCATCGCCCACGGTTCCTCGAATTGCCCCATTTCCTCGATCGTGAAAGGGCGCTCGCCTTGTGCATTATCCCCGGTTGCGGCCGCGCCGCAGCTTGCGAGGGGGAGGGGGAGAAGGGATAGCGTGGCAAGCACGTTTCGTATGAGCATAGGCACCCGCGTGAGTAACTTGGCCTCTGGAACAGTCCGCAGCGGCGGTATCGTCATCGGTGTCGACGAGGCCGGTCGCGGCCCGCTTGCCGGTCCGGTTGTGGCCGGAGCCGTCCTGCTATGCAAGCCGCGCCCGCCCGGGCTCGACGATTCCAAGAAGCTCTCGAAAGCCAGAAGGTTGCAACTCGAAGAAGTGATCAAGCGGCGCTGCCAATGGGCGGTCGGAGTGGTCGATGTCGAGGAGATCGACCGGCTCAACATCTTCGGCGCCACGATGCTGGCGATGACGCGGGCAGTGGCCGCGCTTTGCGAGAAGATCGGCACGGAAGCTGACGAAGTCCTGGTGGACGGCAACATGACGCCGCATGGCCGGCGCGAGGAATGGCGCTGGAAGGCGCGGGCGATCGTCGGTGGCGACGCGCTGGAGCCATGCATTTCCGCCGCATCGATCATCGCCAAGGAACACCGCGACGCGATCATGCGGGGTCTTGCACAGGTTCATCCGCAATACGGGTGGGAACGCAATGCGGGTTACGGCACTGCCGAGCACCTGGAAGCTTTGCGTCGCCACGGACCGACCGTCCACCACCGCCGCAGTTTTGCGCCGGTGGCGCAGCTGGAAATGGCGCTTTAGAGCCGCGCTCAGGCGTTGGGGCCGAAGGCTTTAGCCCGCATCGCGCTCTTGTACCTGCGCGCGCCTTCTTCGGCCTCTTCAGGGCTGAGCTCGGCCTTTTCGGCAAGGCCGCTTTCGACCATGTCCTTGCTGGTGTTCACTACGGGATAGGGCGCATCCGGGACGGGCACCTCGAGGAAATCGCACAGCCCTTCCCAGCCCTCGCCAATCCGGTGAACATGGAGGCGTTGCGGAGGTATCGCGGCGACGACGTCGGCTTCCCACTTGCGGAAGTAATCGACCATGAAGGCGCGGTCGGCGATGCGGTCTCCGAACGGCGCATAGACGGCAGGCTGCAGGAACTTGCCGAACGGGGGTGCCTTGAACCTTTCAAGGTTTTCCGGGGAGAAGATCGTTCGCGATACCGAGTTGAACCAGTCGTCCGCATCGCGCGTCGACAGGACCACCTTGGCTTGCGGATAATGGTCTGCCAGTTCACGCCAATAGCTGCATGCCGGGTAGTCGACCGTGGAGGCGAAGCCGTCGAAGATGGCGTCCCAGTCCGCCTTGCCGTCTGCAACGTCGCTCCACAGCGGAATCTGTCTGCGTCCGTCCGATACGATCTCGACCATGTGGAAGCATGGCCCGAAACCGAGATGCTCCAGCGCGAGCTTGAGTGACAAAGTGCCGGTGCGGCCGAGCCCTGCGCCGATGACCTTGAGTGCCATTTCGATCGTCTCCCTGTTTCGCTGCCGAGGATACCTGCTGCGCGCGGTCATGCGAGAACAATTTTTTATCCACGAATCCGGCGAGTCGCAGCCACCATATCTAGAGTCGCGGGGCGCCCGGCAGACTCAATATGCGGTGTCGGATTCGTTTTGTTCTCCTGTTCCGATTCCTGAATCGGCAGGAGTCTCCACGAGTCGCGACTTGACGGCGAGTCCGGAAAGACTCAGTTTACGGCCTTTCCACAGCTGATTTGCGGCTGAATTGCACAAGGGACTTCGGAACGGCCATGGGGCAGGTACTCGTCAAGGAAAGAATTCGTGCGCGCGCGCCTGCGCCGACGCCGAAGGAACTGCTGCCGCTGGGTCAGATCATTCCCGGTGACTGCATCGAGGCGATGCGTACCATTCCCGATGCTTCGGTGGACATGGTCTTCGCCGATCCGCCGTACAACCTGCAGCTGGGAGGCGATCTTTCGCGGCCGGATGGCAGCCACGTCGATGCCGTGACCGACGACTGGGACAAGTTCTCCAGCTTCGCCGCCTATGACAAGTTTACGCGAGACTGGCTGACCGAAGCACGCCGCGTGCTCAAGCCGGAAGGCTCGCTGTGGGTGATCGGTTCGTACCACAACATCTTCCGCCTCGGCGCGATCATGCAGGACATGGGCTTCTGGATCCTCAACGACATCGTGTGGCGCAAGGCCAACCCGATGCCGAACTTCAAGGGGACCCGCTTCACCAACGCGCACGAGACGCTGATCTGGGCCTCGATGGGCGAGAAGTCGAAGTACACCTTCAATTACCGCGCGATGAAGACCCTCAACGACGAACTGCAGATGCGTTCGGACTGGGTGCTGCCGATCTGTGGCGGGCAGGAGCGGCTCAAGAAAGGTGGCCGCAAGGTTCACCCGACGCAGAAGCCAGAAGCGCTGCTCTACCGCGTGATGCTGGCCACGACCAACAAGGGCGACGTCGTGCTCGACCCGTTCTTCGGTACCGGCACCACCGGCGCTGTCGCCAAGCGCCTGGGCCGCGACTGGATCGGTTGCGAGCGGGAATCCGACTATCGCGATGCGGCCATGGAACGCATCGAGATGGCGCTGGAACTCGACGAGTCGGCGCTCAAGACGATGCAGTCCAAGCGCAGTGCACCCAAGGTTGCCTTCGGAACGCTGGTCGAAACCGGCTGGATTGCGCCGGGCACGCAGATCTTCGACAAGAAGCGCCGTTTCACCGCCACCGTGCGCGCCGACGGCTCGCTCGTCGCGGGCGATGCCAACGGTTCGATCCATGGCGTGGGTGCCCAGCTTCAGGGCGCGCCCTCGTGCAATGGCTGGACGTTCTGGCATCTCGAGCATGAGGGCGAGATCAAGCCGCTGGATTCGATCCGCCAGCTCTACCTGCTTGCCACCGAGCCGTGATCCGCACTTTCGTCTGACGATATCGCCGTGCTGAAACGTGTTCAGCATGGCTCCGCAAGTGGCTAAGGGGGCGGCATGACCAAGCAACTCTACATCCGCCCCATTGCTCTTGCCGACAACCCGCAGAGCGAGGAAGGCGAGGCCGTCCGGCTGGGCGGCTCGATGGTCTGGGCCAGCCGCTTTGCGGTCATCGTGCGTGAGAGCGGCAAGCTCCTCTCGCGCACCCGCGCTTCGGTTGCCGAGATGCCCGGCGTCATGGCGCAGCTCCCCGCCGAGCTGGGCGCGCAGGCCGAGACGCAGTGGGCGAACCTGCGCAAGGTCCATGCGCCGCTGCAGTGCGGCCAGCGCACGATCCGGCTCGATCAACCGCAGGTCATGGGCATTCTCAACGTCACACCGGACAGTTTCTCGGACGGCGGCGAGTTCATGGACAAGCCCGAGATCGCCCTGGACCACGCCTCGGCTATGCTCGAGGCCGGGGCGGCGATCATCGATGTGGGCGGTGAGTCCACCCGGCCCGGCGCTGCCGCAGTCTGGGAAGGCGACGAGATCAAGCGCGTGGTCCCGATGGTCGAGCGACTGTCGGCAATGGGCGCGGCGATCAGCGTCGACACCCGCCGACCCGCAGTGTGGGACGCCAGCCATGAAGCCGGCGCGCATATCTTCAACGATGTTTCGGCGCTGCGCTACGATCCGCGCAGCCTTGATCTTGCCGCCAGTTCCGGCGCGCCGGTGGTGCTCATGCACGCTCCCGGCAACGGCGAAGATCTCCACGCGAACGGCGATTATGCCGATGTCGTTCTCGACGTCTTCGACTGGCTTGGCGATGCCCGCGACAGGGCGGTTGCCGCAGGGATCGCGGCGGAGAAGATCCTGCTCGATCCGGGTATCGGCTTCGGCAAGACCCTGGCCGAGAACCTTGCGCTGATGAATGCCCTGCCGCTGTACCACGGGCTCGGCCAACCGCTGCTGCTGGGTGCGAGCCGCAAGCGCATGATCGGCGCGCTGTCGAACGAAGCGCCGGCGCATGAGCGGCTTGGCGGTTCATTGACCCTTGCACTCAAGGCACTGGACGCCGGAGTGCAGGTCCTTCGCGTGCACGATGTGCGCGAGACGGTTCAGGCGGCGCGCGTCTGGCGGGGCCTGCGCGATGCAGCGCTGACGGATTTCTCGCAGCTCGCTTGAGCCGCTCCAGCGGCGAGGCACCAGACCTGGCCTAAAGACTGTACCCGCCATCGCTTACCAGCACGGCCCCGGTAATCGTCGCTGCCGCATCCGACAGGAGAAACGCGATCTGTTCGGCGATTTCCTCGCTCCGCGCGAAGCGGCCGAGCGGGGTGGCCACTTCGCCCATCGCGGCAATCGCCGCTGCGCGGCTGCCATGCTGCTTCACGAAGTCGTCGAACATTGGCACTTGGTCCCAGATGGGCGTATCGACCCCGCCGGGCGCAATGGCGTTGACGCGGATCGCCCTGGCGGCGCCTTCCCTGGCTGCAACTTTGGCGAGCTGGATGACGCCGGCCTTGCTCGCGCCATAGGCGGCGGTTCCCGGCTCGGCCTTGATGCCGCTTACCGAGGCGGTGAGGACAATGCTTCCACCAGCGGCCCGCATTGCCCGCATGGCGCAGCGCAGCGAAAGGAACATGCCATCCAGATTGGTCGAGAGGACATTGCGCCAGTCCGCGAGGTCGAGATCGACGATAGGGGCGCTGTCGGCTCGTCCGGCATTGAGGATGGCGCAGTCGAGCCGGTCGATGCCTGCCGCCACCTCGCCCCACAAATCAGGATCGGCGACATCGCCGTGATGCCGGAGTGTCTCGCAATCGGCGCAAAGCGCAGCGAGGGCCCGCTCGTCCTTGTCGACGAGGATCAGGCGGGACACGCCTTGCGCGCAAAGGTGGCGGGCGCACGCAGCGCCGATACCGGATGCCGCGCCGGTGATGAGCGCGGTCTTGCCTTCGAAACGGGGCATGGAATTTCCTTCAGATGACATGGTCCGCACGGCACAAATGCCGCGTCGCAGGGGAACAGTCCGCCGGGGCGGTGTCACTGGACCAAGTCAGGAAACTCCTTGAATGCGTGATCCGGGAATATGGCCCGCTCAGGCGGCGTTGTCGATTCCGAGTTCGCTGAGCTTGCGATAGAGCGTGGACCTGCCGATGCCGAGCCGCCTGGCGACTTCGGTCATGCGTCCACGATAGTGCCCGATGGCGAGACGGATCACGTCGGCCTCGATGTCTTCCAGCGGTCGCAGGTTGCCGTCGGGGGTGTAGAGCATGACCCCGGAGCTTTCCTGCATCGGGTTCCCGGCCACTGTGGATGGACCTGTGCCCAGTATGTTGAGAAGCTGTGGAAAATCTTCCGATGTCAATGCGTCGCCGTCGCAAAACACCGCCGCGCGGAACAGCACGGCCTGAAGCTGGCGGACGTTGCCCGGCCAGTCGTAGGCGGCCAGAAGCGACAGTGCGCCGTCGGTGATGCCCAGTTCGCGCAGGCCCGGCTGCTCGCCGATTCGGGCGAGGAAGAAGCGGGTGAGGGCGGGAATGTCGCCGGTCCGCTCGCGCAGCGGCGGTAATTCGACCTTTGTCGGCGAGAGGATTTCGAGCAGTTCGGGCAGGAAGTGGCCCTGGCTGACGAGGTCCTGAAGCGGCAGGTTGCTTGCAGCGATGATGCGCACGTCGATGCGGAAGGAGTGCTGTGCGCCGATCGGCCGCACATCGTGGCGGCGCAGCGATTCCAGCAGGCGTTCCTGCACCGAGAGCGGGAGGCGGTCGACTTCGTCAATCGCCAGCGTGGCCCCGTCGCAATGCTGCAGTGCACCGATCTGGCGGTCGAACGCGCCGGGGAAGGCGCCCTTCTCATGGCCGAACAGGGCCGATTCCACCGAGTTTCCGGCGAGGCCCGCGATATTGACGATACGCAGCGGCATTTTTGCGCGCGGGCTGGCTGCGTGCATGGCGCGGATAAGCAGTTCCTTGCCGGATCCGCTTTCGCCCTCGATCAGGACATGGCCGTGTCCGCGTGCGGCCTTGGCGGCGACAGCCAGCGCCTTGCGGAAGTTGGGCGAAGCGCCGATCATCGATTCGAAATCGGGATTGGACGGCATCTTCTCGGTCAGCGGCGCCAGTTCGTCGCGCGGCGTTTCGCGGGTCGTGGCCGAGCGCAGCGCATGCATGAGCCGGTCGGGCGCGACTGGTTTGACGAGATAATCCGTGGCGCCTGCGCGCATGGCTTCCACCGCGAGGAGCGGGGAAGTGCTGGCGGTCAGCATCAGGATCGGCAGGGCCGGACGGCGCGATTTCAGCTCGGAAATGAGCGAGCAGGCATCGTCGCCCGGAACCCACTGGTCCAGGATGATGGCCGAAAGCTGCATGCCCTGGCGCGTGCCCAGCGTGGCGATAGCGGTTTCCGCATCGCGAGCGATGATCGTGCGCCAGCCTTCGCGTCCGGCGAGGGCCGAGATCAATCGGCTTTGCGCCGGCTCATCGTCGATAAGCATGAGTAGGCGCTGTTCGAGATCCGCCATTTGCCCGCCTTGTACCAAGCCCTTGCTGTGTGTTGCGAAAGTCTTAGGGCAATCAGGTAAAGACGGTATTAAGCGTGAACTGTCTCATTGCGGGCCGCCTGAGGCGCCCTTGGCAGAAGTTTCAGGTCGGTTCGCTTCGTGCTTGAGTGCAGTGCAGCATGCAGCTAGAGCTAGCGCCAGTAATCACAAGAACCAATACTTGGGGAACGATATCATGGCTTCGGGCAACGACATGCGCGCTGCGCAGGAAACCTACAACAGCTTCATCAAGGCGGCCACCTGGGGAACCGGGATCTGCATCGCCGTCGTGGCGGTCGTCGTCAGCCTGATCGCCTGATCTGACTGTGCCACAGAGCCAGCGGATCGCGGTCCTCAAAGAGACCGCGAAGGAGGAGACGCGTGTCTCGGCATCGCCCGAGACCGTTAAAAAGCTCGTGGCTCTCGGCGCCGAAGTGGCGGTCGAGTCCGGTGCGGGCGCTGTGGCCAGTTTTTCCGACGAGGAGTACAGGAATGCCGGGGCGCAAGTCGGCCCGGCATCTGAAGTGCTGTCCGGCGCGGACATCATTTTCGGTGTCCAGGGCCCCGAACCGGCTGCGCTTTCGGGCGTCAAGCTGGGCGCATGGGTCGTTGCCATCATGGATCCGTTCGGTCAGCGCGAGCGTATCGAGGCCTATGCAGCGGCAGGACTCGAAGCGCTGTCGATGGAATTCATGCCGCGCATTACCCGCGCGCAGTCGATGGACGTCCTGTCCTCGCAGTCGAACCTCGCCGGGTACAAGGCGGTGATTGCCGCTGCCGATACCTACGGCCGCGCGTTCCCGATGATGATGACGGCAGCCGGCACGGTCAGCGCAGCCAAGGTCTTCATCATGGGCGTGGGCGTTGCCGGACTGCAGGCGATCGCCACCGCGCGTCGTCTCGGCGCGCAGGTTTCGGCAACCGACGTGCGTGCGGCGACCAGGGAGCAGATCATGTCGCTGGGGGCCAAGCCGATCTTCGTCGAGAACGTCGCCGGGATCGAGGGCGAGGGCACCGGCGGCTATGCTACCGAGATGTCGGAGGAATACCAGAAGGCGCAGGCCGAGCTGGTATCCGGCCACATCGCCAAGCAGGATATCGTCGTGACGACCGCGCTCATCCCGGGACGGGCCGCGCCGCGGCTGATTACCGATGCGCAGATCGCGACGATGAAGCCGGGCAGCGTCATCTTCGACCTCGCCGTCGCGCAAGGCGGCAACGTCGAGGGTTCGGTGCCCGATCAGATCGTCGAAAAGCATGGCGTGAAGATCATGGGCTATTCCAATACGCCCGCGCACCTGCCTGCCGATGCCTCCGCGCTCTACGCCCGCAACCTGTTCAATTTCCTCTCGGCCTTCTGGGACAAGGAGCAGGGACGGCCCGTGCTCGACGAGGAAATCGGCGACGCGATCCGCCTGACGCAGGGTGGCAAGGTCGTCAATCCACGCCTACTGGCCTGAGGAGGGCCACGACGATGGACTTCATTTCGATCCTTTCGATCTTCGTAATGGCCTGCTTCGTGGGTTACTACGTCGTCTGGTCGGTTACCCCGGCCCTGCATACGCCGCTGATGGCGGTGACCAATGCCATTTCCTCCGTGATCGTCGTCGGCGCGCTGGTCGCCAGCGCCGCCGCGGGAAGCCCGCTGGCCAAGTGGCTGGGTCTGGGCGCGGTCGTGCTTGCCAGCGTCAATATCTTCGGTGGCTTCGCTGTGACTGAACGCATGCTGGCCATGTACAAGAAGAAGGACAAGCCGGCAGCAAAGGGGGATAGCAAGTAATGGAAGCCCATGCGGTAAACCCGTGGGTGGCCGTCGCCTATCTCGTTGCAGGCGTCTGCTTCATCCTGGCCCTTCGCGGGCTTTCCTCGCCGGCAACGTCCCGCCGGGGCAATCGCTATGGCATGTTCGGCATGCTCATCGCCGTCGTCACGACGCTGATGACGCACGATATCGCCAGCCTGCCCGAGATCGTGGGCGCCATTGTCATTGGCGGCGGCGTCGGCTTCGTCATTGCCCGGCGCATCCAGATGACGGCGATGCCGCAGCTCGTTGCGGCGTTCCACTCGCTTGTCGGCCTGGCCGCCGTGCTCGTGGCCGTGGCGGCTTTCCTCAACCCGGGCGCTTTCGACATTCTCGGCGATGACGGCAATATCCTGACCGTCAGCCGCATCGAGATGGCGCTGGGCGCTGCCATCGGCGCGATCACCTTCTCCGGTTCGGTGATCGCCTTTGCCAAGCTCAACGGGAACATGTCGGGCGCGCCGATCATGCTGCCCGCTCGTCATGTCATCAATCTGGGCACGCTGGTGCTCATCCTCGTGCTGACGGCGCTGTTCACCAACTCCGGGCAGGCAGGCCCGGGCGAGAACGTGCTGTTCTGGATCGTCGTTGCCCTGTCGTTCGCGATCGGCTTCCTGCTGATCATCCCGATCGGCGGCGCGGACATGCCGGTGGTAGTTTCGATGCTCAACTCGTACTCGGGCTGGGCCGCGGCGGCGATGGGCTTCACGCTGCACAACACCGCGATGATCATCACCGGTGCGCTCGTGGGTTCCTCGGGTGCGATCCTCTCCTACATCATGTGCAAGGCGATGAACCGCAGCTTCATCTCGGTGATCGCAGGCGGCTTCGGTGCCGATACCGGCGGCGCGGGAGAGGGCGGCGCCAAGGAGCAGCGTCCGTGGAAACGCGGCTCGGCCGAGGACGCGGCCTTCCTGATGAAGGAAGCCGAGAACGTCATCATCATCCCGGGTTACGGCATGGCCGTGGCCCAGGCCCAGCATGCCCTGCGCGAGATGGGCGACCTGCTCAAGGAACATGGCGTCAACGTGAAGTACGCGATTCACCCGGTTGCCGGGCGCATGCCGGGCCACATGAACGTCCTGCTTGCCGAAGCCAGCGTCCCTTACGATGAGGTTTTCGAACTCGAGGACATCAACAGCGAGTTCGCGCAGGCCGACGTGGCCTTCATCATCGGCGCCAACGACGTCGTCAATCCGGCGGCCAAGACCGACAAGTCCTCGCCGATCTACGGCATGCCGGTGTTCGACGTCGACAAGGCCAAGACGATCTTCTTCATCAAGCGCTCGATGGGCGGACAGGGCTATGCGGGCGTCGACAACGACGTCTTCTACATGGACCAGACCATGATGCTGCTCGCCGACGCGAAGAAGATGGTCGAAGAGATCGTCAAGGCCCTCTAGGCCCGGCTATCCGGTCATGATGAAAATGGTGAAGCGGGCGCTGATGCTCGTCGGCATTCTGGCCCTGCTGGCAGTGTCCGCTCACCTTTACGCAGGCTGGCGCGTCCGCGCGGCCTTGCTCGACGCAGGGATGTCGGCCCGGGTGTCGACCTGCATGGCCAGGCGCATGGTCCGGCAACTGAGCTTCGTGCAATTGCTGAAGCTGCAGGCCCTCGAAGGCGACAAGCCGACCCCGGGCGCCTGGCTGCGGGCGCTGCGCGAGGTGGACGACCCGAAGGTCATTTTGGTCACGACGGCCTCGGCGGCCTTGTGCAAGGTGGGGATTGCTCGCTAGGGCGGCGCAGACGATCCAGTTCCGACAGCCGATCCGGGAAAGACCTGCGCTTGACCCTAGCCCCCTATGCTTCGAACCCAGCCCGTTCGCGCGGACGCGAATTTCCGATGGAAAATGCCGTGGCCCGAGGTCCGCGAAGTGCATACCAGCGCGACCGCGACCGGATCATCCATTCGATCGCTTTTCGCCGCCTGCGCTACAAGACCCAGGTCTTCATCGCGCCTGACGGGGACCATTACCGGGTTCGCCTGACCCACAGCCTCGAGGTTGCGCAGATCGCACGCGTGATCGCCCGTACGCTCGGCCTCGACGAGGACCTGACCGAGGCGCTGGCTCTGGCGCATGACATCGGCCATCCGCCTTTCGGCCATGCCGGGGAGGAGGCGCTCGACAGTGCGCTCCACAAGGCCGGCGGCTTCGATCACAATGCCCATTGCCTGCGCACGCTGATGCGCATCGACAGCCCCTATTGCGAGCATGACGGGCTCAACCTCACCTGGGAGACGCTCGAAGGGCTGGCCAAGCACAATGGACCGGTGACCGCTCCCAACTGGGCCCTGAGCGAACTTGACGCCGCCTATGGGCTGGAACTTGGCACTTACGCCTCGCTGGAGGCCCAGGTCGCCGCGCTTTCCGACGACATCGCCTATGACAACCACGATATCGACGACGGCCTGCGGGCGGGCTTTCTCGATCTCGACGAACTGCTCGCCCATCCCTTCGTGGCCGAACACTGGGGCGAAGTCGAAAGGCGCTATCCCGGTGTGCCGCGCGAACGGCAGCTTGCCGAGCTGATCCGCAGCCAGATCGGTTTCATGGTCAACGACCTGATTGCGGAGACGCAGCAGCGCCTTGTCGGCGTGGGCAGCGTCGATGAAGTGCGCGGCGCGGATCGCCCGCTCGGCGCCTTCTCGCCCGAACTGGCCGAGGCCGAGCGTGGCTTCAAGCGCTTCATGTACGACAAGCTCTATTACCATCCCGAGCAGATCGAGACCGCGCGCCGTGCGCGTGCGGTGCTGGCGGAGTTGTACTCCGCCTATTCGCAGCAGCCGGTGCTGATGGAGGAAAGCTGGATCGATACGATGCCGCGGCACGAGCCCGAGCGCAGTCGTCACATCGCCGACTACATCGCCGGCATGACCGACCGCTACGCGATTACCTGCCACGCGCAGATCTACGGGCGCACGCCTGAGGGGCTGCGCAATGTCTGACCTGTTCGATGTGCTGAAACGGGGCGAGGAGCCTTCGCTTCCGGCACATCGCATTTGCCTCGTCGGGGCAAGCGGCCTGATCGGTACGGCGGTCCTGGACGAAAGCGTGGGACGCTCCGACATGCGCGTCGTCAGCGTCGCCCGCCGCGAATTTGCGCTGCCTCGCGGCGCGCGTACCGAAGTTCTCGTGGGATTGCCGGATGACTGGTCTGCGCTGATCGGCGCTGCCCGCGCCGATGTGCTCGTCTGCGCACTGGGCACGACGATCAGGGCTGCCGGCAGCCAGGCGGCTTTCCGGGCGGTGGATCACGATCTCGTCGTCGAAGTTGCGCAGGCGGCGCGCATGGCGGGCATCGAGCACATGATCGCCGTATCGTCAGTCGGCGCCGACCGGGCGAGCCGCAATTTCTACCTGCGCACCAAGGGAGAGACGGAAGAGGACCTGGGCAAGCTGGGGTTTCGCCGACTCGACATCCTGCGTCCGGGCCTGCTGCGCGGGCCCCGGGCCGAGAAACGCAAGCTGGAAGGGCTTGGGCAGGCGATCGCGCCGGTGGCAGACCTGCTCGTCATGCACGGCAAGTTGCGCAAGTATCGTTCCGTGCGCGGATCCACCGTGGCGCGGACCGTTTTTGCGCTGGTGCGGGAAAAGGCGCAGGGCCGCTTCGTCCACGACTATGATTCGATGCAAAGGGCCTTGCGGCGGGCCGGGGAATAATACTGCATCGCAGCGTGAGGGGCGTTGACTCGCACGTGCCCCTCAATCAAGGGTGATTTCGTCGCTGACAGCGCGGGAGAGACCTGCCGATTCGGCCCCCGAAAGGGATCGGAACGGCAGGCGCCGAAGGAGCAACCGCCCCGGAATCTCTCAGGCAAAAGGACCGCGCCAGTCGATAGTGACGCTCTGGAAAGTGCCCCGTCCATTTCGGATGTGGCCGCCGAAGGTGTAAGCCCGGATACCCTGCTGCAGGGTGGCCGGGGCAAAGCTCTCAGGCTTCCGTGACAGAGGGGGCACCTGAAAACGGTGTGCCATTGCTGTGCGGAGCTATGCCTTGAGCGAATTAGTGAATCCCCAAGACGAACAGGACCTCGAGCCGGTCGAGCCCTTGCTGTTGCCGCTCGACGCGTGGCATCGCGAGAAGGGCGGGCGCATGGTCGAGTTCGCCGGCTACATGATGCCCGTCCAGTACGAAGGGATCATGGCCGAACACCTCTGGACCCGCGAGAGCGCCGGACTGTTCGACGTCAGTCACATGGGCCAGCTCTACATTTGCCCCGCCGAAGATGCGCAGGTGGATCTCGACGCGGCGCTTGAAGCAGCGCTGCCGATCGACCTTTCGACCCTGAAGACAGGATCGGTGCGCTATTCGCTCCTGCTCGACGATGAGGGCGGCATTCTCGACGACCTCATGGTCACCCGCTGGGAGACGGGCTTCTATCTCGTCGTCAATGGCGCCACCAAGTGGGACGACATCGGTTCCTTGCGCGAACTTCTGCCTGACGAAGTGACGCTCAACCACCTCGACGACAGCGCATTGCTGGCGCTGCAGGGACCCAAGGCCTTCGCGGCGCTGGAACGTCACGCCAAGGGCGACACGCCGCTTTCGGCGCTCACCTTCATGAAGGGGCCAGCTTCACGCTGGGCGGTGTCGATGCCTGGATCAGCCGTTCCGGCTACACTGGCGAGGACGGTTTCGAGATCTCCATTCCCGGCAAGGATGCCGCCCGGGTGGCAGACCTGCTTTGCGGCGAACCGGAAGTGAAACCGATCGGTCTTGGCGCGCGCGATTCCCTGCGTCTCGAAGCAGGGCTGCCGCTCTACGGCCATGACATGTCGCCCGATCACGGCGCGGTCGAGGCCGGGCTGATCTTCGGCGTCAACAAGCGCCGCCGCAGCGAAGGCGGCTTCCCCGGCGCCGCGCGCGTCCAGCGCGACCTCGCGCAAGGAACCGCCCGCAAGCGCATTGGCCTGTCCCTCGAAGGCCGACAGGCAGCACGCGAAGGCGCCATGGTCCTTGCCGGCGATCTCGAAGTCGGCGTGGTGACTTCTGGCGGTTTCTCGCCCTCGCTGCAGCACCCGATCGCCATGGCCTACGTCGATGCGGCCCACGCCGCCGACGGTACGGCCCTTTCCATTGAAATCCGAGGCAAGCGGCTCGACGCCAAGGTCGTGCCCATGCCCTTCGTCCAACATCGCTACCATCGCTGAGGAGCTTGCCCAGATGACCCGTTATTTCACCGAAGACCACGAATGGATCGAAGTCGAGGGCGACACCGGCACGGTCGGGATCACCGACTATGCGCAGGGCCAGCTTGGCGACATCACTTTCGTTGAACTGCCGGACGCCGGCGCGACCGTCGCCAAGGGCGATTCCGTTTCGGTCGTCGATTCCGTGAAGGCCGCTTCGGACGTCTACACGCCGGTTTCGGGCACCGTTTCCGATGCCAATGGCGCGCTCGCCGATGAGCCGGAACTGGTCAACACCGATGCCGAAAAGGGTGGCTGGCTGTTCCGCATCACCCTGTCCGATCCTGCCGAACTCGAAGGTCTCATGGATGAGACCGCGTACAAGGCATTTGTCGAAACCCTCTGATTCTCCATTGAATCGTACGGAGTAACGCCCCTTGCGCTACCTGCCCCTGACCGATGCCGATCGCGCCGCCATGCTGGACGTGATCGGCGCCGCCTCGGTCGACGATCTCTTCATCGACGTGCCATCCGAGGCGCGGCTTTCCGGCCCGGTCGAGGGGCTGCCCATGCATGCTAGCGAAATGGCCGTGGAACGGCACATGAGCGCGCTGGCGGGCAAGAACCTCAGCGCAGGATCGGCGCCGTTCTTCCTCGGGGCAGGGGCCTATCGCCACCATGTGCCGGCTTCTGTCGACCACATCATCCAGCGCGGTGAGTTCCTGACGGCCTATACGCCGTACCAGCCGGAGATCGCGCAAGGCACGTTGCAGGTGCTCTTCGAGTTCCAGACCCAGGTCGCGCGCCTGTTCGGGACCGACATCGCCAATGCCTCGATGTACGACGGTTCGACCGCGTGCTGGGAGGCGATCCTGATGGCGGCGCGCATCACCCGCAAGGACCGGGCGATCCTCTCTGGTGGCCTGCACCCGCATTATGGCGAAGTCGTGCGCACCATGGCGAAGTTCACCGAGGACGAGATCGCCTCGCTCGCTTGCGAACTCACGCGTGAGCCCGACGATGCGGCGGTGATCGCGGCGATCGACGAGAAGACCTCGTGCGTCGTCGTGCAGTATCCCGATATCCTGGGCCGAATTCCGGATCTGGCAGCGATTTCCGAAGCCGCCCACGCCAAGGGCGCGCTGGTCGTTGCCGTGGTGACCGAACCGGTCGCGCTGGGCATGATAGAGGCGCCGGGCAATCTCGGTGCGGACATCGTCGTGGGCGAAGGCCAGTCGCTGGGCGTCGGCTTGCAGTTCGGCGGGCCTTACCTCGGCCTGTTCGGCTGCCGCGAGAAATTCGTGCGACAGATGCCGGGCCGTCTTTGTGGCGAGACCGTCGATGCCGAGGGCAAGCGCGGCTTTGTGCTGACGCTCTCAACCCGCGAGCAGCACATTCGCCGGGAGAAGGCGACCAGCAATATCTGCACGAATTCCGGGCTTTGCGCCCTGGCCTTCAGTATTCACCTGACCCTGCTGGGTGGGAATGGCCTGGCCCAGCTGGCAGCAGTGAACCATGACCGCACGCAGGCGGCGGTGGAGCGCCTGACGCAGATCCCCGGCGTCTCGCTGCTCAACGATGCCTATTTCAACGAGGTCACATTGGTACTGCCCGGCGATGCGCGCGAAGCGGTGCGCGAACTGGCCGACCGCAAGGTGCTTGGCGGCGTTTCGCTCGGCCGCCTGTTCCCCGCGCAGGAAGACCTGCACAAGGGCCTGCTGGTCGCGGCGACCGAGACGACCACCGATGAAGATATCGAGACGCTTGCCACCGAACTGGCGGCCGTCCTGGAAGGAGTGCCGGCATGAGCGGCGTGAATGCGGCGGGCTGGCGTCCGACCATGGGCGAGGCGGGTGAAGCCTCGGAGAAATTCGTAACCTCCAGCGGCGATTACGGGCTGATGCTCGAGGAGCCGCTGAGCTTCGAACTGGGCGCGGAAGGCAAGTGCGGCGTCGATATCGACACGCCCGATCGCGCGCCCGCGGCGGGACTGTCGAAGTTCCTGCGCAAGGCCGCGCCGGACCTGCCGGGCCTGACGGAGCCGGAAACGGTGCGTCACTACACGCGCCTGTCGCGCCAGAACTACGCCATCGACCTCGGGCCGTTCCCGCTCGGGTCGTGCACGATGAAGCACAACCCGCGTCTCAACGAAAAGATGGCACGTCTGCCGGGCTTTGCCGACGTTCACCCGCTGCAGCCGCAGAAGTCGGTCGAAGGTGCGCTCGAAGTGATCGAGCAGCTTGCCGACTGGCTCATTACGCTGACCGGCATGGCCTCGGTGGCGATGAGCCCCAAAGCCGGTGCGCATGGCGAGCTGTGCGGCCTGCTGTGCATTCGCGCCGCGCTCGATGCGCGCGGCGAGAAGCGCGACATCGTGCTCGTTCCGGAAAGCGCTCACGGCACGAACCCGGCGACGGCGGCTTTCGCCGGCTTCAAGGTGCAGTCGATCCCGGCAACGCCCGCGGGGCGCGTCGATCTTGAGGCGCTCAAGGCGAAGCTCGGGCCCAATGTGGCGGGGGTGATGATCACCAACCCGAACACCTGCGGCCTGTTCGAGCCCGACATGAAGGCGATTGCCGATGCCGTCCACGAGGCGGGCGGATACGTCTATTGCGACGGCGCGAACTTCAACGCGATCGTCGGCAAGGTGCGCCCGGGCGACCTCGGCGTCGATGCCATGCACATCAACCTGCACAAGACCTTCTCAACCCCGCACGGCGGCGGCGGTCCGGGTGCCGGTCCGGTGGTTCTGTCCGCGGCGCTGGCGCCCTTCGCGCCGCTGCCGTTCGTAACCCGCGGTCCTGACGGGGGCATCCACCTCGTCGAAGAAGAAAACCGGGGCGAGGGCCATGGCCGCGCATTCGGGCGCATGGTCGCCTTCCACGGCCAGATGGGCATGTTCACACGCGCGCTGACTTACATCCTCAGCCACGGCGCCGACGGCCTGCGCCAGGTAGCCGAGGATGCGGTGCTCAATGCCAATTACGTCCTGCGTTCCTGCGAGGACCTGCTGCCCGCGCCATTCGCCAAGAGCGGCCCGTGCATGCACGAGGCGCTGTTCAGCGATGCGGGGCTTGCCGATGGCTTCTCGACGCTCGACATCGCCAAGGGCCTGATCGACGAAGGTTTCCACCCGATGACGGTCTACTTCCCGCTGGTGGTCAGGGGCGCGATGCTGGTCGAGCCTACCGAAACCGAGAGCAAGGCCGGTCTCGACCGCTTCATCGCTTCGCTGCGCAGTCTGGCTAAGCGGGCGAAGGCGGGCGATGAAAGCCTGCACTCCGCACCGCATTTCGCGCCGCGTCGCCGTCTTGACGAGACGCAGGCAGCGCGTAAGCCGGTCCTCGTGTGGCAGGGGGTACCCGGCGAACCGGGCAAACCTTCGCTGAGCGAGATTGGCGGGAGCTGACCCGCCCGAGGGGGGAGTGAACAGATGATGGATCGGGTGACGAGGCTTTTCGCCTTGTGGACCGTGCTGGGCGTAACCTGGGCGTGGTTCGTGCCCGATCACTTCATCTGGGTTGCCGACGGGCGTTTTGCGCCTTTCGGCCAGCCGCTGATCAGCGTCATGCTCGGCGTGATCATGCTGGGCATGGGCCTTACCCTGAGCTTCGACGATTTTCGCAGGGTTCTCGCCCTGCCGTCGCAGGTTCTGGCGGGAGCCGTGCTGCAGTTCACGATCATGCCGCTGGCGGGGTTCGCGATCGCCTGGGCCTTTGGGCTGGAGGCAGGGCTTGCCGTCGGCCTCATCCTCGTGGCCTGCTGCCCCGGGGGCACTGCGTCCAATGTCGTGTGCTACCTTGCCCGCGCCAACGTCGCGCTATCGGTATCGTTGACGATGGTGTCGACGCTCGTCGCCATCGTCATGACGCCGCTGCTTACGGGCTGGCTGGCCGGGGTCTTCATCGAAATCGATCGCTGGAACCTCTTTCGCGGCATGGTCACCGTTGTGCTCCTGCCAGTGATCGTCGGGGTGTTGATGAACCGCTATCTGCCCCGGCTGACGAAATCGGTCAGCTCTGTTTCACCCGTGGTCTCTGTGCTGTTCGTGGTCCTGATCGTGTCGGCCATCATCGCCCAGTCGAAAGCCCTGATCGAGGCGCACGCGAACATTCTGCTGGCGGCCGTTTTCACGCTCCACGCCGCCGGGTTCGGCCTTGGCTATGGCTTGAGCAGGATGCTGGGCCTCGGCGAAGCCTCGGCGCGCACGATAAGTGTGGAAGTCGGAATGCAGAACAGCGGGCTGGGGGCGAGTCTTGCGTCGACGCCTGCTTTCACGCGGCAGTTCGCCAATCCGATGCAGGCGGCGCTGGCGCCTGTCCCGGCAGCCATATCCGCCGTTCTGCACGTGCTGATCGGCAGTTTCCTGGCCTCGCTATGGAGCCGCAGGCCAGGACAAGGTGCGCATGTCGCGCCAGGAGCGGCTGCCGAGGCGTAAAGCCTCAGGTAGCCTTGTCGACCGTGTTCGCGGCGGATTCGAGATCCTGACCGACGCCGCGGACGGTGTTGCAGGCGGCCGCGCCAAGGACGATGCTTCCTGCGAGAAGGGTAAGTACGAGCTTCCTGATCATTTCTGTTTCCTGTTGAGCGGGCATGCCTTCCGGTCGTCCGGAACCCGCTGAATCAGGATTTAGGCAGTACTGCCAAGGAAAGGAAGATCTCACGTGTCTTCGTGAACGCGCGAACGGTGCCTGCAGACCTGTCCGCAGGTGCCGCTCGCGAATTGCACGGCTTTGCGTCAGTTGATCGCTTCGTCGCCGGCCTGACCGACCGATTCGATGTCCCGGCCGGCACCCTTCACGGTGTTGCAGGCAGTGGCAGTGAACAGGATGCCGCTAGCGGCGAGAGCGAGAACGAGTTTCTTGACCATCGGTATTTCCCTTTCAGCATTCAAGCGATCCCGGGCCCGGGTTGATGAAGGGAACTCCCGGCGAGCGTTCATGTTCCCCGGGACCTTGGCGATGCTTCTTCGATGGACCCTTCGTCGAGAGCCGAAGTGGGAGAGATGTTGCGCGCAAGGAAGTGCTCGCGCCACGTGATGATGATCCCTGCGGTGATGATGATGGGGGCGCCGAGCCAGGTCATGGCCGGCGGCAGGTCCGAGAAGACCAGCCAGCCCCACGCCGTGGACCAGATGAGCGAGGTGTAGTCCATCACCACGACAGTCGCGACCTGCCCGACGCGCAGCGATGCCGCGATCAGGAACTGCGCCAGCGTGCCGCTGGCTCCGATGGCGATGAGCAGCAGCCAGATGCCCGGTTCATGCGGCCGCGCGTAGAAGGGCAAGAGAATGGCGGTGAACAGTGCGCCGAACAATGAGAACCAGAAGACGCAGGCAATCGGTGCATCGGTACGCGCCAGATCGCGGATCTGGAAGCTGACGGTGGCGACGATGATGCCCGCCCCGATCCCGAAAAGCAGGCCGAGCAGGGGTATGTCGCTCTGGCCGGGCTGGGCGATGATGAGCACCCCTGCAAATCCCAGAGCCACCGCAGTCCAGCGCCACTTGCCCACAGTCTGGTGCAGGACGAGGGCGGTGATCAGCACTGCGAACAGGGGGGCGGTGAAGCCCAGCGTGGTCGCGATCGGCAGCGGCAGGAGCACTGCGGCGCCGACATTGCAGACCAGGCCTACGGTGCCGACAACGGCGCGGCCCGCATGAGCCTTGATGCGCCGGGTCGCGAGCAGGCCGATGCGGTCGGTTGCAAGCAGCCAGGCGAACAGGATGGGTACGCTCATGGCCTGGCGCCAGAAAATCAGTTCGGGCATGGAGACGCCGTGTTGGCCAGCGTACTTCACAAGCATGAACATCGTCGAAAGCATGACCATGGCGCCAACGCGCAGCCCGATGGCCAATAGGGGATGTTCAGCGTGGTGCACGGATCATCGCTTTAACTGGCAGCCGCATCAAGGCAAGGGCAGTCCATGAATGATTCGTTGCGTTTCCTTGCAACTGCGGGCGCAGTTGCCGCATTCATCGCCGCTGTCGCATGGATCGGCGACCGGCGACGGATGAAGCGGCGCAATCTCGACCGTGTGGGCTTCATGCCGTGGACCACGATCTTCTTCTGGTCGTTGCTGGCCGCCATACTGCTTCTAGGAATTTCGGGCAGGGCCTGGCTCGGCGGGAACTAGGCTCATGCGAAACGGCCCCACTCTGCGTTAGAGCGAGGCCGCATCGATACGTCCAACTTGCGTTCGGCTTGTCAGAGACAGGCTTCCAGATAGGCCTGGTCGAAGCCGAACTGGCGCGCCTTTTCCAGCGTATAGGGGCGCAGGCCGGATGCGCGGAACTCGCCCAGGATCTTGCCGTCCTCGGTTTCGTCCAGATACTCGAACTTGAAGAGTTCCTGGGTGACGATGACGTCGCCTTCCATACCGATCACCTCGGTGATGTTGGTGGTGCGGCGCGAACCGTCGCGCAGGCGCTTCACCTGAACGATCAGGTCCACCGATTCGGCGATCTGGCGGCTGATGGCTTCCTTCGGGATCTTGATGTCGCCCATCAGGATCATGTTTTCCATACGGCCAAGGCATTCGCGCGGAGAGTTCGCGTGGAGCGTACACATCGAGCCGTCGTGGCCGGTATTCATGGCGGCGAGCAGGTCGAAGCACTCGGCGCCGCGAATTTCGCCCAGGATGATGCGGTCAGGTCGCATACGCAGGGCGTTCTTGACCAGATCGCCGATAGTGATCGCGCCCTGGCCTTCCAGGTTCGGCGGGCGGGTTTCGAGCGGCAGCCAGTGAGGCTGCTGCAGGCGAAGTTCGGCTGCGTCCTCGATGGTCAGAACGCGCTCGCCCGGATCGATCATCTTTGACAGCGCGTTCAGCATCGTCGTCTTGCCCGAGCCGGTGCCGCCCGAGATGACCACGTTCATCCGGCAGGCGCCGGCGATCTTGAGGGCGGTCGCCATCTTCTCGCTCATCGAACCGAAGTCCTTGAGCATGTCGATGGTGATGGGCTTCTCGGAGAACTTGCGGATCGAGATGGCGGTGCCGCGCAGCGAGAGCGGTGGCACGATAACGTTGACGCGGCTGCCGTCCTTGAGGCGGGCGTCGGCCAGCGGGGTGGTCTGGTCGACGCGGCGGCCGACCTGGTTGACGATGCGCTGGGCGATCTGGAACAAGTGCTGCTCGTCGCGGAACTTGGTCTGCGCGAGCTGCAGCTTGCCATTCTTTTCGATGTAGGTCTGGTTCGGACCGTTGACCATGATGTCCGAGACGTCGGGGTCGTTCAGCAGTTCTTCGAGCGGACCAAAGCCGAGCAGCTCGTCGATCAGAACCTTTTCCAGCGCGAACTGCTCGCGGCGGTTGAAGGTGATCTTCAGTTCGGCGAGCACTTCGATGATGATCGGGCGGAATTCTTCCGACAGCTCGTCCTTGGTCAGCGTCGCTGCCGCCTCGGGATCGACGCGCTCGAGCAGGCGCGGAAGGACCTGTTCCTTGATCTTGTGGATCGAGGCTTCGAAGCCGTTCTGCTCGACCTGTTCGTGGACGGCATTGGCGCGGTCGGCGAGCCGCGACATTGCATCTTCGCGCATCGGCGGGACCGAGGGGCCTGCGCCCGGCAGTGGCGGAAACTGGTCGCCGCCCGGCACGGGCGCACCGCCGTGTGCCGGAGGAGGGGCCTTTTCCGCTGCCGAACCGCCCTTGATGGGCTTGGCCACGCCGAAGGCAGGACGGGCTCCCTGGCCCATGCCACCAATACCGTTCCGCCGCCCGAATGCGCTCATGAAACTTCCAACCCTGCCAGCGCCCGCATCATTGTTGCGGGCCTAATCCCTTGCGATGGGTTCGAAGATTAAGGTTGAAACTTTGATAACTTCCTAATGGTGGGAAAATCGATTGCGCGCCCGCGCGTAACTGCGGTCAGGCCCGATCCTGCCCTTGGCACGAAGGGAGGTAGAGCGTTAGACTGACCTCGATGGCTTCGGATCCGCTTCAGTGCTGGCTGTGTGCTCGCCCTCTGGGACGGCGCGTGGAATGGCACCATCCCGTACCCAGGAGCCGCGGCGGTAGGGAGACCGTGCCGGTTCATCCGATCTGCCACCGCACTATCCACGCAACATTCAGCAATGTCGAACTCGCCCGCCATGGGCACGATGGTGAGGCGCTTCGATCGTCTCCCGCGATAGCGAGGTTCGTCTTGTGGGTAGCGCGCAAGCACCCGGACTTTCACGCGCCGACCGCCCGCAAGCGCTGACGGGCGGGGCGCCAGCCCGCAACTCACAACGAAAAAGGGGCGCCGCCGATTGTCGGCGACGCCCCTTTTTGGCGTTTCTGGCTGCAGAGATCAGCCTTCGACGTGTTCGGCGAGAACCGTCAGGCCCGCATCGCCGACTTCAGCGAAGCCGCCGGTAATGATGATCTCTTCCGGAGCACCGTTCTCGGTCCGGTAGACCTTGAGGGCGCCGTCGGCGACCGTCGACATGAAGGGCGCATGGCCCGCCAGCACGCCGAACTCGCCTTCCGTGCCGGGGACGACCACCATGTGGACGTCCTCCGAGCGGACGAGCTTCGCCGGCGTAACGAGTTCGAAGTGCAGAGCCATGAGACTTACGCGTCCTCAGCCAGCTTCTTGGCCTTGGCAACGGCCTCTTCGATGCCGCCGACCATGTAGAAGGCCGATTCCGGCAGGTGGTCGTACTCACCGTCGACGACGGCCTTGAACGACTTGATGGTGTCTTCCAGCTGGACGAACTTGCCCGGGATGCCGGTGAAGACTTCGGCCACGTGGAACGGCTGCGAAAGGAAGCGCTGGATCTTGCGCGCGCGGGCGACGGTCAGCTTGTCCTCTTCCGAGAGCTCGTCCATGCCGAGAATGGCGATGATGTCCTGGAGCGACTTGTACTTCTGCAGGGTTTCCTGAACCTTGCGGGCAGTCTCGTAGTGCTCCTGGCCGACAACGCGGGGCTCAAGCACGCGCGAGGTCGAGTCGAGCGGGTCGACTGCCGGGTAGATGCCCAGCTCCGAAATGGCGCGGTTCAGCGTGGTCGTTGCGTCAAGGTGCGCGAACGAGGTGGCCGGTGCCGGGTCGGTAAGGTCGTCCGCGGGAACGTAGATGGCCTGGACCGAGGTGATCGAACCCTTGGTGGTCGAGGTGATGCGTTCCTGCAGGGCGCCCATGTCGGTCGCCAGGGTCGGCTGATAGCCCACGGCCGAAGGAATACGGCCGAGCAGGGCCGACACTTCCGAACCCGCCTGGGTGAAGCGGAAGATGTTGTCGACGAAGAACAGAACGTCCTGGCCTTCCTGGTCGCGGAAGTACTCGGCCATGGTCAGGCCCGAGAGAGCGACGCGCGCGCGGGCACCCGGGGGCTCGTTCATCTGACCGAACACGAGGGCCACCTTCGAACCGTCCGAAGTGGCGTTGCCTTCGGCGTCCTTGGCGATAACGCCGGCGTCGAGGAACTCGTGGTAGAGGTCGTTACCTTCACGGGTACGTTCACCGACGCCCGCGAAGACCGAGACGCCGCCGTGGCCCTTGGCGATGTTGTTGATCAGTTCCTGGATGAGAACCGTCTTGCCCACGCCGGCGCCGCCGAACAGGCCGATCTTGCCGCCCTTTGCGTAAGGGGCGAGAAGGTCGATCACCTTGATGCCGGTGACGAGGATCGCGGCTTCGGTCGACTGGTCGACGAATTCCGGAGCCTTGGCGTGGATCGGAGCGGTCTGCTCGGCGCCGATCGGGCCGCGCTCGTCGATCGGCTCGCCGACGACGTTCATGATGCGGCCGAGGGTCTTGGGACCCACGGGGACCGAGATCTGGGCGCCGGTGCTGACGACGTCCTGGCCGCGGGTGAGGCCGTCGGTGCCGTCCATGGCGATGGTGCGGACAGTGTTCTCGCCGAGATGCTGGGCAACTTCGAGCACGAGCTTGCGACCGTTGTTGTCGGTCTCGAGCGCGGAGAGAATAGCGGGCAGCTCGCCTTCGAAGGTCACGTCGACGACAGCGCCGATGACCTGGCTGATCTTGCCGGTAGTGGTCTGGTTGAGCACGGGTGCGGTGGCCATTTTGGTTTCCTTGCCTGCGATGTCTTAGAGCGCTTCCGCGCCCGCGATGATTTCGACGAGTTCGGTGGTAATCGCGGCCTGGCGGCTGCGGTTGTACTGGATGGTAAGCTTGTTGATCAAGTCGCCAGCGTTGCGGGTCGCGTTGTCCATGGCGGTCATGGACGCACCCTGTTCGGAAGCGGCGTTCTCAAGCAGCGCGCCGAAGATCTGCGTGCGCAGATAGCGCGGCAGCAGGGCAGCGAGGATGTCTTCCTCGTCAGGCTCGTACTCGACCACGGCATCGCTCTCGGCCACCGCCGCCTTGGGGGCAGGGACAGGAATGATCTGCTGGCTGGTCGGCTCCTGGACGAGCGCCGAGCGGAACTTCGAATAGAACAGGTGCGCAATGTCGAACTGACCGTCCTCGTACATCGCGACGAGTTCGTTCGCGACCTTTTCGGCCTCGTTGAAGCCCGGATCGCGCACGTCGGTGGTGTCGAACATCTTGGCGATCTGCTTGGGGTACTCGCGCTTGATTACCGCGCGACCCTTGCGGCCGACGAGGTAGAACAGCACGGTCTTGCCCTGCGCTTCCAGTTCCTGCGCCTTGACGCGGGCCGCCTTGACGATGTTCGCGTTGAACGCGCCGCACAGGCCCTTGTCGGAGTTCGCGACGACGAGCAGGTGGACCTGGTCGCTGCCGGTACCGGCGAGCAGCTTGGGGCTGTTGTCGCTGACCGTGATCTTGCCGGCGAGCGAGCCCATCACCTCGGCGAGGCGCGAAGCGTAGGGACGTGCGGACTCGGCCGCCGCCTGCGCCTTGCGCAGCTTGGCCGCGGCGACCATCTGCTTGGCCTTGGTGATCTTCTGGGTCGATTTGACCGAGTTGATGCGGCCTTTGAGTTCCTTGAGCGAAGCCACTCGTTTCTCTCCTTTTTCCGCCCCGGTTGCCGGATTGGCGAACCGGAACGGAAGGTCAGGTCAATCTCAGGCGAACTGCTTGGCGAACGCGTCGAGCGCAGCCTTGGTCTTCGCCTTCGCTTCGTCGCCGAAGTCCTTGGTCGAGCGGATCAGCTCGAGAACGTCGGCGTGCTTCTCGTGCATGAAGCTGAGCATTTCGGCTTCGTACTCGGTGACCTTGGAGACCGGGAGGGCGTCGAGGTAGCCGTTGGTGCCGGCGAAAATCGACACGGTCTGCTCTTCGAAGGCCAGCGGCGAGAACTGCTTCTGCTTGAGCAGTTCGGTCAGGCGCGCACCGCGGTTGAGCAGCTTCTGGGTCGAAGCGTCGAGGTCCGAACCGAACTGGGCGAAGGCAGCCATTTCGCGGTACTGAGCGAGCTCGAGCTTGATCGAGCCGGCGACCTTCTTCATCGCCTTGGTCTGGGCCGAACCGCCGACGCGGCTGACCGACAGACCGACGTTGATGGCCGGACGGATGCCCTGGTAGAACAGGCCGGTTTCAAGGAAGATCTGGCCGTCGGTGATCGAGATCACGTTGGTCGGAATGTAGGCCGAGACGTCGCCTGCCTGGGTTTCGATGATCGGCAGGGCGGTCAGCGAGCCGGCGCCGTTGTCGTCGTTCATCTTTGCAGCGCGTTCGAGGAGACGGCTGTGCAGGTAGAAAACGTCGCCGGGGTAGGCTTCGCGGCCCGGCGGGCGGCGGAGCAGCAGCGACATCTGACGGTAGGCGACGGCCTGCTTGGAAAGGTCGTCGTACACGATGACGGCGTGCATGCCGTTGTCGCGGAAGAATTCACCCATAGCAGCGCCGGTGTAGGGCGCGAGGTACTGCAGCGGAGCGGGCTCCGAAGCGGTCGCGGCGATGACGATGGAGTATTCCATCGCGCCGTTTTCTTCGAGCTGACGCACGATCTGCGCGACGGTCGAACGCTTCTGGCCGACGGCGACGTAGATGCAGTAGAGCTTCTTGCTCTCGTCGTCGCCAGCATTGGCGTCCTTCTGGTTGATGAAGGTGTCGATGGCAACGGCGGTCTTGCCGGTCTGGCGGTCACCGATGATCAGCTCGCGCTGGCCGCGGCCGACGGGAACGAGGGCGTCGATGGCCTTGAGGCCGGTCTGCACGGGCTCGTGCACCGACTTGCGCGGGATGATGCCCGGAGCCTTGGTCTCGACGAGGCGGCGCTCGGTGGCCTCGATCGGGCCCTTGCCGTCGATCGGGTTGCCCAGGGCGTCGACCACGCGGCCGAGCAGGCCCTTGCCGACGGGAACGTCGACGATGGTGTTCGTGCGCTTGACGGTGTCGCCTTCCTTGATCTCGGCGTCCGAGCCGAAGATCACGACGCCGACGTTGTCGGCTTCGAGGTTGAGCGCCATGCCCTGCACGCCGTTGGCGAACTCGACCATTTCGCCGGCCTGGACCTTGTCGAGGCCGTGAATGCGGGCGATGCCGTCACCGACCGACAGAACCGAGCCGACTTCGGAAACCTGGGCTTCGGTGCCGAAGCTGGCGATCTGGTCCTTGATGACCTTCGAGATTTCTGCTGCGCGGATATCCATTGTTCTGCCTTTCTTAGCCCTTCATGGCCTGGGCGAGCGAATTGAGACGAGTGCGGATCGAGCTGTCGATGCGCTTGGAGCCGATAGTGACGACAAGGCCGCCGAGCAGGTCGGGATCGACGCTCGTCTTGACCTTGACCTTGCGGCCTTCGCGAACTTCCAGCTTCTGGCGCAGCTGTTCGACCTGATCGTCGGTCAGCGCGTGAGCGGAAGTGATGTCGGCGGTCGCTTCGCCGCGCTGGGCGGCTGCGATCGCGGCGAAGGCGCGAATGATCTCGGGCAGGGCGGACAGGCGGCGGTTGGCCGCAAGCACGCCCAGGAAATTCTTGGTGAGGTCCGAAAGGCCAAGAACGCCGCTGACGGCATCGACAACCTTGCCGGCTGCCTCACGGCTGACCTGCGGATTGCGAATCAGTGCTGCGAAGTCAGCGCTCTCGCCGATCGCGTGACCGACTTTCTCAAGGTCGGACTCAACCGCCGTAACGGTGCCGTTCTCGCTGGCAAGTTCGAATAGCGCCGAAGCGTAGCGCCCTTGCAAGCTGGCTTTTATGCCGCCGGAATTCTCCACGCGTGTTCTTTCCTTACATCGGGTGGGCTGGGGCACTGTTACGGACATGCGCAAGTAACGCACCCCCCGGCCCGCAGACGGGGCGCGCATAGCGACGATATTGTCATGATGCAAGGCACCCGAAGGTAATCGGAGTCAATGCTGCGAAAAGCGGTTTAAAAGCAAGGCGCGGGAAGCGGCGGTTCTGCAAGCGCGCAATTATGAGGCAAACAGCCGTGGAGTTGCATGCGATGAAGTACCGAATCAAAGGTCTGCCGAGAACTACTTTCGCCTCATATTTTACCATGAACGCCCAGGAATTGGCTCAGATTGGGGCCTTGCGCCTGGTTGCCGACAAGGATCGGGGTTTCCCGTGCCGGGTCAGCCTGCGCGATGCCGACAAGGGTGAAAGCGTGCTCCTGCTCAATTATGTGAGCCATCCGGTGGATAATCCCTATCGAAGCGCTCATGCGATATTCGTTCGCGAGCTTGCAGAGGAGCCTGAACCCTATGTCGATTGCCTGCCTCCGGTCTTTGCTGGACGGCATCTTTCGCTGAGGGGATTCGCGAAGGGCGGCCTGATGGTCGATGCCCTGCTTGCCGCCCCGGGATTGGTGGAGGAGGGGATCGAGCGCCTCTTCGCCAACAGCGAGGTGGCTTGCATCCATGCGCACAATGCCGCCTATGGTTGTTTCGCAGCGCGTATCGAGCGCCATGGAGCGTATCAGTGACTCTTGTCGAAGCCGGATTGGACGAGGAGCGCGCCTGGCAGGCGGTGATCGAGCGCGACCGCAAGTTCGACGGGCGCTTCGTGACCGGGGTTCTCTCGACCGGGATCTATTGTCGTCCGTCGTGTTCGGCGCGACACCCCCACAGGGAGAACGTGCGGTTCTTCGAGGGGCCTCGCTCGGCTGAGGCGGCTGGACTTCGCCCCTGCCTGCGCTGTCGGCCCGCAGAGGTCTCGCGCGATGAAGAGGCGGTCAGAGTAGCCGTCGGCCGAATCAAGGAGGCGGAGCAGGCGCCCTCTCTGGAGGAGCTAGCAGGGCTGACCGGATATAGCCCGACCCATTTCCAGCGTCTGTTCAAGCGGGCGGTCGGCTTGTCGCCGGCAGCCTACGCCCGCGCACTGAAGCTGCGCAGGGCCGGCGATGCCATGAGCGAGGGCGCGAATGTGACGCAGGCCATCTACGAGGCGGGTTTCGGAGCGTCCTCGCGATTCTACGAAGCCAGCGAGGGAAAGCTGGGCATGAGCCCATCGGCATGGCGCGATGGGGGCAAGGGCGTGACGATCCGCTGGGCGGTAGTTCCCACAAGCCTTGGCGAGATGCTGGTTGCCGCCACGGCCAAGGGCGTGTGCCGCCTGTCCTTCGCTGAAGGGCGCGGGGATCTGGCCGCGCGGTTCCCGAACGCCATGCTGGTGGAAGGCGGCGAAGAATTTGCCGCACTGCTGCGCGAGGTCGTCGCGGCCGTCGAGCAGCCCGGCGATTCCCGCAGCATTCCCATCGACGTGCAGGGCACGGCCTTTCAGGAGGCGGTCTGGCGGGAACTGCAACGCATACCTGCGGGTGAGACGCGCACATATGCGCAGATCGCGGCGGCCATCGGCAAGCCCGGGGCAGTGCGCGCGGCGGGCTCCGCCAATGGCGCGAACAATGTGGCGGTGCTCATTCCCTGCCACCGGGTGATACGCTCCGACGGTTCACTGGGCGGATATGCCTATGGCGAGGCGATCAAGCGCGAACTGCTCAAGCGCGAGCACGATGCGCAGGGCCAGGGCTAGCTCACACGAAGCTGTAGGGGTCGATGTCGATGTGGACCCGCACGCCGCGCGGGAATTCCAGCGGATCGAGCCATTCGCGCAAGTAGCGCTGCAGTTCGGCCGAGCGCCGCGCGTTGATGAGAAGGCGGAAGCGGTGGCGTCCGCGCAGCAGCGAAAGCGGGGCAGGTGCGGGGCCGAGGACGAGCATGTCCGGGTGGTCGGGCGCGGTGCCGCCGATGGCACGGGCGGCGGACTGCGCTTCTGAAAGATCTTCCGACGAAACGATGATGGCGGCCCAGCGCCCGAACGGCGGCGCGCCCGCATCGCGGCGCGCTTCGGTTTCCGCAGCGTAGAAGGCGTCGCGGTCTCCCGCGGCCAGCGCGGCGATCACCGAGGCCTCCGGATGGCGGGTCTGGATCAGCACTTCGCCAGGCTTCTCGCCGCGTCCGGCGCGCCCGGCGACTTGTGCGACCTGCTGGTAGGTCCGCTCCGCCGCGCGCAAGTCCCCGCCTTCTAGGCCCAGATCGGCATCGACGACCCCGACCAGCGTCAGTTCGGGAAAGTGATAGCCCTTGGTGACAAGCTGCGTGCCGATGATCACATCGATCGCGCGCCCCTCGGCCATGGCCACGAATTCGGCGATGGCCTCGGGATTGTTCATCGTGTCCGAAGTGACCAGCGCGGTGCGGGCCTCGGGCAGGATCTCGGCGACCTCGTCGGCAATCCGCTCGACGCCCGGCCCGCACGCGACGAGGCAGTCGGCGGTCCCGCAATCGGGACAGGCCTCGGGTACCGGCGTCTCGTGCCCGCAGTGATGGCAGGCGAGGCGCTGCGAGAAGCGGTGCTCGACCAGCCAGGCGGTGCAGTTCGGGCACTGGAAGCGGTAGCCGCAATTGCGGCACAAGGTGAGCGGGGCATAGCCGCGCCGATTGAGGAACAGCAGCGACTGTTCGCCGCGCGCCAGCCGCTCCTTCATTTCATCGACAAGGCGCGGCGCGAGCCAGCGGCCGCGCTCGGGCGGCTCCTTGCGCAAGTCGAGAATGTTGATCTGCGGCAGCGTTGCACCGCCGAAGCGGTCGGGCAGCTCGATCTTGCGATAGACCCCCGCCTCGGCAAGCTGCATCGATTCGAGCGCGGGTGTCGCGCTGGCCAGAATGACCGGGATCTGCTCGAACTTGGCGCGGATCACGGCGACGTCGCGGGCATTGTAGCGCACGCCGTCGTCCTGCTTGAAGGAAACCTCGTGGGCCTCGTCGACGACGATCAGCCCGAGCTTTGGGTAAGGCAGGAACAGCGCCGAGCGCGCGCCGACCACGACCTGGGCATCGCCGAGAGCGATCGCGCGCCAGGCGCGGCGGCGTTCGCTGGCCTTCAGCGAGGAGTGCCACTGCACGGGCGAGACCCCGAAGCGCTGCTCGAAGCGGCGCAGAAAGTTCTCGGTCAGGGCGATCTCGGGCAGGAGCACGAGGATCTGCCGGCCTTCGCGGATCGCCTCGGCCACGGCTTCGAAATAGGTTTCGGTCTTGCCCGAGCCGGTCACACCGTCGAGCAGGAACGGGGCGAACTTGCGGGCCTTCACCGCGTCCACGAAAGTGTCGGCGGCCTTGCGCTGGCCTTCGCTGAGTTTCGGCTGATCGAAATCGGGCCGGGCCGGGGGATAGGGCCTGTCGAGATCCACGGTTACCGGTTCCAGCAGACCTGCGCCCACCATGCCGCGCAGGACGCCCTCGGATACGCTGGCCAGCTCTGCCAGCTCGCGGATCGATGCCTGTTCACCCTGCAAGGCATCGAGCGCTGCTGCACGCTGGGGTGTCAGGCGAGCGGGCTCCTCCCCGGTCAGGCGATATTCGGTCGTGGTGCCGCCGCCGCGCAGCGCCGCGCTGCTGCCCAGCGCCATGCGGGCGACGGATGAAAGCTGCGCACAGTAGTAGTCGGCCGTCCACTCGATCAGGCGGCGCAGCCGGGCGGGCAGGGGCGGTACCGGCAGCACTTCCAGAAGCGGGCGCAGCTTCGCCTCGGGCACTTCCTGTGCGGTCAGGCGTTCCGGTTCCCAGACTATGCCGAGTACCTGCCGCGGACCGAGCGGACCTACGACCACGGAGCCGGGCTCCACGGTCATCCCTTCGGGAACGCGATAGTCGAGGACGCCCAGCGCGGCGTTGAAGACAAGGAGTCGGACACGGTTCATTTTCCGGGGCATATAGGCATCCGGTGCCGCGAAGGTGAAGGAGCATGCGACTGTGAATTGGGGATCGAACGAAATCGGGGGTGAACTGCAGTCGATCGTGACCGGGCGGCGCGCTATGTTGGGTGGCATCCTAGCAGGCGCTGCGCTGACCTTGCCGGGGTGTGCCTCGCTCGGCCCGCCCAGCTATGTCGAAGTGGTGCGTCGGCTGCTCGAGGCATCTACCCGCCAGGCATTCGCCCGGCTGACCCAGCCGGACGGCTTCTGGGACAGCGCCGTGGCGCGGATCGACATGCCGGTGCTGTTCGGCAAGACCGGGACGCTGCTCTCGGGCATCCTGCGCAGCAACCTGTTCCGCGAAAAGCTGCAGCACCAGCTCAACAACCTGGCGGAGGACGGTGCGCGCAAGGCGGCGCCGGTGGTGGCCGATGCGGTCCGTCGCATTTCGATCCCCGATGCCATAGCCCTGCTGCGCGCAGGCAAGTCCGGCGCGACGACCTACTTGCGCGACCAGATGGGCCCGGCGCTGGTCAACGCTATGATTCCCGAACTCGACCGGGTGATGCGCATTGCCGACGATCCGTTTCTCAGCGAAGCGATTTCCTCTCTGGCCGGCGTGAACATTGCCGATGCAGCCCATGCCCTTGCCCTCGAGGCGGACAATGCGATCTGGTACGAGATCGGGGCGGCAGAAACGCAAATCCGAGAAAATCCGGAGTCGACCCACGATCCGGTGCTGATTGCCGGGCTCAAGCTCCTGTAGGCCTAGCCGCACGGGACGAGCTTCCCTATAGCGGCGCCAGAATCGCCGTATCGGGCCAGAATCGCCCGTGCGGCTCCCTGCCTTGCCGATAGGAACACGCCATGAAGTTTTTCGTCGACACCGCCGACACTGCCGAGATTGCCGAGCTTGCCGAAACCGGCCTGCTGGACGGCGTTACCACCAATCCTTCGCTGATCGCCAAGTCCGGCCGTGACTTCATGGAAGTCACCAAGGAAATCTGCGGTCTCGTCGACGGTCCGGTTTCGGCCGAAGTCGTCGCTCTCGACCATGAAGGCATGATGCGCGAGGCCGAAATCCTGCGCAAGATCGCCGACAACGTGTGCATCAAGGTGCCGCTGACGATCGACGGCCTGAAGACCTGCAAGAAGCTGACCTCGGACGGCACCATGGTCAACGTGACACTGTGCTTCTCGGCCAACCAGGCGCTGCTGGCCGCCAAGGCAGGTGCGAGCTTCATCTCGCCCTTCATCGGTCGCCACGACGATAACGGTCTCGACGGCATCGCGCTGATCGAGGACATCCGCCTGATCTACGACAACTACGCTTTCGAGACCGAGATTCTCGCTGCCTCGATCCGTCATCCGATCCACCTGCTGCAGTGCGCGAAGATCGGTGCCGACGTGGCGACGATGCCGCCTGCCGTCATCAAGGGCCTGTTCAAGCACGTACTGACCGACAAGGGCATCGAAGGCTTCCTTGCCGACTGGGCGAAGACCGGCCAGACTATCTGAGTATCCACCCTGTTTCCTAAGGTTCCTTCCCGTTGAGTGACGAGACCCCAGCCGACCGCTTCAAATCCGTTCTGGCCGGCGCATCGCGCGCCATCGCCCATGAAAAGGAGATCGAGGTCAACTGGACGGCCGATGCGCCCAGCTCGACGGGGGGAACCTTCAGGGTGCCCATGCCCGGGCGCAACCTGCCGCGCGGAGCGGCGATGCAGGCGCGCGGCTATGCCGACAGCTTCGCGCTGAAGGTGCGTCACCACGACGACAGGCTGCACCAGCGCCATGCCCCGGCCGAACCCTCGGCGCGGGCGTGCTACGACGCGGTGGAGACGGTGCGCTACGAGGCGCTCGGTTCGAACCGCTATGCCGGGATGCGCGACAACCTCGACGCATCGCTGGAAGCGCGCATCGCTTCCGATCCGATATCCCGCGCCGAATCGCGCGACCAGGTGCCGCTCCAGTCGGCGCTGGCGCTGATGCTGCGCGAAAAGCTGACCGGGCAGCCGATCCCGGAGATCGCGCGGCCGGGCGTCGACATGATCCGCGACTGGATCGAGGAAAAGGCCGGCGGCGACATCGAGGCGCTGGCCGATTCGATCGGCGACCAACAGGCCTTCCAGAACCTCTCGCTCGACATGCTCCAGCACCTTGAACTGACCCGTGCCGAGGAAATCGAGCAGCCGCCCGAGGATTCGGACGATCTCGACGGCGACGATGAGACCGAGCAGGAAGAGGACGGCGCGGACGCGGGCGAGGAGCAGCAACCCTCGGAAATGGCCGCCGAGCCCAGCCAGGGCGATGACGAGGGCGAAAGCGAATCCGAAGGCGAAGCCTCGGACGACATGCAGGAGGCGGAGGAAGGCCAGGACGGCGAGGAAGGCATGCTTCCCGTCCGCCCCAACCGGCCCTGGACCGACATTCCCGACAGCTTCGACTACAAGGTCTTTACCGAGGCCTTCGACGAGGTGATCGGCGCTTCGGAGCTGTGCGACGAGGAAGAACTGACGCGCCTGCGCGCTTACCTCGATGCGCAGCTCAAGGGCTTGCAGGGCGTCGTCACGCGGCTCGCCAACCGCCTCCAGCGCCGCCTCATGGCCCAGCAGAACCGCTCCTGGGATTTCGACCAGGAAGAAGGCCTGCTCGATGCCGCACGGCTGGCCCGGGTGGTCGTCTCGCCCGGCCAGTCGCTGTCCTACAAGGTCGAGCGCGACGTCGAGTTCAAGGATACCGTTGTCACCCTGCTGCTCGACAACTCCGGTTCGATGCGCGGACGGCCGATCTCCATCGCCGCGATCAGCGCCGACGTGCTGGCCCGCACGCTGGAGCGCTGCGGCGTGAAGGTGGAGATCCTCGGCTTCACGACCCGCGCGTGGAAGGGCGGTCAGAGCCGCGAGGCCTGGCTGGCGAACGGCAAGCCCGCAAGCCCGGGCCGCCTCAACGACCTGCGCCACATCATCTACAAGAAGGCCGATGAGCCGTGGCGCCGTGCGCGCAAGAACCTCGGGTTGATGATGCGCGAGGGGCTGCTCAAGGAGAACATCGACGGCGAAGCGCTGCTCTGGGCGCACAACCGGATGCTCGCGCGGCCCGAGGATCGCCGAATCCTCATGGTCATTTCCGATGGCGCGCCGGTCGACGATTCGACGCTTTCGGTGAACAGCGCCGGATATCTGGAGGCGCATTTGCGCAAGGTGATCGAGTGGATCGAGGCGAAATCGCCGGTCCAGCTCGTCGCCATCGGCATCGGGCACGACGTGACCCGCTATTATCGCCGCGCGGTGACGATCATGGACGCCGAGCAGCTCGGCGGCACGATGATCGAACAGCTCGCCGGCCTTTTCGAGGAAGAATGATGAAAGTATCCGAGGCTGTCGCCAGCCGCCGCTCGATCCGCGCGTTCCGTGATGAACCGGTCGGGATCGAGGTGATCCGCCGCGTGCTGGACCGGGCGCGCATGACGCCCTCGGGCTGCAATTTCCAGCCCTGGCAAGCCACCGTGCTGACCGGTGAGCCGCTCAAGGCCCTTCAGGAAAAGATGCTGGCGTCCTCGCCGCAGGACCCGATCGAGTACAGCTTTTCCGAGCCCAACCAGTCGCCGCGCCATCTGGCCCGGCTGCATAAGGTCGGTGCCAGCATGTACGGCGCGCTCGGTATCGAGCGCGAAGACGCCGAAGCCCGCGAAGCCTTCACGCGGGCGAACATCTTCTCCTTCGGCGCACCGGCGCTGCTGGTCTGCTACTTCGAACGCTTCATGGGCCCGCCGCAGTGGTCGGATGTGGGCATGTGGCTCCAGTCGATCATGCTGCTGCTGCGCGAAGAGGGGCTGGACAGCTGCCCGCAGGAGTGGATGTCGCTCTATGCGCGTCTGATCAAGGAGCACATCGGCGTTCCGGACGAGACGCACATCCTCTTTTGCGGCCTGGCCATCGGCCATCGCGACGAGGATGCGCCCGTCAACCGGTTCGATCGCGACCGTGTGCCGCTTGATGAACAGGTGCGCTTTCTCGGCTTCTGATTGCCGTTCGATGGGGCTGGAGGGCCTTTCATGACCGATTGGCCATTGCTGTGGGTGCCCTTCACCCTTGCCGCGGCGCTGGCACAGGTGCTGCGTAATGCGGTGCAGTCGCGGCTGGCAACGCGGATCGGGACGGTTGGCGGAACGCAAGTGCGATTCGTCTACGGCCTTCCGGTCGCGATTCTCTTTCTGGGCTTGTTCTGTTTCGCGACCGGGGAAGGGCTGACCGCTATTCCTTCCGGCGCCCTGGCATGGTCGGCGGTGGGCTCGGTGACCCAGATCGTGGCCACCGCGCTCATGCTCGTCGTCATGCAGAAGCGCGATTTCGGCGTTGCCTATGCCTACATCAAGACCGAGCCGGTAACGGTTGCTATCCTCGGCTTCGCCCTGATCGGCGACCGGTTGCCATTGGGCGGCTGGCTGGCGGTTCTGATCGTGACGTTTGGCGTGATTCTCGCCTCCTTGCGTCCGGGGGATGGCGGGGCGAAGCTGGTCGAGCCGAAGCCGCTCGCGGTGGGCGTCGCCAGCGGCGCGCTTTTCGGATTGACCGCCATCTGCTTTCGCGCCTCGATCGCTGGGGTTCCGGAGGGCAGCTTCATGCTGCGCAGCCTCCTGATGCTGGTGGTGTCGCTGGGAATCCAGTCGTCCGTCCTTGCCGGGTGGTTCGTGCTGCGCGATGCCTCCGGCTTCTTCGGATCCCTTCGCGAATGGCGCCTGTCGGTCACGGGCGGAGCGCTGGGAGCGCTCGCGTCCGCCGGATGGTTCATTGCTTTCTCACTCACCGCCGCGGCCAATGTGCGGACCCTGGCGCTGATCGAAATGCCCATCGTCGCCATCGTCTCGCGCAAACTTTCCGGCCGCTGGCTGACGGCCCGCGAATGGGCCGGCTTCGTGCTGATCACGGTGGGCGTCGCATTGCTGATGTTGTCGCACGCCTGAGCCGTCCGCGATCGTCGGCCGCACTGCCCAGGCCGCTGACTTTCCGCCCGACTTGGCCTTTGACATGTCCGTGTACCGCTCCGTCGGCCTGGTTCGATCCCGTAGCGCCCTGCATGCACCTTGACTGCCACGCATCGCCGCCTAATGCCCCTCGGCCATGACCGATGCCCATGCACTGACGCTGTTCAACAGCCTGACCCGCCAGTTGGAACCGTTCCAGCCCGTCCATGAAGGCGAGGCGCGGGTCTATTCATGCGGGCCGACGGTCTACAACTACCCGCATATCGGCAACATGCGCGCCTATGTCTTTGCCGATATCCTCGGGCGTACGCTGAGCCACAAGGGCTACAAGCTCACCCACGTCATCAACATCACCGACGTTGGCCACCTGACCGACGACGCCGATGCCGGCGAGGACAAGATGGAGAAGATGGCCGCCGAGAAGGCGCAGTCCATCTGGGACATCGCACGCCACTATACCGAGGCCTACTGGGCCGACATCGCCGCGCTCAACATACGTCAGCCCGCCCAGTGGTCGGTGGCGACGGAATATGTGCCGCAGATGATCGAGTTCGCGACGCAGATCGCCGACAAGCACTGCTACGAGATCGACAGCGGCCTCTACTTCGACGTTTCCACCGTGGCGGACTACGGCCGCCTGGCCCGTGCCGTGACGGAAGAGGGCGAAGGCCGCATCGAGGCGGTCGACGGCAAGCGCAATGCCGCAGACTTCGCGATCTGGCGCAAGACGCCCGCCGGCGAGAAGCGCCAGATGGAGTGGGATTCGCCCTGGGGCCCGGGCGCGCCCGGCTGGCACCTGGAATGCTCAGTCATGTCGGGCAAGCTGCTGGGCTTTCCTTTCGACATCCATACCGGCGGCATCGATCACCGCGAGATCCATCACCCCAATGAAATCGCACAGAATCAGGCGTTCTGCTGCACCAACGGGCTCGACATACCGGCAAACTCGGGTGCGCGGGTGTGGATGCACAACAACTTCCTGGTCGAGCGCTCGGGCAAGATGAGCAAGTCGTCGGGCGAATTCCTTCGCCTGCAGCTGTTGATCGACAAGGGCTATCATCCGCTCGCCTACCGCATGATGTGCCTGCAGGCGCATTATCGCTCGGAACTGGAATTCTCGTGGGACGGCCTTGGCGCCGCGCTCACCCGCCTCAAGCGCATGATCATGGCTGCCGAGCGCCTTGCTGGTGTCGAGGCTGGATCGCCTTCGCACCCCAAACTTGCCGCGATGATCGAGACTTTCGAGAAGGCGATGTCCGATGATCTCAACACCCCGGTCGCGCTGACGGCGCTGGAAGACGTGCTTGCCGCCAAGAAGGTCGATCCCGCGGCCAAGCGTGCCGTCGTGGAAGCGATGGATGCGGTGCTCGGCCTCGATCTCTTCGGGACGTCCCGCGCCGACTTGCGCTTGCGTCCGAAGAGTGCCGCTATTTCCGAAACGGAAATCGAGGCCGCGCTGGCGGCGCGCAAGGAAGCGCGCGCCGCAAAGGACTTTGCCGCATCCGATGCCTTGCGCGACGAACTGGCTGCGAAGGGCGTGGAAGTGATGGACGGCGACCCGCTTGGCTGGGAGTGGAAACTGGGCTGAGGCCGGCGCCGCCCGAAGGCCAGACATTCCCTTTAGCCTCCTTCGCCCTGCGTGTGCCCGTGCGATGCGCGTTGGCGGCCTTGTGGCCGATTTCGTTGCCTTAGCCCTATGTAAACGAACAGGCCGCTAGCCCATTCACCAGGGCGCAGGCTGCTGCGCTGGATTGCGTATTTGCACATGACGCAGGGCCGGGTTGGTCTATACCGGCTCGGCAAGAGAGCAGAAACGGGGAAAGCGGAAAATGGCAGAGGGCGACAAGCGCAAGGCTTCGGATGTTTTTATCGAGTGCCTTGAAGAGGAAGGCGTCGAGTACATCTTCGGCGTTCCCGGTGAAGAGAACCTCGACTTTCTCGACTCGCTCTCGCGATCGGAAAAAATCAAGCTCATCCTTACCCGTCACGAGCAGGGCGCCGGTTTCATGGCTGCGACTTACGGACGGCATACCGGCAAGACTGGCGTGTGCCTCTCGACCCTGGGACCGGGCGCGACCAATTTCGTCACCGCTGCGGCCTATGCGACGCTTGGCGGCATGCCGATGCTGATGATCACGGGCCAGAAGCCGATCAAGAAATCGAAGCAGGGCCGTTTCCAGATTCTGGACGTCGTCTCCATGATGGGGCCGATCACCAAGTACGCGCACCAGATGGCATCCTCGGACAACATTCCGAGCCGGGTGCGCGAAGCCTTCCGCATCGCCGAGGAAGAAAAGCCGGGCGCAACGCACATCGAGCTGCCCGAGGACATTGCCGACGAGCATACCGATTCGCGGCCCGTGCGCCGCTCGATCGTCCGCCGTCCGACAGCCGACGTGAAATCGATCGCCCAGGCCGTCGATGCGCTGCAGAACGCGAAGAAGCCGCTGCTGGTGATCGGTGCGGGTGCGAATCGCAAGATGACCAGCAAGATGCTGGGCGAATTCGTCGAGAAGACCGGCATCCCCTTCCTCACTACCCAGCTCGGCAAGGGCGTGATCGATGAGCGTCACCCCAAGTTCCTGGGCTGCGCCGCGCTTTCGGCCGGTGACTTCGTCCATCGCGCCATCGAGGATGCCGACTGCATCCTCAACATCGGGCACGACGTGATCGAGAAGCCGCCGTTCTTCATGCACAACGACGGCACGCGCGATGACCGCGTGGTTGTCCATATCTCGACCAAGACGGCGGAAGTGGACCCGGTCTATTTCCCGCACATCGAGGTGATCGGCGACATCGCCAATGCCATGTGGCAGATCAAGGAAGCGGTCGTGCCGTCGTCGAAATGGAACTTCGATGCCATGCTTGGGTTCCGCAAGGCAGAACTGGAACACACCGCGAAGCTGGCCGCTGACGAGCGTTTCCCGATCTTCCCGCCGCATCTCGTGCAACAGGTTCGCGATGCGATGCCCGACGATGCGATCATCTGCCTCGACAACGGCGTCTACAAGATCTGGTTCGCCCGCGGCTTCTGTGCCTGCAAGCCCAACACCGTCCTGCTCGACAATGCACTGGCGACGATGGGGGCAGGGCTACCCTCCGCGATGGCGAGCGCCATGGTCTATCCCGAGCGCAAGGTCATGGCGATCTGCGGCGACGGCGGGTTCATGATGAACAGCCAGGAGCTTGAAACGGCGGTTCGACTCGGCCTTAATCTGACCGTGCTGATCCTCAACGACAATGCCTACGGGATGATTCGCTGGAAGCAGGCGAACATGGGATTCGCCGACTTCGGCCTGACCTACAACAACCCCGATTTCGTGAAGTATGCCGAAAGCTACGGGGCCAAGGGGTATCGGGTCGAAAGCGCGCAGCATTTGAGCGAGCTGCTGGCCCAGTGCCGCGATACCCCAGGCGTTCATGTGATCGACTGCCCGGTGGACTACTCGGAAAACGATCGCATCCTGAACACGGACATCAAGGATCTGTCCCGGGCGCTCTGAGCGCCCGGAAACAGGTTCTCGCCTCGGTCAGCACTCCTCGAGCAGGAGAAATTCGGCCTCGACCGTCATGCGCGGTTCGGGGCCGTTATCGTGATCGACGCAGGTGATCGTGGCATCGGCGACGAGATGGCCGGGGATCGCGAATTCATGGTCGGGCAGGGCGGCGATCAGCGCCTCTCCGGCGTCGATGGCCCGCTCGCCGGTAAACGAAAGCGCAAGACTGTGGCGGCTGCCCGAAAATGTCGCGCTACTCCATGGCCGCTCGCCATGGCGCAGCAGTTCGCCTTGCGGTCCGGCAAGGGCGAGTACCTCGCAAAGCAGTTTGAGCCAGGGGCCGCGCCGGGCTGATCCTGAAGTGCGGGCACGCAGCGCGTTGAGCATCGATCGGTCGGAAGTGGGGTCAAAGCGCATGATCGGTCTCCTGATAGTTTCGCATGAATTGCTCGACGCGCGCCGCCGTGCGGGCGCGGGGAATGCGGCCATTGCGCAAGTCGGCCACGAAGCGCGGATCCTGTGCTGCGAGCCGCCCGAACTTGGTCCAGGGCATGTCCGTCTGGCGCAGGAAGCGTTCGATCTGACGCAAAAGCATCGATCCTGATCCTTTCCGTGTTGGATTCGTTGGCTGTGTTCATGGTATGTTCCAATCGAAATCCTACTTGTCTAGGAAATTTCCTTCACCTACGGATTACAAAATGGACATGACCGATCCCCGCGGAGCACTGCTGGAACTGGCCGAGAAACGCGGCGCCAGTCTCTCCGCTCTGTCGCGAATGCTGGGAAAAAATCCAAGCTATCTCCAACAGTTCGTTCGCAAGGGTAGCCCGCGTAAGCTGGAGGAAGGCGATCGCGGCAAGCTCGCCAGGTTCTTCGGCGTGGACGAATCGGTGCTGGGTCGGCCGAAGGAAATTTCCTCGAAACGCCTGCAGGACTGGGTCGACGTACCCAGGCTTGCAGTCGATGCCTCGGCCGGCGGCGGAGCCTTTGCCGGGGAGGAGGAATTGCTGGGCACGATCCGCTTTTCACCGCGCTGGTTGCGCAGCATGGGCCTCGATCCCAAGGCGCTGAGCGCCATTGCCGTGGCCGGCGATTCGATGGCGCCTACCTTGCAGGACGGCGACGAGATCCTGGTCGACCGCACCGTGCGGGCCCTCAGTGAAGGCATTCACGTCTTGCGGCACGAGGGCAACTTGCTCGTCAAGCGGGTCGAGCGCGGCGCGGGCGGGAAAGTGCGGCTTATCAGCGACAACAAGGTCTATGGGCCGATCGAATGCCCGGCCGGTAGCATCGACGTGGTCGGCCGCGTGGTCTGGAAGGGCGGGCGCCTCTAGCCGCCGCTGGAAGCATTGCAAGATCGCCCGTGTGTTGGCAGGACGGTTGCAATCGCGGCGTTAGGCCGCCATTTCCCGTCCCATGACCCAGACCGAACCGCCGATGCGCGTGGGAATCGTTCCCGTTACCCCGCTCCAGCAGAACTGCACGCTACTGTGGTGCACCAGAACCATGCGCGGGGCGCTGGTCGATCCCGGCGGCGACCTCGATAAGCTCAAGGCGGCGCTGGAAAAGACCGGCGTGACGCTGGAAAAGGTGCTGGTCACGCACGGTCACCTGGATCACTGCGGCATGGCCGGCGAGCTGGCCAGGGAAATGGGCGTGCCGATCGAAGGGCCTCAGGAAGAGGATCGCTTCTGGATCGCTCAGCTCAGCGACGATGGTCCGCGCTGGAACATGGAGGCACATACTTTCGAGCCGGACCGCTGGCTGGAGAACGGAGACCGGGTCCAGGTCGGCGAACTGACGCTCGACGTCTATCACTGTCCGGGGCACACGCCCGGGCATGTCGTCTTTCATCATGCACCCAGCAAGTTCGCCATGGTCGGCGACGTGTTGTTCCAGGGCGGAATCGGGCGCTGGGACTTCCCGCGCGGGAATCTCGACGATCTGATCGCTTCGATCACCACGCGTCTGTGGCCGCTTGGCGACGATGTGACCTTCGTGCCGGGGCATGGCCCTGTCAGCACCTTCGGCGAGGAGCGTCGCCACAATCCCTACGTCAGCGACGCGGCGCTTTCACGCCGCGTCTCCTGACGGATCAGAGGCGGCCCAGGGCGATCAGGATCGCCACGACCGACAGACCCAGAAGGGTGAGGACAGTTACAATGATCCCGCCCGCGCGCAGGAGGTTCGCATCCGACCTGTCCATGCCGAAGGCGTGGGCGACCCGCGCGGCCATGTATATGGCGCCGACTATCGCCAGCCAGGGGCCGGCCTTGCCGGTCATTTCGATCGCCGCGATCAGGATGAGGACAAAAGGCGTGTTCTCAACGAAGTTGAGCTGCGCGCGCATTCGGCGAGCGATGGCTTCATTGCCGCCGTCTCCATGCAGGACCTTGGCTGCCATGCGCAGTCTGCCAACCCGCGTCAGCAGCCAGAAATTGATGACCGCAGCAGCGGCGGCAAGGCATAGAGTCGTCTGAAGAATCATCCCGGGCATCTCCCCCAATGTGGTTTTGGCTACATGAGGAAGGTATCAACGGGTTGCAACTCGTGAGAAATCGGTTATAGGCCCGCCTTCGCAAGCCGCCGGTTCCGGGTGACGGTTCCCGGCGGCCTTTTTGACATTAACGCATTTCCAGGAACAGGTGCCAAAATGGCTGTCCCTAAGAGAAAAACGACCCCGTCCCGCCGGGGCATGCGCCGCAGCCATGATGCCCTCAAGGTTGAAGCGTTTCATGAGTGCCCGAACTGCGGCGAGCTGAAGCGCCCGCACAACCTCTGCAACGCTTGCGGTCACTACAACGGCCGCGAGATCGTCGCGGTCGAAATCTAAGACCTCAGACGAAGTTCGGAGATTGCCCATGACTCTGCCGCGTATCGCTATCGATGCGATGGGCGGCGATGAGGGCGTGCGCGTCATGATCGAGGGCGCGGCACTCGCGCGCCGTCGCCATGACCGTTTCAATTTCCTCCTCGTCGGCGACGAGACGCGGATCAAGGCCGCGCTCGAGGATCATCCGAACCTTCGCGGGGCATCGGAAATCCTGCACACCGATGGTGTGATCAGTGGCGAAGACAAGCCGAGCCAGGCCCTGCGCCGCGCGAAAGGCACGTCCATGGGGCGTGCCATCGCTGCGGTGAAGGCCGGCGACGCGGGAGCCGCCGTCAGTTCCGGTAATACCGGTGCACTGATGGCGATCGCCAAGCTCACCTTGCGCACGATGCCCGGCATCGATCGTCCCGCGCTTGCCGCATTGTTGCCCACGCTGGGCGACAATGACGTCGTGATGCTCGATCTCGGCGCCAATACCGAGTGCGATAGCCGCAATCTCGTGCAGTTCGCGATCATGGGCGCAGCCTATGCCCGCGTGGCGACGGGGCGCGAGCAACCGCGCCTGCGCCTGCTCAATATCGGTACTGAAGAGATCAAGGGCACGGAACTGCTGCGCGATGCAGCGGCGACGCTCAAGGCGGCGGCCGGTGACCTGGCCATGTCCTTCGACGGCTTCACCGAGGCGGACAAGGTTTGCCGCGGCGACGTCGACGTGGTCGTGACTGACGGTTTTTCCGGCAACATCGCTCTCAAGGCGGTCGAAGGTACGGCGCGATTCGTCGGCGACCTGCTGCGTCGCAGCTTCTCCAGTTCGCTGCGCTCGAAGATCGGCTTCCTGATCTCGCGTCCGGCGACCGAGTTGCTAAAGCATCACCTAGACCCCAATAATCATAATGGCGCCGTGTTCCTTGGCCTGAACGGTATCGTCGTGAAAAGCCATGGCAGCGCGAATGCTGCAGGCGTGGCCAATGCCGTCGCCGTAACTGCGCGGCTTCTGGAGGAAAATGTGACCGAGCGGATCACTGCCGACCTAGCCCGCGTGGGTGAAGCCTCGCTGCGCATGCCCGGGAACCAGGAAGAACGGGCATGACCCGGCGCTCGGTTCTGATCGGCACCGGTTCGGCCCTGCCGCGCCGCGCGGTAAGCAATGCGGAACTGGCAGCGCAGGTCGATACCAGCGACGAATGGATCGTCGAGCGTACCGGCATATCCAATCGCTACATCGCCGCCGACGACGAAACGACCTCGAGCCTTGCCACCGACGCAGCGCGCAAGGCGATCGAGGCGGCCGGCATCGATGCGGCCTCCATCGACCTCATCATTCTGGCAACCGCGACACCCGACCAGACTTTTCCGGCATCGGCCACGATCGTGCAAAACAACCTCGGTTGCGCAGGGTGCATTGCCTTCGACGTCGCCGCGGTGTGTTCCGGTTTCCTTTACGCGGTAGGCATTGCCGATTCGATGTTGCGCTCGGGAATGGCCCAGCGCGCGCTCGTAATCGGTTCGGAAACCTTCTCGCGCATCCTCGATTGGGAAGATCGCACGACTTGCGTGCTGTTCGGCGACGGTGCCGGTGCGGCGATCTTCGAAGCGCGCGAACAGGGCGAGAGCGAGGCTCCGCGCGGCATCCTGGCATCGCGGCTCCATGCCGACGGTGCACACAACGAACTGCTTTATGTGGACGGTGGTCCTTCGACCACCGGCACGGTTGGCAAGTTGCGCATGAAAGGCCGTGAAGTATTCCGTCACGCCGTTGTGAACCTGGCTCAGGTTCTCAAGGAAGTGCTTGAAGAAGTTGGAATTCAACCCTCGGATATCGACTGGTTGGTCCCGCACCAGGCAAACGCGCGTATTCTTGACGCGACGGCGAAGAAGCTGGGTCTTCCGGTCGAAAAGGTCGTGATGACTGTAAGTCAGCATGCCAATACTTCGGCTGCATCGGTGCCGCTGGCGCTCGATCAGGCGGTTCGCGACGGCCGAATCCGCGAAGGTGATCTCGTCGTTCTCGAAGCAATGGGCGGCGGTTTCACTTGGGGCGCAAGCCTGCTGCGAGTCTGAGAACCTACCCCCTAAGGTTTATCTGCGTTCATTATTTGACGTAGGATTGCCTTTTTCCCTGTTAAATCATATTATCAGCGCGGGGGTTGGCGCTCAGAGGGGAAGCGGGTTCGATGGGCTCAACGGATACATTGACGCGAGCTGAGATCGCGGAAGCGATCCACAAGAAGCTGGGTCTGTCGCGCGCGGAGTCGCTGGCGATGGTCGAAGCTATTCTGCAACACATGTCGACTGCGCTCAGTTCGGGCGAGAACGTCAAGATTTCGGGATTCGGCACATTCCTGTTACGGGACAAGGGCGAACGTATCGGCCGTAATCCCAAGACGGGGGTCGAAGTGCCGATCACGCCGCGACGGGTTATGACATTCCGAGCGAGCCAGATGCTGAAAGACAGGATCGCCGGAGACTGAAGGAACAGAGCCGATGACTATCCTTTCCGACATCCCGGTTTTCGATGACGGAAAGGATCCGGAGGCTTTGCGAACCATCGGTGAAGTCAGCAAGGCGCTGGGCATCCGCCAGCACGTCTTGCGCTATTGGGAAGAACAGTTCCCTTCGCTCCAGCCTGTCAAGCGCAGCGGTGGCCGGCGGTATTATCGCCGTGACGATGTTGCGCTCGTGGTTGAGATCAATCGTCTTGTCCACCAGGAAGGCTACACCCTGCGCGGTGCGCGCAAGGCTATCGAGGACCAGGACGCCCGGCCGACACCTGCTGCAGTCTCCGGGCCCGAGGCCCAGCCGCAAACTTCGGCGGTCGCAGGCGGTGACATCATCGGCGAGCTTCGGCAGATCCGCGCGCAATTGGCAGCGGCGCTCGCTGCGGCTTGAGACGTTCGCGTCCCGCGCGGGACGCTCGCCCGATACTCCCTGAAGGCAGTCAGTCGGTCAGGCTTGGCCCCAGCGCGGGGTCGAGATCCCTGGGCCTGACGAGGTGCGTGATCCTTCCGCAATTCTCGTCGATATCGTCCCAGCTGTCGATATCCAGTTCGAGCACGGCATAGGCGGCGGTCGGGAATTTCTCCTCGACGACATCACGCAGCGGACTGGTGCCATCGTCGGGAACCAGGTCGAAGATCAGGTCCTCAAGGCCCGGATTGTGTCCGATCAGCATGATCGAGGCGGGATCGCCTTCCTGTTCGCGCAGGAGATCCATCAGCGTGGCTGAGTTGGCAAGGTAGATGCGCCTGTCCCAACTGACCGGCGGCGCCATTCCGGCCGCTTCCGAGGCAAGCTCGATCGTCTGCGTGACGCGAACCGCGGGAGAGGCGAGAATGCGCTTCCACGCCCTGCCGTCATTGCGGATATGCTCGCCCATGATCGCCGCGCCCTTGCGGCCCCGCTTGTTGAGAGGCCTGTCGAAGTCGCGCAGGCGCGCATCGTTCCAGTCCGACTTGGCGTGGCGAAAGATGCCGAGGGTCTTCATCTGTCAGGCAAGCTCGTATTCATGGCCGGGCGGCGTGATCGGGTCGGTACGCTTCTTCTGAAGCATTGGTAGCGACCCGATGTAAAGCCTCCTCCAGAGAAAGCCGCAGGACGGGCGTTCCTTCGGGGAAGGCGCTCAGCAGGCGCGAGGGGAATGCAGCGGAGAGGACCACGAAATGACCGCGGTCGTCGCGGCTGCGGATGAGGCGTCCGAAGGCCTGGGCCAGCCGGGCGCGGATGATGCCGTCGTCATAGCTGCCGCCGCCACCGGCGAGGCGCCGGGCCCGGTGCAGGATGGTCGGCCGCGGCCAGGGCACCTGTTCCATCACGACCAGCCGGAGCGAATCGCCCGGCACGTCGACGCCGTCCCGCAAGGCATCGGTGCCCAGCAGCGATGCTGCGGGATCGTCGCGGAAGATGTCGACGAGCGTGCCGGTGTCGATCGGGTCGACGTGCTGGGCATAGAGCGGCAGGCCGGTGCGGGCGAGGCGGTCGGCGATCCGGCCATGCACGGCGCGCAGGCGCCGGATTGCCGTGAACAGCCCGAGTGCACCGCCGTGCGAGGCCTCGATCAGGCGTGCATATGCCGCGGCCAGGGCAGGGATGTCGCCGCGTGGGACGTCGGTGACGATCAGGACTTCGGCCTGCTTTGCATAGTCGAACGGGCTGGAGTGGGTGGAAAGGCGCGGGGTCACGCCGATGTGCTCGACACCGGACCGGGCCACCGCCTTGCCCCAGTCCTCGCCGTCGCGCAGCGTTGCCGAAGTCATGACGACGCCGTGTGCCGGTTCGAGGACGACCTTGGCGAAAGGCTTCATCGGATCGAGCCAGTGGCGGTGGATGCCGATGTCGAATTCACGCGCCTCCGAGCGGTCGACCGCCAGCCAGTCGACGTATTCCGGGTCGGCGGGGCCGCCCAGCCGTTCGAGCAGGGCTTCCCATGCCGAAAGCAGGTCGATGCGCCACGATAGCGAATGCCGGGCGCCCTCGATCCGGGCGCGGCCCTGGCCGTCCAGCCAGTCGGGCGGATCTTCCAGCAGCGCTTCCAGTCTCATGCCGAGTCGCATCAGCGGTTGGCGCAAGTCCGCGAGTGCCTCACGCGCGGCCTGCGAGACTTCGATGAACGTGCCGTCGAGGCCGGCCGCCTCGGTTTCGAGGCCGTATCCGGCTTCCTGTCCGCCGCTCTCGTCGCGCGCGTAGACAGTGGCTCGCACCGAGGCGAGCAGGTCTTCAAGCGGTCCGGATGGCGCGCCTTCATTGATCCGCTGCATCCAGCCGTCGCCGGGCAGGGCTTCAGCGGCGGCGCGCGCGGCGGCAATCGCCTTGGCGCCGGCCTCGTCGTAGCTGACGATATCGGCAAGCCGCGCGGAAAGACCGCGACGCCGACCGCGCGAGGCCTTTTCCGGACCGATGACCCAGCGGCGCAGTTCGATCGTCTCACTGCCCGACAGCGCCGCCGCGAAAGTTGAATCGGCGGCGTCGAAAACGTGATGCCCCTCGTCGAAGACGATCCGCGTGGGCCGTGCGGCATGATCGCGTCCGCGCGCGGCATTGACCATGACCAGGGCATGGTTGCCGATCACGAGGTCGGCTTGCGCACTGGCTCGCGATGCCCGCTCGATGAAGCATTTGCGGTAGTGCGGGCACCCGGCATAGACACATTCGCCGCGCCGGTCGGTGAGGGCGGTGATGCCGCGCTGGCGGAACAGGGTTCCGAGCCATCCCGGCAGGTCGCCGCCGATCATGTCGCCATCGCGGGTATAGGCCGCCCAGCGCGCGACGAGCTGGGCCAGGATCGCCGCGCGTCCGGCGAAGCCGCCCTGCAATGCATCCTCGAGGTTGAGCAGGCACAGGTAGTTTTCGCGCCCCTTGCGCACGACGACGGGCTGGCTGCCGTCAGGCCGGCGCTCCGGCCACGCGCGGCGGCTCTCCTGCCGCAGCTGGCGCTGCAGGGCCTTGGTATAAGTCGAAACCCAGACAGTGCCGCCGGACAGGGCGCTCCACAAAGAGGCGGGGGCGAGGTAGCCCAGCGTCTTGCCGATGCCGGTGCCTGCCTGTGCCAGCAGGACATTGGGCTGTCCCGATGCCTTGCGCGGCGAGAAGGCGGCGGCGGACTGGGCGGCATAGGCCCGCTGCCCTTCGCGCTGCTCGGCCTTGGCCCCGGTCAGCGTCTGCAGCTGCTGCAGTACATCTGCCTCGCTCAGCTCTACCTGTCGTGGCTGGGGCTGGTCCGCTGTTTCCTCCCACTCTGGCAGACGCGAGAAGAGCCAGCGTTCGGCGCGCTGGGGCTTGGCGATGCGCGTTCCCAGCAGTGTGGCCCAAGGCCAGCGCATGCGCACCAGCGACTGAAGCGAGGTCCAAGCGCCTTCGCGTTCCTGCCAATCCGGGCTTTCGCAAGTCTCCAGCAACCTGCCGGCAGCTTCCTGCAGCAGGCGCGGGACATCGGGTTCGCCGTCGGGCTCGGTCAGGTCGAGGGCATGGGCCAGGCCCTTGGGCGTGGGCACGACGAAGCGGGCCGGATGCACGAAGGCGAAGAGTTCGAGCAGATCGAGCCCGGACAGGTCGGGGTAGCCGAGCCGGGTTGCCAGGAGCGGGGCGTTGAGGATGAGCAGCGGCGTATCGGCCGCGGCCATCATCGCTTCGCCCTTCGAGACGGTCCGCGTGGCCGCGTTGCCGTCGCGCAGCCAACTGCCGCCATGGCTGGCATGCAGTGCGGGAAGGGGAAGCGCGGACATATGATCCGGTCTTAGGGATGCCTTGCCTGATTTGGAAATGGCTCTGCGTCGCTTCCCGCAGGAAATTACGACTTGTTACAAATTCGCGCCTTGCAAAAATCCTTCTAAGATATATCTTGATGCCATCATGAAGATTTTTGGAAATATAATGAGACAGATGAACAGTAACCCCAGGCGCGGCGGACACGGCTTCGCGCGCTACGATCATGCAATGGACATCGCCTTCGAACGGCGCGCCCGGGGCATGCACGGACGCCGTGGCGGTATGCGCGGCCCCTTCGGACCGGGACGCGACGGTTTGGACGATGAACTCTTCGACGGCCGCAGGCACGGCCGCGGCGGTCGCGGGGGAGGAGTCGGTCCGGGCTTTGGCGGCGGTCGCGGCATGCGCGGCGGTCGGCGTCGGCGGATCTTCGACCAGGCCGAACTGCAGACGCTGCTGCTGGCCTTGATCGCGGAAGCCCCGCGCCACGGCTATGACCTGATCCGCGAGATCGAGGCCATCTCGGGCGGCGAATATGCGCCCAGTCCCGGCGTGGTCTATCCTGCCCTGACCTACATGGAAGAGGCAGGCTGGATTGCGGTCGGCTCGGACGAAGGGGCTCGCAAGTCCTACGAGGCCACCGAAGAAGGCCGCAAGCACGCCGAGACCGATGCCGACAAGGCAAATGCTTTGCGCCAGCGCCTGGCGGCTTTGGCAGAGGCCCGTGAGAAGGTCGACCCCGCGCCGGTTCGGCGCGCCATGCACAATCTCAAGACCGCCGTATTCGACCGACTTTCGGTCGAAGGTGCGGACCGGGATTTCATCCTGCGGGTGGCGGAAGCCATCGACGAAGCCACGCGCAATATCGAAAGGATCGAGAAATGAGCACAATCGCAGCGAAAGTCGCCACGCCGAACGGCGGCAAGTACGTACGCCAGGTCTGCAAGCACTGGAGCCACAAGTTCGAGGTCGAAGTCGAGGGCGATACCGGCAAGGTCCATTTCCCGTCTGCCGTCACGACGATGGCGGGAGACGAGGAAGGCATCGCGATCGAGATCACCGGGGAGGACAAGGCAACGCTCGAACGCCTGACCGAAGTGGTGGCAAACCATATCGACCGCTTCGCGTTCCGCGAAGGATCGCTCAACTACGAATGGTCCTGGCAGTAACCCGGCGCCATACTGCCGGAATCGGAAAGACCCGTCAGCAGGCCTTTGACGGCGTGCTGACGGGTCTTTCATCGCAGCGGTGCCGCGCGAAGTGGCACGCTGGCCTCGCCTCAGGCAGCGTTCTCGTTGACCGCCTCGGGGTTCCGTGCCCTTTCGAGGGGCAGCGGTTCCTTGAAGGTATTGGTGACATAGGGGAACGGGATCTCGATGCCCGCCTCGTCTAGCGCGGACTTCACGGCCATGACGATCTGGCTCTTGGTCAGGCGCAGGTCCTGCGCGACGGTGTCGGTCCACCACTGGACGAGGAAGTCGACCGAGCTGGCATTGAACTCCTGCGCGAAGACGACGACGCCCTTGTCCTTGTCCACCGCCTCGACGCTTTCGACGGCCTTCTGGATGACGTCCTGGGCTGGGCCGAGGTCCGTGTCATAAGAGACGCCGACGACGATCTCGTTGCGGCGCAGGGCATGGTCGGTGAGAATGTCCACCGGGTTCTTGAACAGCATGGAGTTCGGAACGACGGTCAGTTCGCCCGAGAACTGCCGGATGTGCGTTTCGCGCAAGGTGATCCTCTCGACCTTGCCGCTGATGCTGCCGCAGATGACCGAGTCGCCGATGTTCATCTTGTCGCGCAGCATGATCAGCACGCCGGCGAGAAAATTCTCGAAAATATCCTGGAACGCAAAACCGATGGCGAGAGCGCCGACACCCAGACTTGCGAAGGCGCCTGCCGGGGTGAAGCTGGGAATGGCGATCGTGAGGGCAATCAGCGATCCGATGATCCACACCAGCAATCGCACGAGGGTATCGAGCAGTTGCTTGAGATCGTTGCGGATTGCGGTTCTGCCGGTGATGCGATCGGCAATGCGCACGGCGGTGCGCGCAACGATCCATGTAGCCAGCAGAACGACAAGCGCGATGACCAGAGAGGGCAGGGCCTGCACGACTCCTTTGCCCATGGCCTCCAGTTCAGTGCGCAATGTTTCGACGTAATTCACGATATCTTCGTCCCTTTCGGTCCCTTTTGAACGTAACGGGCCTGTCACGGCCCGGTTCCAATGCAGCTTCGCGCTTGCGAAATGTCCGCGTTTCGAAGATGAGCGCCCCCATGACTGAGAATGCCCTGATCGAAGCCGCCCGTGTGTCCAAGGCCTGGCCCTTCCAGGAGGCCCAGAAGCTGCTCAAGCGCTATCCGGACGGCAAACCGGGCGGTGAGCCCATGCTGTTCGAGACCGGTTACGGTCCCTCGGGCCTTCCGCATATCGGCACGTTCCAGGAAGTTCTGCGCACGACGCTGGTGCGTCACGCCTACGAAACCCTGACCGGTGGCGCGCCGACTCGGCTGGTCGCCTTTTCGGACGATATGGATGGGCTGCGCAAGGTCCCGGACAATATTCCCAACGCCCAATTGCTTGCGGACAATCTCGGCAAGCCGCTGAGCCGCATTCCCGATCCGTTCGGGAAGTTCGAGAGCTTCGCGCATCACAACAACGCGATGCTGCGCGATTTCCTCGATCGCTTCGGCTTCGAGTACGAGTTCGTCTCGGCCAGCGACCGCTACAATTCCGGTGCCTTCGACAGTGCCCTGTCGAACGTGCTCTCACACTACGATGCCATCATGGGTGTCATGCTGCCCACGCTTCGCGAGGAGCGCCGCAAGACCTATTCGCCGGTCCTGCCGGTGTCGCCGACCACAGGCGCGGTGCTGCAGGTGCCGGTCGAAGTCCTCGATCCGGCCACCGGAATGATCCGCTTTGCCGACGAGGACGGCTCGACCGTTGAGCAATCCGTCTTCGGCGGCCATGCCAAGCTGCAGTGGAAGGTCGATTGGGCAATGCGCTGGGTCGATCTTGGCGTCGACTACGAGATGTGCGGCAAGGACCTGACCGACTCGGTGACGCAGTCGGGCAAGATCTCGCAGATCCTTGGGCGCCGTAAGCCCGAAGGGCTGATCTACGAACTCTTCCTCGACGAGAACGGCGAGAAGATCTCCAAGTCCAAGGGCAATGGCCTCACCATCGAGCAGTGGCTGACCTACGGGACCGAGGAAAGTCTTGGCTTCTATCTGTTCCGGGAGCCCAAGAGCGCCAAGCAGCTGCATATCGGCGTGATCCCCAAGGCGGTCGACGAGTACTGGCAGTTCCGCGGCAACCTTCCGGACCAGACGCTCGAAAAGCAGCTTGGCAATCCGGTTTGGCACCTGCTGCGCGCGACCGGAAACGGTGAAGGCGCGGGCGACACCCTGCCGGTGACCTTCTCGCTGCTGCTCAACCTCGTGGGCGTGCTGGGCGCCGATGCAACCGCCGATCAGGTCTGGTCGTACCTTGGCAATTACGTCGCCGATGCGACGCCCGAGGCGCATCCGGAACTGGGCGAACTGGTGCGCGCCGCCCTTGCCACCAACCGGGATTTCATCGCGCCGACGCTGGTGCGCCGCGCGCCGGCCGCCCATGAAGCCGAAGCGCTCAACGCGCTCGATGCCGAACTGGCCAAGGCTGGGCCGGACACGTCGGCAGAGGAATTGCAGAACACGGTCTATGAGATCGGCAAGAACGAGGCTTACGGCTTCGGTAATTTGCGCGACTGGTTCAAGGCGCTTTACGAAACCCTTCTGGGCTCCAGCCAGGGGCCGCGCATGGGCAGCTTCATCGCGCTTTATGGCATTCCCGAGACGCGCAAGCTGATCGCAGAAGCGCTTTCCAGCCAATGATGCAACTGCCCCGGCGCACGCCTGAGCAGCTGGCCGAGGAGCTTCTCGGCCGCAAGTTCAGCGAGCTGGAGCAGGAAGAACAGAATGTCCTGCGGCGCATTGCCGCGGGCACCCTGATCGGCCCCGATGCCGACGAGATCGCCGCGACCCATGCCAGCCGCGGCGACCGGCTTGCTGACCGGGTTGCGTCGGTCGGCGGCAGCTGGGGCTTCATCATTGCCTTTGGACTGGTGCTGATCGCCTGGATGCTCGTTAACAGCCATGTGCTGGAAGCCTTCGGGCTGCATCCCTTCGATGGCTACCCGTACATCTTCCTCAACCTCATTCTCTCGATGCTGGCTGCGATCCAGGCGCCGGTGATCATGATGAGCCAGAACAGGCAGGCCGACAAGGATCGCATTGCCGCGCGGCATGACTATGAAGTCAACTTGCGCACGCAGCTGGAAATTTTGCGGCTCCACCGGCGCTTCGATCACCTCATCGAATACCTTGAGGCGCGCCGCGCATCGGAAGCCGGGGAGGAATACTGAACCTGCCGGAGAGTGAGGCGATCCTGCGGGCTTACCTTGCCACGCCCGCGCGGTGGGGGCGGCTCGCGGCGATCCAGCCGTCTATCTTCGCTTCCAGCACCGGCAGGGGCAGGGCACCCGAACCCAGCACTTCCTCGTGGAAGGCACGGATATCGAAGCGCGCTCCGAGCTGTTCCTGCGCCTTGCCGCGCAGGCGCTGGATGGTGAGCGCGCCGATCTTGTAGGCGAGCGCCTGTGCCGGCATTGCGATGTAGCGATCCACCTCGGCTTCCGCGTCGCTGCGGCCCATGCCCGAATTGGCCAGCATGTAGTCGATCGCCTGCTGGCGCGACCAGCCCTTGGCGTGGATGCCGGTATCGACGACCAGCCGCATTGCCCTCAGCATCTCGTCGTCGAGCGTGCCCCAGTGCTGCAGCGGGTCCTTGTAGAATCCCATGTCGTAGCCCAGCGTCTCGGCATAGAGCGCCCAGCCTTCGACGAAGGCGCTGTTGCCACCGTAGCGCTGGAAACCGGGGAGGCTCTGGTCTTCCTGCGCGAGGCTGATCTGGAAGTGATGCCCCGGCACGCCCTCGTGCATATAGAGCGTGGTCATGCCGCTGAGGAAGCGGTGCGGCAGGTCGTAGGTGTTGTAGTAGAAGACACCGGGCTTGCCGCGTTCGGGCGCGCCTTCGGAATAGCTGCCGCCAGCTTCGAACTTCTCACGATAGGCCGGGTAGGGTTCGATCAGCATGGGCGTTTCGGGCATCCGCTCGAACCAGCGCGGCAGAGCGGCGTCGACCTGCTTGCCGATGCGGGCGAAACCGTCGGAGAGCTGGCTGCCGTCGGTCGGATGAAAGCGTGGATCGCCGCGAATTTCGTCGAAGAATGCAGCGAGGGTTCCTGAATAGCCCAGCTGCCTGCGCACCCCGTCCATATCCCGCTGAATGCGGGCGACTTCCGAAAGGCCGAGCTGGTGAATGGCCTCCGGTTCCAGCGTCAACGTCGTCTCGCGCCGGATCAGAGCGCGATAGAGCTGCGTGCCTCCCTTCATTTCGCCAAGCCCGATAGAATCGCGGGCCTCGGGAAGGTACTCGGCCTGCAGGAATTGCCGCAGGCGCCGGTAGGCTGGCCAGATCGCCTCGCGGGTCGCCGACCGGAATGCCGGCGCGAGGGCCTTGCGGCTCTTGTCGGAGAGTGTCTCCGGGACCTGCCGGAGCGGGCCGAGAAGGGCGAATCTTCGTAGGATTGGGCCAGTAGGGCGTCGATCTGGGCAATCATGTTGATCACCGTCAGGCGCGGTTCGACCACGCCTGAGGCCATGCCCTGCCGAAAGCGGGCGATGGCATTGTCGATCACGCGGGGAAAGGCCCGGTAGAGCGTGAGGGCGCGCCGGTAATCTGCCTCGTCGGCGTAGTCGTAAGTGCCGCCGGGCGCGATCATGGCGGGGAACTCGACATGCAGTCCGCCGAAATGGTTGAACGGCCGTACCCTGGTCAGGCGGCGCAGTTCTGGCTGGAGCCACGCCAGTTCGTCGTCCTTGAGCGCTGCGAACGTATCGTAGGAAATCTGGAGTTCGGGCGGCAGCGCGGCGCGGTCGACCGAGCGCAGCGCTTCGCGGCTCTTGCGGGCAGAGGCCTGCACGTCGCGATCGAGGGCGTCGGTGTACATGCGTTCGAACTGGGCGCCTCCCGCCGTGGCGCCGGCATAAAGCGGGGTCAGGGGATCGAGTTCGTCCTCGCGCTGCGCATCTTCGGCGAAGAGGCGAAGCAGGTGCAGGCGATTGCGCTCTGCATCGGCCGCAGGCACCGGGTGCGATGGCTGGACGGCGGCCTCGGCACTGACCGGCAAGGCCGGAAAGGGGAGCGCGCAGGACAGGCCCAGCGCCAGGAGCGTAGCCGCGTTGCGAAATCTCATTGCCAGTTGCGAACCCGGAACCACTTGGTGACGACGTACTTGACGCCCCTGACGACTGGCCGGGCTGCATGCATGGTCAGCGGATTGGGGGTCCCGTCGGGCAATGCGTTGTTCCACAGCAGGAGGCAACCGGGTTCGGGCGGGATGCTCAGGCCGATGTGGGTAAAATCGGTCCGTCCACCTTCCTCCACGGCGTTGAGGTAGATCATCGCGGTCCAGCTGCGCTGGCCGCCGCAGCGCCGCTCCTGCCGCCAGTAGCCGGCTTCGGTATCGAACCAGTCGCAGTGCTCGTTGAAATACTGGCCGCATTCGTAGCGCTGGCCCTGCGCCGATTCCCCGCAGGACGGAGCGATGCCGGTAAAGTCGCTCAGGCGCAGTTCGAGATCGCGCACGATCCTGTCGTGGGTGTCGATGTCGCCCGAATAGCTGGTGCGGTAACCGTCCCAGCCTTCTTCTTCCAGCAGGCGGGAAGGGCAGGCGCAGGTGTCGATAAGCGCTATGAGGTGAGCGCAGTCGGCCTCGTTGAGGAAGCTGTTGGAGGTGTAGATTTCCACCGCCTCGACGGGCAGCCGCCTGACCGTGGGCTGGCCGGACAGGCGCTCCCGGACCGAAGCGCCGATCCTTGCAAGTGCCCTGCAGTCCGGATGAGGCGTGGCTGGCATCTCGATCGTGAGACTACCGGGAATGTTCCACAAATCAATCGCTTCGTTTCACACAGTAAAACCCTGCATGATTTTCGGCGCACGCGGCGTGACCGGCATCGAAAAAAGGCCCCCGGCGCTGGTGCCGAGGGCCTTTCATTCGCCGTTCTTCTTGAGCTTACCAGAAGAAGTCGTAGATCACGTCGACCACTTCGCCGGTGTAGATATCCACCAGCAGCACGTCGTCGTAATAGCGGACCCAGCGGTAGGGACCGTAGACTTCCGGCAGCCTGTAGGACCAGGGATCGTCGATCCAGTAGCGCGAGCTGTAGAACAGCGATCCCAGCGAGAAACCGATGCCGATGCGCCGATACGAGTAATTGCTGTAAGGCGAGTAGTAGCGGCCGATCCGGTAGACCGAACGGTTGCGGGCCCGGTAATCGCGCCAATCGTAACGCTTGTCGCGCCGCCAGTCCTTGCGGTCCCAACGCCGCGCGTCGCGATAGTCGCGCCGGTTGCTGTCGCGCCACTTGTCGTTGTCACGCCAACGGTTGTTGTTCCCGTCCCGCCACCTCTCGTTGTCGCGGCGGCTGGAGTTCGCGCGCGACTGGTCCCGCCAGTCCCGGCGCGTATCCACGCGGCGGTCATTCCGGTCGTTGTCGCGTCGCTCGATGCGCTGCTCGGTCTGTTTCGCGTAGTCGCCGCTGCGCATTCTCTGCTGCCAGGTGGACTTGCGCTCCTGTTCGCTGCGCTGCTCGCGGCTGGTGTCGCGCGAGGAGCGGTTGCCCGACCAGCTGCGGTTCTGTGTCGGCGTGGCTTCCTGACGCACGCGGTTGTCGTTGTTGGCGTTACTGCGCGACCAGTCGCGGCGAGACTCGTTCGACGAGGCGCGCTCCTGACGCTGCGCCCGCATCTGTTCGCCCCGGTTGCTGTAGCCACGGCTCTCACTGCGGGAGTTGTCCGGGCGCGATGCCGCTTCCGCCACGCTGGGAGCGACGAGGCCGGCAACGGCAATGGCCATTGCGCCCCACGCTCCAGCTGAAAAAAGTGCACCCGCCTTCATGTTCATCCTTCTTGCCATATCCGGTCTCCAAAACCGGACGTGCCGCACGGCGATCGCGGCTCATCCTGAAATTGTTCTAGACCATGGGCGCTGTCCTGAACGTGAACCGGGATATGACTCTTTGTTAATGTCGGGGTGATTGAAAATGAACAGGCCGCCGATCCGGTATCCCGGAGCGACGGCCTGTATATCATGCCCGAGGCGTTTTCGTCAGCGCGTCAGCTTCTTGTAGGCAAGACGCGTGGGACGATCGGCCGCATCGCCGAGGCGGCGGCGCTTGTCTTCTTCGTAGGCCTCGAAGTTGCCCTCGAACCATTCGACGTGGCTGTTGCCCTCGAACGCGAGGATGTGCGTGGCCAGACGGTCGAGGAAGAAGCGGTCGTGCGAGATGACCACGGCGCAGCCGGCGAAGTTCTCGATGGCTTCTTCGAGCGCGCCGAGCGTTTCGACGTCGAGGTCGTTGGTCGGTTCGTCGAGCAGGAGTACGTTGCCGCCCTGCTTGAGCATCTTGGCAAGGTGCACGCGGTTGCGTTCACCGCCCGAGAGCTTGCCGACGTTCTTCTGCTGGTCCTGGCCCTTGAAGTTGAAGGCGCCGACATAGGCGCGCGTCGACATGTCGTGGCCGTTGACCTTCATGTAGTCCAGCTTGTCCGAGATTTCCTCCCAGACGTTGTTCTTGCCGTCGAGGTGGTCGCGGTTCTGGTCGACGTAGCCGAGGTGAACCGTCTGGCCGATCTCGATGGTGCCGGAGTCCGGCTGTTCCTGGCCGGTGAGCATCTTGAACAGCGTCGACTTACCCGCACCGTTGGGGCCGATGACGCCGACGATGCCGCCCGGCGGCAGGATGAACGAGAGGTCTTCGAACAGCAGCTTGTCGCCGAACGCCTTGGATATGCCCTTGGCTTCGATGACCTTGCCGCCGAGGCGCTCAGGCACCTGGATGACGATCTGGGCCTTGCCCGGCGTGCGCTGGTCCTGCGCGTTCTGCAGTTCCTCGAACTTGCGGATACGGGCCTTGGACTTGGTCTGGCGGCCCTTGACGCCGGCGCGGATCCATTCGAGCTCGTCCTTGAGAGCTTTCTGGCGTCCGGTCGCCTCGCGGTCTTCCTGCTCGAGGCGCTTGGCCTTCTTCTCGAGGTAGGTCGAGTAGTTGCCCTCGTAAGGGAAGTACTTTCCGCGGTCGAGTTCGAGGATCCAGCCCACCACGTTGTCGAGGAAGTAGCGGTCGTGGGTGATCATCAGCACCGCACCGGCATATTCCTTGAGGTGGTTTTCCAGCCATTCGACCGATTCCGCGTCGAGGTGGTTGGTCGGTTCGTCCAGCAGCAGGATGTCGGGCTTCTGGATGAGCAGGCGGGTGAGCGCGATGCGGCGCTTTTCACCGCCCGAGAGGCTTTCCACCGACCAGTCGCCCGGCGGGCAGCGCAGGGCTTCCATCGCCACTTCGAGCTGGTTGTCCAGGGTCCAGCCGTCGACCGCGTCGATCTGGTCCTGAAGCTCGCCCATCTCGGCCATGAGGGCGTCGAAGTCGCAGTCCTCCGGCGGATCGCCCATGATCATGGAGATCTCGTTGAAGCGATCGATCTTGTCCGCCGTCTCGCGCGCGCCGTCCTTGACGTTCTCGAGGACGGTCTTGCTCGTGTCGAGTTGCGGTTCCTGCGGCAGGTAGCCGACGGTGATGTTCTCGCCGGGCCATGCCTCGCCGGTGAAATCGGTATCGATGCCGCCCATGATCTTCATCAGGGTCGACTTGCCTGCGCCGTTCGGGCCGACGATGCCGATCTTGGCACCCTGGTAGAACTGCAGGCTGATGTTCGAAAGCACCGGCTTCTGGGCGCCGGGGAAGGTCTTTGTCATGCTCTTCATGACGAAGGCGTATTGCGCGGCCATCGGTTTCCTCTGGGATCTGGCGTGTCGGAATTTGCGGCGTGCTCTACAGGGGCGGGCCACCAGCCGCAAGGTTGCTGGCAGGTGGTCGTGTCGGTTCTTGCCGGAATGGCGCTGGGCCTGCGTCGAGAGCGTCGCAAAGTTGAGCTGGAAATGGGTATTGGAGCCGGCCCCGTCAAGATTTCGTGACCTGCCGGGAATTGGTCCGGTCAAGTTCTGCGACTTGGGATTGGAAATGGCGAGGCAGGGCGTTAGGCATTGTCCATGCTACGCAAAACCTTTTGCGCTGCCCTGCTTGCAGCGACCACTTTCGCCTCCTTCAGCGCTGCTCCTGCCAGTGCCACGCCCACGCAAGGGTCTGGCGTCGCCTGGGACATCGTCGAAGGTCTCACCACCGAAATCGGCCCGCGCCTCGCAGGTTCCGAGGCCGAAGCGCGCGCCCGTGACTGGGCGCAGGCCCGGCTCAGGGCGCTCGGCTTCAGCGATGTTTCGGTCGAGGAGTTCAAGACCCTGGCCTGGCAGCGCGGCGAGGAACATGCCCGCCTGACCGCCCCCTATCGGCAGCCGCTGGCGATCACCGCTCTGGGTTTCTCGGTGCCGACCCCGGCGCAAGGCCTCAAGGGTGAACTGGTTTATTTCCCGACGCTGGCCGCGCTCGAAGCAGCCCCCGAAGGATCGCTGAAGGGCAAGATTGCGTTCGTCGACCATGCCATGCGTCCCACGCAGGACGGTTCGGGTTACGGACCCTATGGCGATGTCCGCCGAAAGGGGCCGACGATCGCTTCGCAGAAAGGGGCTGCCGGCATCGTCATCCGCTCGGCCGGCACGGACAGTCACCGCAATCCGCATACCGGCGCCACGGTTTTCGCCAAGGATGTGAAGCCGATCCCGGCAGGGGCCGTCTCCAATCCTGACGCCGACCTGATCGCGCGCATCGCCTCGCGCGGCAAGCCGATGAGCATCGACCTCAAGCTGATGGGCAAGCCGTTTCCCGATGCGCCTTCGGGCAATGTCGTGGCGGAACTGCCGGGGCGCGATCCTTCGCTGCCGATCATCCTGCTCGCCTGCCACCTCGATTCCTGGGACCTGGGCACAGGAGCGATCGACGATGCTTCGGGCTGCGGGATCATCACGGCCGCGGCCCTGGCGGCGCAGAAAGATGGTCAGACCCTGCGCACGATCCGCGTGCTGTGGTCGGGCAACGAGGAAATGGGCATCACCGGCGGCGGCGGCGATCATTACGTGAAGGTCCATGGCAGCGAACCCCATGCCGTTGCGATGGAAAGCGACTTCGGCGCCGACAAGGTCTGGCAGCTCAAGACGACTTTCGCCCAGGCCAATGCCGAGCTGGTGGACAAGGTGAAGGCGGCGCTTTGGCCGCTGGGTATCGTGCCGCATGACGGTCCCACCGAGGGCGGCGCCGACGTTGCCCCGATCATCGCGCACCAGAAGCTTGCCGTGATCGATCTCGGCCAGGACGGGATGCATTACTTCGACCTGCACCACACGCCGGACGATACGCTCGACAAGGTCGATCCGATTGCCCTGCAGCAGAACGTCGATGCCTGGACGGCGGTGCTCAAGGTCATCGCCAACACGCCGGAGCCGATCGCGTCGGTTTCGGCGGCAGAAGGCGGCGAGTAAGCAGCAGAGGCGTCAGGCGGCGGCAGCGATCCGCCCGGCAACGGCGACGAGCCGCTGGGCCTGTTCCAGGTGTAGCAGTTCGGTCATCTTGCCATCCACGCGGATCGCGCCCTTGCCGGCGTTTTCGGGCTGGGCGAAGGCGTCGATGACGCTGTGCGCCCAGGCCAGGTCCGCCTCGCTGGGTGAGAATACCGTGTTGCATGGCTCGACTTGCGCGGGGTGGATCAGGCTCTTGCCATCGAAGCCGAACATCAGCCCCTGGCGCGCTTCGGCCTCGAATGCCTCGAGGTCGCGGAATTCATTGCACACGCCGTCGAGGATGGCGACGCCATGCGCGCGCGCGGCGGCAACCGCCATCGACAGGAATGGCAGGAACGGCGTACGGCAGGGCGTAAGCTGCGCGCGCATTTCCTTGGCGAGATCGTTGGTTCCCATGATCCACAGCGACAGGCGCGAATTGTGCGCACACTGCGCAATGGCATCGAGATTGCCCACGCTCGCGCAGGTCTCGATCATGGTCCAGAGCTGCATGTCCTTGTGCGCACTCTTGAGGGCGTCTTCATAGCGAGCGATGTCGGCCGGGGAATCGACCTTGGGCACCAGCACGGCGTCGGCCCCGGTCGATGCGATGGCGGCAAGGTCGTCCATGCCCCATTCGGTATCGATGCCGTTGGCCCGGATGACGACTTCGCGGTGGCCGAAACCGCCTTCCTCCACGGCAGCGACGGCAGCCGCGCGCGCTTCGGCCTTGAATTCGGGGGCTACGGCATCCTCGAGGTCGAAGATGACGACGTCGCAGGGCAAGCTGCGCGCCTTGGCAATCGCCTTGGCGTTCGAGGCGGGCATGTAGAGCGCACTGCGGCGCGGACGGTCAGTCGGTGCAGTCATCGTGTCTTCCTCTGGCTTGCCTGTTCCCTTGCGGCGGAGCGGGCCGCGGGGTCAAGTGTCTGGGAAGACCAAATGTCGGCGCCGCGAAGATCAGCAGCCGATGGTTTCGAGGATGCGTTCGCTCTCCATCCACAGGCGGCTGGCCGCACGGTCGTCCCGGGCCTGCGGTGCCGGTTGGATCTCGGCCAGGTCGCGGAAATAGCGTCCGCCCTGTTCGCCGACTTCCGGCGAAGTGGCCAGCCACATGATCGTGCGGGCCGGGTGTTCGGGCGGAGTGCAGGGGCTGCGGGCCATGGCATCCTGGATCAACTCGTCGCCGTGGCTGGCGAAGTTGGAGCCTACGCATCCCGGGTTTACCGCCTGGGCCACGATCCCCATGGGCGAGAGCCGGCGGTCCAGTTCGCGGGTGAACAGGAGGCTCGCCAGTTTCGCCTGGCTGTAGGCCTCGGTGGTTGCGAAACCTTCCAGCAGCATCAGGTCGTCCCAGTTCATCGCCTGGCAGCTGGCATGGCCGTCTGCCGCAACGGCGATGATGCGCACGGTTCCCACCGGGGAATCCTTGGCTGCATACTCAAGCTGGGGAAGCAGTTCGCGCGTGAGCAGGAACGGGGCGAGATGATTGGTGGCGAATGTCGCCTCCAGCCCTTCGGAAGTGCGGTAATAGCCGTCTCGCACACCGCCAGCGTTGTTGACGAGAACGTGAATGCAATCGGTGAGCCGGGCGATTTCTTTCGCAATGCGGCGCACATCCGACATCTCGGTAAAGTCGCCGCGCAGGAAATCGACGCGCGCTTCGGGCGAGGCGATGGCGCGGATTTCTTCCTCGGCGGCATCGCAGCGCTCCGGCGTGCGGCCGGTGCCGATGACATGCCAGCCCATGAGGGCGAAGACTTCCGCCGTGGCCTTGCCGATGCCGGAGCTGGCGCCGGTAATGACGATCACGCGCCGATGACTTGACTGGGTCAATCTTCTCTCCCTCGGTGGCGAATGTCAGGAAACGATTGCCGGACGCGGGCGGGAGGTAGGCCAAGCGGTCCTGCCGATCAGGGCACGCGTGACGAGTTGCCTCTCCATTCGTCCTCTCTCCATGGCGCGTCCTGTCTCAGGATCGCGGCTGTTCCATAGCCGAGTCAGGCCAGGTTCAGGAAATTGTTTACGGTGAAACGGCCTGTGTTGTCGATACTTGGCCTCGGACGGCATCGCCATGCGTATCTTTACGGGTCATCTTTGCAAGGGCTGGACAGGCCCCATCACGACGCGCAGACTGAGGGCATGAAACGCATCCTAGCCCCCCTGTTCGCCATCGGATTCCTTGCAGCATCGTCGGTAGCGCAGGCTGCCCTGCCGATGGGCGCGACCGCGCCCGAGTTCAGCACCAAGGGTGCGAAGGCGGGCAAGGAGGTCGACTTTGACCTCAAGCAGGCGCTCAAGCGCGGTCCGGTCGTCCTCTACTTCTACCCCAAGGCGTTCACGCAGGGTTGCACCCTGGAAGCGCATGCCTTTGCAGAAGCGACGCCGGAGTTCGCAGAACTGGGCGCCACCGTCGTCGGCATGTCGGCCGACGATCTGCCTACCCTCAAGAAGTTCTCGACCGAGGCTTGCCGCGACAAGTTTGCCGTCGCCGTCGCCACGCCGAAGATCATCAAGGAATACGACGTCCCCCTTGCGCGGGATGGCAAGCCGCAGGGTATGGCCGACCGGGTGAGCTACGTCATCGACCAGAGCGGAAAGGTGGTCTTCATCCATTCCGATCTCGATTATCGCGATCACGTGAAGATGACCCTGGCGGCCGTGAAGGTGCTGGCGAAAAAGCGCCCCTGAACGGCGTAGCATTGCGGCCTCTTGCGGGGCCTTGAACAATCCCGATATCTGCGGGTAGTAGCGCTGGCTTGTCGCCCGCTGATTGCGAGCCGATCGCCGCGCCGCTTTACAATCGGCTGCACTTCGCTAAGCGGTGCGCCGCAGTTTCATTGGAGTTTCGTGCCATGCGTGCCGAAGGGCAGGCCCACATTGACCGTATCGAAAAGGCGCTCGCGCTTGTGCGCAAGTTCCTGGACTGGGATCGCGCGCTGCGCCGCTTCGACGAGCTGAACGCCCGCGTCGAGGATCCCACGCTCTGGGACAAGCCCAAGGAAGCCGAGGCGGTCATGAAGGAGCGTCGCCGGCTGGAAGCTTCGATCGGCACGGTCAACGAGATAAGCCGTGAGATGGCCGACGCCGTCGAGTTCATCGAGCTGGGCGAGATGGAAGGCGATGAGGACACGGTCAACGAGGGGCTCGCCACGTTGGCCCAGCTGGCCGATCGTGCCGATGCGGACAAGGTCCAGGCACTGCTCGCCGGCGAGGCCGACAGCAACGATACCTACCTCGAAGTCCATGCCGGTGCCGGCGGTACCGAGAGCCAGGACTGGGCCGAGATGCTGCAGCGCATGTATACGCGCTGGGCAGAGCGCAAGGGCTACAAGGTCGAGCTGGTGGACTATCACTCAGGCGAAGCCGCGGGCATCAAGAGCTGCACGCTGCTGATCAAGGGCGAGAACGCCTACGGTTATGCCAAGACCGAAAGCGGCGTGCACCGTCTCGTGCGCATCAGCCCCTACGACAGTTCCGCACGCCGTCACACCAGCTTCTCGTCGGTCTGGGTCTATCCGGTGATCGACGACAGCTTCGAGGTCGAGGTGAACCCGGCCGACCTGAAGATCGACACTTACCGCGCGTCGGGCGCTGGCGGTCAGCACGTCAACACCACGGACTCGGCGGTGCGTATTACCCACCAGCCGTCCGGGATCGTGGTCGCCAGCCAGATCGACCGTTCGCAGCACAAGAACCGCGAGATCGCGATGGGCATGCTCAAGGCACGCCTGTTCGAGGAAGAAATGCGCAAGCGCGAGGAAGCGGCCAGCGCGGAGCACGCCTCGAAGAGCGACATCGGCTGGGGGCACCAGATCCGTTCCTACGTGCTGCAGCCCTACCAGCAGGTGAAGGACCTGCGCACCGGCGTCGTTTCGACTTCGCCCGGCGATGTTCTGGACGGCGAACTCGACGCCTTCATGGCTGCGGCGCTGTCACAGCGGGTGACGGGTGAAAAGGCCGAAGTCGAGGATATCGACTGACCCGAGCGATGGGCCGCATGAGAGGTTTTGCCAAGTCCTTGGCGAGTCGCTAAGGGGCGGCATGTTTTTGTCTCGCCGCCTTTCCTGTGTGGTTTTTGCGCTGGCTCTCGCTGCCTGCCAGCAGAAGCCTGCCGATGACGGCAGGCCCGAGACTTCGCGTGAATTTCCGGTCGCCGATCGCCCTGTTTCGCGACTTGGAGCGAACTCCGTTTCCTCGGAAGTGGAGCGCGACAGCGTCAATGAAGCCAACGTCGTGATGAACCTCGCGGACATCCGTGAGGGGATGAGCGTGGCCGATATCGGCGCAGGCGAGGGGTATTACACCGTTCGCCTGGCGCAGCGCGTGGGCAAGAAGGGCCGTGTCCTCGCCGAGGACATCGACCGCGATGCCAACGAGCAACTCGGCCAGCGCGTCCTGCGCGAGCGATTGGAGAACGTCTCCATCATTCTGGGTACCGAGGACGACCCGCGATTGCCGCCTGACAGTTTCGACCGCATCATGCTCGTGCACATGTACCATGAGGTCACCGAGCCCTATGCTTTCCTGTGGCGCCTGCGGCCGGCCCTGCGCAAGGGCGGAAAGGTCATCGTCGTCGACGTCGACCGGCCGACGGACGAACATGGCATCCCGCCGGAGCTGCTTTTCTGCGAATTCGCGTCGCTGGGCTTTCGTTTAACCGAATTTGTTCGTAAGCCGGAACTGCAGGGTTACTATGCGCAGTTCGAGGCTGCTAGTGCGCGGCCCGAGCCTGCCAATATCGTACCTTGCCGATTGTCTGGCGATAGGACTGCTTCAAAGGACTTGAGCGTTACGCCAGGGGGAAAGACAGAGAGTTTATGAGTTTCAAGGGTCTCAAGCCGATTGTTTATGGCGGACGTGAAGTCTGGCCGCTTATCGAGGGCGGCAAGGGCGTTTCCGCCACGAACCATAACAGCTCCGGCGCCTGGGCGGCGGCCGGGGGAATCGGCACCGTCAGCGCGGTCAACGCTGATTCCTACGATGCGGAAGGCAAGATCGTTCCGCAGGTCTATCACGCCTTGACCCGCAAGGAGCGCCATGAGGAACTGATCCGCTACGCCATCGATGGCGCCGTGGAGCAGGTGCGCCGCGCTTACGACATTGCCAGCGGCAAGGGCGCGATCAACATCAACGTCCTGTGGGAAATGGGCGGCGCCCAGCAGGTTCTCGAAGGCGTGCTGGAAAAGACCCGTGGCATGGTCACAGGCGTGACCTGCGGCGCGGGCATGCCCTATCGCCTGTCCGAGATCGCCGCGCGCTTCAACGTCAGCTACCTGCCGATCGTCAGCTCCGCGCGCGCTTTCCGCGCGCTGTGGAAGCGGGCCTATCACAAGGTGTCCGAGCTGATGGCGGCGGTGGTCTACGAAGACCCCTGGCTTGCCGGCGGCCACAACGGCCTGTCGAATGCGGAAGATCCGCTCAAGCCGGAAGATCCCTATCCGCGCGTCAAGGCGCTGCGCGACACGATGCGCAAGGAAGGCATTTCAGACGATGTGCCGATCGTGATGGCCGGCGGCGTATGGTACCTGCGCGACTGGAACGAGTGGATCGACAATCCCGAACTCGGCACGATTGCCTTCCAGTTCGGCACCCGCCCGCTGCTGACGCATGAAAGTCCGATCCCGCAGGCGTGGAAGGACGCACTTCGCGATCTGGAGCCGGGCGACGTGCTGCTGCACCGGTTCTCGCCCACGGGATTTTATTCCTCGGCCGTGCGCAACCCGTTCCTGCGCAATCTCGAAGCGCGTTCGGAACGCCAGATTCCGTACTCGAAGGTCGAGGCCGGCGAACATACCGTGCGTCTCGACGTCGGCGTGAAGGGCAAGAACTTCTGGGTCGCGCCGAAGGATCTGGATCGCGCCCGCTCGTGGTCGACACAGGGCTTTACCGATGGCCTGCGTACGCCCGACGATACGATCATCTTCGTCAATCCGCAGGAACGCGACGAGATCCGCCAGGATCAGGCCGACTGCATGGGCTGCCTGTCGCACTGCGGATTCTCCTCGTGGAAGGACCATGATGACTACACCACGGGCCGGCTTGCCGATCCGCGCAGCTTCTGCATCCAGAAGACGCTGCAGGACATCGCCCATGGCGGTCCGGTAGAAGAGAACCTGATGTTTGCAGGCCATGCCGCCTACAAGTTCAAGCAGGACCCGTTCTACTCGAACGGCTTCACGCCCACGGTCAAGGAACTGGTCGACCGGATCCTCACCGGCGACTGATCGCCAAGGGCAATTGCCGAATTCAGACGGCCGGCGGGGAGATGTCCTCGCCGGCCGTTTGCGTGTGTAGATGCGCGGGTTCTCGTGCGCTTCGCTCTACGAGGAGGCTGAACGCCTTGCGGGCATGAAGAGCGCTGCGACGGCGACAATCAGGAATCCGGGAACGAGCACCCAGTTGAGCAGGTCGGTCCAGCTCTCGATCGCGTCGCGCACATTGGGATAGCCGGCGATGCCGAGGGCCTTGAGCCCGAAGGTGCGGGCCATTGCGACGAGAACGAAGAGCATCCACCAGCCGCTTCGCCCGAGGTCATGCAAACGCCTGGCGAAGAGGGCGAAGACGGGGAGAAACAGGAGGGTATCGAGGACGAGGCGAACCCAGCTTTCGGCATCGCCTTCGAGCATGATCCTTGCCAGCAGATTGAGGGCAAGGTCGAGGCCAATGGCCCAGGCGAAGAACGCCGCCAGCTCGCGGCGCGAGGAACGGCCGGAGAAATCGAGGCTGCGTGCGCAGGCCTCCATCGCGAGGCGGCGCAAGGGCCTGTTTTCTCCGGCTGTCATGCTGACCTTTCTCTAGCTCAGTCGAACTCCCAGGCCCGCTCACCGTGGCTGGTGATGTCGAGGCCTTCGCGCTCGGCATCTTCGCTGACGCGCATTGGGAAGACAACCGAGGCCATGACTGCGAGAATGACGCTGGCAATTACCGACCACAGGATTGTCACGCCCACGCCGATGAACTGCGCGGCGGTCTGGCTGGCCATGGTCACGCCTTCACCGTAGCCCACGCCGCCCAGGCTCTGCGACATGAAGATGCCGAGCAGGAGCGAGCCGAGCATGCCGCCCACGCCGTGCACGGCGAAGACGTCGAGCGAGTCGTCGATGGCAAGTTTCTGCTTCACCAGCTGGATCGCGTAGTAGCACACCACCGCGCCGGCAGCGCCGAACAGGATCGCGGCGCCGGGCGAGATGAATCCTGCCGCGGGCGTGACAGTGGCAAGCCCGGCGATGGCGCCGGTGGCGAAGCCGACGCTGGTGGGCTTGCCGACGGTGAAGCGTTCGACGAGCAGCCAGACGAGGGCCGCCGTCGCCGCCGCGGCATGGGTCGCGATGATCGCGGCGGCCGCATCGTCGTTGGCCGCAATCGCCGAACCGCCGTTGAAGCCGAACCAGCCGACCCAGAGCAGCGCCGCGCCGGCCATCGTCAGCGACGGGCTGTGCGGCAGCATCAAGGTATTGGGAAAGCCGCTGCGGCGGCCCAGCATGATTGCGATGACCAGCGCCGATACGCCTGCGGTCGTGTGGATGACGATCCCACCGGCCCAATCGAGCGTGCCAAGGCCGGTTGCCAGCCAGCCGCCGCCCCAGATCCAGTGGGCAACGGGCGCATAGACCACGAGACCCCAGAGGGCGCAGAAGGCGATGACCCAGCCGAAGCGGGCACGGTCGACCCAGGCGCCCGCCATCAGCGCGGGGGTGATCGCGGCGAAGGTCATCTGGAACAGGGCGAAGGCGCTCTCGGGAACTTCGGTTCCGGCGCGCACATTGCCCAGATTGCCGAGCATCAAGGCATTGCCGCCGCCCAGCCAGCCACTGCTGACGTTGCCAAAGGCGAGGGTGTAGCCGACCGCGATCCACAGCACCGAGGCGATGGCGGCGATCGCACCGCACTGGACCAGCACCGACAGGAAGTTCTTCGCGCGAACGAGGCCGCCATAGAACAGCGACAGCCCGGGCGCAGCCATCATGAGGACGAGCGCGGAAGATACCAGCAGCCACGCCGTGTCACCACTGTTGCTCACATCGATTCGGCCGTCCTGCGCCAGGGCCATGCCCGGCAGGACTGCGAGCATGCCGGCAAGCGGCAGCAAGCACTGCTTTTTCATTTGAGATTTCCCCTTCAGGCCACGCTTCGCGAGGTCGCTGTGTTCCTCCTGCGGGGCGCCTTAGAGCACTCATTCGTCATGAGACAAGCGTTTGCAGCATGTTCTGCCATATCGATGGCATGAATGGCGCAATGTTCGTGCCGGGACGGCGCGCGGTTCAGGGAAGTTCGGGCAGTACCTGGTCGGGAGGACGGTGTCCGTCCACCCAGAACTGGATATTGGCGATGATCCGCTCTCCGGCAGCGCCGCGTCCTTCCTCGGTGGCGCTGCCGAGGTGGGGCAGGGCGACAATGCCGGGCGCCGCGAGTAGCTGTGGATTGACGTTCGGCTCGTTGGCGAAGACGTCCAGGCCCGCGCCGCCGATGCGCTGCTCGGTCAAGGCTTCGATCAGGGCCTGCTCGTCGATGATCTGGCCGCGGGCGGTGTTCACGACGCAGGCCCCCGGTTTCATCAGCGACAGCCGGCGACGGTCGAGCAGTGCAGCGGTATCTGGCGCGGCAGGGCAATGGAAAGTGAGGATGTCCGCCTCGGCGACGAGCTTGTCGAGATCGGCCTCGTAGCGCGCGGAGACCATGTTCTCCAGCGAAGCGGGCAGGCGGTGCCGGTTGTGGTAATGGATCTGCATGCCAAAGGCGCGGGCGCGGTGGGCAACGGCCTGACCGATGCGGCCCATGCCGACGATACCGAGGCGCTTGCCGCCCAGGCTGTGGCCGAGCATGGCCGACGGTCCCCATCCTTGCCAACGGCCTTCGCGCAGGACGCGGGCACCCTCGCTGAACTTGCGCGAGACGAGGATGATCAGCGCCAGCGTCAGGTCGGCGGTATCGTCGGTGAAGACGCCAGGCGTGTTCGTGACCATGATCTTGCGGGCGCGGGCTGCGGCAAGGTCGATATGTTCGGTGCCTGCGCCGAAGTTGGCGATCAGCCCCAGGCGTTCACCCGCCTGCTCGATGAGTTCAGCGTCGATCCTGTCGGTAACGGTCGGCACCAGCACATCGCACTCGCGCATGGCGGCTGCCAGATCGCCGCGCGACATGGGCAGGTCCTCCCGGTTGAGCGTCACATCGAAAAGCTGCGCCATGCGATCCTCGACGCCGGGCAACAGCCGCCGCGTGACGATCACGCGGGGAGTGCCGTCGAAAACGCGGGCGGATGCAGAGTCGGTCACCAAAGTCATGTCGTTATCCGGCTATGCCTTCCACAGGGTCCGGGTCAAGAAACCTTGATGGGAAATGTCAGGCAGGCGTAAGTAGCCGGCATGATCCGCTGGAAGTTCCTGATCCCTCTGGTTGCCCTTTGCGGCATGTCCGTGCCTGCCCATGCGGGCGATGACGACAAGGTGCCTTACTGGGCCTCGATCGATACCGATCTTGCGAACATGCGCGTAGGTCCCGGGGAATCCTACAGGATTGCCTGGGTCTACAGGCGCGAGCATCTGCCGGTGAAGATCGTACGCCGGGAGGGGCCCTGGCGCCTGATCGAAGACCCGGACGGGGACAAGGGTTGGATGCGCGACCTGCTGCTTTCGCGCCAGCGATCGGCCATCGTGACGGGTGACGGCCTCATCGAGATGCATGCCGAGGGCAAGGCCGGTTCGCCGGTTCTCTGGCGCATCGAGCCGGGCGTCGTGGGCCTGCTCGGCAATTGCGAGTCGGGCTGGTGCGGTTTCGACGTGGAAGGGCACAAGGGCTTCGTGCTGAGCGAACGTCTCTGGGGCACAGGAGAGCCCTGAGCCCCAAATGAAAAGGCCCCGCCGTTACCGGCAGGGCCCTTCCTTCGAATCGTTATTGCCCGAAGGCGATCAGGCCAGTTCGACCGCAATAGCGGTGGCTTCGCCGCCGCCGATGCAGAGGCTGGCGACGCCGCGCTTGAGGCCCTTGTCCTTGAGCGCGTTGATCAGCGTCACGATGATGCGGGTGCCCGAGGCTCCGATCGGATGGCCCAGAGCGGTGGCGCCGCCGTGGATGTTGATCTTGTCGTGCGGGATGCCGAGGTCGTGCATCGCGAACATCGCCACGCAGGCGAAGGCTTCGTTCACTTCAAACAGGTCGACGTCGGAAAGCTGCCAGCCCACCTTGTCGAGGAGCTTGGTGATCGCGCCGACCGGTGCGGTGGTGAACTTGGCGGGCTCATGCGCATGGGCCGCAACGCCCACGACGGTGGCGACCGGCTTGAGGCCCTTGGCGGCAGCAACGCTGGCGCGGCTCATGACGACGGCAGCGGCGCCGTCGGAAATCGAGCTGGAGCTGGCTGCGGTGATCGTGCCGTCCTTGGCGAAAGCGGCGCGCAGGGTACGGATCTTGTCCGGGTTGCCCTTGGGCGGCTGCTCGTCGGTATCTACGACGACTTCACCCTTTCGCGTCTTGACTGTGACGGGAACGACTTCGTCCTTGAACGCGCCGCTGGTGATCGCTTCCTGCGCGCGGCGCAGCGATTCGATGGAGAAGTCGTCCTGATTTTCGCGGGTCAGCTGGTACTCGTCGGCTGTTACTTGCGCGAAGGAGCCCATCGATCCGCCTTCGTAGGCATCCTCGAGTCCGTCGAGGAACATGTGATCGTAGAGCGTGTCATGGCCGGCGCGGGCGCCCGAGCGATGCTTCTTGGACAGGTAGGGGGCATTGGTCATCGATTCCATGCCGCCTGCGATAATCAGGTCGAGCGAGCCCGAAGCGAGTGCCTCTGCGCCCATGATCACCGTCTGCATGCCCGAACCGCAGACCTTGTTGACGGTCGTGGCCTGAACCGACTTGGGCAGTCCGGCCTTGAGCGCTGCCTGGCGGGCAGGGGCCTGGCCGAGACCGGCGGGAAGGACGCAGCCCATGTAGATGCGCTCGACGTCTTCGCCCGCAACGCCCGAGCGTTCGACTGCGGCCTTGACCGCGGTGGCGCCGAGATCGGTGGCCGAGACATCAGCGAACACACCCTGCAGGCCGCCCATGGGCGTGCGTGCATAGGAGAGGATGACGATGGGGTCGTTAGCCGAAATCTGGGCCATGACTTTGCCTTTCTGCATGGAAGAACAGTTGACAGTGATCTAATGCTGCATTGCATCAAATGCAATTGGCCTGTCCAAAAGAACAACTGGCATCGTGAGCGCGTTAACGCTCCCCATATATGGGGTGTGACGATGATAATCCCATGACGGAAAATTGTCTGCCCTCGACTCCCGCTCACGCGATCTGAAGCCCTCCGAGTCGCGCTGGGCAGGCCCGGGTGCAACCGATCGATCCCAGCGGCAGCGGCTGCGGCGTGTTCTTCGATTTTTGCCGGATTGCGGCAGAAGAAGGGCAGTTGCGGCCCGGCGCGCTTGGCTGGGCTGAACCTGCACAGAGCCCGTGCGCGGCAATCCCGCGCAATTCAGGGCCTTTGTCGGTGATCGCCGGCGGATGTGCGGCGGTCGGTCCCGCGCTGCAGGGCCGAGGCATGGCATTTGCGAGCTATCAATCTTGCTGCATCGCGATGAAGAAGGCCGGAATTATCCGATTGCCTCCCTTGCGATGGCCGGAGGGCTGGCCTAAGAGCGCGCGCAACGACCGGACGCCGCTCAGGCCAAGTCCGGCAGCCCTCACCGGTACGAGGCCATGACCATTGACTGATCTGTCGCAATATTTGCCGATTCTGATTTTCCTGGTGATCGCGTTGGCGCTCTCCGGGATTATCGTGTTCCTGCCCATGGCGGTCGCCCGTCTGACCGGGACGCACAATCCGAACTCGGACAAGCTCAGCGAGTACGAATGCGGTTTTCCCGCGTTCGAGGACCCGCGCAGCCAGTTCGACGTGCGCTTCTACCTGGTGGCGATTCTCTTCATCATCTTCGACCTTGAAGCAGCGTTCCTGTTTCCCTGGGCGGTCTCGCTCGACGTCACGGGCTGGGCTGGCTGGCTGACGATGATGGTGTTCCTCGGCGAACTGGCCATTGGCCTCGCCTATGCATGGAAGAAGGGAGCTCTGGACTGGGAATGAGCACTCTCGTGGACAGCACCGGACAGCCTATGGGTCAGGGTGGCGCAGTCACGCCGCCCGACCAGGCGTTTTTCAAAGACCTCAACCAGGAAGTTTCGGACAAGGGCTTCCTCGTTACCTCTACGGAAGAACTTTTCCAGTGGGCCCGCACGGGTTCGCTGTGGTGGATGACTTTCGGCCTTGCCTGCTGCGCGGTCGAGATGATCCACGTGAACATGCCGCGCTATGACATGGAGCGCTTCGGCGCCGCGCCGCGCGCTTCCCCGCGTCAGTCGGACGTGATGATCGTGGCCGGCACCCTGTGCAACAAGATGGCCCCGGCGCTGCGCAAGGTTTATGACCAGATGTCGGACCCCAAGTACGTCATCTCGATGGGGTCGTGCGCGAATGGCGGTGGCTACTACCACTACAGCTACAGCGTCGTGCGCGGCTGTGACCGCATCGTGCCCGTGGACATCTACGTGCCCGGCTGCCCGCCGACTGCCGAGGCGCTGCTCTATGGCGTCATGCAGCTGCAGCGCAAGATCCGCCGCGCCGGTACGCTCGAGAGGTAATGGCCCCCATGCCCGTACTGCATTCCGCCCCCAAGTTTGCGTCCAACGAAGGCGTCATCGACGCGCTCTCCGCTGCGCTCGGATCGATGCTGGTCTCGGCCAAGGAAGAGCACGGCGAAGTCGTGCTCACCGTGGTCCGTGACCAGATCGAGAACGCGCTGCGCCTGCTGCGCGACAGCCATGAGTATCAACAGCTCATGGAAATGGCCGGCGTCGACTATCCGTCGCGCGCCGAGCGTTTCGAAGTCGTCTACATGTTGCTTTCGGTGACGAAGAACCACCGCCTGATGGTGAAGGTCAGTGCCGCCGAAAGCACGCCGGTGCCGACCGTCACGACGATCTGGCCCAACGCGGGCTGGCTCGAGCGCGAAGTGTTCGACATGTACGGCGTGATCTTCGCCGGCAATCCGGACCTGCGCCGCATCCTGACCGACTACGGTTTCGAGGGTCATCCCTTCCGCAAGGATTTCCCGCTCACCGGCTACCAGGAACTGCGCTACTCCGAAGAGGACAAGCGTGTGGTCTACGAACCGGTCAAGCTGGCCCAGGATTTCCGCTCGTTCGACTTCATGAGCCCTTGGGAAGGCGCGGAATACGTGCTGCCGGGCGATGAAAAGGCGGAAGGGGACAAGGCATGAGCATGCAGCTCGAGCAGTCGCCGACTACCGGCGACGAGATCATCAGCAACTACACGATCAACTTCGGCCCGCAGCACCCGGCGGCCCACGGCGTTCTGCGCATGGTCATGGAGCTCGACGGCGAAGTCATCGAGCGCATCGACCCGCACGTCGGCCTGTTGCACCGCGGCACCGAGAAGCTGATCGAGAACAAGACCTATCTTCAGGCGCTGCCCTACTTCGACCGGCTCGATTACTGTTCGCCGCTCGGCATGGAGCACAGCTACGTCCTGGCGATCGAGAAGCTGCTGAACCTCGAGGTTCCGCTGCGCGCCCAGTACCTGCGCGTGCTGTTCGCCGAGCTGACCCGCATCTGCAACCACATGCTCAACATCGGCAGCCACGTCATGGACGTCGGCGCGATGACCCCGAACCTGTGGCTGTTCGAGATCCGTGAGGACTGCCTCAACTTCTTCGAACGCGCTTCGGGCGCACGCATGCACTCGGCGTGGTTCCGCCCCGGCGGCGTCCACCAGGACGTGCCGCTCAAGCTGCTGACCGACATCGCCGACTGGCTCGACACACGCCTGCCGACGCTGTTCGAGGACGCGATGAGCCTCGTCGTCGACAACCGCATCTTCAAGCAGCGCAATGTCGACATCGCACTGGTGAGCCGTGAAGATGCGCTGGCCTGGGGCTTCTCGGGCCCGATGATCCGCGCGGCGGGCATCCCCTGGGATATCCGCAAGAGCCAGCCCTACGACGTTTACGACCGCATGGACTTCGAGATCCCGGTCGGTACCAACTCCGACTGCTATGACCGTTTCATGGTTCGCGTCGAGGAAGTGCGCCAGTCCGCGCGCATCATGAAGCAGTGCCTTGCCGAGATGCCGGAAGGTCCGGTCATGACTGCGGACCGCAAGGTCGGCCCGCCCAAGCGCGGCGAGATGAAGAGCTCGATGGAATCGCTGATCCATCACTTCAAGCTCTACACCGAGGGCTTCCACGTTCCGGCCGGCGAAGTCTACGTTGCCACCGAGAGCCCCAAGGGCGAATTCGGCGTCTATCTCGTCTCGGACGGTTCCAACAAGCCGTACCGCTGCAAGATCCGTCCGACCGCCTTCTCGCACTTGCAGGCGATGGACTTCATGTCCAAGGGCCACATGCTGCCTGACGCGACCGCCATCCTGGGCGCCATCGACGTCGTGTTCGGGGAGTGCGACCGTTGAGCAAGCTCGCAATCGCCGAGGCCATGATCGCCGCCTACAATGCGCAGGACGCCGATCTCTACGTGACCTACATGACCGACGAAGCCAGCGAAGCGAACTATCGCGGCGCAGTTGTTCGTGAGGGCAAGGAAGGTACGCGTTCGGGCCTCAAGGCGGCTTTCGCCAGGTGGCCGCAGAACAGGGCCGAGATCGTTTCGCGCGAAGAGACCGACAACTACGTCGTCCTGCGCGAACACGTCACGCGCGGCCCGGCAACCGATGGCTCCGAACTTGTCGAGCCGTTCGACGTGCTGGCCGTCTACAGCTTCGAAGGCGACAAGTGCTCGCGGGTGGAGTTTATCCGGTGAAATTCAACACGCTTGAACTGACCCGCGTCTGGGCGGCAGTGACGGGCCTCGTGCTCGCTGTCTGCTACTTCGGCGCGCTCTATCTCGATACCGCCCCGTCGCCCTTGCTGGCGATGCTGGTAACCGCCATCGGCGGATTTGAAATGTTTCTTTTCGGCCAGGACCAGTGGCTGAAGCGCAGGGGTAAGCATGGCTGACCGCTATATCGAACCCGATACGCCCGAATTGCGGGCCCGTTGGGGCAACTTCGCGTGGACCGCGGAGAATGCCGAGAAGGCTAAGGACATCGTCGCGCGCTATCCGGCGGGCCGTCAGCGTTCGGCGGTGATGCCGCTGCTCGACCTCGCCCAGCGCCAGGTCGGTGCCGAGGAAAGCACGCAAGGCTGGCTGCCGATCCCGGTGATGGAATACGTCGCGGCACAGCTCGACATGCCGATCATCCGCGTTGTCGAAGTCGCCACGTTCTACACGATGTACAACATCGCGCCGATCGGTCGCTTCCACGTTCAGGTCTGCGGCACCACGCCGTGCATGCTGCGCGGTTCTGACGACATCATCGCGGCCTGCAAGAAGCGCGGCATGAAGAAGGGCCACACCACGCCCGACGGCATGTGGTCGTTCACCGAGGTCGAGTGCATGGGCAACTGTGCCTCCGCGCCGATGGTCCAGATCAACGACGACAACTACGAGGACCTCACTCCCGAGCGCCTCGATGCCGTGCTCGACGCGCTGGCCAAGGGCGAGACGCCCAAGGCCGGGACGCAGGAGCCGGGCCGTCACACCGTCGAACCTTCGGGTGGCCCGACCACCCTGAAGGAGATGGTCACGGAAAATCACGATTACCGGGGAGAGTGGTAAGTCATGGCTCTCGCTGACAAGGATCGCATCTTCACCAATGTCTACGGCTACCAGCCGTGGAACCTGAAGGCTGCGCAGGCACGCGGCGCCTGGGACAACACCAAGGACATCATCGCCAAGGGCCGTGATCTCATCATCGAGGAGATCAAGGCTTCGGGGCTGCGCGGCCGCGGCGGCGCAGGTTTTCCGACCGGCATGAAGTGGTCCTTCATGCCCAAGCAGCCGCCGCTCGACCATGCTGGCAATCCCAAGCCCAGCTTCCTGGTCATCAACGCGGACGAATCCGAGCCCGGTTCGTGCAAGGATCGCGAGATCATCCGTCACGATCCGCACCTGCTGCTGGAAGGCGCGCTGGTTGCCGGTTTCGCGATGGGCGCGCGTGCGGCCTACATCTACATTCGCGGTGAATACATCCGCGAGGCCGAGACGCTCTTCGCGGCGCGCGATGAAGCTTATGCGGCAGGCCTGCTGGGCAAGAACGCAGCCGGTTCGGGCTACGACTTCGACGTCTTCGTCCACCGCGGCGCGGGCGCCTACATCTGCGGTGAAGAAACCGCGATGATCGAAAGCCTCGAAGGCAAGAAGGGGCAGCCCCGCCTCAAGCCGCCGTTCCCGGCGGGTGCAGGCCTTTACGGCTGCCCGACCACGGTCAACAACGTCGAGTCCATCGCCGTTGCGCCGACCATCATGCGCCGCGGCGCCTCGTGGTTCTCCAGCTTCGGGCGCGACAACAACAAGGGCACCAAGCTCTTCCAGATCTCGGGCCACGTGAACAAGCCGTGCGTCGTCGAAGAGGAAATGAGCATTCCCTTCAGCGAGCTGATCGAAAAGCACTGCGGCGGCATCCGCGGCGGCCGGGACAACCTGCTGGCGGTGATCCCGGGCGGTTCCTCGGTTCCGCTGGTTCCGGCCGACCAGATCTGGGACGCGCCGATGGACTTCGATGGCCTCAAGGCCGTCGGGTCGGGTCTCGGCACCGCTGCCGTGATCGTCATGGACAAGTCCACTGACATCGTTCGCGCCATTTCGCGTCTCTCGTACTTCTACAAGCACGAGTCCTGCGGCCAGTGCACGCCCTGCCGCGAAGGCACGGGCTGGATGTGGCGCGTCATGGAACGCCTGCGCACCGGTGACGCGGCGGTCGAGGAAATCGACATGCTGCAGCAGGTCACCAAGCAGGTCGAAGGCCACACCATCTGCGCCCTTGGCGACGCTGCGGCGTGGCCGATCCAGGGCCTGATCCGCCATTTCCGCCCCGAGCTGGAACGCCGGATCGCTGAAAACATGCCGGAGGCTGCTGAGTGAGGGCTGCTTTTCGCCTTGGGATTGCTTTGCTGGTATTCGGCGGGACTTGCTGCGAAGCTGGGGCCGCGCAGGTGCTGAAACCCGAGTTGCAGACGGGGTCACGCATTCCGGTAAAGCCAAAGCAGGTGACGGGTCGTGAGCGCAGGGCCCTGCTGAAGGATTTTGCCTCTTGTGTGTTTCGCAGTCAGCCGGACAGAGTGGACTATTTCCTCCGTCATAGTGACATGACAGATTTCGATCCGGGTTTGGGCAACATTGTCGGTTATCTGCGACTCGATAAATGTCTTGGCGCGCAGGAAGTTGGCATTACTCAGATGGGTGCCGAGTTCAGCACGCACGCCTTGCGGGGCTTGCTGGCTGAGCAAGCCTACTTAGACAACCGCAAGGCTCAGCCAGAGAACGGTGTCGAGCAATCTGTGCCGCGCCCTTCCTACGCGAAAGCTGCAGATGTTAGCCGCGCTCAGGCCTTGGGTGCCTTCGCCGATTGCGTGGTCGCGCAGAATAGCGCAGATGCCGACAACTTAATGCGTACCGGTTGGGGAACAGTGGAAGAGAAGCAAGCAGCCAAGGCATTGGTGCCCACGCTAGGCGCCTGCTTGCCCCAAGGGGAAACAATTTCACTTAGAATAGAGGACGTTCGCGGCTTTGTCGCAGACGGACTGTGGCAACGCTTTGAAGCGCCCATGCCTGTAACATATGAGGGGAAACCCTGATGCCTAAAGTTACCGTAGACGGCGTAGAACTCGAGGTCCCTGCAGGCGCTACCGTGCTGCAGGCCTGCGAACTCGCCGGCAAGGAAATCCCGCGCTTCTGCTATCATGAGCGCCTGTCGATTGCGGGCAACTGCCGCATGTGCCTCGTCGAGGTGAAGCCCGGACCGCCCAAGCCGCAGGCTTCGTGCGCGCTTCCGGCCACCGAAGGACAGGAGATCCGCACCGACTCCGAAATGGTCAAGAAGGCGCGGGAAGGGGTGATGGAGTTCCTCCTCATCAACCACCCGCTCGACTGCCCGATCTGCGACCAGGGCGGCGAATGCGACCTGCAGGACCAGTCGGTGGCCTATGGCCGCGGCGCCTCGCGCTATGACGAGAACAAGCGCGCGGTCACCGAGAAATACATGGGCCCGCTCATCAAGACGACGATGACGCGCTGCATCCACTGCACCCGCTGCGTGCGTTTCTCGGAAGAGATCGCCGGCGTGGACGAGATCGGCGCGCTCTATCGCGGCGAGAACATGCAGATCACGACCTATCTCGAACATGCTGCCAAGCACGAGATGTCGGCCAACGTGATCGACCTTTGCCCGGTCGGCGCGCTGACTTCGCGCCCCTATGCCTACGAAGCGCGTCCCTGGGAGCTGAAGAAGACCCTCGGGATCGACGTTTCCGATGCGATCGGCGCGAACATCCGCATCGACAGCCGCGGCCGCGAAGTGCTTCGCGTGCTCCCGCGCATCAACGACGATGTCAACGAGGAATGGATCTCGGACAAGGCGCGCTACCAGGTCGACGGCCTGACCAAGCGCCGCCTCGACAAGCCGTTCCTGCGCCGTGACGGCAAGCTGGTTCCGGCTAGCTGGGGTGAGGCCTTTGCCGCGATCGCCTCGCTCAATCCGGGCAATTCGATTGCCGCGGTTGCCGGCGACATGCTCGACTGCGAGACGATGTTCGCGGCCAGCAAGCTGGTCGGCGCGCTTGGCTCGAACCTGCTCGAAGGTCGCCAGACCGGCATGGACTACGACACCTCGAGCCTGGCCGCGGTGAACTTCAACTCCACGCTCGGTGGCATCGAGACTGCCGACGCAATCCTGGTCGTGGGCAGCAACGTGCGCGCCGAAGCGCCGTTGGTGAACGTGCGACTGCGCAAGGCCGTGAAGGGCGGCGCGAAGGTGTTCCTCGTCGGTCCGGAGTGGGAAACCACGTTCGGCGGCGAGTTCCTCGGCGATGACCTTTCGGTTCTCGGCAAGCTTCCGGCCCATGT